>CAZCCR010000017.1:37700-43853 GCA_964497425.1 uncultured Gaiellales bacterium
CGGGACCGAACCCCGGATAGACCGCGCCCACGTCGGGACGGTCGCCGTCGGCGGTGGCAGCCGCCCGCCATTGCCCGTCCACGTAGATATGTATGTCCGTGGCGCCGGAGGTATCCGGATCGATGGCCCAGCCGCTGACTCTGACCTGGTCGGGGCCGACAGCGAAGAGGCTGTCCAGACTGCCGAAGGGGGCGACGGGAACATCGATGGAACGGCAGCCCAGCAACGCGTTGCCGCCGTCCCCCACGTTGATACCGTAGGCGCAGACGCTGTGCTGCCCCGAGGTGACATCCGGCAGCGTCAGAGCATAGCCGTGGTCGGGACCGAACCCCGGATAGACCGCGCCCACGTCGGGACGGTCGCCGTCGGCGGTAAGAGCCGCGACGGGCAGCCCATCCAGATATACGTGCACATCGATGGGCTCGATGACATTTGAATCGATGGCCCAGCCCCCGACGCTGAGACGCCCGGGCCCATCGATGTATGCGTAGTCCATGGTCCCGCGTGGGACTACATATCGCACATAGGCGGCGTTCCTGATTGATGGTATCCGCATATAAAGGTAATCTCCCGGGCAGTTAGTCGAATAGACGTCCCTGTGGCCCAGATAATTGGGAGAGTAGGTGCCGTTGAGCCAATCATTACCCAGGGGGTTGATCCTGTTCACGTTGGAGTTCCAGGTCATCAGGTCTACGAGAGCGTTGTACGTCTGAGCAGAGACACCGGTTCCGGAGTAGTCTCCCAGTACGGCGATGCCGATGGAACCGTAGTTCCATGAGAGGGCGTGGCCGCCGATGACGCCGTTGCCTCCACAACGGCCTTCGTAGATATTGCCGTACTGGTCGATCAGGTAGTTATAGCCGATATCACCCCAGCCCAGGCTGACGGCATGATAATAATAGATGGACCGGATCGTAGCGGCCGGATCCATATCGTAGTTGCTGGTAGCCGTGTGGTGGATGATCTGCTTCCTCGGCTCCTGGTACTGAGGATCCCAGTTCATCAACGACTCATCCGCTCCCCATTCCGCCCTTGAAATGATGCGGGAGCCGGCCTCGGCAGTTTGTACTTGCCCCAGGCTCTTCATCCGCTCCCAGGCTGCGGCAAGTGACAGTCGCTGCTGGTGGTACCCCGCCCCATCGATATAGCTGGCCGTGACCCTCTCCAGGAGAGGACTCTCACCTGACTGGCCACCACGCAAGTGCATGCGATACTGGAAGTACCTGGCTTCCTTATAGAATACGAGGTCACCGATGGTCTCGCCCGCGGACCTGGTTTCACCGATATGATCGGGCACCCCGTCAACGGTCGTGGACACCGGCTGCCATTGCCCCCATCGCTCTCCATCGGAGCTGAGCCGCACCTCTGCCACGACCTCACCTGCCGCCGGGTCGCGGCTCAACCAGTGAAGACCGAGAGCGTTGAAGGGGTAGTCTGCCTTGAATATGGAAGAGGTGTATGTCCCCTCACTGCTGTCAGCCGCAAGGCGCATCACCTCTCCCACGCCGTCGGACTCGACGGTAAGGCCGCTGAGACCGCCGCCGACGAAATCGCTGCCCTCCTGGACGATATCGTCACCAGTCGTCTCCGGCGGGCCGCCGCTGCCGCCCGTTACCCCGGCAAACAGGCTGAGAAGGAGCGCAGCCAGGAACAAGCACGTGCCGGTGCAGAGTCGCCGCCAGGAAAGATTTTTTGTGGACGGGAAGGACATGGCACTCTGATCTGTTATCGCCCGATATATCCCGGGACGATAAATATCCCGCCACAGCAGTTGACTGTAGCGTTTGTTCGCCTTGCCCTGTTAATTCAACATCGGAAGCCGCAGCACCTGCCCGTCAGGCAGGCGGCGGTACGGACACCGCCCGGCAGCCCAGCAGCACGTTTCCACCTGCTCCGGTGTTGAAGCCGTAGGCACAGACGGTATTGACAGCGTTGTAGGCGGCGACATCGATCTGGCCGCTGAAGCCATGGTTGGGGCCGTAGGGGAAGAGTGCGTCGAGGTCAGCCCTGCTGACGTCGGCGGTAATAGCCCCCTTGAACTGGCCGTTGACGTAGAAGTGCACATCGATGGAGCCGGTGCCGGCATTGGGGTCGATGGCCCAGCCGCTGACATCGAGCTTGCCGGTGCTCAGGCCGTAAACGTCCACGGCCGCTGAAGTGCCGTCCAGGCTGCCGAAGGGGTTTACCTGGACGCTGACCGCCCTGCACCCAAGCAGCACGTTGCCACCGGGACTGCCCGGCTTGTTGATGCCGTAGGCACAGACGGTGTTGCTGGTAGCGACGGCGTCTATCTGCCCGCTGAAGCCATGACTGGGGCCATAGGGGAAGATGGCGTCCAGATCGGACCGGCTGCCGTCGGCGGTGAGCGCCCCCTTAAAGACGCCGTTAACGTAGAAGTGCACGTCGATGGAGCCGGTGCCGGCGTTGGGGTCGATGGCCCAGCCGCTGACGTTGATCTTGCCGAAGGAAGCGTCCGATGCCCCGTCGAAACTGCCGAAGGGGTTGCCGGTGGGGACATTGACGACCCGGCAGCCCAGCAGCACGTTTCCTCCTGCCCCAGTGTTGATGCCGTAGGCGCAGATAGTGTTGTTACCGGTCCCCGCATTGTCAATCTGGCCGCTGAAGCCATGGTTGGGGCCGTAGGGGAAGATGGCGTCAAGATCCGCCCTGCTGCCGTCGGCGGTGATGGCGCCCTTGAACTGGCCGTTTACATAGAAATGCACGTCGGTGGAGCCGGTGCCGGCGTTGGGGTCGATGGCCCAGCCGCTGACATTCAGTTTGCCGTTGGCGCTGTCGGCATATGCGCTGTCGAAACTGCCGAAGGGATTTACCTGGACGCTGACCGCCCTGCACCCAAGCAGCACGTTGCCACCGGGACTACCCGGCTTGTTGATGCCGTAGGCACAGACGGTGTTGCTGGTGGCGACGGCGTCGAGCTGGCCGCTGAAGCCGTGGTTCGCCCCGTAGGCAGGATAGGCGGCGCCGATGTCGGGCCGGCTCTGGTCGGCGGTGATGGCCCCCTTGAACTGTCCGTTCACGTAGAAGTGCACGTCGATAGAGCCGGTGCCGGCGTTTGGATCGAGGGCCCAGCCACTGACGTTGATCTTGCCGAAGGAGGCGCCCGTAGCGCTGTCGAAGCTGCCGATGGGGTTGATGTCGGAAACATTCACAACCTTGCAACCCAGAAGGGCGTTCCCGCCCGCGCCCTGGTCGATGCCATACGCACAGACGGTGTTGGATGCGGCTACAGCGTCTATCTGGCCGCTGAAGCCGTGATTCGCCCCGTAGGCGGGATAGGCGGCGCCGATGTCGGGCCGGCTCTGGTCGGCGGTGATGGCCCCCTTGAACTGTCCGTTCACGTAGAAGTGCACATCGATGGAGCCGGTGCCGGCGTTGGGGTCGATGGCCCAGCCGCTGACGTTGATCTTCCCCGTGCTTCCCGCCGCCGAAGCGCTGTCGAAGCTGCCGAAGGGGTTCACATAGATGACCTGCTTCAGGACAGACTCATCGGCGCCGGCCACATATGTGGTCACTTTGCCGCTTGCGTCATCAACGGTGGTTGTCACGGTGTTCAGTACGGTCGAGGAGCTGCCCGCGGTCTCCTCGGTCCAGGTCTGTCCTCCGTTGACGGTGGTGACTACCTTGCCGCGGTCCGACAGAAAACCGACATTCTGGTCGATGAAAGAGATGTCCGTGATAATCGGCGGAACCATGGTTCCGGACAACCCGGTGTCGAGGAGAACCCAGTTGCTGCCGCCGTCGGTGGTCTTGTAAGCCTTGTCTACTCCCCCTACCGCGTACCCGGTGCCGGTGTCCACCATATCGATGGAGGTGAGGAAGCCCGGTGCGCTGGTGGGTATCAGCTTGCTCCAGCTTCCCGAACCGTTGTTGTATTTGAATATAGCCCCTTCGCCCGGTGAGCCACCGGATATATCCTGACCGGCGGCCCATACAGCTGTAGACGTCACCGCGTCTATGGAGTTGATCGTATAATCCGCGGTCATACCCGTATTGGCCCGGCTCCAGTCCGTGCCGTTCACGGTCTTTAGCACCTCGCCATCCTCGCCGGCGGCCCACCCGTGGGAGGCGTCGACCATATGGACGGTCACCAGCGCCTTGGTGTCACCGGGGATGTTCATCGCCGTCCAGGTGCCGCTCGAATACTTGTAGACACGGCCGTTGACGCCGCTGCTGGTGCAGCTGGCACCCTGGCATCCCACGGCGAAGCCGGTGCTGTTGTTGAGGAAATGTACATCATGGACCACGACATCAGAGGGGATGCCGCTGGCATCGCTGGTCCAGCTTTGACCACCGTTGGTTGTCTTCAGCACTTTGCCGTTGTCGCCGGAGACCCAGCCCGTATCCCCGTTTACGAAACTCGCCCCGAAAAGGGTGGCGCCGCTTCCGTTGCCCTGGTGGACCCAGTTCCACGGCTGGGAGGCGCCGGCGGCTGGCGCAAGAACCAGCAGAGCCAGTACAATACTCAGGATTACTGTGGCCGGAACGTAACGAAAGAAGATGTGCCGCCTGTTGTCTTTCATACCCTTTTCCCAGTTCGTTTGTCTTTGAAAATATGTTCTCGGTGCCGCATGCTGTCGCCTGTACAGAATCCATCCTCAGCGGGCGCTTCCGCCGATATATTCATCGGAAGATCGCCTCTGATAATCAACCTATGCCCGGGAGCCCTGGAAACCTTTTCTGATTTGAGACCGCGATCCAGGCCCGGAGCTACAAAGGTTGCTTCTGTTCCAAAGGTAGCCATTGGCATCTGCAAAGTCAAGTTAGGGGCCTGTTAGGAAATGTTGGGAAATGTTACAGGCGTGACAGATGCCCCAGAGAGTATCCGTTTTTCCTCTCCATCGCTAATAAAACAGGCCCCCGCTACCGATTAAATCAGTGGAAAGCCGATGGGTCTTGCCGTGAATCACAGAGCTGAATGAGAGGGTCGCAGCAATGAACGAGAAAGTCACCCGTTTTCTCCCCGGCCCGAGGAATGCCACCCTCATCCTGGGGCTGGTCATATTCCTCGCCTGCCTGTTCATGGCCCCTGCCGCCTATGCCTACGACGATGAGGAGTTGCAGTTCATCACGCTGATAAACGACTACCGCACGACCAACGGCCTGCCTGCCCTTACCTTGTCCCATTCTCTCTCGGTCGCATCTGCGGAACACAGCTGCGACATGGCCAACAATAATTATTTCTCCCATGACAGCCTGGACGGACGGACGCCCTGGGACAGGATCAGGGCGGCCGGTTACACATATAACACCTGGCTCGGTGAGAATATTGCGGCGGGGCAGACCAGCGCCTCGACGGTGTTCGACGCCTGGCGCAACTCTCCCAGCCACAACGCCAACATGCTCAGCGGCAACTTCCTCGCCATCGGCATCGACCGCTGCTACAACGCGAACTCCCAGTACGGCTGGTACTGGACCACCGACTTCGGCGGCGTCGCTGAGTACGACTATCAGGTCATCGGCAGTATCGATTCCCTCCGTCTTTCCGCTCCCGGCCAGTTCCGGGTCAGCGGCTGGACCATCGACACGGACACTACCCAATCGATCGATGTCCATATCTATGTCGACGGCTCCCCGGTGAAGCAGGTGCTGGCTTCCCAGGCACGCCCCGATGTGGAGGCCGCCTACCCGGCATATGGCCCTGATCACGGGTATTCTTCCGACATAGACCTCTCCGCTGGTTCCCACACGGTCTGCGTATACGGCATCAATACCGGCCCCGGCAGCAACACGCTTCTGGGGTGCCAGGTCGCCGATGTCCCCGTCAGTCCCTTCGGCTCGCTGGATGGGATAAACACCGATTCGCCGGGACAGGTGAGAGTGGACGGCTGGGCGATCGACCCGGATACAACCAATCCCATCAGTGTCCATCTCTATGTGGATGGCAGGTACCAGTCCAGCGTCAGCGCCAGCCAGACCCGCAACGATATAGCTGCTGTCTATCCTTCGTACACGGGAGACCATGGTTATTCATCCGACGCCAGCATATCGACCGCGGGCCGTCACACCGTCTGCGCCTACGGCATCAACGTCGGTAGCGGCGGCAACTCGCTGCTGGGCTGCAAGACGGTGGAGGTACCGGTCAACCCCTTCGGCAGCCTGGACGGGGCAAGGGCCGCCGACGGCGGCAGGATA
>CAZCCR010000018.1:0-43294 GCA_964497425.1 uncultured Gaiellales bacterium
TCACCGGTCACCGTGGCCGTGGGGCCGGAGGTGATGGTGGGGGCGGTGGTGTCGACGCTACCGCTTGCCATCGGGTAGTCATAACCTCGGCCGGCCAGACTGAACTGTTCAGCCCACCCCGGGGGCGTGCTGGAGTTCCACATGGGCAGGCCCCATCTGAGGAAGTTGGCCTGGTAGCCAAGCATCCTCGCGCCCTGGGCCGCAATGCCTTCCGTGTGCTGCGTACGGTTCAGGAAGACGATGGTCCTGGCGCCTGAAGAGTCCAGCAAAGCCAGGTTGTTCCAGGTGCCGCCTGTGGGATTGAACAGCGTCTGCAGTGGATCTTGTATTGCATAGGCGCCTCCGGTGGTCTGGTCGGCGATGGTGTTACCGATACTGCTGCGCAGGTCGACCGGCTGGTAGAGCGGGTCGTCCGATGCAGGCCAGGCTGAGGTTATCCCCACACCGGTCAGCCCGTTGTCCGCCGCGCATCGCACCAGTTCAGGCGGGGGCGACACCCCGGCGCAGGCAGCGCTTGTGGCCAGCGGCGATGGCACTGGCGCAGCCAGGCTTGCCGTATAGCTCTTGATCCCTGCGTATGACGGGTTGCCGACACTGCCTCCCCATCCCAGGCGGCCCCACTTGAGGTCGAGCACGGTCGGGTTGGGACTGCCGAAATAGCCGGCGGCGCTCATCGCGCCGTAAGCCATGGTATTGGGGCTCTCGGTATGCCCGGTAACGCAGTAGGCGACTATGGTGTCGCTGAAGCCCGCCGCCCTGTGTGCGGCGACCTTGCTCTGTACCGCCGGAGCATTGGTCGTGTCGGCGCCAGTTCGCCATGAGCCAACCAGCCGGTATGAAGTACCGGGGATGAAGGTGCTGAACGGACTGTAGACGTCAACCAGTACCGGTGCGTTGGCGGCGTCGTCACCCTCTCCCAGGATGACACCGTCGTTGTTGGAATCGATCCTGTCTTTCAGGGTCGTTCCCGTACCGGTCCAGGGGCCACCCTCGATCAGAAAGCCGGCTTCACCATCATCAGCAGGAACATACTGGTGACCGATATATGTATCGATCGCGTCAGCTACTTGAGCCCATTCTCCGGCGTTCATCGCGCCGGCCTTCCCGGTCACGCTGGTCAAACTGAACAATACCCCCACAAGCAACAGCAGGCCGAGGACGACGATGGTTGCCCTGAATACCAGATTTGAACCTGTAGACATATCATTCACCTCCTTTGCATATACGCGGTTGATGGGAAATATAGCGGCTTATACCGCAGAAATTGGTTCGGCCTGCCTGGGCAAGCACGCACAATGCCCCCTTGAAACGGTGATGGCTCTTCTGCCATGCACCGGGAAACGGTGATCGTGGGAAAGACCATGGAACAGGGTTGCAGGACGGATCATCAGGCGCAGGCCAGTGGAGATGAGATGATAATACCGGGGGGAAAGGATGAATACCCGGCACCTGTTTTCGGCCACTGAGCTTTGGCATGCCCCGCTTTGGCCCGCAAACAGTTTTTCTGGTATAAACCCCACGCCCTCACCACCAGGAACGGTTCGTTCAATGGAAGCGACTCCATCCTGCAGGTGAAATTGAAATCTCAGTATATACCCGATGTGCTTCCATAGCATGACGCAAACTAACCAGAACCAGGGGAAGGCATGATGTATATTGACCAATCAATAATGAGATAAATGGTCAAACATCAAGTAAAAAGATGGATCAAACGGGACAAGGCGGCACTGGTTATGTTGACATACAATTGTGATACCAGGTTATTTGAGGAGGAGGCAGGCTCCACATGTGGAAAGAAACCGCAAAACGGGTATGTTAGAGGCCAGGTATAGGAACGAGAGGCCAGGCGCGGGGGCGTACAGACGAGCGTCGCGTACAGACAAGGATCATCCGCAGACAAGCATCATCCACAGAAAAGGATCGCTCATTGAGCCTGGGACACAGGATCATAGAACGCGAGCAGATACTTGTGCTGCTGGTCATACCCCTGTTTCTGGCCGTGTTGATCTATTCCGCCGGGAACGATTCCTCCTACTGGCTCAAGTACTGGTGGATGTTCCCCACGGCGCTGGTTATCGCCACAGTCGTCAACACCGTCGGCATCAGCGGCGCCGCCCTTTTCGTCCCCTTCTTTGTCCTGGTGTTCCCCATCTTCGCCGATGAGCTGTCGCCCGAGCAGACGGTCAAGCTGGGACTGATCACCGAGTCCTTTGGACTCTCCAGCTCGGCGCTGGCCTTCATCCGCTTCGGTCTGGTCGACAGGAAGATAGGCATATATGCGGTTCTGGGAGCGGTGCCTTTCGTGGTGGCCGGCGCCCTGCTTTCCTTCGCGGTGCCGGTGCACGTGTTCCGTGTCCTGGTTGCCCTGGCTCTGCTGGGAGCGGTCTACCTGATGCTCAGCCGGGAGAGGGTGAAGGCGAAGATAGAAAGCATCCAGAACCGTTTCATCGATGAACATCATCCCCAGCACATGACGAACGTGGAGTTCACGGACCGAGGAGGCAACACATACTATTATTGCCGCTGTGGTTATCGCACCCGCTTTATCGGCTACGGCACCGGCGGCCTCTTCCAGGGCGTAGCCGGTTTCGGCATCGGCGAGCTGGGCATAGTGACCATGCTCATCACCGAGATACCCATCCGCGTTGCCATCGGCACCAGCCACATGGTCGTGGCGCTGACCGCCATCGTGGCTTCATCGGTGCATCTGGCGGGTTCCAGCGTCGAAGGGACGGTCACCCCCTGGAACATAATCGTGATGACCGTGCCGGCGGTCATCATCGGTGGCCAGGTAGCTCCGTATATAGCTGCGCAGCTGAAGGTGTCCATCCTCGAGTACTTTGTGGCTGCCCTGTTCGTGGTGATGTCCGTAGCGCTGATATTCAGCTCACTGTGATGGGGTCAGCCTGAGATCTTCCGCCACGGTCTCGGTCTGGTGGGCCATTTGAACCCTTTCCCCACCCGCTGCGTCAAAAATGGCGTCAGCCCGCCGCATGCTGGCGGCGCGGCTGGAATGACAAGACCCGCAAGACGGAGGAAAGATGAAACTGAGACGCAGTCATGCTTACGCGCGGCAGGACGATTGCCGCCAACTCGATTCACGGCAGGCGGAACGGATGGTCGAGCAGGAACAGGCGGTCATCCTGGATGTGAGGGAACCACATGAGTACGCTTCCCTGCGCATCCCCGATTCCATACATGTCCCCCTGAGGAAGATCGGCTCCAGCATCGAGGTTCTCAGACGCCGGGGTGAGAGGCCCATAATACTCAGTTGCCGCAGTGGCAACCGTTCCCAGGCGGCTTGCCGCTACCTTCGCGAGCAGGGCCTGGAGAATGTCTACAACCTCTCCGGCGGCATCATCGCCTGGTCCAGGGAAAACGGCAGACTGGAACAGTGACCTGAAAAAAGAGCGACGATGTCGCCGGGGCCATACCGCTCGCCGGGCTCCATGGCGGCATTGGCTCCGGGGAGGATTCGGAGTGGTGTCCTGCTTTCCGTTCCTGTGATATCTTATCCCCGGCCTGTCCAAGCAGAGACAACGGAGGCAACCTGTTCACTGCGGCAAACGCCCTTTCCGCCACAAGGATAGTCGCAGCGCCGGCGGTCTTCTTCCTGGTCTACCTGTCCAGGGACGGTTCCAGTACCGCTGCCACCGTGGTCTTCCTCCTGGCGGCGCTGACTGATTTCCTGGATGGACAGCTGGCTCGCAGGACCGGCAGCGTCAGCGAGGCAGGGAAGGTTCTCGACCCCCTGGCGGACAGGATACTCATCGGCGCCGCCGTGATCGCCCTCACGACCAGGGGCCTGCTGCCCCTTGCCGGCGTCGTGCTGGTGGTGTCACGGGATATTATTCTACTGTTCGGGTATAAGCTGCTTGAGCGGCGGGGGATCGTGATCCGCGTGTCCTGGCTGGGCAAATCCTATACCGCCATACTGATGGCGGCGATAGTGGCGGTCATGGCGGGGCTTGCCCCGGCGGGCCATGATATCGGGCTGTGGTTGTTCTGGCTGGGAGTGGCCGGTTCCCTGCTGTCCGGGGCTGTTTACGCGCTGGAGGGAACATCCAGGGTAAGGGCCGGGTCGCGCATCCGGCCCGGGGGGTAGGAGAGGGACCGCTTCCCTGCCTCCGTATGCTCGACAGCCGGGCCTGCCGGTGAAGCCATGAATGTAGCCTGCGTGCTTCCTGCAGGTTGACGGTTGCATAAACGGGATATAATAACGCATACGGTGAAGACAGCGCCGCTGGGCCGTCACACGGCCATGGCGGCGCCGGGCGGGCGGGCACCACAGCCATGACACCGCCGCCAGGTCATAACACGGCTATGGCGCCGGGTCGGTGCGGTGGCCGCCGAACGGCGAAGGGCTGTTCTTTCGACGGGAAACCGGGAAAAGGACCAGGAAAGGGGACAGATGAAGGCAGTTGTGATGGCCGGAGGGGAGGGGACCAGGCTGAGGCCGCTCACCAGCAACCAGCCCAAGCCCATGGTCCCGATAGTGAACAAGCCATGCATGGAGCATATCATCGAACTCCTGGCCGGGCACGGCATCACCGACATCGTGGCCACCGTCGCCTTCCTGCCACAGAACATCCGCGGCTATTTCGGGGACGGGTCCGCCCTGGGAGTCAACCTCACCTATTCGGTGGAGGAGACCCCCCTGGGGACGGCTGGGAGCGTGCGCAACGCCGCCGAATACCTCGACGAGACCTTCGTCGTCATCAGCGGCGACGCCCTGACGGATTTCAACATCACCGAGATAGTGGATTTTCACAAGAGCAAGGGCTCGATGATAACCATCGCCCTGATGAGCGTGGAGAACCCGCTGGAGTTCGGGGTGGTCATCATCGACGACGACAACCATATCCAGCGTTTCCTGGAGAAGCCCAGCTGGGGACAGGTCTTCAGTGATTACGTGAACACCGGCATATATGTCCTTGAGCCGGAGGTGTTCGAGCACATCCCCGCCGACACCAAGTACGATTTCAGCCAGGAGCTGTTCCCAAAGCTTCTGGAAGAGGGCAAACCCATGTACGGCTATCCCTGTCAGGGATACTGGCAGGATATCGGCAACACCAACCAGTACCTGCGCGCCAACCACGACGCCCTCGAGGGCAAGGTGAAGGTGAACATCCCCGGCATCAGGCTGAAAGAGAACATCTTCATCGGCGATAAGACCAACCTGGACAGCATCGACAACATCCGCGGTCCGGCGCTCATCGGAAATTACGCAAAGGTGAGCCCGGAGGCCAAGATACAACCCTATACGATCCTGGGGAACAACGTGGTGGCCGAGGACAACGCAGAGACCGACCACTGCGTCGTCGATTCCAACACCTACATCGGTGCCGGCGCCAAGGTCAGTGGCTGTATCGTCGGCAAGAACTGCGACATCAAGGCCAGCGCCACCATCTCGCCCAACGCCGCCATCGGTGACGAGTGCAGCATCGGCGAGCACAGCATGATCTCCAACAACGTGAAGATCTACCCCTTCAAGGTCATCGAGGCCGGCGCCCACGTCTTCTCCAGCATCATCTGGGAATGGCGGGCGCTGAGCATGCTCTTCGGCAAGGACGGCGTATCGGGCCTGGTGAACGTCGATATCACCGCCGACCTGGCCCTGAAACTGGCCATGGCCTACGGGACGACGCTGAACAAGGGCGCCCAGGTATGCTGCAGCCGCGACGAACATCCGGCTTCACGAATGATCAAGAGGGCGATCATGACCGGCCTCAACTCCACCGGGGTGAACGCCAGGGACCTGAGGGTGACGCCGGCCTCGGTCAACCGTTTCGAGCTGAAGTGCGGCAACGCCTCCGGCGGCATCCACGTGCGCGTCTCCGCCTGGCACCCGGAGGTGATGCAGATACTCTTCTTCGAGCCTCCGGGCAACGCCATCTCCAAGTCCAGCGAGAGGGATATCGAGAAATACTACAACCGGCACGATTACCGGCGCGCCTTCTACAACGAGATCGGGCAGATCTTCTATCCGGCGCGCACCGTCGAGTCCTATATCCAGGGGCTGCTCTCCAACTGGGACGTGGAGAAGATACGAGAGCGCAACTTCCGCTTCGTGCTCGATTACAGCTACAGCAGCGCCTCACTCATCGCCAACCGTATGCTTTCCAAGCTGGGAGCCGAGATAATCGCGCTGAACTCCTTCCTCGACGAGGACAAGACCTCCACCGCGGCGCCACGGATGGATACGGGCTCGTCGCGCATGCAGAAGCTTGTGGAATCCGCAGGCGCCGACCTGGGCATAACCATCGACAACGCCGCGGAGAATATCTTCCTGGTGGACGAGAACGGCAGCGAGCTGTCGCCGGAAAAGGCCCTCTTCCTTCTGATCAGCCTCGTAGCGCAGAGCGAGGGCGAGGGGAAGATAGCCGTACCGCTGACCGTATCCAGACTGGCGGAAGAGCTGGTTGCCGGCACCGGCTGCGAGATAATGAGGACCAAGGTGTCGCAGGCGGCCATCACCGAGGCCTCGATGGAACCCGGCGTCATCTTCGCCGGGGCAGGCGGCGGCGATTACATCTTCCCGGAGTTCCTGCCGGCCCATGACGCCCTGATGAGCCTGGGCAAGGTACTGGAGCTGCTGGCCCTGTCCGGCAAGACCATTTCCGAGCTGGTGGCCGGGATACCCGATACGACCCTGATGCATCAGGCCAAGAGTTGTCCCTGGTCACTGAAGGGTGTGGCCATGAGGGAGATATCCGAGAGCGTGGACGGTGGACACGAGGTAAGTCGCCTCGACGGGATCAAGGTGTTCCACGACGAAGGATGGGCCCAGGTGCTGCCCTCTCCGGACGAACCGCTCTTCGAGATATACGCGGAAGGTGATACGCCGGAAGACTCGGAATCGCTGCTGGAGCGTTACTCCGCCAGGCTTGACGAGATAATCGCTACCCACGAGAACGAGGGATAGTCCGGGCACCGGCATTGCGTCTCGATATCCATGTCCATACCAGCCCCGGCAGCAGGTGCTCATCCATGGGACTGGCTGAGTACCTCGATGCCATCCAGGCCTTGGGCCTGGATGTGGCCTGTCTCACCAACCACGGCGATCTGGATGATTACCTGGAGATGAAGCGCCTCTCCCCACCGGGACTCAGCCTTGTCCCGGGGGTGGAGATATCATCGCCGGAGGGTGATTTCCTGCTCTTCTCACCGGATACTGATTTCCTGTCCGGTCTGGAGCCGTCGCAGCAGCTGCCGCCGCGCCGTTACCGGCCTCACGGGACAGCGGTGGTCTGGGCTCATCCCTTTGCCGGCATCAGAGGCGGGCTGGATGCGGGACACCATCATGTGAGGAGGGTGGCGGCGCAGGTCGACGGTATCGAGGTCTTCAACGGCAACTGGCCCGATGACGCCGCCAGCGTCAGCGCCGTCGAAGCCGCGGAGCGGTACGGGTTGGCGCAGCTGGGTGGCAGCGACAGCCATCGGCGGGAACAACTCTTGCGATGCTGGACCGGGGTGGACGGCAGCGTGCGGGACGGGGCCGGGCTGGCGAAAGCCGTTCTGGAGCATAGGACGGTGCCGCGAAGGCGTTAGGAGCGGTCGCCGGACTTGGCGATGACCTGTTTGCTGACGTTGCGCAGGGCCTCGAAGACACCCTCGCCGGTGAGGGCGCAGGTCTCGAATGCGGGTGACCTGGTCTGGTTGAGCAGTTCGTCAAGATCGGAAGACGGGAACTTGTCGGTGAGGTCGCGCTTGTTGTATTGCAGGACCAGGCCCAGGTCCGCCGGGTTATCGCCCTGCTCCTGCAGGTTCTCCCACATGTTCAGGTAGCTCTCCACGTTGTCGTCGAGACGGTTCAACTGTGAGTCGACGACGAAGACTATCCCGTCCACGCCCTGGATAACGAGCTTCCTGCTGGCATTGTACTGGCGCTGGCCGGGCACCGTGTACAGGTGGAAGCGGGTGTTCAGTCCCTGCACCTTGCCCAGCGTCAGGGGCAGGAAGTCGAAATACAGGGTACGCTCCTCCTCGGTGGCTATGGATACCAGCTTGCCCTTGACCTCGGGATTGACTTTCTTGTAGATGTATTGCACGCTGGTGGTCTTGCCACCCAGGCCGCAGCCGTAATAGACGATCTTGTAGTTTATCTCTCCCGCGGCAAGGTTAATCAGTGCCATCTCTGTCGACTCCTTCGGTACTGAGCATCCTGTCCACTACAGCCCCGGCAGACTCGGCGTACCCTTCCCCTGCGCCGATATCGCCGTGGTCGGCCTCGAAACGTGAGATAACATCCGCCAGGGCGCCGATGGCGCGATTGGTCAGCATCCTTATCTTGCCTATGTCGCTCACACGACGAAAGCATACTACCAAAAGCACGTCATGGGAAACCTGGGCTATATGTACGTTGAATCTCTTGCCCTCATTGAACATCATGGTGAAGTCGGATTCGCTCAGCAGTCTCGCCAGCTGACGCGTGGCTCCATAGGAGCTTGCCGCCAGCGAGGCGACGGCATCCGTGTCTATGAACCCGGGGGAGGAGAGGGAGAGGATGGAATGCCCGTTGGTGGACACCAGACCCAGGTATTCAGGTGATATGGCATCCTCCAGATGCCGCAGGATGCCATCGGCGATACTGAACTGGTATTTATTTACGGTATGTTTTTGACTCACTGTTTATTGGGTAGTTACAGTATGACGCTTGTTTTTTTCTGTCGTAGGCCGATAGAGCGAAAGGTGAACATGACCGCCCTCCTTACTGTGTATCGGCAGCAAGAAAGGGATTCACCACTTGTCTAAGGCTATAGTTGAACCTTGGACAGGTGAGGCATATAATTACCCAAACCAAGGAAGTGGAGGACATTGTGGAGCATCTGCCGGAATTATCCAGTCTCTCTGACAAGGAGTTAAAAGCGATGATCCGGGAACTCTGCTCGGACGAACAGGAGCTCAGCTTCCAGCGGCGCATACTTCACGGAAAGATCGACATCCTCAGGGCGGAACTGGTTCAGCGACTCTCCAGGAAGAGGGACTCCGGTGAGTCCATAATCTCCGCTGACGACGTCTCCAGGCTAAGTGAGATTCTGTCACGCCGGGAGCCGTTCCCCATCCACGGCACACCCAAAGAGTCCGAATAGGCCGCCAACGGGGGAGCGCAACTCAATCCATACAGAGGAGGATCCAGACAGTGCCTGAACGTATCGCGAAAATGGTCCGTTCCATCCAGCGGCTTTTTGAGGATCTGGGGGTGGACGTGATAGAGGAAAGGATGATCCGCTTCATCGTCCAGGAGATCCATAACGGCAAGAGCCTTGATGAGGCGATGGCCGAGCCGTATGTGCTGAACAACACAAGCGAGGAATGGCGCAAGGAGATACTGGAACGTCCGGAAGTAGGCAAGGCCGTGAACGAGGAGATGCAGAGAGCCCTGGAAATGACTGAGGGGGAAGGAGCCGGTGACTAACGTCTACTGCCCGGAATGCGGCCATCAGAGCGACGAAGAGGGAAAATACTGCAGTAAATGCGGCGCCCTGCTCCCGGAGTCGGAGGGCGACGGGCAGGCGACCATCCGTTACTCACTCGATTCGGAGGAGAAAGAGGCTCTCGAATCGGGCATAACGGATGTCGCCCGCAAAGGTATCTACCTGATCGTCAGGAGTGGGGGAGGACTGGCCGGGGAGAGCTTCCAGCTCGAGGGCGGTTCGATGACCATCGGCCGCAGCCCCGGCAACGACATCTTCCTCGATGACATCACCGTGTCGCGGAACCATGCGCTGGTGGAGAAGAGGAGCGACGGCTATTACATCAAGGACCAGGACAGTCTCAACGGCACTTACGTGAACCGGGCGCGGGTGGAGACGCAGAGACTTTTCGATGGCGACCTGCTGCAGATCGGTAAATATAAAATGACCTATATTGAGAAATGAAGACGGACCAGGAATCCGGGGACGGGAGCAAGCCCCTGAACATCGGAGCGGTCGTTGAGGCCCTGAAAGAAGAGTTCCCGGACATCAGCATCAGCAAGATACGGTATCTGGAAGACGAGAAACTGATATCCCCCAGACGCTCCTCCGGTGGTTACCGCAAGTTCTCCAAGGCCGACATCGCCCGTATCAGGACTATCCTCACGCTGCAGCGGGACGAGTTCATGCCGCTCAAGGTCATCAGGCAGGAGCTTTCGCGCAAGGGCGTGGTGGCGGTAAGGCCCGGCGGGTCCAGACGGTTCAAGAAGATAAGCCTGAAGCAGGAACCAGGGGCGGATGAAGCCAAGAGCTTCACCCTGGCGGAGGCGCTGGAAGCTTCCGGAGCCGATGAGGACCTGGTGCGCGAACTGGAGGACTACGGTCTGATATCCGGTCACTCCAGCAGCGGCACCCGACGCTATGACCAGACCGACGTGGAAGTGATGGCGGCGGCATCCGATCTGGCTGAATACGGGGTAGGTGCGAGGAACCTGAGGACCCTGAAAAGCTCGGTGGACCGTGAGTCCGCGCTCCTGCTGCAGATCCTCTCGCCGACGCTGCGCTCACGCAATCCCAAGACCAGGAAAGAGGGGATAGCGGCGCTGGAGAACCTGGCGACCGTATCCTCCTACCTCAAGCACCTTTTGCTAATCAAGGACCTGCGCAATTATACTACCCGTTGAGTACCGGGCCGGCTCCGACGGCGCCGCGGCGCATACACGATCAGAGAAAGGAGAGCATCGATGGACCTTGCCTCGTTTATCCGCGATATCCCCGATTTCCCCAAGGAGGGCATCGTCTTCAAGGATATAACACCACTGCTGGCCGACGCCGAGGCTCTGCGTTTCGCGGTGGACCAGCTGGCTGAGTTCGGAGTGGGCAGGAAGGTCGACATGATCCTGGGGGCCGAGGCCCGCGGTTTCATCCTCGGAGCGACCCTGGCCTACACGCTGGGAGCCGGCTTCATACCGGCGAGGAAGCCAGGGAAGCTGCCGTATAACACCGTCGGTGCTGAATACGAACTGGAATACGGCACCGACACCCTGGAGATCCATGAGGACGCCATCGAACCCGGCATGCGCGTGATGGTGCACGACGACCTGCTGGCAACGGGGGGGACGGCGCGGGCAAAGTGCGACCTGGTGGAGAAGATGGGCGGTGAAGTGGTCGGCGTCTCTTTCGTCGTGGAGCTGGGATTCCTTGACGGCCGGAAGAAGCTGGCGGACTACGAGGTGATCAGCCTGGTGAACTTCGATTCCGAATGATCGCGGGGTGGGTGAGTAGCCCCTAGCGGTAAACCTCGGCGGTGACATAGCCGATACCGGTCAGCCCGATGGAACGTGCGCTTGCCGCCGAGAGATCCAGGAAACGCCCTCCTATATACGGCCCGCGGTCATTCACCCTGACGAAAACCGATCGGCCGTTGTATGTCACCTTCAGCCAGGTATTGAAGGGCAGGGTCTTGTGGGCGGCGGTCATGGCGAACATGTCGTAGGTCTCGCCGTCGGCGGTATGGTTGCCGTGGAACCCCGGACCATACCAGCTGGCTATCCCGCTCAGCACAACCCCGGATGGCTTGAGCCCCTCAGGCGGATCGTTGGTGATTATGAGGGCGGGGCTGGTGAGGGTGTCATAGAGGCTCCCGGCCGGGGCCAGCTTCTCCATTTCCTTCGCCTCAGCGCCGGCCAGTTCCTCCATCTGCCTGTCGATGGACTCCTCGTGGTCGCTGATCCTGCCCTCTAGCTCCGCCTGCCGCTGTCTGAGGTCGTCCACACCCCTTGCCTGAGACTGTTTCATCTGGTCCACGCGGTCGTGTATCCTGCGTACCTGCTCAGCCTCGAACCTGACCTGCCGCACCAGCTTCATGTCGTTCTCCGATATCTCGAGCATATAGGAGATACGGGTTCCGGCATCGGCAAAGCTGTCACTGGTCAGGGCCACATCGATGAACCGGTCCTTTCCCATCTTGTAGATGGCGGCTATCCGGGATTCATAAAGATTCAGCGTGGCGTTATAGCGGTCTTCCGCCTCCCGCAACTCCATCCTGGCGTCGGCCAGTTCGTTCCTCTGCTCTTCCAGGTATTGTTCAC
This sequence comes from uncultured Gaiellales bacterium, assembly GCA_964497425.1. GTDB lineage: Bacteria > Actinomycetota > Thermoleophilia > BMS3ABIN01 > BMS3ABIN01 > BMS3ABIN01. Next base: position 12,008 of record CAZCCR010000018.1, read on the forward strand.
GGACCGCAATATCCAGTTCAAGCTGCGCCAGCTCACTCCTGGATGCATCCAGTTCAGCCTGCTCATCCTCGATCCTTTTCGATATATCCGATGAAGAAGGACCTTCGTCGCCGGCCAGTATGGTTACGGGCGCCGCCAGACAAACGCACACGATCAGCCCTGAAAGGGTTAGAACTGTTTTGATCCTGCCAACTGGCGTTGTTTGAAACATAATTATCTCTGGAATGCCCTGAAAAGGTTTACGCGTGATTTATCGACAGGGCCGGGGGAGAGTTTAATAAAAAAAGCCTGCAATGGAAAACCGGGACTTATGAAAGGAAAGAAATACATGAATGGTTACATAACATATATTATCGTGCATTGTTGGGGGATCAGGGAAAGCTGTCTCCCGTCTACCCGCTTGTCTGTCTATCCTGCCTGACAGAGCTGTCATTTCATGAACTCCCCATTGGACTCCCTGCTGAGGGGAATTACGGGTCACATTACAGAAAAACGGGGGTTTAACCGGTATATACTGGGAATGTGGGAATTTAGTGTGATTTCATACTGGGAACCACGACTCTTTCAAATAAAAAGAGAAAAAGGGAGAATCAGGGTGAGAATAACATGTTAAACGCCATGCAGGGTTCAGCTCCGGCCATGGCGATGAAAGTAGCCGCTGCCAGGATCATAGCGGTAATGAGCAGTATCGCACGCCATGGAGGCACAACCCTTCCCGGAAAAGTAGTACTGCTATCCGACAAGGACATCATAAGCCGTTTAGGCCGGAGATATGAGAAAGGTTCGATGATCGTCTCGGCAACAAACGGCAAGACCACAACATGCGGGATGATAGTGTCCGTACTCGGACACGAAGGTATGAGTGTGGCGAGGAACAGGGAAGGTGCGAACCTGAGGACGGGTATTGCCACGACAGTGCTGAGAGACGCCTCGATGGCCGGGCGTCCCAACTCGGAGTTCGGCCTGTTCGAAGTGGACGAAGCGGCTCTGCCCGAGGTCGCATACCAGTGTGCTCCCGGAGTGATACTGCTGATGAACCTGTTCCGCGACCAGCTGGACCGTTATGGAGAGCTGGAGCACATAGCGGGACTTTGGCGTTCCGCCATCAGGCCGGCGTCCGGGGACACCACCATAATTCTGAACGCGGACGATCCCCTGGTTGCGGACATGGCCTCTGAAAGGCCGGGGAACATCATCTTCTACGGACTCGATGACGCCGAAGCGGGGCGGTCGAGCATGCAACATGCCTCGGATTCCAAGTTCTGTTCCCGCTGCGGCTCGCCGCTGGAGTACGATTTTTTCTTCGTCGGCCATCTGGGCGCCTATCACTGCCCTTCCTGCGGCAGGACGCGCCCCTCCCCCACCGTGATGGCGCGGAAGATCAGGCTCAGGGGTATCTCGGGCTCCAGTTTCACGCTGGTGGCGCCTACGGGAGAGAGCCGTATAGATATCGCCATGCCGGGCCTCTACAACATCTACAACGCTCTCGCCGCCGCTGCCGCCTGCGCGGTGCTGGGGATCGGGCACGAGGCAATAAGGCATGGGCTGGAGTCCTTTTCCGCTGCCTTCGGCAGGGTCGAGAGGCTCACGGTGGAGGGCGGGGATGTGGTGATGCTGCTGGTGAAGAACCCGGCGGGCTTCAACGAGGTGGTCAGGACCCTGATGATCGAGGAGGGTCCCAAGTACCTGATGCTGGCGCTGAACGACCGCATCGCCGACGGCCGGGACATCTCATGGATATGGGATGTTGACCTGGAGCCGTTGATGCCGGGAGTGCGTCTGGCCGTGGCCAGCGGCGACCGCGCCGAGGAGATGGCGATGCGGCTCAAGTATGCAGGCCTGGAGACGGGTAAGATGATCATCCGTCGTGACCTCTCTGATGCGCTGCGGGAGGCCCTGTCGCGCCTGCCGGAAGGCGAGACGCTGTATGTGCTGCCCACCTACACGGCCATGCTGGCCATGCGTAAGGAGATCCATCAGCGTTTCCGGACCGACGGCGAGATGGGAGACCTGGTATGGAAATAGACGGTGGCAGGGCCGAGTTGCGCATAGCCCACCTTTATCCTGACCTGCTGAACATCTACGCCGACCGAGGCAACATCATCGCACTCAGTCGCCGCTGCCAGTGGCGGGGCATCCGGGCCCGTGTGGACGGCTTCGGCCTGGGGCAGGAGCCGAAGTGGGACGCATACGACATCTTCTATATCAGCGGCGGGCAGGACCGCGAGCAGAACCTGGTCTGCCGGGACCTGGCCGGCAAGGCGCAGGGCCTGATAGACGCTGTGGAGGAAGATGCCGTGCTCCTGGCCATATGTGGAGGCTACCAGCTCCTGGGCGATTATTACCGGGCTGCAGACGGCGGCACCATGGAAGGTGTGGGGCTCTTCCGGGCGCACACGACGGCCGGCTCCGGACGGCTGATCGGGAATGTGGTGATCGAGGCGTCCCCCGGCGGTGTGAGCATGGTCCTTGCCGGTTTCGAGAACCACGCAGGCCGAACCTGCCTGGACACGGGTCAGCGGCCATTGGGCAGAGTCTTGTCAGGCCATGGAAACAACGGCAACGACGGCGGCGAGGGCATCATCTACCGCAACGCCGTGGGCACTTACCTCCACGGGCCACTGCTGCCGAAGAACACGGCCTTCACCGACTTCATGCTGGCGCAGGCGCTAAGGCACAGATATGGTGCAGAAGCGGAGCTGGAGCCGCTGGATGACACCATCGAGGAAGAGGCGCTCCGCAGGGCGGCGGCGCTCTCACCATGATCCGACGGATCCGGGTGAGGGCTCAGTCCATGCCCTCCAGCAGGCCGACGGCCTCCTCGGCGGCGGCGCCCAGTTCAACCTTGCTCTCGGTGCCGTCGCGTCTCAGCTGCAACTCGGCGGTGCCCTCGGCGGCGGAGTGCTTGCCGATGGTCACGCGCAGCGGGCAACCCAAAAGCTCGGCGTCGGCGAACTTGACGCCGGGGCTTATGTCACGCTCATCGAACAGTACCTCCAGACCCGCGCCGGTCAGGTCGGTGTTTATCTTCTCCGCCATCGCCGCCTGCCGGCTGTCCCGGGGCTGGACCAGAACCAGGTGGACATGGAATGGGGCGATGGAGGAAGGCCAGACTATGCCTTTTTCGTCCGCTCCCTGTTCGATGGCGGCGGCGGCGATGCGGGCCGGTCCGATGCCGTAACTGCCCATGATTATCAGCTCCTCCTTGCCCGATTCATCAAGATAGGTGGCGCCGAGGGGCTCGCTGTACTTGGTCCCCAGCTTGAAGATGTTACCCACCTCGATGACCCGCTCGACCTTGAGGTCGACGTTGCAATGCAGGCACCTCTCCCCCGCCCTCACCCGGCGGACGTCGTGGAAATCGGCATGGAAGTCGGCCGCGGGCGAAACACCCTTCAGGTGGTATCCCTCCCGGTTGGCGCCGACGGTGAAAACGCCGTCCCTCAGGCTCTCGTCGGCGATCATCCTCATCTCCGGGCCCACGGGGCCGATGAACCCGGCGCCGGCGCCCATGTATCGTTTTATCTCGTCCTCATGGGCGGGCCGGAAGTCTCCCAGCAGCCGCGCCAGTTTGCTCTCCTGCAGCTCCTGGTCGCCCCGCACCATCACCAGCACCGGCTCGTCCGCTGCCATCACCAGCAGCGACTTGATAAGCAGCGCCGGGTCGATGGAGAGGAAAGAGCTGACCTCCTCGATTGTGCGCGCCCCGGGGGTCTCTACCTCCTCTATCCCAGGCTGCGGGTAATCAGGGGTATGGGGCACGGAGCGGGCCAGCTCCAGGTTGGCGGCATAGCCGCAGGCGGGACAGAGAGCCACCTCGTCCTCGCCGGCGGGACTGGGAGCCATGTACTCGTGGGCGGTGGCGCCGCCCATCATGCCCGGGTCGCTTTCCACCATGTAGAAATCGATACCGCAACGCTGGAAGATGCGGTTGTAGGCCTCGATATGCAGCTGGTAGCTGGCCTGGAGGGCATCCTCGTCCACATCGAAGCTGTAGGAATCCTTCATGATGAACTCGCGGGTGCGGAGGATGCCGCTCTTGGGACGGGCTTCGTCGCGTAGCTTGGTCTGTATCTGGTACCAGATCTGGGGCAGGTCGCGGTAAGACCTGAGCTCCCGTGAGGCCAGCCAGGTGATTATCTCCTCGTGGGTCATGCCCAGCACCATGTCCCGGCCCCCCCGGTCCCTGAGGCGGAACATCTCCTCGCCTATGGCGTCGTAGCGGCCGGTCTGCTGCCATATCTCCGCCGGATGCAGCACCGGCATGGATATCTCCTGGGCGCCGATGGCGTTCATCTCCTCCCGGATGACGGTGTTGATCTTGTCGATCACCCTGAGGCCCATCGGCAGGTAGATATAGAGACCGGCGGCCAGCTGCCTGACAAGGCCGGCGCGGACGGACAGCCTGTGGCTGACTGCCTCGGCCTCCGCCGGGTCTTCCTTGAGTGTGGGGAAGAACAGTTTTGATGCGCGCATGTATTATCCCGAATCGATCTCTCCGCCAATGACAGGCAATAGCCTAACATAAGGACCGAGCCCAGGGACAACCTTCAACGAGATACTGGGCACGGACGTGAGCCGACCAGGGCGATCCGGGCTGAGCCGGGCCAATATGTTTCACAAGTTTAAGTACGTTCCCGGTCGATCTCCTCGAACAGGGCGTCCACCAGCTGATCGGCGGGGACCTTGCGGATGGAGCGGCCGTGGGCGAAGATGAGGCCTTCGCCCTTGCCGCCGGCTATGCCGAAGTCGGCGCGCCTTGCCTCGCCGGGACCGTTGACCACGCAGCCCATCACCGCCACCTCGATGCTGTCGTCACGGCCCTGGAGCCGCCGCTCCACCTCCAGCGCCAGCGCCTCGATATCGATCTCGGTGCGGCCGCAGGTGGGACAGGAGATGAGGTCGGGCCCCTTCTCCCTCAGGCCCAGGGACTGAAGGATCTCGTAAGCGACCCTGACCTCCTCCACCGGGTCGGCGGTGAGGGAGACACGGACCGTGTCCCCCACCCCCTGGGCCAGCAGGGCGCCGATACCGACGGCGCTCTTGATGGAGCCGGCCCTGCTGGTGCCGGACTCGGTGACGCCCAGGTGGATGGGGTAGTCGATGGCGCCGGCAAACGCGAGGTTGGCCTGGATGGTTTCCGTAACCGAGGAGGATTTTGCAGAGACCTTGAAGTTGCGAAATCCCCAGTCCTCGAAGAGTTCCACGTAGCTGAGCACGGTCTCCGCCAGCGCCCGCGCCGGCTCCTTCTCCGCCAGCGGCCGCATCTCCCGGGGCAGGGAGCCGGCATTGACGCCGATGCGGATGGGCACCCCTGTCAGCCCGGCCGTCTCCACTATCTGCCGCACCCGCTCGTTGTCACCGATGTTGCCCGGATTTATCCTCAGGCCGGCGGCGCCGGCGCCGATGGAGTCAAGGGCCAGTTGAGCCTTGAAATGGATATCCGCCACCACCGGTAGCGGCGACTCGGCCACTATCGAGCGCAGGGAGGCGACAGCCTCCTGGTCGGGGACGGCCACGCGCACTATCTCGCAGCCGTGGGTCGCCAGGCTGCGGATCTGCCCCAGGGTCGCCTCGCTGTCGCGGGTGTCCGTGTTGGTCATGGACTGCACCACCACCGGCGCCCCGCCGCCGACGGGCACCCGGCCGATGTTTATCTGGACTAGTGAGGCCATCATGGTTGATTATCACACATATCGATCGCCGTATTTCAAGGACCACGCCTTTCAGGGCTCCAGCTTGAAGCCGGGCCCGAGCAGCCGCTGGATATCGTTCATCAGGGCTATCATGAAGAAGATGATGAAGATGGCGATGCCCACGGCGGAGACCTTCTCGTAGGTCTCCCGGCGTACAGGGGAACCCTTGACGGACTCGGCCAGGTTGAAGACCAAATGGCCGCCGTCCAGCGGCAGCAGCGGCAAAAGGTTGAGGATGGCCAGCTGCAGACTGATGAATCCCATCACCCGGGCGAAGACACCCCAGCCCAGCTTGATGGTCTCGGAAGAGAAGGCGACGATGCCGATGGGCGTGGAGATATCCTTCACCCCCTCCTCGCTGAACAGGTTCTTCAGCACCACGAACACCTCCCTGGTTATCAGCGGGATGTCGCCGGCCGCGTGCCGTACCGCCTGTGGCAGGGATATATCCATGGTGCCGGTCTGCACCCGGTCGAAGGCGACGCCGAGGATGCCGTCGCCCGTCTCCTCCTGCCTGCCGATGACGGCGTCAACGGTACGGCGGTCGCCGTTCCGCTCGATCAGCAGCGTCACCTGCTGCTCAGGGCGGCTGAGCAGCTCATCCCTGAGTACCTCCGGCTGGTCGCTGATTACGTCATCTACGCCCAGCAGCCTGTCCCCCGGCATCAGACCGGCGGCCTCGGCGCCGCTGCCGGCCTGGACCAGGGCGATGGTGTTGGTGTTCTCGAACCGGGGCACGGCCTGCCAGTAGAAAGCGAAGAAGAGGACGAAGGCAAGCAGGAGGTTCATGGCGGCTCCCGCCGAAACAACGATCACCCGCTGCCAGACGGGCCTGGCGAAGAACGCCCTGTCCTCGACGCCCGGCGGCACCTCCTCCTCGCGGGTCATGCCGGAGATCTTCACGTATCCGCCCAGGGGGATGAAGCCGATGCCGTACTCGGTCTCTCCTTTCTTCTTCCTGGCCAGGGCCGGGGGGAAGCCGATGTAGAACTTCTGCACATGCATGCCGAAGGCCCTGGCGGCCAGGAAATGGCCCAGTTCATGGACGAAGATGAGAAGGCCTACACCGAGGATGGCAATGGCGATGAACATGGCTAACCGATGAAGGCCAGGGCCCGCTCCCTCGATACACCATCCAGCAGGTGGATCTGCTCAAGGCTGCGGACGGCCCGCGGCAGGTCGGACTCCATCTCCGTAAGGGTCTGTTCCACCACCCGGGAGATATGGAGGAACGGCAGGCGGCCTTCGAGGAAGGCGGCCACCGCCACCTCGTTCGCGGCGTTGAGGACCACGGGCGCTCCTCCCCCCCGCTCCCCCGCTTCCCTCGCCAGCCTCAGGCAGGGGAAGGCGTCCGTATCGGGCCGCCTGAAGGTCAGCTCTCCCACCTGGGCCAGGTCCAGTTCAGGCATGGCGACAGGCTTCCGGTGGGGAAAATTCAGGGCATATGATATGGGAAGTTTCATGCTCGGCAGCCCCATCTGCGCCAACACCGAACCGTCATCGAACCTGACCATGGAATGGATGATGGATTGGGGATGGATGACCACCTCGATATCCTCGTATGCCGTGTCGAACAGGAAGTGGGCCTCGATTATCTCCAGCCCCTTGTTCATCAGAGTAGCAGAATCGATGGTGATCTTGCTGCCCATCTCCCAGCGGGGGTGTTTCAATGCTTCATCGCGGCCGATTCCGACCAGTTCCTCGCGCTTCCTCCCGAGGAAGGGTCCACCGGAAGCCGTGAGGAAGATGCGACGTGGCCGCTCCGGCCGCGATGTCTGCAGGCACTGGAAGACGGCGCTGTGTTCGCTGTCGACCGGCAGGATGGCGGCGCCGCTGCTGCGCGCCAGGCCCATCACCAGCTCGCCGCCCACCACCAGGCTCTCCTTGTTGGCCAGCGCCAGATCGACGCCCTTTTCCAGGGTGGCGATGGTGGCTTCCAGGCCGGCCGCTCCTACCACGGCGTTGAGCACAAGGTCGCAGTCGACCTGCCGGATGATCTCGCCTGTGCACTCCGGGCCGCTGTAGACCCTGCGTCCCGGCAGCGCTTCCGCCAAGGCTTCCGCCGCCTCTTCGTCAACGACTGCGATATCCTCGATATCGAACCGGCCGGCCTGCTCCGCCAGCAGGCGGTGGTTTCTGGCCGCAGCCAGCCCCACGGCCTGAAGCGTTTCGCTCTCGGAGACGACCTCCAGCGCCTGGACGCCGATGGAGCCGGTGGAGCCGAGTATCAGGACCCGTTTCACCGCTAGCCGCTCCCTATCATGGCCGTCACCACGAAAAAGGCGGCGGCGCCGGCGAAGAGAAGGGAGTCGAAGCGGTCGAGGATGCCCCCATGACCGGGGATGATGGTGCCGGCGTCCTTGACGTGGGAAGCGCGCTTCAGGTATGACTCGAAAAGGTCACCCATGGGGGCGGCCAAGGCGATGGTCAGCCCCAGCACGAAGGACTGCCACGCCTCCATCCAGCCCAGGGACTTGCCAGCCACCAGCACCACCAGGATGGTGCCGATGAAGCCGGCCGCTGTCCCTTCCAGCGTCTTGTTGGGCGACGCCACCGGGGTGATGGGCCTGTGCCCGTAAAAATGACCCACGGCATAGGCGACCGTGTCGGAGGTCCAGGTCGCCAGCAGCACTACGATGGCCAGGCTGATGCCGTAGGCGGGGCTCCTCAGCAGCAGTACGAAGGCGAAACCGACGCTGATATACAGCGAGCCGAAGAAGGTCACCGCCATCTCCCCCACCATCTCCGGCTTGAGGCCCCGGACAGCGTGGAGCAGGAAGGTGAGGGCGAACAGGACTATCACACCGCGCATTACGCCCTCCAGCTGGTTGGCCCAGGCGCCATAGACGATGGCGAGGGCGCCCAGATAGCCGGCCAGCAGGTTGGGCCTGTAGGCCCGGGTCATTCGGTAGAACTCATGCAGCCCCAGCAGGCTTAGCATCATCAGCGCCAGCATCAGGGGGACGCCCCCTGTATAGATCACCACGATGGCCAGCGGTACGCCCAGGATACCGACCAGTGCGCGTGTCAGCAGCATGGTCCGGCTACCTTGCCCCGAAGCGGCGCTGTCGCCGGTTGTATTCGGAAAAGGCTTCCAGCAGGTCTTCTTTCCTGAAAGCAGGCCAGAGCCTGTCGCAGAAATACAGCTCCGAATAAGCGCATTGCCAGAGGAGGAAGTTGCTCAGGCGCTTCTCGCCGCTGGTGCGGATGAGCAGTTCCGGATCGTGCATCTCCGGAGCGTACAGGTGCTTCCGGAGGTCGTCCTCCGTGATGTCGGCGTCGCTCTGCGCCCGGGCCCTCCTGAACGCGTCCGTGATCTCGGCCCGGCCACCGTAGTTGAAGGCTACGAAGAGGGTCATGGCCGTATTGCCGTCCGTGACCTGCTCGGATTCGTCTATCCTTGCCCTCAGCTCTTCCGAGAGACCTTCGCGCCGACCGACGAACCTCAACCTGATATCCTGCTTGTCGAGTTCAGGAGTCTCCTTCTCTATCAGTTCGCTGAACATCTGCATCAGGTCATCTATCTCCTCCCGCGGCCGTCGCCAGTTCTCCGTGGAGAAGGCGTATACCGTAAGCTCCCGCACCCCCGCCTCCCGGGCCGCCTTCACGGTCCTCTTCAGCGCTTTGGCTCCCTCGCGATGGCCCGCGACCGTGGGCAGACGCCTCTCCGCCGCCCATCTGCCGTTGCCGTCCATGATGATGGCCACATATGAGGGGGCCTTGTCGCCGGACAATAAAAAATCTTCGCGCTTCCCCTTGTCGCGGCGAAGATTACCAAGAAAGGAAGGAACTCTCACCCTAGACCTCCAGGATCTCCTCCTCTTTGTGCTGGAGCATGCCATCTATCTTGCCGGTGTGTTTGTCGGTCATCTTCTGCAGCTCATCCTCGGCCCGGTGCATCTCGTCCTCGGAGATCTCCCCTTCCTTCTTCAGTTCCTTGATGTCATGCATCACCTGCCTGCGTATGTTCCTGATGGCGACGCGTCCGTTCTCCGCCATACCGCGTACTATCTTGACGATTTCCTGCCTTCGCTCCTCGGTCAGCTCGGGGATGGCGAGACGGATGATGTTGCCGTCGTTGCTGGGATTGAGCCCCAGCTCCGATTCCTGGATAGCGTGCTCGATATTCTTGATCGCCGACTTGTCGTAAGGGGTGACCACCAGCAGGCGGGCTTCCGGCGTGCTGAGGTTGGCCAGCTGGTTGAGAGGCGTCTGCGTGCCGTAGTAATCGACCATGATCCGGTCCAGCAGCGATGTGGAGGCGCGCCCGGTCCGGACCGTGTTGAACTCGTTGTGACAGGCCTTGACCGCCTTGTCCATGCGCTCGCCGCCGTCTGAAAAAAGCTCTTCGACCATTTCGTTCATCAGCGAACCTCGCCTCGTCTAGGCTTTGCCGGACGGGTCTGATTCTATAATATCCGCGGAACCCATGTCAGGTCCCGTTCCGCTTCTGACGATGGTCCCGGTCTTCTCTCCCGACAGCACCTTGCGGATATTCTCCTCGTCGGTCATGTTGAAGACGTAGATGGGAAGATCGTTGTCCATGCAGAGGGACAGGGCGGTAGTGTCCATCACCCTCAGCCCCCGTTCGATCGCCTCCAGGTGGGTGACTTCCGGCAGGAAGACGGCGTCGGGGTTCTCTTCGGGGTCAGAGTCGAAGACCCCGTTGTACTTGCGTTTGGCCATGAGGATGGCGTCGGCGCTTATCTCCAGCGCCCTGAGGGCGGCGGCGGTGTCCGTGGTGAAATATGGGTTCCCCGTACCCGCCGCGAAGATGACCACCCTCCGCTTCTCCAGGTGGCGGATGGCGCGGCGGCGAATATACGGTTCCGCCACCTCCTGCATCTCGATGGCGGACTGGACCCTGGTCTCCAGCCCTGTCTTCTCCATGCCGTCCTGAAGAGCCAGGGCGTTCAGCACAGTGGCTATCATGCCCATGTAGTCGCCGGTGGCCCGGTCCATGCCGCGGGTGCTGCCGGCGACGCCGCGGAAGATATTGCCGGCTCCGACGACGATGGCGATCTCCACGCCACGCTCCCAGGCTTCCTTTATCTGCCTGGCGATGGCCTCGATGCGCCGGGGATCGATGCTGTCCTTCTTCTGGTCCTGGAGCGCCTGGCCGGAGAGCTTGATCAGGACCCTCCTGAAGACGGAAGACCTTTCAGCTGATCCGGCCCTTCCCTCGCTGTCTCCGCCTTCGCTCAACTTTCCTTTCCCAGCTCGAAGCGGACGAAACGCTTGATCTCGATGTTCTCGCCGATCCTGCCGACCAGCTCACCCAGCAGCTGCTCGATGGTCATGTCGTCGTCCTTGATGAAAGGCTGCTCCATCAGGCATACCTGCTGGTAATACTTCTCCATCTTGCCGCCGGCGATCTTCTCCAGGATGTTATCCGGTTTCCCCGTAGCCTTGGCCTGCTCCATGTAGATGGACATCTCTGACTCTACCTCCGAGGCGGGCATGTCGTCACGGGTGACATACCGGGGGGCGGCGGCGGCTACATGCATAGCCAGATCATGGACGAAGCTCTTGAAATCGTCGCTGCGAGCGACGAAATCGGTCTCACAGCCGACCTCGATCAGCACGCCTATGCGCCCGCCGGCGTGGATATAGCTCTCGATAAGGCCTTCAGACGTGGCCCTGCCGCTGCGCTTCGCCGCCTTCGCCAGACCCTGCTTCCTCAAGAGCTTCACCGCTTCTTCCATGTCTCCCTCGACGTCCGAGAGGGCTTTCTTGCAATCCATCATCCCCGCGCCGGTCTGCTCGCGGAGCTCCTTCACTTCCTTTGCGCTAACTGCCACTTTCCACCTCACTGGTCTCGCCTGCGGTCTGTTCCTGTTTCCCGCTGGCCTGTTCTTCCTCCGCTTCGGCTCCGGCTGTCTCCGCAGCCGCCTCTTCCTTCTTTCCCGGTGCCGGCTCAGGCGTTGCCGCAGCCTTCTTCGCTTCCGCCGGTCCGGTCTTCGCCGCAGCCTTCTTCTCTGTCTCCTTCGCGGCGGTATCCCCGGTTTTCGCTGCCGTCTCCGCCTCCGCCTCGGCCTTCTTCCTTGCCTCGGCCTCCGCCGTCTTGCGTGCCTCCTCTGCCGCGGCCCGGCCGGCGGCAAGCTCCCGCTCGGTCAGCAGTTGCTTGCCCTCGATGACAGCGTCAGCCATGGCGCGGATGATCACGCCGCAGGAACGGATGGCGTCGTCGTTTCCGGGGATGACGTAATCGATCTCGTTGGGGTCGCAGTTGGTATCCACCAGCGCCACTATGGGGATTCCCAGCTTGCGCGCCTCGCGGATGACGATCTGCTCGCGCTTGGTGTCTATCACCAGCACCGCGTCGGGCAGTCTGTCCATGTCGGCGACACCGCCCAGGTTCGTCTCCAGCTTCTTCAGTTCGGAGAGCATGTTCATCTGCTCACGGGTCGGCAGCAGGTCCAGCTGGCCCTCCTCCTTCAGGCGCCGAAGTTCGTGCAGGCGCTTGATGCGCTTGGAGATGGTGTTGTAGTTGGTGAGAAGGCCGCCCAGCCAGCGGTGGGAGACATAAGGCATCCCGGCGCGCTCGGCTTCCTCGGCGATGGTGTCCTGGCACTGTTTCTTGGTGCCGACGAAGAGGAGCTTCTTGCCGCGGGAGGCCAGATCCTTCACGAAATCACAGGCTTCATCGATCAGTCTGGTGGTCTTCTGCAGGTCGATGATGTAGATACCGCCCCGTTCGGTGAAGATGTAGGGCTTCATGTGGGGGTTCCAGCGGCGGGTCTGGTGTCCGAAATGAACTCCGGACTCAAGCAGTTCTTTCATGGATACAGCACTCAAACCGAGATCCTTTCCCTCGAGTTTTATATTTGCCGCTCTGGACGCGCTCCCGGGAAAGCGGCGCTTCCGGGGAGTGATCGGACGTGGCCTCGCGGGCGTTGGTTCAACCCGCGGACCGGCTCTGTATTCTAGCAGAAATCAAGGCGCTTTTGGTAGGAAACGGAGGCGGTATGATAGGGTGATGACATGAGTACGGACAGAAGAGAGATCGCCCGCATACTGGCCGATCCTGGTCCGATCGCGGTCGTGGGAGCATCGCCGCACGAGGACCGGCCCAGCTACATGGTGAGCCGCTATCTGGTCGAACATGGGTTCACGGTGATCCCGGTCCGTCCACGTTTCAGCGAGGTCATGGGTCTGCGTTGCTATGAAAGGCTGGAGGACATCCCGGAACAGGTGGATATCGTCGATGTGTTCCGAAGGCCTGAAGCCTGTCCTGCCATCGCCGCCAGCGCCGTGTCCGTCGGCGCCCGCACCCTCTGGCTGCAACAGGGCATAGTCAGCGAAGAGGCCGCCGCCATAGCCGCCGCCGGCGGCCTGAACGTCGTGATGGACCTCTGCATCAAGACTGCTCATCAGGGACTTCCGGCATCGGAGCGGGGTGTGGGATGATGTGGGCCCCGCCACTGGCAACGGCGCTGCTCTGTGGTTTCTTTGCCGGCGTAGCGCTCAAATCACGTTCTCGCGGGGCTGATCCCTCCTTCGTCTGGTGGTCCATTGCCCTGGCCGGGGTGGCCATCGCCTCCGCCTGTCTGTTCCTGGGCAGTTTCAGCGGATGGACTCCCTTCATCGCCCGGACCTGGTACCTCTTCGGAGCCGTGACTCTGGTGGCTTTCTTCAGCGTGGGCATGGCCTATCTTCTCGCTCCCCGTCCCATCGCCCACATCTGGGCCGCCGTGGTGGTCCTGGCGGCGTTCCTGTCCCTGTTCCTGCTGGCGGGAGCCCCGGTCGATGGGGAAGCGCTCACCGTCGCCGGAGAGCCAGGCTGGAAAGCTGTCGAGAGCCCCTGGCTCCTGTCGAGCCTGTCATCGGCCATGGGCAGCCTGGGGATACTGGTGATGCTGACGGGGGCGGTGTTCGCCTATGTATACAGACAGTTCACTTTCGCGGCCATCTTGCTGGCGGCGGGCGCCATCGTCATCCACTATGGCGCAAATATCATAGCCGCCTTCGGCGGCTATGAATTGAGCTCTCTCGGCTATCTTGCCGGGGCTTTTCTGATAATGGCCGGTGTCCTGCGACAGGCCGGCGGCTACCCGGACTAGTCCATATCGTCTTCCAGCATCCAGCATTCCAGGACGCCGGGCCGGCACTCTTCATCATCACCGGATTCCGAAGCCCCATCAGGCTGATCGGTCCCATGATTTACTGAGCGGGGGTACCTGGAACACCTGCCTCCGTTCCTGTCGCGGCAATCTATCTGTTCGTCGCTGAGGTCGAGTATATCCGCCTCGTCCCTTGCCGCCTGCTCTTCCCGCTTGAGTTTGCTCAGCAGGCTGCGGATACCGGCCTGGGTCACTGCTCTCTTGCGCTCTTCAGGGCTGAGGTCGGGTCTCTCTCCATCCCTGGTGGTGGTTACCCAGACTATCCTCTCTTCCGGGGCTACCACCAGGTACTTTGCCGAGTGGCCGTCGTCCTCGAATTCCCGGATCACTGCACTGGTGATCTCACGTGCTGACATGGCGATCCCTCCCTCCCCGGCGCCGTGGGTCTGTGACGCCTGTCCTTTTGGTTTCCCGTTGGCGGCATCGTCGTCGGATGCCGTTAGGGCATTAAACTATTCGGTATTTGGATGGTAAAACCTGAGGCGGGGTTCGGTGGATGTGTTAAGGGGATGTTAAGCTTCGTGCGCGCGCCTGAGGCACTCGAGCACCTGCTCGTCGGAGACCTGCTGGAAATCCTTGTAGAACTCGCCCACGGCGCTGAAATATGATGGCGAGGACCAGCATTCCACGCGGTCGGTTTCCGCCTCCAGGCTGTTGATGACCCGGGGTGAGGCCACCGGTACGGCGCAGGTGACAGAGGCGGCCCCGTTGCTGCGGATCGACCGCAGGGCCGCCAGCATCGTATATCCGGTGGCCACGCCGTCATCGACCACGATGACGTCCTTGCCGGTGATATCAGGGGCGTCGGCGGAACCCCGGTACTTTAGGTACCGCCGTTCGATCTCCGCCCTCTGGATCTCCGCTTCCTCCCGTACATAGCGGTCGCTCACTTCATAGAGCCTGATGATGCTCTCGTCCAGAAGCAGGTTGCCGTTGGAGTCGATGGAACCGATGGCCAGCTCCGGGTTGGAGGGTGCGCCGATTTTGCGCGTGACCCAGACATCCAGGGGCAGGTCCAGGGCCAGAGCGACCTCCATGGCTACCACCACCCCGCCACGCGGCAGCCCCAGCACCAGGGTGTCGGCGGCCCCGCGCAGGTCATCCAGCATGGGCGCCAGCTGCCGGCCGGCGTCGTTACGGTCCTGGAAGAACATCTTTCACCCCTGTTCTCATATGGATGGTCGCATTCCCGCAACCATCTGATTCTGGACGGAACCCCTGTTCCCTCCAAGCCGGCGCCTGAATCTGATTCCCGCCGGCGCTCTCAGGCAAACCCGCGTGAGGCGTCCGCTCCCAGGGCCAGGGCATCAGCGGGCGGCAACGGGTCCAGGTATCGCGCGGCGCTGGCTATCATCGCCGCGTTGTCGGTGCACAGCTCCGCCGGCGGCAGATGCAGTCGCAGTTGCCGGTCACGGCAGGCTCTCTCCAGCCGGCGTCTCAGCTCGCTGTTGGCGCACACCCCCCCGGAAACGCAGACCTGGCGGCAATCACGGGCGAGGGCGGCCGCCAGCGTCTTCTTCACCAGGGCCTCGACGATGGCCGACTGATAGCTGGCGGCGATATGCGCCCTGTCCCTGGCCACTCCCCCACTCCCCAACTCCTCCAGATAGTAGTAAAGCGCTGTCTTGACCCCACTGAAGCTGAAGTCGAACCGGCCCGGCCGGTCCAGGCCGATGGGGAACCCGGCAAAACCGCTGTCGCCTTCCTCCGCCAGGCGGTCCATCTCGGCTCCGCCCGGATATCCCAGTCCCAGCAGACGCGCACCCTTGTCGAGGGCCTCGCCGGCGGCGTCGTCCAGGGTCTCCCCCATCACCTCATGGGCGCCGTGGCCGGTGACATGTACGAGGGAGGTATGTCCTCCGGAGGCGATCAGGCAGATGAAGGGAGGCTCAGCCGCGTCCGGCCCCAGGTAGTTGGCGGCGATGTGTCCATCGAGGTGGTTGACTCCGACCAGCCCGGTCCCGCCGGCGTATGCCAGGGCCTTGGCGGTGGCCACCCCTACCAGCAGGGCGCCTATGAGCCCCGGCCCGGTGGTGACCGCGACGGTGGCGATATCAGTCAACCCCGTGCCGGCCCGGTCCAGGGCCTCCGCCACCACCGGATTTACAAGGCGCAGGTGTTGCCTTGAGGCAACCTCGGGCACCACTCCGCCGTAGCGCGCGTGGAACTCATCCTGGGAAGATACGACGCTGGATATCACCTCTCCGCCGTCGACGACTGCGGCGCAGGTGTCATCGCAGGATGTCTCGATGGCCAGGATCAAGCAAGCATGTCCTCGGAGTCCCGCCACATGATCAGTGCATCCTCGCCGTTGTCGCTGTAGTAGCATTTACGGATGCCGGAACAGATGAAGCCGAAGCTCTCGTACATCTTGATGGCGCCACGGTTGGACTTCCTCACCTCCAGGGTGTAACCGCGGTGGTTCTCCCGACCGGTGTCCTCGAAGAAATACTCGAGCAGTTCCGTGGCGATATAGTTCCGCTGGAAGTCCTCGTGCACGGCCAGGTCCAGCAGGTGCCACACGCCCACATACTGTGTGGCCACGAGGTATCCCACCAGCCGGCTGTCGATCTCGGCCACGAGGCAGACGCTGGATTCGTTGGCAAGCTGCGAGATGAAGGCGTTCAGCGACCAGGGCTTGGGAAAGGCCTTCTCCTCGATGGCCACCACGTCCCTGATATCCGACATGCGCATTTTCCTTATGTCAACCAAGGCGGCCTCTTTCTGAGCAGGACTGTCTTGTCTGCGTCCGGTTCGCGCACGTAAAGGGGTAACACATCCTCCATATCCCTATGGATACCGGTCCCGCCGGTGCCGGCCAGCCGGATATGGGCGGCGGCGCTTACCAGGTTGCGCGGGTCTTCTCCCGCCAGCAGCCGGATGCCGGTCTGCTTCTCAATGGCGGATCGGTAGGCCAGGGCGCCCTCACCGCCGGCAAGCGTTACCCCACTGCCGTGTTCGGCAGCGAAGGGGCCGACTGCTTCCGGGTCGAGGCAGGCGAAAGCTGAGGCGGGAACAGGTGTCCCGTCCCGGTCAGGGCGATAGAGGCGGGTGAAGACCTGTCCTCTTTTCGCGTCGATCAGAGGAAGCAGCCCGGTGTCCTCACGTTCCAGCGCCTCAGCCATGGGCATGGCCAGCGCGTCAAGGGAGCTGCAACCCTGTATGGGGACGCCCAACGCCTGCGCCAACCCCCTGGCGGTGGCGATACCGACCCTGAGGCCGCTGAAGGCGCCGGGGCCGGTGCCGACGACGATGCCGTCGATATCCCGGATCGTCCTCGAGCTTCTCTTGAGAAGCCTCTCGACCTCAGGCAGCAGCAGCTCCAGGTGGGCACGGCCGGAACTGATGGTGGATTCGTCCACGACAGCTCCTCCCTCTCCCAGGGCGGCGCTCAGTGCTGCTGTTGCCGTGTCGATGGCCAGTATCACCACTGCTTCCTATAATATCTTTTCCATCTCGCGGCTTCCCCGTATCTCGACAGAACGGCTGTCACGGGCCAGGTGCCCAAGACAGATGCTGACCGTGGGGCTGACGATCCCCTCCAGCGCCTCGGGCCACTCGACGAAGGTGACGGCGTCAGGCGAGAAGTACGGCTGCAGATCCGCTTCCTCACCCTGTCCATAGCTGCTTAGACGATACAGGTCCAGGTGGTGGACGGTCACCGTTCCCCGGTAGCTTCGCGCCAGGATGTAGCTGGGACTGGTGACGGGGACGCTAACGCCCAGTTCCCGCGCCGCCGCGCGGATGAAAGTGGTCTTTCCGGCTCCCAGGGGGCCATGGAGGAATACTATGTCCCCCGCTGAGAGCAGACGGGCCAGGCTTGAGGCGATTGCGGCTGTCTGCCGCGGGGAACCGGATACGGTCCTTGAGACCATCGGCGGTCAGAAAAGGTCAAGTTGTTCGGGTTCTCTCGTCTCTTCCTCGCCATGCCCTGCGGAGGGATTCTCAACCGCCTGCCCGGTTCCGCCTTCCGGCAGGACGCTGTCATCAGGCGGTTCGCCGCCCAGCAACCGGGGCAGGTTGTCGAAGTCCTGCTCCAGCAACTGCAGATTGGCGGGGGTGTAGAGGGCGGCAGCCGGATGGAAAACCGGATACAGGGAGATGGCGCCGTCGGAGTCGGGCATGGGCTGAGGCGCCCCGTGGACACGGGTTATGCCCTCACTCCTGCCGCTCAGCAGCTTGGTGGAGAAGTTGCCCAGGGTGCATATGACCAGAGGCTCGATTATGGCTATCTGCCTGTCCAGATAGGAGCGGCAGCTTTCTATCTCTTCGAAAAGCGGGTCGCGGTTGCCCGGCGGCCGGCACTTGAGGACGTTGGCGATATAGACGTCTTCACGGCTCATCCCGATACGTGCGAGCAGACTCTCCAGCAGCTTGCCCGCCTGTCCCACAAAAGGTTTTCCCTGCCGGTCCTCGTGGTAACCGGGAGCCTCACCGACGAACATCAGCCGGGCGTCGGCGTTGCCGGATCCAAAGACGACGTTGGTGCGCCCGCCGGCCAGGCTGCATAGCGTGCAGGCCTCGGCTTCCGCCCGCAGCTGGTCCAGCGCCGCCTGTCTTTCACCGTCCTCAGTCACAGGATGAACAGGATCCCCTGGTACAGGAACCGCAACTGGAACCGGCGCCGCTGTTGCCGGAATCGGATTTGAAGGCGAAGCCGGACAAGAGCCTCTGGATATCGCGGGAGCTGCAGCGGCAGCACTGAACATCCTCTTCTTTACCGGAGCGGACCAGCTCCTCGAAGCGTTCACCGCATTCCCTGCATATGAATTCATAGATAGGCATGATCGAGGTCTCTATAAGACTCTAAATAATGCATATGAGCTTTGCAAGAGGCCGCCGCCGCTGCTATTCTCATTATCTCAGATAAAACCCCGGGCCGATGTCTGGTATCCCCACGGGAACTGGAACGGAGGTAGATCACTTGAACGTCAGGGCAGAGCGTGCACTGGGCCGTGCCCCGGTAGTGACGAGAACCATTGCCGATACACGGCTGGAACTGGCAAGGGCCAGGGACGACGGCAGGAAGATCGGGCTCGTCCCCACCATGGGATCCTTCCATGAGGGTCATCTCAGCCTGATGCGCTCCGCGCGTTCAGAGTGCGGTATGGTGGCGGTAAGCATCTTCGTCAACCCGGCGCAGTTCAGTGCCGGTGAGGACCTCGAACGATACCCGCGGGACCTGGAACGTGACCTTGAGCTGGCGGAGGCGGAAGGCGTCGACCTGGTCTTCGCTCCTTCCGAGGATGAGATGTACGGCCGCAGCAGGGGTGCCTGTGTCATCCCAGGGCCGGCGGCCGAGGGGCTCTGCGGCAGCGCCCGGCCGGGGCATTTCCGGGGGGTTGCCACCGTTGTGGCCAAACTTTTCAATATCTTCCAGCCCGATGTCGCCTACTTCGGCCAGAAGGACGCCCAGCAGGCGGCTGTGATCAGGGAGATGGCGGCAGACCTGGATTTTCCCGTCGGGATCCGGGTGTTGCCCACGGTCAGGGAGGCTGACGGCCTGGCCATGAGTTCGCGAAACAGTTACCTCTCTCCGGAAGAACGACGGGCGGCGAAGGCTATATACCGGGCTCTTTCGCTGGCCCGCGAGGAGGCGGCGGCAGGTGAGGGAGACACGGCCCGGCTGACCGAGCGGATCGGCGCCGTCATCGCTGAAGAGACCCTGGCTGAACTGGAGTACGCGGAGGTCGTCGATCCCCACACCATGGCCCCTCTGGAGAGTGTGGACGGAAAGGCCATGGCAGCGGTCGCCGTCCACATCGGCGGGACCAGGCTTATCGATAACATCCTTCTGGAAAGGTGTGATTGAATTGCGGCGTGTGATGATGAAGAGCAAGATACACCGGGCGACGGTGACCGGCGCTGAGATCGATTACGAGGGGAGCGTCACTATCGACGCGGGCCTGATGTCCCTGGCCGACATCCTGCCCTGGGAGCAGGTCCATGTGCTCGACGTCACCAACGGCGCCCGTCTCACCACCTACGCCATCCCCGGTGAACAGGGCGCTGTCCGCGTCAACGGGGCCGCCGCCAGGAAGGTGGATGTGGGAGACGTGGTGATAATAATCGCCTATGCTTCCTGCTCCCAGGCCGAGCTTGACGGCTTCAGGCCGCGGATCGTCAGGCTGGATCGTCGCAACAGGGTGGTCGAAGGCGGCGGACCTGACCTTGCCCCGGGGATGGACGAAAGGCGAGAGCCCTTTACCGCAATGATGACGATAGACGGTGATGACGAGTGATGGGCGCAGGACCGGAAGACAAGACGATGGATATGGCGGCGCAGGCGAAGGTGTCGCGCAGCGAGCTCGAGTTCGAGATGAAGGAGGAACTGGACATCCGTGACATCACCGCCGAACTGGTACGCGTCATCGCCGAATCAGGCATGAAGGACGGCCTGGCGACGGTTTTCGTTCCCGGAGCCACAGGCGCCGTCACCTGTCTGGAATACGAGCCCGGTGTCATCGCCGATTTCAAGGCGGCTGTCGAGAGGGCCGCTCCCAGAGACATGCACTACGACCATAACGTCTATCAGTCCGACGGCAACGGGCATGGGCACGTGCGGGCGGGGCTGCTGGGTCCCTCCCTGACCATCCCCGTCGCCGCCGGCGAGCCCGTATTGGGCGTCTGGCAGCAGGTGGTTCTGGTCAATTGCGACAACCGCAGCCGCAGGCGACGAGTGGTCATCCAGCTGGTAGGCGCCTGACGGCCGCACGAAGACCATGCCGCCAATCCTGCAGATAGCCCTGGACTTCCTGGACCTCCCCCGTGCTCTCGATGTGGCCGAAGAGGCGATCCGCGGCGGCGTCGACTGGCTGGAGGCGGGCACGCCACTGATAAAGAGTGAAGGGCTGGACGCTGTGCGGCAGATGAAGCAGCGCTGGCCGGACCGGGTGATAGTGGCCGATCTCAAGACCATGGACGCCGGCAGGTTCGAGATGGAGTCGGCTGCCAAGGCCGGCGCCGGGGTGGCGGGAGTCCTGGGCGCGGCGTCAGACGCCACCATCAGCGAGTGCATCGAGGTAGCCGGCAACTACGGCCTCCGGGTCATCGTCGACATGATCGAGGTCGCCGACGTGGTCGAACGCTCCCGGCAGGTGGAGGCGATGGGCGCCGATCTCATCGGTCTGCACACCGCCATCGACCAGCAGATGCGTGGAGAAGCGGCCCTGGGCTCGCTGGAGCGCGTGAAGGCGGCGGTGGGGATCCCGGTGGCTGTGGCCGGCGGCATCAACTCGGAGACGGCAGCGGACGCTGTTGACGCCGGAGCCGACATAGTCGTGGTCGGCGGCGCCATCATCAAGGCTGCCGACGCCGAAGCCGCCGCGCGCGAGATCAGGAAGGCGATGGACAGCGGTACACCCGTCAGCACTACCTTGTACAAACGGGCCACAGCGGCTGATATCAGGCCGGTACTGGACATGGTTTCCACGGCTAACATCTCCGACGCCATGCACCGTAGCGGCGACATCGAAGGCGTACGGCCGGTATATCCCGGTATCCGGATGGCCGGGCCGGCGGTTACGGTCCGCACCTATCCCGGCGACTGGGCCAAGTCGGTGGAGGCGATCGACCTCGCCGGCGAGGGTGATGTGCTGGTGATCGATGCGGGCGGTTGCGGTCCTGCCGTCTGGGGTGAGCTGGCCACTCACAGCGCCCGCCAGCGCGGCCTGGCGGGTGTGGTTGTCTACGGGGCCGTCAGGGACACGCCGGAGATAAGGGAACTGTCCTTCCCCGTCTTCACATCGGTGGTGACACCGACGGCGGGTGAACCCAAGGGTTTCGGCGAGACCGGGGTGCCGGTCAACATCTCCAGGGTCCGGGTCAGTCCCGGTGACTGGGTAATCGGCGATGATGACGGCGTGGTGGTCATCCCCCGTGCAAGGGCGGCTGAGGTCGCCAATCGCGCCATGGATGTACTGGAACGGGAGAACCGGTTGAGGCGCGAGATCGAAGACGGAAGCACTCTCAGCCAGGTCGCCTATCTGCGGAAATGGGAGAAGACCTGAAAGCGCCCCGAACCGGGCCCTGAGACTATTTTCCGCCCAGTCCCTCGATGCTGATCACGTGATGCAGGCGCGTGCGCACTTCGCCCGGCATCTCCTGGCGTGGCATTGAATGATAGAGGGTCACGGTCTTGCGCAGGGTGTTCACCACTATGCGGCAATTGTGGCAATGGTCGAGGTGCCTCTGTATCTCATCACAGGTGCTCTGGGAGAGCTCCTCGTCGATGAAGTCCGACAGCGCTTCAAAGATCTCGTTGCATTTCATCAGGCGCTCTCCCCGTGGCCGAAGTAGCTTGACAACTCGTTGCGCAGATACACGCGTGCCCGATGCAATCTCGACTTCACGGCTGCCTCCGTCAGCTCGAGCACATCGGCGGTCTCGGCGGTGGAAAGTTCCTCGATATCCCTGAGTACGAAAACCGCCCGGTAGATCTCCGGCATCCCCTCTATGGCCTGGTTCATCATCTGCATAGCTTCGTCGTTGAGCAGTTCACGCGCCGGGTTTCCGGACCAGTCTGTGAGCTGTGCCCCGGACTGCGCCGCTTTCCTGACCGCGTAGACGTTTTCGAGGAATTCATCCTCCGTCTTCACCTTCCTGCTCTGTTTTCTCAGCTTCGTCAACGCCGTGTTGGCGGCCACCCGGTAGATCCAGGTTGAGAAACTGGACCTCCCCTGGAAGCGGCCCAGAGCCCGGATGACGTTGATGAAGGTCTCCTGCAGCACATCTTCAGCGTCCTCCCGGTTTCCCACCATCCGGAAAGCAAGATTGTAGACCTTGTCCTCATACCGGGTCAACAACTCTTCCAGCCCGCTGTCGTCTCCGGCCTGTATCCGCTCTACCAGCTGCTCATCGGTGGGAACTGTTTTTCCCATTTGTTAGACTATAACACCTGAGTAAGGATTCATCCTGGGCTGAACTCTATCATTCTTTTGTCCGGAATGAATCCTTTTCTCCACGCATACATCAAAATGACAGCCAGTAATTCCGGCCCGGCTGTGAGGCCGGTTTCCCATGGAGGTGCGAGACACTATGGCGATATATGACCTGAAGTGCGACGAATGCGGCCATCAGTTCGAGAAATTCGTCTCCGGGTTCCTTTCGGAGCAGGACAAGGTGTGCCCGGAGTGCGGCAGCCACAGGATTTCCCAGAAATTCACCAGCTTCTTCGGCAGCTGCGTCACCGGCAGCGGCGGCGGCTGCGCCCCGCCCGCCGGCGGGGGATTCGGCTGAGCCTGATGCTGCAGCCAGTTTGGCTGTACGGGAATACGGGAATGTGCTTAAATGCAACTGGCGTATGTGAATGTTGAAAGATGCGCCGGGCACGAGAAGTGCCACGCTCGCAAGGTTTGCCCCACCAAGGCTATCGTCCAGCTTGACCCGGGTGAGACCGCTATGGTGATAAGCGACCTCTGTCAGGGGTGCGGGGACTGTGTGAAAGCCTGCCCCGAGAACGCTATCGAGCTCAGGCAGGCGTGAGGGTCCGGCAGGCCGGTCGCCGGCGGTGACCAGGGCGCTTTCAGCCATGGGAAAAAAGAAGCGGAAAGGAGACCGTTTTGGCAGGTGAAGGAGTAATCGAAGTAAGCGACGCCAGCTTCCAGGAAGAGGTGCTGGAATCAGAGATGCCGGTCATCGTCGATTTCTGGGCGGCGTGGTGCGGTCCCTGCCGCATGGTGGGACCGATCGTGGAAGAGATAGCCAGCGAGTATGCCGGCAAGGTCAAGGTGGCCAAACTCAACGTTGACGACAACAAGGAGATAGCCACCAAGTACGGCATCATGAGCATCCCCACCATCCTCAAGTTCGAGTCGGGTTCGGTCGCCAAGCAGATCGTCGGAGCAATGCCCAAGACTGCTCTCATCAAGGAACTGGGGATCTGATCGACGCAGGTTCTTGCCTCAAGGGCCGGCAGCGCGCCCGCTGCGAAACCAGTCCGGATGCGCCAGGCTCAATAATGGATGGAGACTATGGTGCCGATAGGCGCCCAGTTATAGAGGTATTCGGCATCCGGTAACGGCAGCCCCACGCAGCCGTGGCTGCTGGGCACACCGAAGGTGGTGGCCCAGTAATTGCCATGGATGGTGTAATCTCCATTGAACATCAACACCCAGGGCACGTCCGGCGCATCGTAGCCTTCCCCGCGCATATCCAGTTTCTCCGCCTTGGCGTAGACCGCATAAGTGCCGGTCAGGCTGGGGGTGGCCTTGGCTCCGCTGGAGCAGACGAAGGTCTTTACCCTCTGGTCGTGTTCGTAGAGTGTGACCGACTGTTCGGACAGGTTCACGTCGATCAGTTTCGCCGGTTTGACGGTGAAGGAACTCTCAACGTCCTCCCGCAGGAAGCTGCCGCTCACGCCCCGCAGACCCTCGGTGCCGCCCTTGAGACTTATGGTGACCTGCGCCCCTTCGGCCCATTCCTCCAGTGGCCTGAACTCCAGTTTGTCGGTGCTGATCCATTCCCATGATCCCAGGGTGGCGGGTTCTATCGACAGAAGCGATTCGGCGGCTTCCGGGTTCCTGATGTCCTCAGTGAAGGTAAGAGTGGGTCTGGCACCGGTGCTTACGGCGGACTCACCGTCTCCCGGGACGAATATCACCTTGAGCGGTTCCGTTGTCACGACCGCCTGGCTATAGGGCTGTTTCAGCGTCGCGCCGTTCTCGGCGGTGGCGCCGGTGATGGCAAGGGTATAGGACTGCCCCTGCTGATACCCCTCGAATGAGATGAAAGCCCGTGTGTGGTTCTCCTCGTCCAGGGAAGAACTGGACGCTGTTTCCGGCGTGAGGGTATAGTCGAAATCCTCGATGGGGGTGTTGAACTCGACGACGATGGGAGAGCCGATCTCCACCACCTGGGCATCCGCCGACACCAGCGGCGCGGGTGTGACGATGGTATAGAAAGTGATCTTCTCTGTAGTCTTTTCCGTGTCGATGCCCGTGAGGCTGAAATGGCGCAGGTCCCCCTTGACGGTCACGTCATAGCGGGCGTCCGGCTTGAGCAGGGGGCCGCTGGCGGGCACGAATACCCCGTTCTGGATGCTCCCTTCCAGGTTGCTCTCCGATACCGGGGACCCCATGGGGTCCAGCAGCGTCTCCTTGACCTCCACGTCTGTTATGCTGCCCCGGAGCAGGCTGGCGGATATCTTAATCTGCGTATCGACAGGAACCTCCCTGCTGTCCGCTTCAGGACTGATGTCGATGGAGGGAGGGAAGAGAGCGCTGAAGGACAGAAGTCCGGCCAGGACCAGCGCCGCCAGCACCACGGTGATGATGATCGCCGGTCTCAGCCTGGAAGACGCCGCTGCCTCTTTTTCCTGGGATATGGGAGTCGCCCGGTTCATAAAAGCTTTCTGGCCTTCAGCTCTCCTGGTTTTCCAGTATCGTAAAACATTATAGCTATGTATTACCCGCGTGGGGAAGAGTCTAAAGATCGTCCTTCCTGAGGCAGACGGACAGATGTCGGTTAAGCATCAAGGAATTGATACCGATTAATATATAGAACGATAAAGGCAAACCCATCGTGAGGTGGGGACGCAAAGCCAGGGGTCTTCCAAGGGGGAAGACAGCCCGGCCGCCGAAGCAGTAAGTTACCACTGGCAGCGTTGACGTGTTGCACGACGACAGCTCATTTGCTCGGTCCAGCCGGGCGGATGGGCTTTTTCCAGTGTCCCCACCGGGGTGCCAGGCGCAGGCGAATGTGTTTGCGCGAAGGCGGGTTGTGATGAGCAGCAAGGCACAACACCGGCGGCGGAGCAGAAAGGCGACAGTGGCAGCGGTCACGGTTCTGACACTACTCGTCTGCGCCTGGCTTGCACCTTCCGGCATGGCGTCCGCGGCGACGTCCAGCGGTGTGGATGTCAGGATAGCAGTACTCGATTCACTCGGCATAGGCGGCGACGCCAGGGAGATCTATGCCGAGGAGCAGCACGGCCCTCAGTTCGTTACCAGGTTTGTCATGGGAGCGGCATCATTGGTGCGCGGCGATACCGGCGAAGCGGCAGAGACAGCAGCAGGGACAGCCGGAAATGGCGTGCTGATCCCCTTGATCGAAGCAGATGACATCAGCGTCATCGATGGTGCCGTTCCCGATGGCATGTGCATAATCAATACCGCTACCCACCTGTAGCGGGTAATCCCGGGAATCCGGGAGAACATCAGAACGGCGGCGAGCGGCTTGCCCTGATCCCTTCGTGGAAAGCCCGGCCGCCGTCCCATTCCCCCAAGACACAGTTTTCCGGAAGGAAACCATCTCGCATGCGTAGAATGAAGAGCAGGGTAAAGGCATGTCTGTAGCGGCATGCCCTGTTCATTGTTGCTGTAAAACGTTGAGAGAATGGGAGATCGATGGACATCCAGGAACTGGTGGAAAGCCGTATCGCTGAACTGAGAGCGCGGGATAACACGGTGCCTCCCCCCCACGCTGAAGTCGACGCCGGCGGTATGACCGGGCCGCAGCAGGGCGGACATCGTCGGCAGCCGCCGCCGGATGAAGACCGGAGCCCCCGCCGGCCGGCGGGGGCCGTGTCCGGTGAACGGCGAGAGGCTGAAGGGGAGCGGCCTGCTGTCCGGACGTCCGTCGATTCCAGGCTGAACGAAGTGATGGAGAGGGTGATGGACATCACAGAGAGGATCTCGGTCGACTGTGGCCGGATGGAGCAGGACCTGCTACGGTCGCGGCTGGAGGTACTGCAGGGCGCGGAGGCGGTGCTTGAGATCATCCTCACTCTCAGGAGGCAGATGATGGGCGCAAGTGTCGATGACCGCTACAGCAGGCGGGACGCGGGAGGATCGAGCCCCTCGGGGCTGGATATGGGCATGTCGCAGGGAGACGACATCCTGGGCGTCAATACCGGCAGGGCCAGTATGAAGGAGTACGGAGTCGCAGACCTGTTCCGCAGGACCTAGGCGGCCTGAACCAGAGATGCTCCGTGCGCTCCGGGAGACTTATTGGATTACAACGAGATAGACAACCTTGACAGGCGGGCGCGGGAAAGCGCCGGAGAGCGGCGGGGGGATGTCAGCACCAACGGGCTCTCGGTGATGGCAGCCAAGGCAGGCCGCTCCCTCGGCGCGCGCGAGGAGGAGGTAGCGCTCAAATGGCTCAAGGCCGTAGTCGACCAACTGGGCCTGGAGTCCCTGGAAAAGTTCCCCGTCGAGGAGCTGTCCCGCGGGTTCCCTGTCCTGGTACGCCATCTGGCTGATTCGGTACAGGACCCGGAAAAACTCGACAGACTCCCCCCCGGCCTGAGGGAGATTGCGACGACGCTGGCATCGCTCAGGCAGGAAAAGCCTTCCCTGGGGATGATGATAGATGATTATGCCCTGCTCAAGCGGATGTTCCTCGAAGCGGTCGCCCGTGACCTGAGAAGGTCGGACCTGCCCGCCCTGGCTGTCTCGCAGCGGCTGGATGACGGGTTCCTCAGGTTCTTCAAGCTGGGCTTGGAGTCATACATCGAGAGGAACTCACGGGAGCTGGAGCTGATGGCCAACACCGATGCGCTCACGGGCCTCTACAACGTGAGATACTTCCGGCGGCAGCTTCATCACAACCTGGAGATGTACAAGAGGTACCGTATCCCCTTCTCGCTGATGATGCTCGACCTTGATGAGCTCAAGGAGCTCAATGACACCTTCGGCCATGACGCCGGAGACCGGGCCATCAGGAACCTGGCCTTGATCATGAAGGAAGAGAAACGCGAGACCGACGTGGCTGTCCGCTATGGCGGAGACGAGTTCTTCCTGCTGCTGCCGAGCACCACGCTGGATGAGGCGGAGAAGCTGGCCAGACGCATCAACATGAGCGCCCGCAGGATGAACCTTGAAAGCGGCGGCCGCGAGATGACGTCGACATCCATCGGTCTTGCCGCGTGCCCCAGCCACGGCACCGACGTGGGCTCACTGAGGGCCAAGGCGGACAGGGCCCTCTACCTGGCCAAGTCCCTCGGCGGCGGCACCGTCGCCAGGTACCGCAAGTTCGAGGTCGTCGTCGCCTGAGGCGGTGGCCGAAACCTGCGCCTAGAGCTTGTAGCCGAACTGCCTGAGCAGCTGCTTCCTCTCGGCTATATCATCATCGGTTTCCAGACCCTTGCTGGCGTAGCCGTCGATGACACCGAGGATGCCGCGTCCCAGGCCTGTCTCGGCGATGACGACCTCGACAGGGTTGGCTGTGGCGCAGAATATGCGGCAGACCTCCGGTACAGCCTTGACAGCGTTGAGGACGTGGATAGGGAAACCGCCATCCATGAGGATGATGAAGGCATGGCCGGCCGCCAGCTCCCGGGCGTTCTCCCGGGCCAGGCTCACGAGATCATCGTCGTTGCCCGAATAGCGGACAAGGCATGGACCGGATGCCTCACAGAAACCGATACCGAACCTGAGACCGGGAGCGGCGGCGGCCATTGCCTCGTGCAGGTCCTCCACGGTCTTGATGAAGTGGGTCTGCCCCAGGATCATGTTCGTGTCTTCCGGTTTGTCGATGCTGACTATGCTGGTGTCCATCTCTCTCCTTTCCCTGTTTGTGCCGTCAAGGCGTCGATTCGGCCCTCAGCCAGAAGCCGGCGATAGCAACTCTTGCTGCCGATGCCAGCGACCCGGTGTCGATATGGCCGGCGTCGTCGCCGGTTGTGTGGTAATAAGGATGATAAGCGTCCGGGTCGCTTCCCCAGTCCCAGTCTACAGTGACCGCCGGGATGGAGAAAGCCCAGTCCAGAGGCTGTGCGTCCGACCCGATATCCGTCCCCTCCTCCACCAACCGTATGCCCAATGTGTCCGCGGCCTGTCTCAGGGCGCCGACGAGGGGCTCCGTATCCGGGTTGCCTTCGTCCCAGACACCGAAATATGAACCGCCGGTAGCGCCGATGCCGTCGATGTTTATCACCTCTACCTGGCCGGAGAGGCCTGATGCCCTTATCTGGCTACCAAGGGCGGATGCCCCCAGCTGGCCCTGTTCCTCGGCGTCGAAGGCGCAGAAGACCGTGGTCTTCTGCGCCCTGGGCATCATGCTGAAAAGTCGGGCCGCTTCCAGTATCGCTCCAACACCGGCGGCGTTGTCGTCCGCGCCGTTGTAGACATCACCGTCCGGGTCTGTCCCCAGGTGGTCGTAGTGGGCCGAAAGAACGGTGAAGCCCTCTCCTGTGCCGGGCAGGACCGCTACGATGTTCTGCCCGGAGAAGCCACCGGCGGTGAACGGCTGCCGGAGGGTATGGAGGCCGGCGGCGCTCCAGGGGCGCAGATCCAGGGCCGTGAACTGGCTCTCGATATAGTCCGCGGCGGCTTCGCCGCCGCGGGTGCCGGTGAGGCGGCCCTGGAAAGAGTCGGATGCAAGGGTGCGGACATGTTGCATGTGCCGCTCCGGGTCATAGTTGGAAGTGATGAAGCCGATGCCGTCGAAAACAGCTGAGGTATCCGTGGGGGATCGCTCCGGATCGACCGTTCCTGTCCCGCTGTCTTCATGATACGACTCGATATGAGGTGGATGGTAGTCCACAGACGGCGTTCGGGCGCCCCTCTCTCCTCCGCACCCGGCCAGCGCCAGGAAGGTGACAAACAGCGGCAAGAGGGAGAGGAAACGTCTCATCGCTGACATCGGGTGCAGAAATATGTCCCCCGGCCCCCCACCCTGGTCTTCTCTATGGCCGCGCCACAGCGCGGGCACGGCTCACCGGCCCGCCGGTGGACCAGGAAGGTGTCCTGGAAACCACCCTGGCGCCCGCGGGTGTCGACATATGTATCGATGGAGCTGCCACCCAGCCTGATGGCGCGGCGCAGTGTCTTCCTCACGCAATCGTAAAGCCGTTCCACCTCGTTCTTGCCGAGCGCTCCTGCCTGACGACGCGGGTCTATACCGGCTTCGAACAGGGACTCGTCTGCATATATATTACCGATACCAGCCACCAGGGACTGGTCCATCAGCAGCGGTTTCACCGGAGCGGTGCGGCCGCGGAACGCCTGGGCCAGGCGTTCAGGAGTAAAGGAACGCCCCAGCGGCTCGGGGCCGAGCTTCTTCCAGTAGGACCCTGCCTCATCTTTCGAGAGGATGAACGACTTGCCGAACCGGCGCTGGTCGTGGAATGCCAGCCAGGAGCCGTCGTCCAGACGGAAGAGCAGGCGCAGGTGCCTCCTGGCCTCGCCCGCCGGTCGTCTCGACCTGTGGATGAGTCTTCCGGTCATGCGCAGGTGGATGACCAGTGTGCATCCGTCATCGAGCGTGAAGCATAGATATTTGCCCCGGCGGCTGACGGCGTCGATACGCCTGTTCTTCAGCGCCCGGCGGAAGGAGGCAGGAGACAGGGGCGAGACGGCGCTGGGATCGGAGACCTCGACACGGGTTATGGTGCGTCCCCGCGTGAGCGGTTCCAGCTGCCTGCGGATGGTCTCGACTTCGGGTAGCTCGGGCAATCCGCCTCCTGCCTGGTTTTCTGTCGCCGGCAAGAGGATTATGACAGATTGGGCTGCGGCACGTAACCTGGGTTGGACTACGCCTGGCGGTGAATCAGGCCTCAGCCCGCGAAAGCGCTTTCACCCTCTTCATCTGGCGCCGGATGAGAGGGCCGGCGGCAAAGTTGATCAGAATGGCGGAAACCATCAACAGGAACCCGGCGCCCATGGGAGTCGCGCTGTCGTGGCCGTTCCAGAGAAAGGGCGCAAGGAAACTGGCGCCCAGAAAGCTGCCCAGCACGCCGAAGGATCCGATGAAGCCAC
The DNA here is from genome assembly GCA_964497425.1 of uncultured Gaiellales bacterium. Classification (GTDB taxonomy): domain Bacteria; phylum Actinomycetota; class Thermoleophilia; order BMS3ABIN01; family BMS3ABIN01; genus BMS3ABIN01. The sequence continues at coordinate 42,527 of CAZCCR010000018.1, forward strand.
CGACGGAACCGCGCTCGCGTATCAGCGTCGTGTCACCTATCAATGAGTAGAAGGAGCTGTAATAGGTGGGGTTGCCAGCGCCGCCTACAAGCAGGCCCAGGAGGAGCAGTATCGAGGCGTACAGCGGTACGGCGCCAACAGCGGCCTCAGCACCCAGATGGAGGTAGATCATCAGGTTCTGGAAGGCGACGGCCGCCAGGCCTGCCCCCATGATGGTGAGTCGCCTGCCGGGGAAGTCCGCCAGCTTTCCCACAAAGGGGCTGACCACGACCGCGGCAACGCCGTTGAGCGCCAGGGCCAGGGCGATATCCGAACCCGACCAGGAGAGGAAGTCGGACATCACCAGGGGGGCGGCCACGATGAACATGCCACCCGCCACCAGTTGCAGGAAATGGATCAAGGCCAGCGAGATGGTGCCGGGCGTGAAGATGGGCCTGAAGACCCTCCTCATCATCTCCATGCCGGGGAGCAGCTCATTCCACGACCTTATCTTCTGATGTGCCTCTACATGCGGGATGAACAGTACTACGATGAAACAGGAGATACCAAGGGCCGCGCTGACGTAGAACGGGGCCTGCAGGTTGATGCTGCCGGAAAGGAAGCCGCCGATGATCGGCCCGAGGATGATCCCGGCATTGACGGCGCCGCTGTTGATGCCGTTTGCCAGGCCGCGCTGCTCCGGCGAGGTGCGATCGTTGATATAGGACTCGTAACTTATGTAAAAAGCGCCGGAGGCCACCCCCTGCAGCAGGCGGGAGACGAGCATGG
>CAZCCR010000019.1:0-5726 GCA_964497425.1 uncultured Gaiellales bacterium
GGCGGGCCAAGAACAAGCGCTCCATCTTCCAGCCGGACCGGGGGCACCTGCATCACCGCCTGTTCAATATCGGCTTCTCCCAGCGCAAGGCGGTGCTGGTGCTTTACGGCTGGGTCTCCCTCACCAGCGCCCTTGCTCTTTCCATGCGCTTCGCGCCGCGGCTGGTGACCATCATCCTCACGGTCTTGGTGATAGCCGTCAGCATCTATCTGATTTACTTACTGGAGATATTAAAGATTCGAACACGCCGCAGCGCCCGTTTGCGATAGTATTATCCATACCCCCTGGGGCTCTTGTAGCATCAAAAGGACCGTGATATACTGACGCGGTTTTTAATTTGCCCAGGAAGAAGGCAAAACCGAATGGCGGGTGGGGGAGCAGCTCTTCGGGTTGGGAGTGGATAACTTTCTACCTGCTCGGGGGGGTTTTTTTAGGCACCTTATGCGGTTTCGGACTGGATTATCTCCTCAGCACCACTCCGCTTTTCCTGATAGTGGGCATCTTCGCGGGGTTCGCGTTGGGCCTCTACGGAGTGTACGAGCGGGTCAAGTGAGGTGACAGTGAGGTGAAAGGCTCTTTATGCTGAACATGAAGCTGACGACATTGCTGGGCGCCCTGATGGCCGCCGGACTCGGGGTCGGCATGGTCTACCGGCCGCTGCTGGTGCCCTGGCTGCTGGCCTCCGGCCTGATCGCGGTCAATTTCGCCCTGTCCCTGTTGTTCCTCAGGGCCATGGCCCATCTAGGCACAGGCGCCGCCGCTGGAGTGGCGGTGGTCAGTTTCATGCTCAGGCTGGGCCTGATGGGGCTGGGGCTGGTGGCGGTGGCCGTGGCTCTTCCCGATTACCTGTTGATGACCGCCGTCTGTTTCCTGGCGGTCTATACGCTGTTCTTCGCCCTTGAGATCGGCTCCAGCGTCTACGGCCGTGGTTCAGGTTCGTCCGCACAGAGGGGCGAGGCATGAGCGCTGAGGGTGGAAAACTCAACCCTGCCGACGAGTTCGAGCACGCGGTCCATCCGCTCAGTATCGGCGGCCACGAACTCAGCTTCCACCTGGGGCCCATCGACCTCTCCATCACCACTGTCGTCGTCTATCTGTGGCTGGCGGCGCTGATCGTCGCCATCGTATTCATCGGTCTGGCGCGGGCGGCCAAGCTGATGCCGGACCGCAAACAGGTGGCGATCGAGTCGTTCTACGAGTTCCTCCGCGACGGACTGGTGGGCGCGGTGATGCCGGCGGAGGCGGTGAAGGCCTGGTTCCCTTATATCGCCACCCTCTTCACCTTCATACTTTTCAACAACCTCATCGGGCTGGTGCCCATCCCCCTCTCGCTGCTGGACGAGAGCTGGGCGAAGCATCTGCCGGAATTCAAGACCTACGCTGCCACATCGAACCTCAACGTCACCCTGGCTCTGGCCATCGTTACCTTCGTGCTGACCCATTACTCCGGGATGAAGCACAACGGCGCTCTGCGCTATTACAAGAACTGGGTGCCGGGGAGCGCGCCGGGGGTGATGAAGCCGCTGCTGTTCATCCTGCATGCCTTCAGCGAACTCTTCCGGGTCGTCTCCCTCTCGGTGCGGCTCTGGGCCAACATGCTCGCGGGCCATATCGTCATCCTCGTCTTTTATTCACTTATCTTCATGCTCACGGTCGAGCTGGCCTTCCTGGCCCTGCTGATCGAGGCGGGGGTGGTGGCCGTCAGCCTGTTCGAGATATTCGTCGCCGGCATCCAGGCGTTCATATTCGCCATCCTGTCGGCTGTATACATCGGTGGAGCGATCCACCAGGAGCATTAACGGCATCTATCGGGAGCCGGAGGCGGGCCTGTCCCGTCCCCGGCGATTGAAGCGGACAAGAAGAAGGGAGGTTAGTTCATGGACAATAAAGCATTAGCTCTGTTGGCCGCCGGCTTCGCCATCGGTATCGGCGCCCTGGGTCCGGGTATCGGCATCGGCTACCTGGTGGGCAAGAGCGTCGAGGGCATCGCCCGTCAGCCGGAGGCTTCCGGCGATATCCGCACCACCATGTTCATCGGTATCGGTGTGACCGAGGCTGTCGCCCTGTACGCTCTCGTCGTTTCCATTCTGCTTATCTTTGTTGCTTAAGGAACGGTCTGGGGAGACCCGTAGCCGGCAGGGGCGTGTGTGCGACGCTCACGCCCGCCGGTGCGACCGTTTATTGGAGGTGTCAACTAAAACGACATGTTAGATATCGTACCTGGATTGATGATATGGACCGTGATCACTTTCGTGATCCTTCTTCTTGTGCTGAAGAAGTTCGCCTTCGGTCCCATCCAGAGCATGATCGACAAGCGGCGCGCGGCGATAGCCGAGAGCATCGAGCAGGCCGAGGGCACCCGCCGCGAGGCGGAGCGCCTGCTGGCTGAATACCGGGAGAGCATCGCCAACGCCAAGCACGAGGCGGAAGAGATAATCGAGCGCGCGCACAAGGTGGGCGAGTCCACCAAGAGCGATATAGTCAGCGAGGCCAGGGAGCAGGCGCAGAAGGAAGTGGAGAGCGCCCGCGGCCAGATACAGCGTGAGACCAGGAAGGCCATCCAGGAGCTCAAGGATGAAGTCGCCGACCTGGCCATCCTTGCCGCCGGCAAGGTGACTTCCAGGGCCATCAGCAAGGAAGACCATCTGCGCCTGGTGGACGAGGCCCTCTCTGAAGTGGATTTCGACCAGCTTGCCTCTGAAGGAGATTGAGGCTTGGGTGAAGAGCAGATAGCGAATGTCTACGCCCAGGCCCTCTTCGAGGCGGCGAGGGACGCGGGCACTCTCGACGCCACCGGCGCCGACCTTGCCGCGTTCGCGGCGGCCATGCGTGACTCGAAAGAGCTGACGGCGGTGATGTACAACCCCAGGATAGACTCCGGGACCAAGAAGGATATAGTCGCTGAGCTGACCCAGGGCGCCGACAGGCTCTTCGTCAACGGCCTCAACGTGCTTATCGACAAGCTCCACGCGGACCTCATCTTCGACCTGGATGAACGCTTCAGGCAGTTGGTCAAGAAGGAGCAGAAGATGATGGACGTGGAGGTCACCACGGCAGTGGCGCTGGAGGATGAGACCAGGGCGAAGATCCGTGAGAGGATCGAGCAGGCGACCCACCGCAAGGTGGAGATCAGGGAGACCGTCAGCAAGGATATCATCGGCGGCCTCGTGCTCAGGTTCGGGGATATAATTGTGGATGGAAGCCTGAAGGCCAGGCTGGAGCAACTGCGCCGGAGGCTTGCCCAAGCTAATATAGGGAGTGAGCAGTCTTGAAATTGCGTCCTGAAGAGATCACCGCGGTTCTCAAGAACCAGATCGAGGATTACGAGGCCGAGGTTGAGGTGGAGGAGGTCGGCCGCGTGCTTGAGGTCGGTGACGGCATCGCCCGCGTGCACGGCCTGGAGAACGCCATGGCATCGGAGATGCTGGAGTTCCCCCACGATGTGGTGGGACTGGCGCTGAACCTGGAAGAGGACAACGTAGGCGCCGTGCTCATGGGTGAGGACACCCATATCGCCGAGGGCGACACGGTGAAACGCACCGGCCGCGTCATGAGCGTGCCCGTGGGCGAAGCCATGGTTGGCCGCGTTGTCGACGCCCTGGGACGCCCCATCGATGACAAGGGTCCCATCGAGACCGACCAGTACCGTCCGGTGGAGTTCAAGGCGCCGGGCGTGGTGGAGAGGCAGCCGGTGGATACGCCGCTGCAGACGGGCCTGAAAGCCGTTGACGCCATGATCCCCATCGGCCGCGGCCAGCGCGAGCTGATCATCGGCGACCGCCGTACCGGCAAGACCGCCATCGGCGTGGACGCCATCATCAACCAGAAGGGACAGGGCGTCACCTGCATCTACGTGGCCATAGGCCAGAAGGCCTCCAACGTGGCCAGCGTGGTACAGAAGCTGGAGGAACACGGGGCCATGGACTACACCATCGTGGTGATGGCCTCCGCCTCCGAGCGCGCACCGCTCAAGTTCCTGGCGCCCTTCTCCGGCTGCGCCATGGGCGAGTATTTCTGCTACAAAGGACAGGATGCCCTCTGTGTCTACGACGACCTCTCCAAGCACGCCGACGCCTACCGGCAGATGTCGCTGCTGCTGAGACGTCCGCCGGGACGTGAAGCCTATCCCGGTGACGTGTTCTACCTGCATTCGCGGCTGCTGGAGCGGGCCGTGAGGATGCGCGATGACATCGGCGGCGGTTCCCTGACGGCGCTTCCCATCATCGAGACCCAGGCGGGCGACGTCTCCGCTTATATCCCCACCAACGTCATCTCCATCACCGACGGTCAGATCTACCTGGAGCCGGACCTCTTTTACTCCGGCGTCAGGCCCGCCATCAACGTGGGTATCTCCGTCAGCCGCGTCGGCGGCAACGCCCAGATCAAGGCGATGAAGAAGGTGGCCGGCATGCTCCGCCTCGACCTGGCCCAGTACAACGAGCTCAAGGCCTTCGCCCAGTTCGGCTCCGAGCTGGACGCCCAGACCCAGGCGCAGCTGGCCCGCGGCGAGCGCATGGTGGAGGCCCTCAACCAGGGACAGTACGTGCCCATGTCCGTGGAACAGCAGGTAGTCGTCATCTTCGCTGCCACCCAGGGTTACCTGGACGGCATAGACGTGGAGCGCGTCGCCGACTTCAACAGCGGGCTGAGGGATTTCATGCGCAGCCAGCATGAGGATATCCTCAACGCCATCCGCGACGAGAAGGACATATCGGAAGAGACGGACAAGAAGCTCAGGGCGGCCCTGGAGGATTTCGTCAAGGACTTCGCTCCTGACAGCGCCGGCGCCGAAGAGCCGGCGGCGGAGACAGAGGCCGGATAGGGCAACGGGTGCGACAGCGGACACGAATCACGGTATGACAGGATAAGATGGCCCAGCTACAGGACATATCAAGGCGGATCACCTCCGTAGCCAATACACGCAAGACCACCAAGGCCATGGAGATGGTGGCCGGCGCGCGCCTCAGGCGCGCCCAGGCCCGCATCGAGGCTCTCAGGCCCTACGCCGAGCGGATGATCGAGCTGATGCAGGAGGTGGCCCGCCACGCCGACCCCGGCGAGCAGTTCGCCCTGCTGGAGACCCATGAGGAGGAGAAACGCGTGGGTATCGTCATGCTGACGGGGGACCGGGGCCTGGCCGGCGCCTTCAACGCCAACATCCTCCGGCACGGGCTGGAGTTGCACGACCGTATCATCGCCGAAGGCAGGGAAGTCGTCTGGATAGTCATCGGCAAGAAAGGCTGCTCTACCATGCGTTTCCGGGGCTACCGCCTGAGCGAATCCATCGAGGGCATAACCGACCGGCCCAAGTACACGGACGCGGCCGGCATCGCCAAGAGCATCGTCAACAAGTACGAGAACTACGAACTGGACCGGGTCCACCTGGTATACAACCATTTCAAATCGCCCATCGAGCAGATCGTCACCGACGAGGTCATCCTGCCCATGGGCGGCGAAGCCATCGCCGATGTGATCGCGGCGGCGGAAGCGGAAGGGGCGACGGAGGGCGACTTCATCTACGAGCCAAACGCCGCCGCCATCCTCAACAACCTGCTGCCCACCTATGTGGACACCGCCCTCTACCGGGCGCTGCTGGAGTCCACCGCCAGCGAGCATGGAGCCCGCATGACCGCCATGAGCAACGCCTCGGAGAACGCCGAGGAGATGATAGAGCACCTGACCCTGCAGATGAACCGGGCGCGCCAGGCCGCCATCACCCAGGAGAT
>CAZCCR010000019.1:5826-39568 GCA_964497425.1 uncultured Gaiellales bacterium
AGCACCTGACCCTGCAGATGAACCGGGCGCGCCAGGCCGCCATCACCCAGGAGATACTGGAAGTGGTGGGCGGCGCCGAAGCCCTGGCCTGAGGCGCCGGTAAAGATTCGATCCTTTTTCAGGAAACTGACAAGACAGGAGAGAGCATGAACAAGGGAAAGATAGTCGAAGTCATCGGTCCGGTACTGGACGTGAAGTTCGAAAAGGAGCTGCCGGCCATCTACAACGCCCTGGAGATAGAGATACCCCAGGAGGACGGCAAGAGCATGCGCCTGGTGGCCGAGGTGCAGCAGCATCTGGGCGACAACAAGGTGCGCGCCGTCGCTCTGGACTCCACCGACGGCATCGCCCGAGGCCTGGAGGCCGTGGACACGGGAGACGCAATCAAGGTGCCCGTGGGCAACGGCGGCCTGGGGCGGCTGTTCAACGTCACCGGCGATGTCATCGACGGCAAGGGCGAGGTGCAGGTTGACGAGCGCTGGCCCATCCACCGCGAGCCGCCGGAGTTCGAGGACCTGGAGCCCACCGACGAGATCTTCGAGACCGGCATCAAGGTCATCGACCTGCTGGCTCCCTACGTCAAGGGCGGCAAGACCGGTCTCTTCGGCGGCGCCGGCGTGGGCAAGACGGTCCTGATCATGGAGCTGATCCACAACATCGCCAAGGAGCACGGCGGCGTCTCTGTGGTCTCCGGTGTGGGCGAGCGTACCCGCGAGGGCAACGACCTCTACCTGGAGATGACCGAGTCCGGCGTCCTGGACAAGACCTGCCTGGTGTACGGCCAGATGAACGAGCCGCCGGGAGCACGTCTGCGCGTGGGGCTCACCGCCCTGACCATGGCCGAGTATTTCCGCGACAAACAGGGCCAGGATGTGCTCTACTTCCTGGACAACATCTTCCGTTTCACCCAGGCGGGCTCTGAAGTGAGCGCCTTGCTGGGCCGCATGCCCTCCGCCGTCGGCTACCAGCCGACGCTGACCACCGAGATGGGCGAGCTGCAGGAACGCATCACCTCCACCAAGAACGGCTCCATCACGTCGGTGCAGGCGGTCTACGTCCCGGCTGATGACCTCACCGACCCGGCGCCGGCCAACACTTTCGCCCATCTGGACGCGACCACCGTCCTCTCCCGGGCCATCGTGGAGAAGGGCATCTACCCGGCGGTGGATCCGCTGGATTCCACATCGCGCATCCTCTCCCCCGACGCCGTCGGCCAGGAGCACTACGACGTGGCCACCCAGGTGCAGGAGATCCTGCAGCGCTACAAGGACCTGCAGGACATCATAGCCATCCTGGGCATGGACGAACTCTCCGACGAGGACAAGCTGACGGTGCAGCGGGCGCGCAAGCTGGAGCGCTTCCTCTCCCAGCCCTTCTTCGTCGCTGAGACCTTCACCGGCCAGGCCGGCAAGTATGTACCGCTGGCGGACACGGTGCGCGGCTTCAAGGAGATCATGGAAGGCAAGCACGACGAGCTGCCGGAGCAGGCGTTCTACATGGTCGGCTCTATCGAGGAAGCGGTGAAGAAAGCAGAGGATATCGCCGGCACTGATGAAGGCGGCGGCGGTGAGGAGGAGGCAGCCTGACGGGAGAGGGCTGATTGAGGAAGGATATGGAACCGGACGACACGCAGAAATGTAAACTGAAGTGCGAGATCGTCACGCCGGAAGGCCTGATGTACGACGATTGCGCCATGATGGTGGTGGTGCCCGGGCAGGTGGGCGAGCTGGGCATACTGCCGCGCCATGCGCCCATCGTCTCCCGCACAGTCATCGGCAAGGTGATGGTCAAGGGCGAGGGCGGCAGCCGCGAGCGGTTCGCCGTGGGTGACGGTTATGTCAAGGTGCAGTATGACCGGGTGCTGGTGACCGTGGATACAGCCGAGAGGGCTTCGGAGATAGACGTGGAACGGTCACGCAAGGCCCTTTCACGCGCCGAGGCCTGGCTGGAGAAGGCGCGCAAGGGCGACTCCCATGTAGACATAAACCGCGCCCAGAGTTCCATGCACCGGGCGCGCAACCGGTTGAAGGTGGCGGGCGCCGAGTAGGACCCGGATTGGATAATCCGGTCATATCCTGGATAATATTGAAGGTTTAACGGTCCGCGCATGTAAATGGTAACCGGGTCTGTTCCTTATTCTCATTCTTCAGCTGGGTCGAAGCTCATGTACAAGTATCAGATAACCGGGGGTGTCCCCCTGGCGGGCACAGTCAGGGTATCCGGGGCCAAGAACTCCGCCCTGAAGCTGATGGCGGCTTCCCTGCTGACTTCGGAGAAGTCGGTCCTCTACAATGTCCCCCTCATCAACGATGTCTACACGATGGCCGACGTCCTGCGTGCCATCGGCGCTTCGGTGATAATCACCCCGGACCGGGTGGAGATAGATCCCTCGGGCGAGCTGTCCCATACCACGCCTTATGAGCTGGTACGCAGGATGCGCGCTTCCATCACGGTGATGGGCCCGCTTCTCGCCCGCCTGCACCGGGCGCGGGTGGCCATGCCGGGAGGGTGCAATATCGGTCCGCGCAAGCTGGATTTCCATTTCAGTGGGCTGGAGAAGCTGGGCGCCCGCATCCAGGCGGACCACGGTTTCATCAACGTGGCGGCGGGCAGCCTCACCGGTGACGTCATCAGCCTCGACTACCCCAGCGTAGGCGCCACGGAGAACCTGATGATGGCGGCCTGCCTGGCGAAGGGGCGCACGGTGATAGAGAGCGCGGCGCGCGAGCCGGAGATGATCGACCTGGCCAAGTTCCTCTCCTCCATGGGCGCCCGCATCAGCGGCGCCGGCACCGACACCATCATCATCGATGGCGTGGACGAGCTGGAGGGCGCTACCCACACGGTCATCCCCGACCGGATCGAGGCGGGAACCTTCATGCTGGCGGCGGCCGTGACCGGGGGCGACGTCAAGGTCGCCGGCTCCAACCCCCGCCACCTGGAGATATTCATCAGCAAGCTGAGGGCCATGGGTGTGCTCATCGACGAGCGTGATGACCATATCCATTGCCGTGCGGCGGAGCAGTATAACAGCACCGATATCGCCACCCTGCCCTATCCCGGCTTCCCTACGGACCTGCAGGCGCCGGTGACCGTACTTCTGTCCCTGGCCAGGGGACACAGCATCGTCACCGAGAACGTCTTCGAGAACCGCTTCGGCTTCGTAGACGAACTGAACCGGCTGGGAGCCGATATCCGCACCAGCGGCCACCATGCCGTGGTGCATGGCCAGAGCCACCTGGAAGGGGCCATCGTGGAAGCGCCGGACCTGCGGGCCGGGGCGGCGCTGGTGCTGGCGGGGCTGGCGGCCAGCGGTGAGACCGAGGTACGGCGCGTCGGCCATATCGACCGTGGCTACGAGAACTTCGAACAGAAACTGCAGGGACTGGGCGCCGATATCAGGAGGATAGAGACCGGCGACAAGGAGCCGGCGCCGGCGCCGCTCAAGTAAAGGAGCGACAGACGGGATCACAGACATCGGTCCTGGTCGTCAAGATCGGGAGCAACACCCTTACGGACGAGAAGGGACGCATCCGCGAGGAGGTCATGGCCGAGAGGGTTTCGGCCCTGTCGGAACTCGCCAGGGAGGGACACAGCGTCCTGCTGGTGTCTTCCGGCGCCATATCATCAGGTCTGGCGGTGGTGCCCCGTCCGGAGGATATCTCCGACACCGTCGAACTCCAGGCCACCTCCGCCATCGGCCAGGGACTGCTTTACCACCGTTATTCCCGCCTTTTCGGGGACCATGGTCTGACTACGGCGCAGATACTGCTCACATCTTTCGACATCGCCGGGCGCAGCCAGTACCTCAACGCCAGGAATACCCTGCTGAAGCTGATGGAATGGGGCGTCGTCCCCATCATCAACGAGAACGACACCACCTCCACCGATGAGATCGGTTACGGCGACAACGATTTCCTCGCCGCCCAGGTGGCCATCCTGGTCAAGGCAGACCGGCTGATATTGCTGACGGATACGGAGGGGTTATATACTAATGACCCCGCGGTGGACCCCGAAGCCAGGTTGATCGAAGAGGTCAGTGACTGGTCGGTGCTGGAGGGCATCGTTGCGGGCGGCGCCGGCAGCGCTGTCGGCTCCGGCGGCATGAAGAGCAAGATCGTGGCCGCCGAGATGGCAACCAGCGCCAATATCGAGGTGGTCATCGCCAACGGCTCCCGCCCGGGCGTTATCGCCGCCATCATGGCCGGGAAAAGGGTCGGTACCCGTTTCAGGCCGGCCAGGACATCCATCAGCAGCTTCAAGCTCTGGCTCAAGTATGGTGTCCCCAGCCGGGGTGTGGTAGTCGTCGACAAGGGAGCCGCCCGGGCGCTTTCCCGGGGCGGCAAGAGCCTGCTGCCGGCCGGCATCACCAGGGTCGAGGGGGAGTTCGCCGCAGGCGAAGCCGTCGACATCGTGGTCGAGGACGGCGGCCGCATGCAGATAGGCAAGGGCAAGACGAACTATGCCTCCGAGGAACTCAGGCGGATAAAGGGGATGCAGAGCAAACAGGTGCTGAAACTGATGCCGCACGGCGAGGAAGAGGCGATCCACCGGGATTACCTGGTCCTGGCAGACTGAGGGGAGAGAAGGGACGACGACAAGATGAGGAAAATCGAGAAACTTTGCGCCAAGGCCCGGGAAGCGTCACGCGTACTGGCTGCGCTGCCGGCCGAGAAGAAGAATATGGCCTTGCTTGAGATGGCGGCGGCGCTGGAGCGTCGCTCTCATGAGATACTGCGCGAGAACCGCGATGACATCAAGGACGGCAAGAAGGCCAAGCTGTCCGACGCGCTGATAGACCGCCTGATGCTGGATGAAGACCGCATCGGAGACATGGCCGCCGGTCTGAGGAAGTTGGCCGGGCTGCCCGATCCGGTAGGGGAGGTGGTGGACGGCTGGCGCCTGCCCAACGGCCTGGAGATCCGCAAGGTGCGGGTGCCCTTCGGAGTGGTGGCGGTGATATACGAAGCCCGCCCCAACGTCACCATCGATGCTGCCGGGCTGGGACTGAAGACGGGCAACGCGGTCATACTCCGCGGCGGCAGCGCTTCGCTGCGCTCGATCCGCCAGCTGACCGAGGTCGTCGGCGGCGCTCTGATAGACGCCGGGCTGCCGCGGGACGCGGTATCGCTGGTGGAATCCAGGGACCGGGCGCCGCTGAAACAGCTCCTGCAGATGAAGGACCATGTGGACCTGATCATCCCCCGCGGTGGCGAAGCCCTGAAGGAGTTCCTGGTGAAGAACTCGCTGATACCGGTCATCTACGCCGCCGGCGGCAACTGCCATATCTACGTAGATGCCTCGGCGGACAAGCAGATGGCCCTCGGCATCACGGTGAACGCCAAGGTCCAGCGGCCCGGGGTATGCAACGCGGCGGAGACCCTCCTGGTGCACCGGCACGCGGCTCCCGCCTTCCTGCCCGACGCGGTGGCGGAACTGACACGGCGTGGCGTCACGGTCTATGGCTGCCCGCAGACCCTGGAGCTTGCAGGGGCGGAGACGGAAGGTCTGGCAGCGGCGACGGAGGAGCATTTCGCCACCGAGTTCCTCGACCTGGAGATCGCCGTCAAGGTGGTGGACAGCGTCGACGAGGCCATAGAACATATCGCCCGCTACGGTACGGGACACTCCGAAGCCATAGTAACCAGCGACCTGGAGAGTTCGCGCGTCTTCAGCAGCAGGGTGGACGCCGCCTGTATCTACATAAACGCTTCCACCAGGTTCACCGACGGCGGCGAGTTCGGCATGGGCGCCGAGATCGGCATCAGCACCCAGAAGCTGCACGCCAGGGGGCCGCTGGGACCCAGGGAACTGACATCGGTGAAATATGTGGTCAGCGGTGACGGTCAGGTCCGTGCCTGAACCTCACCCGGGGGCGGAGCGAGGGAGGCGGCGAGTATGAGACTGGGAATAATGGGCGGCACCTTCAACCCCATCCATATCGGGCACCTGGTCTGCGCGGAAGAGGCTGTCACCCGGTTCGGGCTGGACGAGATCGTTTATATGCCCACGGGTCTGCCGCCCCACAAGGAGATTGCCGGCGGCGCCGGCCGCGAGGACCGTTTCCGCATGACCGTCATCGCCACGGAGAGCAACCCCCGTTTCCGGGTATCCCGCTATGAGCTGGACAAGGAAGAGGTCTGCTATACGGTGGATACGGTCAGGCATCTGCGTGAGGTGGATCCCGGCACGGAACTTTTTTTCATCACCGGCGCCGATGCGGTGCTGGAGATCCTTGACTGGAAAGACCCCGAGGAACTGCTGGGGATGGCCACCCTGATAGCGGCCACCAGGCCGGGCTACCCCCTCGACCGCCTGTCGGAGATAACCGGCAGGCTGTCGCAGAGTGAGCGGGTGCGCGTGATAGAGATCCCGGCCATCGGGGTCTCCTCCAGCCTGGTGCGGGAGAGGGTGGGCCGCGGTATGTCCATCCGGTACCTGGTCCCGGACGGAGTGGAAGAATATATCAGGAAGGAAGGGCTTTATCGCCGGCAGTAGAAACGCCAATCGCGCCCGCGGTCCGCGCGGCCAGGCCGGCAGTGGCAGCCGCGCCGGCCGCCTTGCCCGTCGCCGGCAGGCCCGGCGGCAACGGCTCTCGCGCATGATCATCGTCGGCGGCCTGGCGCTGTCCATAGCTGCTTTTACCGTCGTCTTCCTGCTCGAGCGTTCGCGGGGAGTGGATGAGGTGGCCGCCGAACCGCGGGCGCCCGCGGGTTCCGCCGTCCTCATCGCCGGCACGGACGGGGAAGGCTCACTGGAATACGCGCTGATAGCGGCGCCGGAGGAGCAGGGGGGGTTCAGCGTCTACAGCATCCCGGCCCGCACCATCCTCGCTACCAGCCGTGACGGTTTCGCGCGCGCGGACTCGATCATGGCGGAAGGCGGTCCCGGGGAGCTGGCGCAGGCGCTGTCGGACCTGACCGGGATAGCTGTCGGCTCTTACGTCACCGTGCCGGCCGGGACTCTGGCCCGAGTCGCGGAAAGAGCCGGGACCATCGAATTCAGGACGGAGCAGCCCCTTTCGACAGAGGACGGCGAAGTGAGCCTGCCGGCGGGAGACAACGCCGCGGCAGCGGATGAGGCGCTTTCCCGGCTGGATGCTTCTGCTTCGGACAGGGGGGGCGGACCAGCCATCCAGGCCCTGTTCTTCAAAGGGCTGTTGCAAGCGCTTGCCGCGCTGCCGTCTGAGGATATGGAGGCACTGGCGGCGGATGTAGTCGCCGGCGTGGAGACTCCCATGGACGGCGGTGACCTGGAAGGATTCATCCTCTCCCTGGCTCGAGCCGGAGCAGAGACAGGTGTCTGGCCCCTGCCGGTCCATGTGGCCGGCAGCGGCGAACAGTGGTATCTGGAGCCGGTCCCGGACCAGGTCGCATCGCTGGTGCTGGGGTCCAGCGCCGATATGGATATCAGCCTCGAGGTCCGCAACGGCACGGAGACCCCGGGCCTGGTAGAGGCGGTGGCGGCCAGGCTGGCGCCGCTTCGCTATAATATCAGCCAGAACACGGAAACATCCGGGGTTGAATATGACCATACACAGATACGCTGCGGCAGCGAAGCGCTGGATCAGTGCGACAGGGTTCGTCAGACGCTGGGCGCCGGCACGGTCATCAAGGATGAGTTCCTCGACAGCAGGAAGATAATCGTTATCGTCGGCAAGGACATGGTCCCGGGCGCCTGACGCCGGAGGCGTCAGGCGCCCGCTCCGGCCCCCCGCCTGTCCGGCGGGGGGCCGGCAAAACTGAGAGCGACACCGGTGCCTGCCCCGTCGGCGATACGGAGGAGAGGCGGCAGCACCGGCAACACCGAAGAGAGCTTGTGAGAAGTGTTACAAAGGAGATGAGAAATACCTATCAGTGAAAGCGAGAAGCTGGCGCGCGAGATCGCAGGCATCGCCGCCGGCAAGAAGGCATCGGACATTATCGCACTGGACATGAGGGAGGTCTGTACCTATACGGACTTCTTTCTCATCTGCTCGGGCAGGTCGACGAGACAGTCGAAGGCGATCGCGGACGAGATCCGCTTCCGGCTGAAAGGGGATGGAACCAGGGTCCTCCGGGTGGAGGGCGAAACGGAAGGAGAATGGATCCTGATGGACTACCTCAGCGTGGTGGTGCATATATTCACGCCCCGGGCGCGTGATTTCTACCGCCTGGAGACCCTCTGGAAGGAAGCTCCGGTGGTGAACCTGGATCTATGACGCCCCGCGAACGCTTCCAGGCGGTACTTGCCGGCGAGGCGCCGGACACGGTGCCCATCGTGCCGGTGATCGACGGGTATTTCGCGCCCAGGGTCATCGGGCGCGCCAACGACGAATGCTTCCGGGACGGCGGCTGCCTGGCCGAGGCGCTGGAAGCGTCGCTGGCGCGGTTCGGTTACGACGGCGTGCTGGCGGAGATGGGGCTGGGATCGAGCCCGAATATCCTGGGCTGTCCCGTGGAGGTGGAGGGGAACGACGTGCCGCTGGTGGTGGAGACCGTGGTCAACGGCCCCGGCGACCTGGAACGGCTGAGGGCGCCGGACCCCTGGTCCGAGGGCAAGATGGAGCCGGTAAAACGGCTGGTCGAGTCCGTCGGCGAAGACCATGCGATCCTGGGGTCGGTGCGCTCACCTTTCGAATATGCGGCGACGGTGCGGGGACTGATCGACTTCATGACCGATTTCTACCGCGATCCGGGTTTCGTGCGCGAGCTGATAGCGGCCACCACACCGGCGACGCTGGCCGTGGGGCAGGCTCTGGCCGAAGCGGGGGTGGACGCTCTGGTGATCAAGGACTCCTTCGCCTCTTCCAGCATGATCTCGCCCGACCATTATCGCCTGTTTGCCTTCCCGGCGGAGGCGGAGGTCATCGCGGAGCTGTCGCCACAGGTACCGGTCATCCTCCATATCTGCCGCGACAGCATGCCGATACTGGCTGATATGGCGCGAACCGGCGCCGCGGCGCTGGAACTGGACTCACCCGTCGACCTGGCCCAGGCGCGGCGGATCGTCGGCGACGACATGGTGCTCAAGGGGAACATCGACGCGGCGGCGGTTATAGAAAAAGGCACGGTTGCCGATGTGGAGACGGCGGTGCGGCAGGCGGTGGAGGCGGCGGCCCCCGGCGGCAGGTTCCTCCTCAGCACCGGCGACTCCATACCGCTGTCGGCGCCGGAAGAGAACGTGGCGGCTCTGGTAGAATATGGAAGGCAGTACGGCAGATACGAATGAAAGAGACTCTTGAACAATTCCAGCAGGCCATCGTTGAAGGCGATGCCGACGAGAGTACAAGCCTTTCGCGGCAGATAGTCAGTGAGGCCACAGCCACGCCCGACGATATCTTCGACCACCTCTCCCGGGCCATGGAGGAGGTGGGCGGCCGCTACGAGACCGGCGAGTACTTCATCCCAGAGATGCTGCGCAGCGCCGAGGCGGTGGAGCGCTCACTGGAGGTCCTGGAGCCCTACCTTTTCGAGCAGAAGCACGACCAGGGGGGCGTGGTGGTGATGGGCACGGTGAAGGGTGACATCCACAACATCGGCAAGAACATCATCGTCTCGGCGCTGAAGGCGGCGGGATACGATGTCCACGACCTGGGGGTCAACGTTTCCACCGCCAAGTTCATCGAAGCCGTAAGGAGCACCGGTGCCGACCTGCTGCTGCTTTCGGCCTTCACAACTTCCACCAAACCGGCGCTGGTGGACATCCTCAGGACTCTGGAGGCGGAGGGGCTGAGGGACGGCGTCAAGGTGGTGTCCGGGGGCGCCTCCCATTCCCGGGAACTGGCCAGCGAGGTGGGCGTGGACGGCTTCGCATCCGATGTCAGGAGCACCCTGGCGGTCTGCCGCCAGCTGATGGGGCGCTGACACAGGCAAGCCGCGCCTGCGGACTCCGGGGAGGGTGAAGGCTCACTCCGTTCGCGGACCGGTCCGGTACACCCTGAAGGTCTCCACGGGACTGTTGCTGAACGACCAGGGCAGCGCGCCCCAGTGGCTGCCGTAGTAACCGGCCTCCGACTGGAAATCCATCACCCTCAGAGGCAAGGCCCAGTCATCTTCCACAACGTCCGTCAGCTCCATGCGCCCGGTGACGCCCGGTGAGAGGGGCCAGCCCATCAGATAGGGTATGACGATGATGTCACCCTCTTCGGGGCCGGTCTCATCCGTGGCCAGGTAGCGGTACCCTTCCTGCTCCATGTACCAGCGCAGTCCCCACTCGCCCACGAACCAGACCCGGCCCGCGTCCGGGTAGCGCCCGGGAACGGAACGGGCGAAGTCGCGGTAGCTGAGGCCGAAGCGGTAGTCGGCGGCAGAGACCAGCAGCCCTGCCGCCAGGGTGAGCGCTATCCCGGTGGCAGCCAGGGCACGCCAGCGGCCCGGCGACGGCCGGGCGGCTTCCAGCTCCCTGACTGTCAGCAGCACCAGCGGCGCCAGCAGCGGCAGGTAGTACTTGACGGTGGCGTGGGGCAGCAGCACGATGTCCAGGGCCAGCACCGACAGCAGCCAGAGGACGAGGAAGGCGCCATCGCCGTCCCCATCGCCCTGGAAACGCCGCCGGGCCGCGGCGGCCAGATCCCCCGCCAGCGGCAGCAGAACGGTGAGGGACGCGGCCATGAAGACAGCAAAGAGCATCCCCGGCAGTGCCGGGAAACCGTTCGCGGCAACCTGGATGAGAGCGGCGGCCGCGGCGATGACGGCCGCTGCCGCCACCAGCAGCCGCTGTTTCTTCCTGACTGCGTAAGCGGTGATGATGAAAAGGGGGAAGACAGTGGCGCCGCCTGTCTTCAGCAGCGCTCCCTGCAGACGGTCCCAGAGGTGCGAGCCGCTCAGGCCCAGGCCGCCGGCGTGGGAGAAGCGGGGGAGGGAACCATAGCGCCAGAGGTTGAAGGCGGTATAGGCGGCGAAAGCAGCCAGGGGCAGAGCCAGCGGCGCCGCGGTCCTGGGAGTAAGTTTCCCTTTCAACAGGGCATAGAGGGGCAGCAGGGCGATGAGGAGCAGGGCCTGGTAGCCGATGAAGAGGGACACGGTGGCGGCAAGGCCGGCCCAGGCCAGCCTCGGCCCGTCATCGCCGTCCACACCCTCCACGTAGAGGGCGGCGGCGACCAGCCAGGCGGCGGTCATCGCCAGGTCGCCCATCAGCATGTGGGCGTTGGTGAGGAACGCCGGCGTCGCCGCGAACAGCATCGCCGCCGCCAGGGGATGGCGCGTGAACCTGCGGGCAAGGGAGTAGAAAGCGAGGGCGGCGGCCAGGGGGAAGACCAGGTAGGCCAGATGCATCACCGGTTCGCTCTCGCTGCTGCTCACCCTCATCGCCAGGGCCAGGTACTGGTGCAGGCCCGGAGGGCGGGTGTCGCGCCACTCGGTCTGGTAGCGGCCCAGCAGGTGGTACTCGTCGAAGTGGAGGCGGAAGGGGTGCTCGAGGTTGTTCCGTGCCGAATCCAGGGAGATGTGGTCGTCCACGTTGAAAGGCTGCCAGAGGAACGGCAGCGTCAGCATCAGGACGAACGCCGCTATGATCACCCGGTCTCGCCGGGCGGCGAGCGCCTTCAGGCGCTTGCCGCCCTCCCCCGGCCGGACAGCTGCAGGTACTGTCTCAGCACCTGTCCGTACATCAGGGGGTTGAAGAGTATGTTGGTGACGAAATAGCACTCGTGTGAACAGTAGCAGCGTGACCGGTGCACCATGGCGCGCACGCGGTCGGCCTCCTCTGAACGGAAAAGCCTCCTGAAATCATAATCGAACCGGCGGATATTGCCCATACTCTCCAGAAGGATCTCGCAAGGGAAGACATCGCCGATCTCGTTCATCACGGCGGTGATGCGGCCGGCATAACAGGGCAGTAGCCGGCGGCTCTGGCGCATGGTCTGGTAGATGAGCTGCCGCTGCACCAGGTCCTGGGCCGATTTCAGGCGCGCCATGCTGAAATGATACATCTTGGGCCGCTCTCCCTTCATCTCCACGTCGAGGCGGTCGATGGCACGCTTGTACTTCTCCAGGTCGATGCGCTTGTAGTCCTCCTCCGCGGGGTTGCCGCGGATCATGGAGATGGTATGGGTCTCGCAACCGGGCAGGGCATTGACGAAGTCGATTATCTCATCCATCCGGTCCTGGTTCTCCTGGCAGAAGACCGTGTTGATGCCTATCTGCAGGTTGCCGTGGCTCATGGCCAGCTGCCGCAGCCGCTCCCAGGTCTCCATGGCGTTCTCGAAGCTGCCGGGGGTGTCACGCAGGCGGTCGTGCTCCTCGCCGATGCCGTCCAGGGATACCTTGCAGACGATGGCGCTCTCGGGGCACCCGGAAGCGATCTCCTCCACCTTGGGCGTGACCAGGTCCGGCGCCATGCCGTTGGTCGGCAGGGTGATTATCACCGGATGGTTGTTGCGGTAAAAGGTCTCGACTATCTCCACCAGGTCCTTGCGCAGGAATATCTCACCGCCGGAGAACAGCAGCCAGAGCAGGTCTCCCATGGTGGGCGAGAAGCGCTCTATCTCTTCCAGGGAGAGTTCATCCCTGCCGGTGTGCCTGTCCTGCCAGTAGAAACAGAACGGGCAGCGGGAATTGCAGCGGGAGGTGAGGAAGAAGGTGAACTGCAGCACGTCACGCTTGACGAAGATGGAAGGGATGTACCTGGCTTGCGAATACAAGGTCAGCCCCTGTCTCAGGAATAGCGTTTGAGCAGCTTGACTTCCCAGATGTATTTCAGCGTGCCCATGCCGGAGCCGTAAGCGACGATGAAGGGATACAGCAGAAGGTAGTAGGCTGCAGCCCGCGCAAGGAACCACCAGCCCTGCTCCCGCTTCATCAGGAGAAGCAGCCGGAGGCTGACGGCGACGTTGACCAGCAGCAGAGCCGCCATGGGCAGCAGCAGCCACAGTTTCCCGGTGATGAGCAGCGCCGCCAGCAGGCCCAGGTTCAGCACCTGGGTGCCCACGTTGACCTTGAGTTCATGGGACGCTGCGCCCGAGTCCTTCATCACGTCGCGGTTCTTCAGCGAATACATGGTCCAGTACTTGCTCTTCTTGATGGCGTTCTTCACCGACCTGCGGAAATCATATCCGAACATGTGCTGCACCAGGATGTTCTTCGGCCGGTGGAGGCGGTAGCCGGCGGCCAGCAGGCGGTGGGACAGCTCCACGTCCTCGACGCTGGCGGCGTGGCCGATGAACGAATCGGTGATGAAGCCGCCGAACTCCATGAAGGTGTCCCGGCGGATGGCCATGCAATGGGTGGCGATATAGTCCGGGTCGTCCACCTTGGTTTCCACGTGATGGATGTAGATGGACTGGAACTCGTTGAAGAAACCCTTGTCCCACGGGTCGGTGGTATAGGCGCCGCCGACGCATATCCTGTCGCCGCCGGCCATGGCCCTGACGCATGATTCCATCGTATCGGGCAGGATGACGCAGTCGGCGTCGATGAAGAGGATGATATCGCCCCGCGCCGCCTCGGCGCCGGCGTTGCGTGCCTTTGACACGCCCAGGTTCTTCTCGAAATCCACCAGCCGGTGGGGGTAGCGGTCCGACAGCCCTTCCAGGACGCGGAGGCTGTCGTCGCTGGAGCAGTCGTTGACGACAACGACTTCGAAATCACGGAAGCTGGAACGGTAGACGGCCTGAAGCACCGTCTCGATGGAGCCGGCGGCGTTGTAGACCGGGATGACGACGGAGACCGCCGGGCGCGCCGCCTCAGGCGGCGCGCTCCCGGAGACAGCCGCTGCTTCCCGGCTGGAGGGAGCCATCACCCCGCCTTTCCTTCGGCCTTGGACGAGTGGTCCACCTTGAGCGAATCGCGCTTGACCCAGAGCCAGAAGAAGCTGGTGGCGCCCTTCAGCACCGTCTTGAAGTCATACCAGCTGCGGATGTCCAGCATGCGCCGGAAGATGAAGCCGGGCCGCGAGTAGAACCTGCGGAAGCCGATGGTCCTCAGCTCGGTGATCTGCTCCTGGGTCATGGTGTACGGCACGAAGGCGCCGCCCTCGAAGGTGTAATCATCCGTGTCCGAGGACATGGTTCCGTATTTCTCGATGTTCTCGTACAGTTCCGTGCCGGGGAAGGGCGTCATGGAATGGAAGTTGGCGTAGTGAGGGTCCAGCTCGATGGCGAAGTCGATGGTCTGGAGGGCCTCTTCGTAGGTCTCGCCGGGGATACCGATGATGAAGGGCGTATAGACCTTCAGCCCCGCCTTCTTGGCCGCCTTTACCGCGGCGCGGGTCTGGTCGAGGGTGATGCCCTTGCGCATGGTGTTGAGGTTCTTCTGCACGCCGCTCTCGGCGCCGAAGAGCACGGCCCAGCAGCCTGCCTTCCTGAACGCTCGCAGCATCTCGTAGTCGACGGTGTTGACCCGGGATGAGATGTACCAGCTGAACCTGAGCTTCTTCTCCCTGAACTGCCGCACTATCTCCATGGCGCGTTCCCGGTCGGCGGTGAAGGTCTCGTCCAGGAAGCGGATCTCGCGGAAGCCGTAACGGTTGACCAGTTCCTCCACTTCCCTCACCACGTTCTCGACGCTGCGGTAGCGGATGCGCCGCTCGCCTTTCATCTGGAAACAGTAGATGCAGCGGGCCTTGCAGCCGCGGGATGTCATACAGATGGCGATGGGCTTCTGCTTGTAGGCGCCCGGAGGCGATTCGTACTTGTCGAAGTCGCCCAGCAGCTCGCGGCGGGGTATGGGGATGGAATCCAGATCCTCGATCAGGGGCCGCGGTTCGTTGACCACGATGTCGCCGCCGCTGTCGCGGAAGGCCACGCCGGCGATGCCTTCGAGGCTCTCGCCCTTTTCAATCGTTTCGCACAGCTCCGGCACCGTCTCCTCACCCTCGCCGATGACCACCGAGTCGAGCGCCTCACACTGCTCGAGGCACTTCTCCTCGACGGCGGTGGGGTAGGGACCGGCGGCCGAGACGTGGATGGATGCGTCGATCTCCTTGATGTCGACGGCGGTCTGGCAGGCCTTCTTCCACATGGAGGCGTTGGCCGAGAGGCCGACGAAGTCAGGGGCGAAGTCACGTACCTGGTCCAGCACCTGCGACTGGGTCCAGAAGGCGCCGTCCACCAGGCGCACTTCATGGCCCGCTTCCTGGATGCAGGTGGCTATATAGAGCAGCCCCAGGGGATGCTGGTAGCTGATGGCCGATTTGGCCAGCTTTGACGGGTAGATGTCGTCTGCCTTCCAGGAAGGCAGGATGACCATGGCTTTCAATCCGACCCCTCTCCGTTCCCTTTGTTGATACCGGCAACCCGGCATGACGGGTCAGCCGCTGTGCTTCACCGGGCTGCGCTTCACCGGGCTGCGCTTCACCGGATATTTCCGAAAAAAGAGGGGCAGGAGGAATCAGCGGACAGGTTCTACCGGCACGATCACCGTTCCCCACACCCCATACAAATAAAGTCTACCAGAGAGATATGGTTAATTCCACAGCCTGTATCTCCCCCGTATCCCCCCTTCGGAGGCGGACGGGGGGCGGTTTGTCTGGTCCCTGTTTTTCTGCTACGCTGATTTTGCTGTTATCCGTGGGTCTTTCATGGCTGGCGCCGGCTTCGCCGGCGTCTTCCCCTATGCCAGGCGGTGTTCCGCCGTGCCGGTGGCCGACAGCCGGCGACCGGTCGATCGGGCTCCTGGGGACTGAGGATGCGGCGGCGGGCGCGAAGCAAAGGACAGGCAGGGATATGCAGGACAATGACAAGAGCCAGGAGGGTGGGGCGTCCGTTTACGGCGTGGCTGTGGATGTGGGCACTTCCAGCGTATGGTCCCGGCTGGTGGAGCTGCCTGAGGGGCGGCCGCTGGAGACACTGGTCACGGCCAACCCCCAGAAGAGCCACGGCGCCGATATCGCCAGCCGCCTCGGCCTGGCTGTTGAGGATGCCGGCGTGAGGGCCGATCTCCACGCGCAGGTCATAGCCACCATCAATGATTCCATCGCCAGGCTCTGCCGGCGGACAGGGGTGGCGAAAGAAGACATCCGGGAAGTGGCCGCCGTGGGCAATTCGGCCATGTATGCCTTCATGCTCGACCTGGATCCGGCGCCGCTTTGCGGAACTCCCTACAACCTCAAGGGGGCGGAGGATTTCTACGGTCCGGCGAGCGACCTGGGGTTGGAGCTTCCCGGCGCCAACCTGTTCGTCGCCAGCCCCATCTTCGGCTTCGTCGGCTCCGACGCCCTGGCGGACATCCTGCTGCTGCGGATGGACGAGAGCGAGAGGCTGGAGCTGATAATCGATGTCGGCACCAACTGCGAGATGGCGCTGGGCGACAGGGAGAAGATACTGGTCGCTTCCAGCCCGGCGGGGCCGGCCTACGAGGACAGCCACATGTCCTTCGGGCTCTCCGCCACCGAGGGGGCCATCTACAAGGCAACCCTCAGCGGCGACAGCTTCGACTACGAGGTCGTAGGCGGCGGCCAGGCCAGGGGCATCTGCGGCTCCGGGCTGATCGATATCATCGCCGAGATGCGCCGTCACGGCTGGGTGGACGAGGGCGGCAGGCTGCTGAGGGAGGGGCCGGTCGTCGTCGCCGAGGGGGAACAGGCCATCACCGTCAGCCAGCACGACATCCGCTCTTTCCAGCTGGTGAAGGCGTCGGTCCACGCGGCCATATCAGTGCTGCAGAAGAAGATGGGCAGCGACGACCTGGAGCGCATGCTGATCACGGGCACTTTCGGCAGTTATATCAACCTGGACAACGCCCGGGTGCTGAAGATGTTCCCGGACCTGCCCAACGAGAAGGTGGAGATACTGGATGACGCCGCCTGCCGGGGGGCGGTGCTGATGCTGGGCGAGGCGCACCGCCGGTCGCTCAGGGACCTGCGCGCGGCCATCCGTCATGTCGCCCTTCCCCTGAACAAATCCTTCCAGGATGAGTTCGTCCGCCTGATGGCCATCTGAGACGGCGGTGTTGGCGGCCGGGGGTCAAAGCCGTTAATATGGAGAAAGAGCTGATAGCGGGTCGGCCATGGCCCGAACGTGGTGAAGACTTTACCAGGTATGGATCCGGAAGACGAAAGAAATCCCGAACGGGGGCAGGCTCACGCGGGGGAAGGCGGCGGTGTCCGCCCCTCCGGGGACGATGGCGGGTGGGTGGCTCCGCCGCTCCCGGAATGGGAGCAGAGCGCGGCGGGTGCGGAGCACGGCGCCCGGGAGTACCGCCCCGCCGGTGAGACGCCGGCGTACGGCGGCGTGGAGGTGGAACGGCCACACCGCTTCACCCTGAAGAAGCTGGTCCGGGACGTTTTCATCCCTCTGGTCGTGGCTTTTGCCGTCGCCATGATATTTCAGGCCACCGTGGCCAAACCATACAAGATACCTTCAGGCTCCATGCTGCCCACCATCCAGCTGGGGGACCGCATCCTGGCGAACCGCGTCGTCTACCGATACAAGGATATCCAGCGCGGCGACGTGGTGGTCTTCCAGCCTCCCTCGGAACACGCGGGCGGGGACCCGGGCGTCCCGTTCGTCAAGCGGGTCGTGGGGCTGCCGGGGGACACGGTGGAGGTGCGGAACGGCAAGACCCTGGTGAACGGCGAGGTGTTCGAGGTATCGGACGCGGTGACCCCCACTTACACCCAGCGGCCGGAGACAGTGCCGGATGGTCAGCTGTTCGTCCTCGGCGACAACCGCAACGAGAGTTCCGACAGCCATATCTGGGGTTATGTGCCCATAGAGAACGTCATCGGGCGGGTCGAACTCATCTACTGGCCGCCGCAGCACATGAAACTGATGTAGCGCGGCGCTGCCGGTCCTGATACCATGACCAGGCGCCGACTCGGTATACACATCAGCACCGGCGGTGGGCTCGTGGCCGGAGCCAGGCATGCGCGGGAGATCGGGTGCACCTCCTTTCAGATAATGTCGGGAAACCCTTCCGCCTGGAACCCGGGCAGGATCGACCTGGAAGCCGCCGCCGCGTTCAGGCGGTTCGTGTCCGGGAACGACCTGGCTCCCGTCTATCTTCACGCCGGGTATCTCATCAACCTCTCCTGCCGCACGGGCAGGAACGCCCCCATCTATGCCAAATCGATAAAGCTGCTGCGCAGCAATATCGACCGCGCTGTCGTCCTGGGCTGCGCCGCAGTGGTCTTCCACCTGGGCAGCCGCAAGGACACTACTGTGGCGGAAGCCAGGGCGGCGCTGGTGGACGGCATCTGCCGTCTGGAGAAGGAGGGGGCTCCGCTCCCGAAGGGAGCGGAGCCCCCGGAGCTGCTGCTGGAGAACAGCGCCGGGGCCGGCGACCTTACCGGTTCGCGCTTCGAAGAGCTGGCGGAGGTGCTCAGCGCCGCCGCGGGCGCCGGCTGCGCGCTGCCCCTGGGCGTCTGCCTCGACACTGCCCATCTCTGGGGCGCCGGCTATGACCTGTCAACGCCCGCGGCGGCGCGCCGGCTGATAGAGGAGTTCGACCGGGTGGTGGGCCTCGACCACCTGAGGATGATCCACTTCAACGACTCGGCGGTGGAGCGGGGCTCTCTCAAGGACCGTCATGAACATCCAGGAGTCGGGCTGATCCCTCTGGCGGGACTGAGGGCGTTCGCCCGCATCCACCGCATACGACACGTGCCTCTTATAATGGAGACGCCGGGAAAGACCGAACCCAGCGACCTGCAGCGCATGGATGACCTCCGCACCCTCACCGGGGACGTTCCTTAACGAAATTAACTAACTTTTCGAGATGAGGGGGACGTTCCTTAACGAAATTAACTAACTTTTCGTGCCCATTGAGGTTCTTCCATAGAAAATGTCTATAAATTGTTAATACGCTGGAACCAAGCCCCGAGTTAGTTAATTTCGTTAAGGAACGTCCCCGGTGCTTCGTCTGCAGGATCTGAGGGAGCTTGCGGGTATGGTCAGGTGAAACTGGAGGGGGCGAGTGGGAGTCGAACCCACCTCCACCTGGGTTACAGGCGGCAAACGGTTTTGCAGACCGCCGGGAACACCGGTTCCTGCGCCCCCAAACATGGATATGAGGTTCGGGATGCCACCCGGCACGGAGCGGCACTGTTGGGAACACATCACCTGAATGTCACGACGGTCACCTCCTGTAATGATAATAACATCATCACCGTCCCCGGGCTCAGACAAGCCAGTCGGAACTGAGGGGCAGGCTCTTCAGGCGCATCAGGTGGGCGTCGTATTCCCCCTTGTTGCGGGTATAGAGCGCTGAGACCAGGGCATTGGCCACGCTGAAGGCGCCCACCAGTGAAGGGGCGAAAGAAGCGCTCTCCTTGCTGCAGTAAAGGTTGGCATCGGCCAGCTTGGCCACCTCCGAGAACTCGTTGTCGCTGACGCCGACCACGATGGTCCCCCGCTCACGCGACGCCTTTATCAGCCTGAGCAGGAACTGGTGGGCGGTGCCGAAGCCCACCGCGACTATCACCGAACCCTCGTCCATCCCCAGGACGCCGGCCACTGCCTCCTCCGAGTTTTCCGTCAGCGCCGTCACCGGCAGGCCCATGATGACCATGTAATACTTGAGGTAGTCCACCACCAGACCGGCTTCGAAGAGGCCGGCGAGACAGATGCGGTCCGCTTTCTCCAGTAGCTCAACTACGCGGAAAAAGGTATCAGTGTCGTTCTTGCGGATTGTTTCCTGGAGGATGTGGATGTCGGTGCGCACCGCCCGTCCCGAGAAGTCATCGTCCACCGGCAGGTTCATCTGACGGCCGCTGTCGCCGCCGGCCAGCCGGTGTTCCTCCCAGGCGGCCTTCATCATCTCCGGGTATCCGGAGAAGCCCAGGTGCTGGGCGAAGCGGACCACGGTGGAGTTGGTGGTGTTGGTACGATGGGCCAGCTCCTGGGCCGAGAGAAAGGGGGCCTCGGCGAAATGGTCGATCAGGTATCGCGCGATGGCCTTGCGTGACCTGCTGAAGGAATCGAAGCCCTCCTTGAGCGCGCGCAGGAGGTTCCCATTGGCCGCATTTGCTTTACGGTCGGCCACGGGGACTTCCTACCCCATCCCGACATCCTGTTCGCGCTGCAGCTTCTTGCCTTCGGTCTGGAGGGAGGGCGCCACCATCACTTCAGCCTTCTGGAAGGCCTGGATGTTCTCGTAACCGCAAGTGGCCATGGAGGTCATCAGGGCACCGAAGAGGTTGAGGGTGCCGTCGTTCTCACGGGCGGGTCCCACCAGGATCTCCTCCAGGGTGGCCACCTGACTGGTCTTGACCCGCGTGCCCCGGGGCAGCTCCGGGTGGAAGGTGGCCATGCCCCAGTGATAACCGCGGCCGGGAGCCTCCTTGGCCCGCGACAGCGGCGAACCTATCATCACCGCATCGGCGCCGCAGGCGATGGCCTTGGAGATATCGCCGCCGGTGCGCATTCCGCCGTCGGCGATGACATTGACGTAATCACCGGTCTCCAGCAGATGCTGGACTCGGGCGGCGGCGGCATCGGCCACGGCGGTGGCCTGGGGTACGCCGATGCCCAGCACTCCCCGGGTGGTGCAGGCGGCACCCGGCCCCACGCCCACCAGCACACCCACGGCGCCGGTGCGCATCAGGTGCAGGGCGGTGGTATATGAAGCACAGCCGCCGACGATCACCGGCACCGGTATCTCGGCGATGAACTTCTTCAGGTTGAGGGGCTCCACCACGGTGCTGACATGCTCGGCGCTGACCACGGTCCCCTGGATTATCAGTACGTCCAGGCCGGCGTCCAGGGCCGCCTCGTAATACTGGGTGACACGCTGGGGGGTCAATGATGCGGCCGCCAGCACGCCCTGGTCCTTGATCTCCTTGATGCGTTGCGGGATAAGCTCTTCCTTGATGGGCTCCTGGTAGATCTCCTGGAGGCCGGCGGTGGCCTTGTCCGGAGGTAGCGCCGCTATCTTCTCCAGCTGCTTGTCGGCATCCTCATACCGGGTCTGGATCCCTTCCAGGTTGAGCACCGCCAGGCCGCCCAGCTTGCCCATGATGCCGGCAACCTTGCTGTCGACGACGCCGTCCATGGCCGAGGCGAGGCAGGGGAGGTCCAGGCTGTGGTCGCCCAGGCTCCAGCTGATATCGATATCGGCATTATCGCGGGTCCGGCGGCTGGGTACGATAGCGATATCGTCCAGGCCGTATGCCCTCCTGCCCTTTTTCCCCCGGCCTATTTCGACTTCCATGGGACCTCCGTTGATGACTCGGCTTCAGGTTAGCCGGATACTACACCCTGCACCCCTTTGCTTCAACCATCGCAGAGATCGTGCCGGTCCGGCTGTTTGTAAGAAAAAAAGCAGTCAGGTAAGATGGATACGCAGGGACAACCAAAGGTCGGGAGCGATGAAGATCGGGACAATGACAGTAAAGGCGGGCCTGGCGGAGATGCTGAAGGGCGGCGTCATCATGGACGTCACCGACGCCGCGCAGGCGAAGATAGCCGAAGAGGCGGGCGCTTGCGCCGTCATGGCCCTGGAGCGCGTGCCATCCGACATCCGTGCCGCCGGTGGCGTCGCCCGCATGGCCGATCCCACAAAGATAAAGGAGATACAGCAGGCGGTCACCATCCCGGTGATGGCCAAGGCGCGCATCGGCCACTTCGTCGAGGCCCAGATACTGGAAGCGCTGGAAGTGGATTATATCGACGAGAGCGAGGTGCTGACCCCCGCCGATGAGGCGAACCACATCAACAAGTGGAAGTTCAAGGTGCCCTTCGTCTGTGGCGCCATCAACCTGGGCGAGGCGCTCAGGCGCATCAGCGAGGGGGCGGCAATGATCCGCACCAAGGGCGAGGCTGGCACCGGAAACGTGGTGGAGGCGGTCAGGCACATGCGCACCATCACCGGCGAGATTAAGCAGCTCACCAGCATGGATGAGGACGAACTTTACAAGGCCGCCAAGGAACTCAGGGCTCCGGTGGAGCTGGTGCGCTGGGTGGCGGAGAACGGCAAGCTGCCCGTGGTCAACTTCTCTGCCGGCGGCCTGGCCACGCCCGCCGACGCGGCGCTGATGATGCAGCTGGGGGCCGAGGGTGTCTTCGTCGGCTCCGGCATCTTCAAGAGCGAGGACCCGGCGACCCGCGGCAAGGCCATCGTCGAGGCCACCACCCACTATAACGACCCCGAGATCCTGGCAAAGGTGTCCACCGGCCTCAAGGCGGCAATGGCCGGCCTGGACATCAAGGATATCGGTGAGGAGAACCTCATCCAGCACCGCGGCTGGTAACCCTGATCATGGGGATGCCATGCCTGTTTCGATTCCCTGACCATGGGGAAACCATACCTGTTTCGAACCGGTGATCGTCCCTGGGCAATGGCGCCGGCAGGGATCATCCGTGTCGCCGGCTCCACGGCTCCAGGCTCCTTCAGCATGAGCGCCGGACGAGCATGCGCCAGGGGAGCCTGGGGGACGAAAGCGACAGACTTTGAAAAAGATGCGGCCCGGCGGGCCGCCTTGCGAAAACAGCGGAGAACGTGAACAGAGACAGCGACAACGGCAAAGGTGATGTGCCGACCATAGGCGTTCTCTCCCTGCAGGGGGCATTCCGCGAGCACGAGCAGGCGCTGGCGAACCTGGGCGCGCGCACCATGAAGATACGCCGCCGCCGCCAGTTGCAGGAGATAGACGCGCTGGTCATCCCAGGCGGCGAGAGCACCACCATCGGCAAACTGATGGTCGGCTATCACATGATGGGCGCCATCAGGGCCATGGGGGAGAAGGGCATGCCCATCCTCGGCACCTGCGCCGGCCTGGTGATGCTGGCTATGGATACGGTGGACGGTGAACAGCCCCTCCTGCGGATGATGGACCTGAGTGTGCGCCGCAACGCCTTCGGTCGGCAGGTGAACAGCTTCGAGACCGACCTGGAAATCCCCGTGCTGGGTGATGAGCCCTTTCATGGTGTCTTCATCCGCGCCCCCTGGATCGAGCATGCCGGTCCCGAGGTCGAGGTACTCGCCAGCCACGACGGTCACGCCGTCGCCGCCCGCCAGGGCAGCCTGCTGGTGACCGCCTTCCATCCGGAACTGACCGATGACCTGCGGTTGCACCGGTATTTCCTGGAGATGCTCCGGGGTAAAGGGGAATAGGGCCGACTGCCGGCCTGCTGTTTTTCCGTCCAGAGCCGGTGATATAATCGCCGCATGTCAACCGACCCGTCCTCAAAAGAGGAAGCCCGTCTCAGCATCGAGCGTCTCGTTGAACGTTTCCGCGGGAATATCGAAAGCTACAAGAACACCGCTTATAACGAGACGTAGACCCGCCGTGAGTTCATTGACCCTTTCTTCAAGGCGCTCGGCTGGGATGTGGACAACGAGGCAGGCTACGCCGAGGCTTATAAGGATGTAGTCCACGAAGATGCCGTCAGGGTCGGTGGGATAACCAAGGCTCCCGACTATTCTTTCCGCATCGGCGGACAGCGCAAGTTCTTCGTCGAGGCCAAAAAGCCCGCAGTCGATATGAAGAAGGATCCGGAACCCTACTACCAGCTGCGCCGCTACGCCTTCAGCGCCAAGCTGCCGCTCTCCATCCTGACCGATTTCGAGGAGCTGGCCATCGTCGACTGCCGCGCCAAGCCGTCGCCGTCGGACAAAGCCAGCAAGGGCCGCATCCGCTACTGGCGCTACGAGGAATACCTCGACAATTTCGACGAGATCTACGATACGTTCTCCAAGGAAGCGGTGCTTACGGGAAGCTTCGACCGCTTCATCTCCTCAGCAAAAAAGAAGCGTGGCACCGGCGAGGTGGACAAGGAGTTCCTCAAGGAGATAGAAGACTGGCGCTCGCTGCTGGCACGCAACATCGCCCTCAGGAACCCGAAGCTGACCCAGCGCGAGCTCAACACTGCCGTGCAGCTCACCATCGACCGCATCATCTTCCTGCGTATCTGCGAGGACCGGGGCATCGAGGAATACGGTGTGCTGCACGGACTCCTGAACGGTAAGAATGTTTATGGCCGCCTGATGGAGCTTTTTCGCCGCGCTGACGAGCGTTATAACTCCGGCCTCTTCCATTTCCAGAAAGAAAAGGGCCGGCCCGAGAACTATGACGACCTGACCCCCGGCCTGGTCATCGACGACAGGGTGCTCAAGGATATCCTCAAGCGCCTCTATTATCCAGACTGCCCCTATGAGTTCTCGGTTCTGCCCGCGGACATCCTGGGACAGGTCTACGAGCAGTTCCTGGGGAAGGTGATACGCCTCACCGCCGGCCACCGCGCCGTGGTCGAGGACAAACCCGAGGTC
This sequence comes from uncultured Gaiellales bacterium, assembly GCA_964497425.1. GTDB lineage: Bacteria > Actinomycetota > Thermoleophilia > BMS3ABIN01 > BMS3ABIN01 > BMS3ABIN01. Next base: position 29,952 of record CAZCCR010000019.1, read on the forward strand.
AAGAAGGCCGGCGGCGTCTATTACACGCCCACCTACATCGTCGATTACATCGTCAAGAACACGGTGGGGAAGCTGCTTGAGAAGAGTACACCCACCAAAGCCGCCAAGCTGAGGATTCTCGATCCCGCCTGCGGCTCCGGCTCCTTCCTCATCGGCGCCTTCCAGTACCTGATGGACTGGCACCGTGACTGGTATCATGAGAACGAGCCGGCCAAGTGGGCCAGAGGCAAAAGCCCGCGCCTGTTCATGGGAAAGGACGGCTGGCAGCTGACCACCGCGGAGAAGAAGCGCATCCTGCTCAATAACATCCACGGGGTCGATATCGATCCGGCGGCCGTCGAGGTTACCAAACTCTCGCTGCTGCTGAAAGTGCTGGAGGGCGAGTCAGCGGAGACCCTTGGCAAGAATCTCAAACTCTTCCACGAACGCGCCCTGCCAGACCTGGGCAACAACATCAAGTGCGGCAACTCGCTGATCGGCTCGGATTTCTACGAGGGGCAGCAGATGGGCCTGATGGATGAGGAGGAGCGCCTGCGCATCAACGCCTTCGACTGGGACGTGGAGTTCCCGGAGGTGTTCAGCGGCAAGAACCCTGGGTTTGACGCGGTAATCGGGAACCCGCCGTATGTGCGGCAGGAATCATTGGGCGATCTCAAGGTTTATTTTCAAGCCCATTATAAGACCTATCATGGGATTGCCGACCTTTATACCTATTTTATAGAAAGCGCCGTGTCGCTGCTTTCTGATGGTGGCCAATTCGCCTACATAGTCGCCAACAAGTGGATGCGCGCCAATTATGGTGAGCCGCTCAGGCAGTGGCTCAAACAGCAGAGGATCGAAGAGATAATTGACTTCGGCGACCTGCCTGTCTTTGCGTCGGCCACTACGTATCCCTGCATCTTACGCCTGTCCAGATCAACGGCCAAGCGCAAATCGAATGCGTCAACATTTCCATGCGTAAAAGTGCAGACGCTTGACGGTCTCAACCTGATGGAATATTCCAGCAGCAATGCATATCCCGTTTCTTACACAGGCCTGGATGACAAGGGTTGGTCATTGGTGGACAAAAAGACCCAGGCTCTGCTAGACAAGATCAAGGCACGCGGTGTGCCCCTCGACGAATACGTTGATGGAAGGATATATTATGGTATCAAAACCGGGCTTAACGAGGCATTTGTCATTGACCGCGAGACACGCGAGCGCCTTATAGCAGAGGATTCGAAATCTGCCGAGATCATAAAGCCGTTCCTTGCGGGTCGAGACATCAAACGTTATCAGCCATTGCACAGTGATCGTTTTCTGATATTCACCCGCCACGGAATAAATATTAATGATTATCCAGTGATATTGCGTCATCTTCAAGAATACCGGACCAGTCTTAATCCACGGCCGAAAGACTGGAAAGGTAAAAAATGGCCAGGCAGAAAACCTGGAAAATACGAATGGTATGAGATTCAGGATACGATTGACTACCATGAAGAGTTTGAAAAGCCTAAGCTTCTTTGGCCAGAAATAGCGTCAAGCGCAAGATTCACCCTTGATGACGATTCTTTTTATGCGAACAATAAAGTCTTCTTGGTTCCTGAAGGATCTTTATATCTACTGGGGTTATTAAACTCTAGTCTGTTAAAGCTTTGCATTCATAGCGTCTGCACAGATCTTCAGGGTAATAGCTACAACTTTTCGGGAGTTTTTTAAAGCGCATTCCAATACGAGCGATCGACAATTCTGACCCGGTCGACAAAGCACACCAAAACAGCATAGTCGAACTGGTCGAACAGATGCTGGCGCTGAACAAGCAGCTCCAGTCCGCCAAGACCGCCCACGAAAAGAATTCCCTCCAGCGCCAGATCGAAGCTACTGACCGCCGCATCGACAAACTCGTCTACGCGCTCTATGAACTCACGGATAAAGAAATAGAAATTGTTGAAAGCTCCGGTTCGTAAAGATAGATGCGCTGTCATTATCTACCGAAAAAATATCTCAAGGGATTTACCAATAGCACTACAGGCAAACTATGGACGTATACAAAAAAAGGTGAGAAATATCCATGCAATATAGACAAAGTTGCGAAAATAAACAATTGGTATCCAGATGAGGTCGAGCGATTCCTGGCTGATGAAGTCGAGAATCCCGCAAATGATATTCTTGACAAGGTGCGTTCACTACGCAATATCTCGAAAAAAGAAAAGCAGGTTCTTTCGGAATATATGGTAGTGATGATGAAGCGTGTGCCACGGGGAAAAGACCGTGTTAAGAATCTCATGCCGAGCGTCACGGAAGATATTCGGAACGAATTCGATAGGAAAATCGAAATACTTTCGACCCAGTCTCCGCAGAAGGGTACAGAGATCAATCATTTTCAGAATGCGGTTTATAAGATACTGGATAATTACTCGCAAGAATTTCCAGATCCCATTTGGTTGGATAACCTTCCACCAGATCAAACCCCTCAAACAGTAAGAGCATTGACGAAAATGACTTGGCTGTTTCTTACATATGAGCAGGCACCCGCAATCCTCACCTCTGACAATCCTGTTTTTTATTTTGAAGGTATTGGAATCGGCAAACGTGAATCCGAGCTTTCGTTTCCTATTTCCAGCCATATAGCGTTATGGGCGAGCTGGCGCTCGGATCTCAACGGGGGTTATTTTCCGACGACGTCACAAACAGTAAAAGAGTTGAACAGGCGAACGGCGCACAACGCAGCGAACTATCTCTATCACGCGAAAGAAGAAAAATGGATATCGCCATTTATTAAAAAGGGGAAATGGCGGTTGACCCCCTTAATCTGATTGACGCGGCGAGAAAAACAGCAATCGAATGGACAGAAGCCACCTGGAACCCGGTCACCGGCTGTATAAAAATCAGCCGCGGTTGCCAGAATTGCTACGCAGAGCGCATGTCGCACCGACTTCATATCATGGATCAAAGACGATATCGCAACGGTTTCGTGTTACCTTGCAGCCGGATATCCTTGACCGCCAGATCGACACCAACGGTCTCCTGATTTCTAATCCAATATGAGCAATTACAAGTAGATAGTGATTTCCATGTAAAGAATCCTTGCTCCCGGCCCCAGCTTAGTAAAGGAAACTTTACTTCCCTCCCGTATTAGTAAAGGATACTTTACTAACGGAAGAGGATAGCCTCCGATGAAACGAAAAACCGGAAAGTATGTGGTTTCTACGACCGCTGGCGAAGAGGTCAAGGCATTCGTCCCCGAACCCCTGCCGCCGAAGCCGCCGCTCAGGCTCGATAAAAGCCTCAAGGCGGCTCTTGAGAGTGCGGAGCGTGAGCTTGCGCGCCTTGACGTCGCTGCGAAGATGGTTCCCGACCCTGAATGGTTCATATACGGGTTTGTGCGCAAGGAAGCCGTTTTAACCTCGCAGATAGAAGGGTACGCACCGACTCTCAGCGATCTTTTATCATGGGAAGCCGAGGCGGCAAACAAGAAAACCGAACCTGGTATCGACCTGAAAGAAACCTGTAATTACCTGGATGCTTTGTCATACGCGCGTACCGAGCTGGCAAAACCGAAAGGTCTGCCTCTCTCGCTGCGGCTTATCAAGGAGACACACAAACGATTGATGCAGGGAGCCCGGGGGGAGAAAAAACAACCAGGCGAATTCCGAACTTCACAGAACTGGATCGGCGGCTCGCGTCCCGGCAACGCATTTTTCATACCACCGCCGCCGGACAACTTGCCTGATTGCCTCGACGAATTTGAAAAATATCTGCATCACAGTGACGATAGCCCCAAACTTGTACGGATAGCCCTGGCTCACGCGCAGTTTGAGACCATTCACCCCTTTCTTGACGGCAACGGCAGGCTTGGCCGTTTGCTCATAGCTCTCTTACTGGAACAATGGGGGCTGCTGGGCTCACCCATGCTGTACATCAGTGTCTATTTCAAGAGAAATCAGCAGGAATACTATGAGCGGCTGAATAAAGTGCGGACAGCGGGCGACTGGGAGGGGTGGACAAGGTTTTTCCTCGAAGCTGTTACGGATGTTGCTGCAGAGGCTACCCTTAAAGCCGAGGAGATATTCCGACTGTTCGAATGCGACCGCCGGTTGCTTCTCGCAGCGCCGGATTCTTCCGTAACCGGCATGAGGTTGCTGGACCACCTCTATCGCAACCCTTATCTTACGCTTTCAAGCGCCGTGAAACTGTTGAATGTATCAAAGCCAACAGCATCCAAGGCGATTTCTCTTCTGGCTTCCCTTGCTATCCTTCAGGAAGTAGATGTTCGCAAGCGACCTCGTACATATGTTTATAAGGAATATCTTGACCTGTTGAAGGAAGAAACGGGCGCATGAGCGTGCTGGACTTCACCAGCTTTCAGCGGAACTGACCGACGACCTGCGATTGCACAGGTATTTCCTGGATATGCTGGGGAAGGCATTGCTGCAGGGCAATACAGGGGAGTAGAGGGACCAGAGCTGCTTGGGCCCGCTGTCTAACCGTCCAGCCCCGCCCGACTCCCAGCATCCCTCCGCCGCTTGTTATATTATTAACCGGTAAGAACGGGCCGATTTTGCGCCGGTAGCAAACCCCGATATTCCCGGAGGAACAATGTCCGGACATTCCAAGTGGTCATCCATCAAGCACAAGAAGGGCGCCGCCGACGCCAAGCGCGGCAAGCTCTTCAGCAAGCTCTCCCGCGCCATCACCGTAGCCGCCAAGGAGGGCGGCCCCGACCCCGACGGCAACGCCGCCCTGGCCAACGCCATCCAGAAGGCCAGGGACAACTCCATGCCCAAGGACAACATCGAGCGCGCCATCCAGCGCGGGGCCGGCACCGGCGAGGGGGCGGACTACGAGACCGTCACCTATGAAGGCTACGGCCCCAACGGCGTAGCGGTCTTCGTCGAGGCCATGACCGACAACCGCAACCGCACCGCCGCCGACATCCGCAACATCTTCAGTCGCAACAACGGCAAGCTGGGTGAAAGCGGCACCGTGGCCTGGATGTTCGAGCGCAAGGGGATAATCATCGTCGACGCCGAATCAGTAGATGAGGACGAGCTGATGACCGTGGCCATCGAAGGCGGCGCCGAGGACGTCTCCCAGGACGAGAGTTCCTACGAGATAGTCACCGAACCGGCGGACCTGATGGCCGTGCGCAAGGCCCTGGAAGAGGCGGGAATCGCCTTCCAGTCCGCCGAGCTGGCCATGCAGCCCAAGAACACGGTCAAGCTGGAGCAGAGCGACGCCAAGAAGATGCTCAGGCTGATGGATGCGCTGGAGGACAGCGACGACGTCCAGGAAGTCCACGCCAACTTCGACATCAGCGAGGATATCCTGGAGGCGCTGGCCTGAAGGAAAGAAAGTCTCTATGCAAGATGACCTGAACCCGATCCTGGGACTGGACCCCGGCATGGCGGCCACCGGCTGGGGGGTCATCGAGCATGGCGGAAACTCCTCCCGGCTGCTGGCTCACGGCACTATCAACACCAGTTCCCGCCGGCCGGACGACCAGAGGCTGGCAGCCATCCACCAGGGCGTGCTGGACGTCATCGACCGTTTCAATCCGCGGGCGGCGGCCATCGAGGAGCTTTTCGGCGGCGCCAACCTGAAAACCGCCCTGGCCGTGGGTCAGGCGCGGGGGGTTATCATCCTCGCCTGCGCTCAGCGGGGCATAGCACCGGCGGACTACACCCCCCTCCGCATCAAGCAGGCGGTGGTGGGTTACGGACGCGCCGGCAAGGACCAGGTGCAGCAGATGGTGAGGTCGCTGCTGGGTCTGGAGGAGATACCCCGGCCCGACCACGCGGCGGACGCCCTGGCCGTGGCCATCTGCCACGCCCATTCCCGCCGGGCGGCCGGCCGTCTGAGGGCTGGTGTATGATGGGGCGGAAGGGCGCAAACATGGGCTGCGGCCCGGTTCCAGGGCTGCGCACCGGACAGCGTTAGAGGATTCACGCCCGGAAAGGTATAAGGGGAAGACATGATCACAACGCTCAGAGGTACCATCCAGTCCCTGGGGCCGGAGGGCATCGTGCTCGAGGTGGGCGGCGTCGGCTATCATCTGGCCATGTCGTCCCGCAGCCTCAGCCGGGTCGGCGAACCGCTGGAGGATGTTTTCGTCTACACCCATATGCACGTGCGCGAGGACGCCATGTGTCTGTTCGGGTTCCTCGACCCGGAGGAGCGCGCCTTCTTCCAGCTGCTCACCAGCGTCTCCGGCGTAGGCCCCAAGGTGGCCATCGCCATCCTCTCCGCCTACTCGCCCGATGACCTCCGCCGCGCCGTGGTGAACAGGGACACAGCGCTCTTTCAAAGCATCACCGGCATCGGCAAAAAGACCGCCGAGCGCCTGGTGCTGGAGCTGAAGGACAAGGTGGGCGCCGTCGAGGCTCCCGAGACCGCGGGCGCGGCGGCGGGCGGCAACTACTATATGGCGCGCGAGGCGCTCATCGGCCTGGGGTACAACTTCGCCGAGGCCGAGGCGGCGCTGGCCGGCTGCGATGAGGAGCTGGCGGTGGAGGAACTGGTGCGGCTGGCGCTGAGGAACACGGCGGCCACCCGGGACGGAGTTTGACGTGATGCGGCAAGGCGGGGTATGAGACAAGAGTTTCATCAGGCAAGACAGGGTCATGAGAAAGACAGGGTCATGGGGCAAGAGAGGATAATGAGGCACGACAAGGTTACAAGGCGAGCGAGGGAAGTACGCCATGACTGACGAACAGCGCCTGGCGGACCCCGTGGTCCAGACCGGCGAGAAGGAGCTGGAGCTCTCGCTCAGGCCCGCCCGTTTCGACGAGTTCCTGGGGCAGGAGCCCCTGAAGGAACAGCTTCAGATATTCATCGAGGCGGCCCGCAGCCGCGGCGAGGCCCTCGACCACGTGCTGCTGGTGGGTCCGCCGGGCCTGGGCAAGACCACCCTGGCGGGCATCATCGCCAACGAGATGGGCGTATCCATCCGCACCACCTCCGGGCCGATGCTGGAGCGAAAGGCGGATATCGCCGCCATCCTCACCAACCTGGAGGAGGGCGACGTGCTCTTCATCGATGAGATCCACCGGCTGGGGCGCTCCGTCGAGGAGGTGCTCTACCCGGCCATGGAGGACTATCAGCTGGACATCATCATCGGCGAGGGTCCCAGCGCCCGCACCATCCGCCTGGACGTTCCCCACTTCACCCTGGTGGGGGCCACCACCCGCACAGGTCTGATCACCACGCCGCTGAGGGACCGCTTCGGCGTCACCCACCGGCTGGACTATTACAGCGAGGATGAACTGGCCCAGGTGGCGGCGCGGGCCGCCAGCATCCTGGGCGTGGAGGTCGAGGAGGAGGGCCTGGGCGAGATAGCCCGCCGCTCCCGCGGCACGCCCCGGGTGGCCAACCGGCTGCTGAGGCGCGTGCGCGACTACGCCCAGGTCAGGCACGACGGCTGCATCACCCGCGAGGTGGCCCAGCAGGCCCTGGGCCTCTTCGAGGTGGACAGCGAGGGCCTGGACCGGGTGGACCGTGAGATACTGAGGCTGATCATCGAGAAGTTCGACGGCGGCCCCGTCGGCCTGGGCACCCTGGCGGTGGCCCTGGGCGAGGAGCGCGACACCGTCGAGGACGTCTACGAGCCCTACCTGCTGCAGCGCGGCCTTATCCAGCGCACCCCCCGCGGCCGCATCGTCACCCGCCTGGCCTGCGAGCACCTGGGGCTCCAGTCGCCCGCGAGTGGCGAACAGCTTTTCTAGCAAAATATCATACTTTTCGCCTTAACAATTCATACTAAAGTAGTATGGACAGAAATCACTCTTTCTGATAAGTTCCGGCCGCGGCCTATGGGGGCAGGGTTCGAAAGCCTGTTTCACATATGCTGTTCCAGTCGCAAGGTAATAATAAAGATGCAAAGCAACTGCGGTGCTGAACATCAGCTGTCACCAAGGCACTGAAAGGCGGGGACATTGAGGAAAGAAGCCGGGCACAGGCATAATCCGCCTATGGGGGGGGGTCCTGGGGACCTCTCCTGAAAGCTCCCTCGCCGACGCCAGGGTGGCGCCGGCGCCTTCAAGGTCTTATCATCGCCTGTTTCTTTCAGCTATCCTTATCTGCATCCTGTTCTTCCTGGTAAATACTGCGTCCGCCCGGGCCCAGACCTCCGTCAGTGGTTCCATAAGCACCGACACCACCTGGAATACGGCCGGAAGTCCCTATATTCTCAACTGCCACGTCACGGTCGATACCGACGTGGTACTTACCATCGAACCGGGAGTAGTAGTAAAGGGAAGAGATTCATCCTGCGATATGGTGGTGAAAGGCTTTCTCAAAGCTGACGGCGTCATCTTCACCTCCTGGAATGATCCCGACCATGGCGGTGATACCAACGGCCCCGGCACGGATACGCCCGCCACTCCAGGCGACTGGCATGGCATCTATTTTCAGGACGGCGGCAATACCAGACCGGAGAGTTCTTTCCTTGGCAACAGCTCGGTTCTTTACGGCGGCAATCCCACTGGCTTCAAAGGTTCGTTAGCCTTTTCCGGAAACGGAGCCCCGGTGAGCATCTCCGGTTTGACAGTCTCATATTCCTACAATGACGGCCTGCATATTTACTCCGGCGCCACGGCGCCCTTTGTCAGTGGTTCGACATTTTCCCTGAACGGCGACGACGGGCTGGAATCCGCCGCGCCGTTCTCAACCCTGAGCGGCAACATCTTCAGTGACAACGGCGATAAAGCCCTGGTGATCCCGGCTATCATCGGCGGCGGGGTTACGGATAATTCATACTCGGACAATACCGGAATAAACGGCATGTACCTGACCGGCGACATCACCGCTGACACCAACTGGCCTGCGTCCAACTCACCCTATGTGCCTGCCGGAACCCCAGACATCCTTACGATTGATGCTGGCGTAACGCTAAATATTGAAAGCGGATCGATAATAAAGTTTCCTGCCTGTCTGAATGGCAGCAGCCACGCCTGTACCGGACATGGCATCAAGGTGCTCGGGTCCTTGAACGCAAGCGGGACAGTCTTTACCTCCTTCTTTGACGATACCCATGGTGATGATACCAACGGTGATCACGATGCCACCCGCGCTGAGCCAGGCGACTGGTACAATATCGAATTCGCTGGTGGCGGCGGCATTCTCAGCGGCTGCACCCTCCTTTATGGCGGCAGCCAGCCCAACCACCGGGACCGGGGCGAAATCTTCATCAATGACTCATCACCGCAGTTAACCGGCAATACCATCACCGATTCAATGAGCAGCGGTATCTATGTTTACTCTGGAGATCCTGCGATCGATGGCAATGTCATCAGCGAAAACGGGGGCAACGGCATTTCGACAGATGGCGGGCCTATCTCGGTTCTGGCGGGCAACTCATTTATCAACAATACCGGTTTTGCAGTAAAGCTGCCGGCGACTATCGGCCCCGGCGTTCACGACAACAGTTACGAGGGAAATGATATCAACGGCATGTATCTTACCGGCCATATCGACCAGTCCACCGCCTGGGCCGCTTCGAACTCACCTTACATCATTGAAGGCGAGGCGGGCCTTTTCGGCCCTTCGTATTTCGATATTGATGCGAATACAACTCTGTCGATATCTTCCGGGACTGTGGTAAAGATGATGGCAGGTGAAGACAATGCTACTCATGTAAA
>CAZCCR010000020.1:0-35985 GCA_964497425.1 uncultured Gaiellales bacterium
CCGGGGACGTTCTTTAACGAAATTAAGAAACTCGATATCAAAGAACATTCCTTATCAAGATCAAGAATCCTCTCGGCAATAAACAATGTAGTCATTCGAGAACCGGGTTTGCCCGATCTCGCAGGGGGAAGACTAATATTTCAGGGACATCCGTTCTCAGAAAGGAAGTGACCAGCATGCTCACCGAGAACATCATAGCGCCGACCTTTCCCGCAGAGGATATCGCCAAGGTCAGGGATTTCTACGAAAACAAGCTGGGACTGAAGGTCAACAAGGCATCGGATGAGGACGTGCTCTACAATTGCGGTGTCGGCTCCATGCTCTATATCTACAAGCGCCCGGTCAACGGTTGCGACCATACAGAGGCTGTGTTCAAGGTCGATGACCTGGAAAGCGAGATAGCCGATCTCAGGCAGCGCGGTATCGTCTTCGAGGAATACGATATGCCGGGTCTCAAGACTGAGGACGGCATCGCGACGCTGCCTGACGGCCGCAAGAGCGCCTGGTTCAGGGACACGGAGGGAAATATCCTCAGCCTGGCAAACATGTAGTTCTTGTAACAGGATGTGCAGAATAAGACGTCCCAGATGAGGGAGTTTCTTAATCTCGTTAAGGAACGTCCCCAAAGTTTCTTAATCTCGTTAAGGAACGTCCCCGATGGCGTTCCCGATGATGCCGGCGGCGGCCACCAGGTCGCCCTGGTAGAGGACGGCAGACTGGCCTGGAGCGACTCCGTATGCCGGCTCGTCCAGTTCTATCCGCCACACATCACCCGTCTGCGTCACCCTGCCCGGCAGAGCGGGAGACCGGTAACGCAGCTGTACGCCCACCTCGCCGACAGCCGACTCGGGCACAAAGCTGTTGACTCCGCCGATCTGGAGCGAACGCACCGCCAGTTCCTCCCGGCTTCCCGCAACCACGCGGTTGGCCGCCGCGTCGATGGCCAGCACGAACAGGGGCCGCTCCGACCCTCCCCCCAGTCCGCGCCGCTGACCTACCGTATAGTCGAGGTAGCCGCTGTGCTCGCCCAGCCGCTTCCCCGCCGCATCCACCATCTCGCCCCGCCCGGGCACCGCTGCCTCATCGGCCCTCAGCCTCTCTTTGACGAAGCGGCGGTAGTCATCGCCGGGGACGAAGCAAACATCCTGGCTGTCCACCCGATCATGCACCGCCAGCCCAGCAGCCCTCGCCGTCTCACGGGTATCTACCTTCTCCATTTCTCCCAGGGGAAACTCGATGCGCGACAGCAACGCCGGTTCGATACCCCAGAGCATGTATGACTGGTCCTTGCCGCGGTCGAGACCACGGCCCAGGCGCAGGACGCCGCCGGCCTCCACGATGCGGGCGTAATGACCGGTGGCCACCCGGGATGCTCCCAGCTGCTCCGCCAGCCTTACCAGCACCGGGAAGCGGAAAACACCGTTGCAGCGGGCGCAGGGGTTGGGCGTGCGACCCTTAAGGTACTGGTTGACGAAATCGGCCACCACGGCCTGCTCGAACTCCGCCCGCAGGTCCACGGTGAGATGGGGCAGTCCCAAGCCGTGGCAGACCTGCCGTGCCAGCCGTATGGACTCCGGGGAACAGCAGCTCAGGCCGGAGGCCGCTCCGGCGACTGCTCCTTCACCTTCGCCGGTGGCGTCTTTTTCATCCACAAGCCTCAAGGTGATGCCGGTGACCTCCCGCCCCGCCCGATGCATCAGCAGGCAGGCAGTGGCGCTGTCCACGCCGCCGCTCATGGCCACCATCACCGCCCCTTCCCGGATACCACCGGCCCCCGGGAAGGTCCCGCGTCTGAGGGAGTCCTCCAGCGCTGCGTGCAGCGCGTCTATGGCGTATTCCGCCGCCTGCCTGGGCGAGCCCGGCGACGGTTCACGGCCGGCCGAACCGCTTTCTGCCGGACCATCTCCAGGCCCGCCGCAGCCCAGCTCCGCCAGCAGCTCTTCGCGGGAATAAGCCGCCGCCCGGCGCCAGCCCATACCCCTAAGCCTCTGCGTCAATATACTGCCCGCTGCGATCATGGCGCTGGAGCCGGATGCGGTGAAGGCAGCCGCGGCGATCGTTCCCTCATGTCGCTGGCGGACGCCCACGGGCTCCTCGAGACCGGCCTCGCCAGGACCATCACCGCCCGCGCTCCCGGCGAACCGGATGAAGAGGGTGATCTCTGCGCCGCAAGCCTCAGTGCCGGCGCTGCCTCGTCCGTGGCTCTCCTTCATCTCCCCCCTGTTAAAGGGGGACCGGAAGTGTTCCCTTACGATGTTGCTTTCCATATCCATATCCATATTTTAATGCACTGAAGGAGCCTGGCGGGGCAAACCAGGGACGAATCCTGACCATACCGTGGCATCTCCGGGAAGGTCTGGAGCAGGCCTCGTGAAAATCCGGGGTATACCTGTGAATGACCTCGTGAAAATCCGGGACGTATGAGGGGCAGACCTCGTGAATATCCGGGGAATATCCGGGGCATGCCTGGGAGCACATCCTGCCGTCACCCACAGCATAAAGATAAAAAAACGCGCCCCCGGCGCGCCTCACCATCCACCCGTCCGCATAGCCGGTCTCACAGGCCCAGGTTGTTGACGACCATCTGCTCCAGGCTCTGCTCATCGGCATAACCGGTCCATCCTACGGTCACACGGGACTCCTCGTTTATCATTATCACCGTGGGAGTGGTGTTCACCAACAGCAGTGACGCCAGCCCCTTGTATCGCTCCCCGTCTGAATAAAGGTAGGTGTAGAAATCCATCTGGCCCTTGTACTTGCTCTCCATCCGGGTCATGGCGGTACGCACCCTTGCATCGTCGTCAGGACCGAGCATGTAGAAGGTGACGGCGATGGGCCTGCGGCTTTCCAGCGACTCGTTGAAATCATCGGGGAGGTTCTGGTTGGATACGATGACCTGCCCCTCCATCTGTTCAGGCTTGGCTTCGTCCCCTCCCCCACCACCACCGGAGCTTGACTTGGAGCTGCTCTCCTTGCTGGTGGAGGCCTTCTTCACAGGCGCCTCGGACTTGTCGCTGCCTCCGCATGAGGCTATGAAAAAGACCGCCAGCATGATAACCATCAGCGCCGCGGCCGGTTTGAGGATCCTCGTCATCCACGCCCTCTCGTATCCATAAGAAAGCTCCACCTTGCCGTGTTTGTCCGTTTATTGAACCTGCTCCAGCAGGTGGGCGCCGCTTCCCGGTTACCCTCGGACAACAGGGAAAGACTAAGCTCCCTTACATAATGTGTTGGCTCAATAAAGTTACAAATCACGTACAAGGTCGAGCTTGCGTTTATATTATCACAGCCTTTTATTCTTCGGCAATAGACAAATACCTTCCGCAAAAAAGCACCTTGACACAGGACGCACAATGTGCGTTTCTAATCCACTGCCCATATAGATATAGATGTCATTCTGCCGCAGTTCGAGCCGGTGCCTCCACCGGCGCCGCCGGCCCTGTTTCCGGCCCGGCCGGCCGGTGTCGAACAGCTTCGAGGGATCACGGTAGCAATCATCCGCTCATCCTGGACCCTGCCCCGCAACCGCCGACCGGAAGCAGGCAGGCAGGAACACCGCAGGCGGCGGTAGCTACTGCCGGAGCTTCAGCTCCTTCAGCTGCCTGGCGCCCACCGGCGCCGGCGCGCCCGTCAGCGGACAGCCGCCGCTCTGGGTCTTGGGAAAGGCGATGACGTCACGGATGGTATCCAGCCCCGCCATCAGCATCACCAGCCGGTCCAGGCCGAAAGCCAGGCCGCCGTGGGGAGGGGCGCCATAGCGGAGCGCCTCCATCAGGAAGCCGAAATCCTCTTCCATCTGGTGGTCCTCATGGCCCAGTATCTCCAGCACGCGCCGCTGCAGCTCCGGCTTGTGTATGCGCAGGCCGCCACTGGCTATCTCCACACCGTTCAGCACCAGGTCGAAGAGGCTGCCGCGCACCTTGAGCGGATCCTCCTCCAGGTAACCGATGGTCTCCTCGTTGGGCAGGGTGAAGGGATGGTGTTCGGCCACTATCTCCCCCGTATTCTCGTCCAGCTTGAACATGGGGAAGTCGGTGACCCAGAGGAACTGCCAGCCGGGCTCCACCATGTCCAGCACCTGCGCCAGTCGGTTGCGCACAGCACCCAGCACCGGCACCGCCACGGCCTGGGCATCGGCTACGAAGAATATGATGTCGCCCTCCCGGGCGCCCACGGCCTCCAGTGTCGCGTCGATCTCATCCCGGGACATGAACTTGGCGATGGGCGACTGCACCTTCAGGCCCTCGCGGATTATAAGGTAAGCCAGCCCTTTGGCCCCTTCGCTGACAGCGAAATCCGTCAGCTCGTCGATCTCCCGGCGCGACAGCGACGCCGCTCCCGGCGCCCGGATGGCGCGCACGATTCCCCCGTCCTCGAGGGTGCGGGCAAAGACCGCGAACTCCGACTCACGAAAGATTTGGGAGACATCGACAATGGGCAGGTCGAACCTCAGGTCCGGTTTGTCGCTGCCGTACCTGAGCAGAGCCTCCTCGTAGGTCAGGGAGGGGAACGGGGTCTGGAGGTCATCCCCGGCGACCTCCCTGAACAGGTCCACCAGCAGCTCCTCCATCAGCGACGTCATCTCCGGCACGGTCATGAAGGACATCTCCATGTCCACCTGGGTATGTTCCGGCTGCCGGTCGGCGCGCAGGTCCTCGTCGCGGAAGGCATGGGCGAACTGGTAGTAGCGGTCCAGCCCTGAGACCATCAGCAGCTGCTTGAACAGTTGGGGCGACTGGGGCAGGGCATAGAACTTCCGGGGCTGCAGCCGGCAGGGGACGAGGAAATCGCGCGCTCCCTCCGGCGTGCTCTTGGTAAGCACCGGCGTCTCCACCTCGACGAAATCATTGCCGTCGAGGAAAGACCTCACCTGCCTCACCACCCGGTGCCGGAGCATCAGGTTGTCGCGCATCTCCTCGCGCCTAAGGTCGATGTAGCGGTACCGGAGCCTGAGCACCTCGTCCACATCCTGCCGCTCCTCCACGCTGAAGGGGGGCGTCTGGGCGCGGTTCAGCACATCCACGCCGGTGACGTTCACCTCCACCTCCCCCGTCGCCATGTCGGGGTTGACCGTCTCCGGCGGCCGCAAGGCCACCTTGCCCTCTATCCTCAACACGTCCTCGGAGCGGAGGGAATGGCCGGTGGCGTGCACCTCTCCCGAGCGCTCCGGATCGAAGGCCAGCTGCACCAGGCCGGAGACGTCCCTGAGGTCGATGAAGACTATGCCGCCGTGATCGCGCCAGCGGTGCACCCAGCCGAAGAGGATGACATCTTCTCCTTCGTCTTCGGCCCTCAGCCTGCCGCAATAATGTGTCCGCATGAAGCCTCTACCTCGTTTCCGCCAGATGTTCTTCCAGGCCGTCCAGTGGTACCTCACCCTGCTCGCCCGATGACATGTCGCGCACGACGGCGACGCCCCGCGCCAGTTCGTCCCCGCCAATTATAACCACCCGCCGCGCCCCCAGGCGGTCGGCCTGCTTCATCTGGCCTTTCAGCCTGCGCCCGAAATAATCGATGTCGGCGGAAAGGCCCGCCCGGCGCAGGGCGTGCAAGGCTCTGATGACCCGGGGCCTGGCTTCCTCCTCCAGAACCGCGAAGAAGATGTCCATAGCCGGCTCGGCCGCCTGCTCCCCTTTGGACTGAAGCGCCAGGATGATCCTCTCCAGGCCGGTGCCGAAACCGACGGCGGGGGTGTCGGGACCGCCTATCTCCTCCACCAGCCGGTTGTAGCGACCGCCGCCGCCGATGCCGCTCTGGGCGCCCAGGCGGGTGCACTCGTACTCGAAGGTTGTCCTGGTGTAATAATCGAAGCCGCGAACCAGGGTGCCGTCAACCCGGTAGGAGCGTCCCAGCAGGTCCAGCAGCTCCTTCACCGTCTCGAAGTTATCCAGACACTCATCGCAGAGGCTGTCCACCAGCAGCGGCGCGTCCGCCAGCAGCGCCAGACAGGACTGGTTCTTGCAGTCGAAGACACGAAGCGGGTTCAGCCGCGCCCGCTCGCGGCAGTCGTCACAGAGTTCGCTGCTGATAGCCGTGAGGAAATCCTGGAGCCTCTCCATGTAATCGGGCCGGCAGCGGGGGCAGCCCATGCTGCTGAGCCGGAGCCGGACATCGGGGACGCCCAGCCCCCGGTAGAGGTCGGAGAGGATCATGATCATCTCCACGTCCAGGTCCGGGTCGCCGGAGCCGATGGCCTCGGCGCCGATCTGGTAATGCTCCCGGTAGCGGCCCGCCTGAGGACGCTCGAACCGGTACATGCGCTCGTAATACCAGAGCTTCACCGGCTGGGGCAGCTTGTGCATGCCGTGCTGCACGTAGGCGCGCACCACCGGCGCCGTGCCCTCCGGCTTGAGGGTCATGCTGCGCCCACCCTTGTCCTCGAAGGTGTACATCTCCTTGCGGACGATGTCCGAGGAGGCGCCCACGCCCCGGACGAAGAGATCCGTGTCCTCGAAAGCCGGGGTCTCGATACGCCCGTAGCCGGCACGGCGGAAGATACCCGCCGCCTGGTGCAGCACGCGCGTCCTCAGCGCCCGGTCAGCGGGCAGCACGTCGTATGTCCCCTTGGGTCCCTGGGTCTTCACCTGAATATCACCAGTCTATATCCTGCAGGAAGATGTTGTTCTCCTTCTCCTCGCCCAGGGTCGACTCGTTGCCGTGCCCGGGGTATATAACCGTCTCCGGCGGGAACTCGCCTGTCAGCGCCTTCACCGACCGCGCCAGCTGCTGGAAGGAGCCGCCGGGCAGGTCGGTGCGGCCGACGGAGCCGTGAAAGAGCAGATCGCCGGTGAAAAGCGCTCCGCCGGTGTAGTAGCAGAGGGAGCCGGGGGAATGGCCGGGTGTGAGCAGGGCGCGTACTGTCACACCGCCTACTCTCACCTCTTCGCCGCCGGACAGTACCTGGTCCACCCTGCCAGAGGTCACTTCCGGCAGGCCGGGGAACAGCCGGAACAGATCCGGGTCGGCCAGCACCGCCTCCACCTCGGCGCTGCCGTAGATGGGCGCTTCCGTGGCCCGGGCCATGTCCACCGTCGCGCCGATGTGGTCATGATGCCCGTGGGTGATGAAGATGGCCTTGACCGGCGCCCCCCGCCGCTTCACGGCGTCACTTACATGGTCCGGGTCGCCTCCGGGGTCGACGAGGAATGCCGCTTCCCCCCCACCGCCGCCGGCCACCGCCAGGTAGCAGTTGGCCTGAAGCGGCCCCACAGCCATGGTGATGATTTCCAGTGCCAAACCTGCTCCCGTCGCCGTTTTCAAACAGCTTAAGCTAGCAAATCGTCGTAGAATCGGCAACACGCATGCATCTTTTCGGGATTCCGCGGGAATGATAGGCACGAACATCGGACACCAAAAGGAGGCTATCGTCGATGAGAGCGTTCCGCGTCACCGTCCTTTTCATACTGACCACGCTGATTCTGGTCTTTGCCGGATGTGGCGGCGATGGGGCCGGCGGCGCCGGTTCCGGCGAAACCACATCGCAGGCCTTGATGCTGGACCCGGTCAAGGCCGCGACCCACCTGTCAAAGGCCGGTGACACCCGCGGCGCCTACTGGGTCCGCAGCATGGATATAAACTGGGGCGATGTGGAAGCCTCGCCGGGAGAATATGACTGGTCGTCTGCCGATGAGATGATAGCCGGAGGGCAGGAACATGAAGTCTACTTCCTGGCCATGGTGAAGCCTTTCGCGTCATGGGACCAGGACACCTGCCACCAGGACGCCGCCTTCGAAGCGGAGTCCCCCAAAGGCGGCGGGAAGAAGATCAAGGTGGGCAAGCCCTGTGACATGGAAGCCTACCGGACTTTCCTGTCGAAGCTGGTGGAGCGTTATGACGGCGACGGAAAGGACGACATGCCGGGCCTGAAGGTGCCGGTGAGGTACTGGGAGATAATGAACGAACCTTCCATGCAGGGAGGCTCCACCGGCGGCATGGGCGAAGAACTCAAGTTCTTCGTGGGCACGCCCCAGGAGTACCTTGACATCCTCAAGGCATCCTATTCGGCCATCAAGGCCGCCGACCCGGGGGCGCAGGTGGCCCACGCCGGCATGGCGGGCATGCAGCAGAGCTTCATCGACTTCTGGCAGCCGGTCTTCGCCGCCGGCGCCGGCGACTATTTCGATATCGCCAACATCCATGCCATTTCCGTGGGACCGGACAACGAAGACCTGTTCACCATCCGCTTCCGGCGCTTCCTTGATAGCTACGGCCTGGGAGAGCGGCCCATCTGGATCACCGAGGTGCAGTTCGGCGACCTCACCGGCAGACCCGCGGACCTGCCCGCCTATGAACGGCTGATGGTGCGGGCCACCGTCTTCTCCCTGGCCCAGGGAGCGGACAAGCTCTTCTACATCGAGAACTGGACCGGATGGGACAGGCCGGGCCCGCCCGGGCCCGGACCTGATGCGAAACCGCCGGAGGGCGCCGGTCCCGGAGAGAAGCCGCCGGAAGGGGCGAGCCCGGTACCAGGTGGAATTCCGCCGGAAGGCGCCGGTGCGGAGACAGGTGTAAAACCGCCGGAATCCGATAAGGCCACGCCACCCGATTCCTCCACCTGGAAGGTCTACCTGAACCTGGTGGACAAGATAAACGGCTTCGACAGCATCCAGGTGCTGGCGGAGCAGTTCAGCGAAGGAGACGCCGACAACGAAGGGGCAACCTCCATCGTCGGGCAGTACAAGTTCATCAGGAGGGAGAAAGCTGTGTACGTACTCTGGGGGCAGGCGCCGCTGCCGCCGGAGATAAGCGGCACCGTAGTCGTCACCGACATCTACGGAGAGAGCAGACAGATGGATGCTTCCTCCATCCGCCTCTCCTCCAACCCGGTCTTCGTGGAGAAGCTGTAGCACCCGATCTCCTGCCGGCGGGCGCCCGCATATGGGTAGCATATGCCTTCGGCGCGTCTAGCCGTCATCCACCGCCAGCAGCACCGGCGGCGGCGACACTGCCTTTTTGGAGATGGAGTAGGCGGAATCTATCCGGTCCGCGGCCGCGGCAGCTCCGTCTTCGCTTCGGGCGTAGACGGTAGCCAGCTCCTGTCCCTTCTCCACCCTGTCGCCCACCTTGGCATGTACGGTCGCACCAACACCGTGGTCCACCTCCGCGCCCTTCTCCCTGCGGCCGGCCCCCAGGTCGAGGACTGCCTTCCCCACCGCCAGGGCATCGAGGCCGGCGACGAACCCGCTGCCGGCGGCAATCACCTGCCGGCGGATATCGGCGACGGGAAGAAGACCCGGGTTATGGATGAAAGAGCCGTCGCCGCCCTGGGCCTCTACCCATCGCCCGAACCGTTCCAGGGCATCGCCGTTCCCGAGCCTCTTGCGGGCTTCCTCCAGCGCGGGTTCGTAGCCGGTGAAGAGCCCCGCTCTTTCCAGGAGCCGGGCTGCCAGCTCCGTGACGACCTCGACCAGGTCGGCGGGGCCCTCTCCCGCCAGGGTCTTTACCGCCTCGTTCACCTCGAGGGCATTTCCCACGGCATGGCCCAGGGGCTGGTCCATGGCGCTCATCACCGTCTCCACCTTCAGACCGTAGTGCCCGCCTATCCGTCGCATCAGATGGGCGACTCCGGCAGCCTGCCCCCTGTTCTTAAAGAACGCGCCCCTTCCCACCTTGACGTCCAGCACCACCACAGCGGCGCCGGCGGCCACCTTCTTGCTCATGATGCTGGCGGCGGTAAGGGCGTTGGAGTCGATGGTGGCGGTGACCTCACGCAGAGCGTAGAGGCGGTCGTCGGCGGGGGCAAGTTCCGCGCTCTGTCCGGCTATGCAGATTCCAGTCTCCTCAAGCTGGCTGATGAAACGCTCCGGTGAGAGCATGGTCTGAAAGCCAGGGATGGACTCCAGCTTGTCGACGGTGCCGCCTGTATGGCCCAGACCCCGGCCCGACATCTTGCCGAAGACGCCGCCGCAGGCAGCCACCAGCGGCCCCAGCACCATGGAGACCTTGTCACCGACCCCGCCGGTGCTGTGCTTGTCCAGCACCGGCACGCCCAGGCGCGACAGGTCCAGCCGCCGGCCGCTGTCGATGATGGCGCCTGTGAGCGCCAGGGTCTCCGCCAGGCTGAGGCCGCGGAGGAAAGCCGCCATCAGCCAGGCGGACATCTGGTATTCCGGGAGGCTGCCCGCAAGATAGCCGCTGACCAGTTCCCCTATCTCCCCCGCGGTGTTCTCGCCGCCGTCTCTCTTCTTCTCGATTATGCCGATGAAATCAGTCAAGAATATCCCTGTCTCCAGTCATGAATGTCCCCGTTTCGGTTTGCGTGCCTCTTTTACCGGTTCAGAACACGGCTTTCTCACCGTTACGTTTTGCGCGTCTCAGATAGGTTCGACGTCCGTATTTAGTGTTGAATACTATCAGAGTTTGTGATAACATAACCGCCGGTGATTGTGGAAAACGCCTGTTTTTATCGCAGTTGCCGCCATTCTAGCCAGCCGGGGCAGGGGCTCCGGCAAGTGGGTCTTTCTGTTAGGGGAGAGTTGAAGCGGGAAGCGGTGCCGCCGTAGATAGCGGTAGGGTAAGTCGTGCTTCCCGCACTTTTCTTTTTCCAGCCTATTTTCCCTTTTCAAGATTTTCCCTTTTCAAGCCTTGCCCCCTATGCGGACTTGTCCTGTTACACAGCCGGGCATGACTGACCGGCGTGAGCCCGGTAACTCACCGGATCGTCCTCTCCGGACTGGATTTTTTCTGTCACGGGGCATGACTGACCGGCGTGAGATACGGTCACACTCCGGATCGCCCCGGGAGAAGGCTTTTTCGTAACCATGTATCGCTGACCAGCGTGTGTGAGATCGCCCACCAGGCACCCTTCTCCGGGGGAAGGCCTTTTCGTCACCGGGTGTGGCTGGCCGGCATAAGCCCCGTAACTCAACGGTTCGCCGCCCTCCAGACAAGCCTTTTTCTGTCACCGGATGTGATCGAACGGCACGAGATGCTGTCACTCACCGCGGGATACGGTGAGGAAGGGCCTGCCGGGCATGGACATGGCTTCCGCCAGCTCCAGCTTGCCGCTGGTGAACAGCTTCATCACCGTCGCCCCCACATCGGACATTCGGCCCAGGAAGGGCCTGTTCCTCGGCTGCCTTTCGTCGTTGCCGCCCTCTCCAACTGCGCCGGTATCGAACAGGGAGCCGCCGGGTGAATAGATATCTCCCCCCATGCGCGCCAGCAGCGGCACGTACTCCCGGGTGTGGTCCGTGCCCGGGTGGAGGGGGTCGCATCCATGGTCGGCCGTGATGATGAGAAGGTCGCCGGGACGGCAGCAGGCGATGAGCTGCGGTACCGCCGCGTCAAACTCTTCCAGCCCCCGGGCATATCCCTCCGGATCGTTGCGATGGCCCCACAGCATGTCGAAATCCACCAGGTTTGTGAAGACCAGGCCCTCGTCCAGCTCCGCCATCAGCTCCAGTGATCGCTGGATGCCGTCCGCGTTGCTGCTGGTCTTGTGCTCCCGCGTCACACCGGAGCCGGCGAAGATCTGGGATATCTTGCCGACGCCGTGCACGGGCACCTTCAGCTCTGCCAGAAGGTTGAGGTAGGTTCGTGGCGGCATCACGGAGAAATCTCTCCGGTCTCGCGTGCGGACGAAGCCTCCGGGCTCGCCGGTGAAGGGGCGGGCTATCACCCTGACCACCTCGTAAGGCCCTCTCAATATCTCCCTCGCCTGGCGACAGTATCCGTAAAGCTCTTCCACGCTCGCCACGTCTTCGTGGGCGGCTATCTGGAAGACGCTGTCGGTTGATGTATAGACGATCAGCTTGCCGGTGCGCAGATGCTCCTGGCCCAGTTCGGCGATTATCTCGGTGCCGGAGGCGGGCCTGTTGCCCAGCACCCCCCTGCCGGTGGCCTCCTGGAACCTCTCGATCACCTCGTCCGGGAATCCATTCGGGAAGAGAGGGAAGGGTTTCTCGGTCACCGCCCCCATCAACTCCCAGTGGCCGGCTGTGGTGTCCTTGCCCCGCGACAGCTCGCTCAGCCTTCCGAACATTGCCTGGGGTCGGGGCACCGGCGGCACCCCGTCCAGGGGAATGATGTTTCCCAGCCCCATCGCCCCCAGGTTGGGAAGCCTCAAGCCTCCCACGGCCTCCGCCACGTGGCCCAGGGTGTTGGCTCCCTCGTCGCCGAAGCCGGCGGCGTCCGGCAGCGCGCCGGCGCCGGCGCCGTCCAGGGTTATCAGCAGGCAGCGGACCCGGTTCCTCAGGCGCCGGCGCCGGCCGATCAGCCACAGGGGATTGATCATCGGAAAGCTCCCGTCTTGAGTTTCCCTTGCGTTGGCGGCCCCCGGCGCTGCCGGACGCCGCCCCCGTCAATGTTCCCCGCCCGGGCCCCTGTTCCTGCCGCGGGGATGGGAGCTGAAATAGATCTCCTTCAGTTTCTGCCGGCTGAGATGGGTGTAGATCTGGGTGGTTGATACGTCGGCGTGCCCCAGCATCTCCTGGACGCTCCTCAGGTCCGCTCCGCCCGCCAGCAGATGCGTGGCGAAGCTGTGCCTGAGCACGTGGGGAGAGACCTTCTTCTTCAGGCCGGCCTGGCGGGCGTATCGCGCCAGCATGCGATGGACCGACTGGCGGCTGATGCCGCGCCCGAACCGGTTGAGGAAGAGCTTGTCATCCTTCATCTCCCGGCCCAGGAAGGGCCTGCCCTTTCGGAGATAGCGATCAACCGCGTCCAGGGCAGGCTGGCCCAGGGGAACCACCCGCTCCCGCGAGCCCTTGCCCAGGCAGCGGACGAAGCCTCCTTCCAGGTCCACATCCCCCTGCCTGAGCCCGGTCAGTTCCGACACCCGCAGGCCCGCCCCATATAGCAGCTCCAGCATGGCCGCGTCCCGCGCCGATGCCGGATCGGTGCCGGCAGGCTGGCTGAGGAGGAGCTTCACCTCGCCCAGGTTCAGCACCGTGGGAAGGCGGCGGCCCCGCCGGGGAGCCGGCATGGAGACGGTGGGGTCCGAATCCGCCAGCCCTTCGCGGCAGAGAAAACGGTAGAAGCTGTGGATGACACTACCCTTGCGCGCCATGGTTGCAGGGGCCGGCGCTCCTTTCTTCCCTTCCAGGGTAGCGAAGAAGCCTCGCAGGTCTTCCGTGCCCGCGCCTGTGACGGTTACGCCCCTGCCATCCAGGTAGGCCGTGAACTGCCGCAGGTCCCGGCTATAGGAGCTGATGGTGTTCTCCGCCAGCCCGCGCTCGAACTGCAGGTATGCCAGGTATTCCTTTACCAGCGGGTCTCCAGCCGGTGGTTTTGTCTTCTTCATTGTCTTGACCTCTGCCGGCATCTTTCCCTCCGCGCCAGGCACCCGCCGCCCCGGGACGGCCGGAAGACCTGCCCGCAGCGCCGCTCAAAGATCTATGGGGATGATGCTGGACAGCTGATAGAAGGGCAGGCCCACGCCTTCGGCAACGGCCTCGTTGGTTATTTTTCCTTCCATGATGTTGACCCCCCGCGCCAGCGGCTTGTTGGCGCTGACCGCTTCGGACACCCCCTTGTCCGCCAGCTCCACGATATAGGGCAGTGTGGCGTTGGCCAGTGCATGGGTGGCGGTGATGGGGACGGCTCCGGGGATGTTGCCGACACAATAATGTATCACCTCATGCTCGACGAACGTGGGTTCGCTGTGGGTGGTCATGTGGGAGGTCTCGGCCACGCCGCCCTGGTCGATGGATACATCGACTATCACCGAGCGCGGCTTCATCTCCCTCACCAGTTCCCGCGATATCAGCTTGGGCGCCCGCGCCCCCGGGATGAGTACGGCGCAGATGACCAGGTCGGCGCGGGAAACATATTCCTCTATGGACAGCGTCGACGAAGCCACCGTGGTCAGGCGGCCGGAGACGAAAGCCTGCAGGGAGCGCAGGTGCTCCAGTTCCTTGTCCAGCACCACCACGTTGGCCAGCATGCCGGCGGCTATCTTGGCGGCGTTGGTCCCGACGATGCCGGCCCCCAGCACCACCACGTCGGCGGGCGGCACCCCGGCGACGCCTCCGAGCAGGATGCCCCTGCCCCCCATCATCTTCTCCAGGAAGTAGGCGCCCACCTGGGCGCTCATGCGCCCGGCGATGTCGCTCATGGGCGAGAGCAGCGGCAGATGCCCATCGGGCAGCTCCACCGTCTCATAGGCGATGCAGGTGGCGCCCGTCTCCATCAGCTGCTTAGTCAGCTCCGGCTGGGGCGCCAGGTGAAGGAAGGAGAACAGTATCTGGTCAGGCTTCAGCCTCGCCACTTCATCCGGCGACGGGTCCTTCACCTTGATTATCATGTCACTGCCTGCGAAGAGCTCGTCACAGGTATCGACGACGCGGGCGCCCTGGGCGCGGTAGTCATCATCAGGCAGGCTGCTGCCCATACCCGCGCCGCTGTGGATCAACACCTCGTGGCCGCCGGCCACCAGCTCCCTCACGCCAGCCGGCGTCAGCGCCACACGGTATTCATCGGGCTCGACTTCAGAAGGTATGCCGATCTTCAATCCTGCTCCATTCCGACGGCGACTCCAGGTGTCCGTTTTTCCCGGCCGTCCGATCCATTATCCCATAAAAACATGCTCCCATAGATTATGCTTCAGTCCCGCCGCCTGTGTTCCAGCGCCAGCAGCAGCCCGGCTATGGATTTTGCGTCCCTCAGCTCCGCCAGCAGTGCACCTGCGTCCTCCAGGCTCCTCACCTCGGGAGTGAGGAACTCCTCGCGGTCCGTCTGCTCCTCCTCGCGGCTGAGGCCCTCAGCCAGATAAACGTGCAGCAGTTCGTCGCAGAAGCCGGGAGACGAGTAAAAACTGGCCAGATGAACGAGGCTGCCGGCGATGAGCCCCAGCTCCTCGCGCAACTCCCTCCGGGCGCAATGCCCTGGCTCCTCCCCCGGTTGCAGTTTGCCCGCCGGCATCTCCAGCAACTCCTCGCCGGCGGCGTCACGGTACTGGCGCACCATATACAGGCTGCCGTCTTCGCCTATGGGGACTATCACCGCCGCTCCCGGGTGCTCTACTATCTCCCGCTGGGTACGCCTGCCGTCCGGCAGGCGTACCCGGTCCAGCCTCAGGTTGATGATCCGGCCCTGGTAGATGCGGCGGGATCCCAGACGCCGGTTCTCCATCACGGCCCGGCCCCGCCTTCAGAAGGCGCCGCCTCCGCCGCCACCTCCACCAGCGCCAGCACCAGCTCGCCGGCCTGCTCCAGGGACTGGACGGTTATGTACTCGTCGGGAGTATGCACTTTCTCCATACCCACTGACAGGTTCACGGAGGGCAGACCCTTGAGGTTGAACTCGT
This sequence comes from uncultured Gaiellales bacterium, assembly GCA_964497425.1. Taxonomy (GTDB): domain Bacteria; phylum Actinomycetota; class Thermoleophilia; order BMS3ABIN01; family BMS3ABIN01; genus BMS3ABIN01. The sequence continues at coordinate 15,248 of CAZCCR010000020.1, forward strand.
TGACGTCGCTGCCCCCACCTGTGGACGCCAGTTCCGGCCTGACGCCGATACGCCTGAGCGCATCCGTGGCCAGTTCCACGGGGAGGTTGCCGCCTGAGAGATCGAAGGCATGGAACTCGTCCACGACGGCGGTCTCCACGTCCACCTGCCCTGTTGCCGCGGCGTTGTTGATGGCATCCATCATCTGCGAGACCTGCCCCGCCAGCTTCTCCTGGTCGTGGCTGCGGCATTCACCGGCGATACGGCATCGGTCCGGCACAACGTTCACCGCCTCGCCGCCGCGGATGATGCCGATGTTCGCCGTCGTCTCCGCGTCGATCCGCCCCAGCTCCATCTCCGCCACCGCTCTGGCTGCGGCCACGACGGCGCTGCGTCCGTGCTCCGGATCGACTCCGGCATGGGCGGATTTTCCCTTGAAAGTTGCCCGTACTGTCTTCTGTGTGGGGGAACGGACGATGACCTCCCCCACGGGGCCGGTGCTGTCCAGGCAGAAACCGCAGCGGGCATCGATACCGGTGAGGTCGGCCGACTTGGCGCCCCGGAGGCCGTTCTCCTCGCTGACGGTCAGGAGCAGCTCTATACCCGCGTGGCTCCTGCCCTCCCTGACGATTGTCTCCACGCCGCTGACGATGGCGGCCACCGCCGCCTTGTCGTCTGCCCCCAGCACGGCGCGGCTGCCGCTTGAGATCACCCCGTCGGCAATGACCGGTTCAGGCTTGGCGCCGGGATCGGCGAACACTGTGTCCGTATGGGCGGAAAGGAAGATGGGGATGCCGTCACGATCACCGGGGACGCGGCAGTACAGGTTCCCCGCGGCGCCTTCGCCGGGCTGGGGCGGTTCCGCTTCGCTGACCTCCAGCCCCAGGGCTTCCAGCCTGCCGGTAAGGTAGTCAACGATCCGCCGTTCCTTTCCCGAGGGGCTTGGTATGCGGGCAAGCTCGATGAAGAGCTGTACCAGCGGGCTGACGCTACCGCTTGCTTCCCTGCTCATCAACGACATCCGTAGCAGTCATGTTTTCCGCCCCGTCATCATCCTGGGAATCCGCGCGCCTGCAGGCGGCGCCGACGAAATCACGGAAGAGTGGGTGCGGCCTGGTCGGGCGCGACTTGAACTCGGGGTGGAACTGGGTGGCCAGGAACCAGGGATGGTCCGGTATCTCCACGATCTCCACCAGACGTTTGTCCGGTGATGTGCCGCTTATCTTCATCCCCGCCTCCACCAGCTTGGGCCTGAGTGCGTTGTTCACCTCGTAGCGATGGCGATGCCGCTCCTGGATGTTCTTCTCCCCGTATGCCCTGGCGGCCAGGCTCTTGCTGCTGAGCCTGCAGGGATAGGCGCCCAGGCGCATGGTCCCGCCCATGGCTTCCACATCCTGCTGGTCCGGCAGCAGGTCGATCACCGGATAGGGAGTACCCTGGTCGAACTCGGAGCTGTTGGCGCCGGGCATGCCCGCCACGTTGCGGGCGAACTCGACCGTGGCGCATTGCATCCCCAGGCATACGCCCAGGAAAGGTACCTTGTTCTCCCGCGCGTATCTTGCAGCCTGGATCTTCCCTTCGATGCCCCTTATGCCGAAACCTCCGGGTATCAGCACCCCGTCGGCGTCCTTCAGCTGGGACTCCACCAGCATGGGCGAGACGCCTTCCGAATCGACCCAGACCACCTCAAGTTCATGGTCATGGTAGACCGCCGAATGCTTCAGCGCCTGGATGACGCTCATGTATGCGTCCCACAGCTGCACGTACTTGCCCACCAGGGCTATCTTCACCTTCTTCTTGCTGGTATTGATCTTGTCCACCAGCTCTTCCCAGTCGGAGATGTCCAGCTCGCCGGCCTGAAGGCCCAGCTTCTCCACCACCAGCCTGTCCAGCCCCTCCTCGTGGAGCATCTGCGGCACCATGTAGATGTCCGGCGCGTCCACCGCCGATACCACGGCGTCGATGTCGATATCGCAGAGCAGGGCTATCTTCTCGCGCAGGTCCTTGCTGATATGCCTGGACGAACGGCAGACGATGATATCGGGCTGGATGCCGATGCCGCGTATCTCCTTGACACTGTGCTGGGTCGGCTTGGTCTTCAGCTCGCCGGTGGCTTCCAGGTACGGTACGAGTGATACGTGGATATAGCAGGCGTTCTCCCGGCCGACGTCGATACGGAACTGCCTGATGGCTTCCAGGAAGGGCAGGGATTCGATGTCGCCCACGGTGCCGCCTATCTCGGTGATGACCACGTCAACGCCGCCCCCCATGTCAGCCACGCGATGGATGCGCGACTTTATCTCGTTGGTGATGTGGGGGATCAGCTGGACGGTTTTCCCCAGATAATCACCGCGGCGCTCCTTGTTGATGACGCTGAAATATACCGTGCCGGAGGTTACGTTGCTGTCGCGGTTGAGGCTCTCGTCGGTGAAGCGTTCGTAATGGCCCAGGTCCAGGTCGGTCTCGGCGCCGTCGTCGGTGACGAACACCTCTCCGTGCTCGAAGGGGCTCATGGTCCCTGGGTCGACGTTGATGTAGGGATCGAGCTTCTGCATCTGCACCTTCAGTCCGCGGCCCTTGAGCAGACGCCCCAGCGACGCCGCGGTGATGCCTTTCCCCAGAGACGATACGACCCCACCCGTCACGAAGATATGTTTCGCCATCAGACTACCGCCTTTCCCCTGTCAGACCCTGTCAAATGAAAAAACCGGAGCCTCGGCTCCGGGAATCCGGGAATTATGATGTTTTGCCTGTTGACTTTCAAACTTTATCCTGCCATCTCTCGAGCTTCACGACATGAGAGAGTATATCACCTGTCCCTTCCGGGGAAAAGTTCTATCCTTCACCGTCCATTCCTTCCTCTTCCTCCGGGCCGAAGCTGATGGCGTCTTCGGGGCAGTTCTCCATGGCCGCCTCGATGCAGGCCTCCAGTCCCTCCACGTCATCGGCGATGACGCACGAATGTTCCTCCCCCAGCTCGAACACCTCGGGGCATATCTCCTCACAGTTGCCACAGGCGGAGCACTTCTCCTCATCGACCCTGGGAACCCTTTTCAATCCGGACCTCCCTTCCCGTTTCCCCGGCCCCGGGCGTGATTATAGTATTTTTTTCCCTTCCCGGCCGGGGCCGTCTCCCCCACGCCGCCGGCCCTGCCCGGCTCGATATGTATCACCGCGTCGGTGTTGCTGCCATAGCGCTGCTTCAGCAGCTGCTCGACCCGGGAAGCTACTTGATGGGACTCACGTGTGCTCATCTCCGGGTCCACCACCAGGTGCAGGTCTATCCAGTAACCGGACTCGCTGCCCCTGGTCCTTATCTTGTGACAACCCTGGACCCCCGGCGCCGCTACACTGAGGCAGACGGACTCCACCTCATCCGTGTCCAGCGCCGCCCGGTCCAGCAGGATGAATGACGCCTCCCTCATTATCTTGAAGGCGGCATAGGCGATGACCACTGCGATGATACCGCCCACCAGGGCGTCGATCTCCGGATAGCCCAGCCGGACGGCCACCAGACCGGCCACAACCGAGATGGAGACACCCACGTCGCTGAGGGTATGACGGGAATCAGCCACCAGAAAGGTGCTTCCCAGTTGCCGTCCCCGGCGGTGCTCGAACCGGCTCACGGCCAGGTTGACGATGATGGTGACTCCCATCACCGCGAAGGCCAGGCGGTCCACCCTCACCTCCGGAGGCGCCACCGCCGTGATGCGGGAAAAGACGTCCTTGCCCACCTCATAGGCTGTGATCAGCAGGAGCGCCACGATGCCGATGCTGGCGAAGGTCTCGAACTTGGCGTGTCCATAAGAGTGGGTGCGGTCCCGCGGCCGCGCCGCCAGGGCGATGCCGATGAGGCCGATGACGTTCGAGGAAGCGTCCATCAGTGAATGGAAGGCGTCGGCCACCATGCCGATGGAGTTCACCCGCCACCCCACCAGGCCCTTGCCGGCTGCCACGGCCAGGTTCAGCGCCAGCACCAGGACCAGCACTGTCCTGATGCTCCCGTATCTCTCCAGCGCCTTCGTCATCTCATCTCCCACGACCAGTCACACCCGTCGGTACTCTTCAGACCGGCAAGCGTCACGTTCTGCATGTTAGCGCTACTTTGGGTCTTGTCACCATCCGCACGCTACATGCTACACGTCTCCAGCACCTCGTACTTAACCACTCGATAGTTTCGCCACGGCTCCAGTTACCTCGCCGCACCACTCCACTGCCTCACTGCACCCCTCCACTTCTCTCCCAAGACCTGCCGACTCGCTCCAGGATCCACTGCCACGCTTCGTCCCTCCAGTTCTTTCCCACGACCTGATGCCTCGCCCGTGGTCCGTTTTTAAGCTTCGTCCCTCAAGCTCTCTTCCACGACCTTCTTCCTCGTTCCGCGATCCAATGCTTTACTGATCGACCCCACTTATGTCCATTCTATCTCAGGAGCGGTTCTCATCACCGCCATCTCCCTTTTTCTCTTCTTCATCGCTTTCATCCCCACGGTTCGCTGCTCCTGAGCCGGTGGCGCCGGCTTTACCGTACCGCAGGCCGTAAAAGGAGACGGCCGCCAATCCCAGGGCGATGGCGAACCAGAAGGTGACCATCCGGATGAGGAGGGCCGCGGCGACTGCGTCGCCGCGGCCCACGCCGTTTGCCATCAGCAGCCCCACCATGCCGGCCTCCGCCACGCCCAGCCCGCCCGGGATCATGGTGAGCGCCCCGGCCAGGGAGGCGATGACAAAGATGAACACCACCAGCAGCAGCGGCAGATCCAGCCCCAGCCCCTTCAGGCAGAGCCAGGCAGCCACGCATTCCAGGAACCAGCCGCCGGTGCTCAACACCACCGTGGGCAGCAGGTGACGCGCGCTCAACAGGGTATGGGAACGTTCGTAGAACTCCTCCAGGTGGCGTACGTATCCCCGCACCAGCGGCAGCCTCTCCGCCAGTCGCAGCAGTCTCAGGCTAAGCCCCCGCCACTGGACTATGCCGATGAAACCCGCGATGAGCAACACGGTGACCACCAGCACACCGCGTCCGGAACGGTACGACAGGGCGCCGGCGCTGCCCAGGAGCACCACGGCGATGACATCCGTCACCCGCTCGGCGATGACCACCGGCGAGGAACGGCTGACGGGTATGGAGCAGCTGTCCTTCAGCAGCACCGATTTGAGCACCTCCCCCAGCTTGCCGGGGGAGATGGTCATGGTCAGGCCGGAGATGAAGACGGTGAAGCTCAGACCCGCCGGCAGCCGGATGCCGATGGCCCTGAGCAGGTATTCCCATTTGATGAAGCGTACCAGGTAATTGACCATGACCAGGGCCAGGGCCGGCGGCAGGTAATACCAGCGGAACCTGGCGAATGCGTCCACCAGGTCGCTGAAACTCGCGTAGACAGCAAGGGCCAGGTAGAGGACCAACCCCAGGGCCAGGGCTATGGCCAGGTTGCGCCGGAGGTTCCTAATCACCGCGGTGCCGGGCCAGGGCAGCTATCCGCCCGAAGGCTCCCATCCCCAGGAAGGCGGCGGCCAGCGCCGCCCCCGCCAGGATGGCGCGGCTCTTGCCCTGCTTCTCCAGCTCCGCCCCCGCCGGGATGTACTGCTGCTGCAGCTGTCCCCACCTGGTCTCGGCCATGCGGCAGACACGGGTCCAGCCCACGTAGGGATACCAGTAATAGTCGTGATAGAGTTTGGAGGCGAAGTAGGACCAGGGCACGATGGGGCTTCTGAGCAAGGCGTGCTCCAGCGGCTTCAGCGGCCCGTGGTAGATAGCCTTCTGCCCCCGGCTGGCGAAGGTCTCCTGCCTGCCGTGGAACTGGAAGTCCGTCTCAGAGATGTCCTCGCCGGCCACCTCGATGTCGTCGACCACGCCGCAGCCCAGCCCCCGCTCGTGCGCCAGCCGGATGTACCTGAAGCTCATGGGGTCGAACCCCATCATCTTCGCCGCCACCGCGTCGATGGCAACCTGGTCGGCGCCGGCGAGGATGTAATCCTTCTCGTAGGGCTCCATGGCCCGGGGCCCGGGCCCGTCGCCGCAGATGGTGCCGTCCATCACAGCGAACAGGCCGGTGTGGATCTCCTTCTGTATCGCCAGCAGGTCCACCAGGGTCTCGTGGATGACGCTGTGAGTCCAGTGCCTGTGCTCCTGCAACAGGCCGCCGAAGGCGTTCTTCATCGCCCCGGTGGTGCCGGTGAACACGTGGGTCTTCACCGTCGGTAGCTGGATGATGTTGGTGCCGGGGAAGATGTCGGGTATCTGGATGCCGTCCCGCTGGAAGACCTTGTCCAGCACCAGCATCTCTGCTTCAGGCTGGTAACGGATCCACTTCACCGGCGGCTCGTAGAGGCGGGTGAAACCCAGCCCGTACTTCTCCGCCACGGTGACATGGCCGTTGTTTATCTCCCCCACCTTGTCGTCCACCACCACGGTGCGGTTCTGGGTGAGCATCAGCGAGTCGCGCTCGAAGCCGTCTTCCAGCAGCGTCTTTATCACGCCCTCCAGCTGCCAGGGGGTAGTGGAGCAGGCGGGGTACCAGACATGCCAGGAGATGTTTATCTTCAGATGCGTCCTGCTGCCCCGGTCCAGGTGGTCGGCGTAGCCCGCCAGTCGCATCAGCCGCCCGTAATCCTCCAGCACGGTCTCCGGCCTGGTCTTTAAAACGGCAACGGTGGAACTCATATCCTCTCCAGGTGTCGGGGAGAGCCTTCTGGCTCCTCTCAGTCCATCCAGTACAGCACCGCCGCGGCGGTGGCCACCCACAGCAGCACATCCAGAAGCAGCGGGATATCGGTGAGCAGGACCCGCTCGGGAGAGCCGCCCCTCATGTGGCGGTGCACAAGGTAAAGATAGCGGAATATGCCATAAAGGACAAAGGGGATGGTCAGCATCATGCCGCTGGAATCGAAGGCGGTGAAACTGTAGAGGGCATAGGAGACCACTGTGGCGGCGGCGGTGACGCCGGTCATCTGGTCCACCAGTTCGATGCTGTACTGGTCCAGGTTGCTGCGGTGAGCAGACGCTTCATCTTCCAGCAGCACCAGTTCCGCCCGCCTCTTGGCCAGAGCCAGGAAAAGGGCCAGCAGCATGGCGCAGACCACCAGCCAGGGCGAGATGGTCACGTGTATCACCGCCGCGCCCGCAACGGCCCTCAGCACGAAACCGGCGGCGATGGCCAGCACGTCGATGATGACCAGCCGCTTCAGGAGCAGCGAGTATGATAGCTGCAGCGCCAGGTAGCCGACGAGGTACAGGGTGAGAACCCTGTCCACGGCCAGGCCGCCGCCCATGGACAGGGCCACCAGCAGCCCCGCCGCCGCCAGGGCCGTTCCCGCTCCCAGTTTGCCGGAGGCAATGGGGCGGCCGCTCTTCAGCGGGTGCGCCCGGTCCTTCTCCCGGTCGATGACGTCGTTTATCAGGTATCCGGCGCCCACCACCGCGCAGAAGCCGGCGAAGGTGGACCATACCTTCCACTGCATCCCCCAGTCGGTGATGTTGGCGGAGAAGATGATGCCGGCGAAGACCACCAGGTTCTTGACCCACTGGCGCGGCCGCAGGGATATGAACAGGGCCCGGATCAAGAGGACGTGGCCTTCCTCAGCAGGCTGCCGGCATGGGCGCGCGCCTCGCTGTCAACGGGGTCGGAGCCCATCATCCGGCACAGCTCGTCCACCAGCCTCTCCCCTTCCAACCGCTCGACCCGCGTGACCGTCTCGTCGCCGGCGGGGCTGACCTCCTTCACCACCGAGAAATGGCACTGGGCGAAACAGGCGATCTGGGGCAGATGGGTGATGCAGATCACCTGGCTATCCCGCGCCAGGTCTCTCAGCTTGGCGCCGACCGCGGCGCCGGTCTCGCCGCCGATACCGGCGTCGATCTCGTCGAAGACCAGGGTCTGGCCGCGGCCGTAAGCGGAGACGGCGCACTTCACCGCCAGCATGATGCGCGAGAGTTCGCCGCCGGACGCAGTCTGCCGGAGCGGCGACGCGGGCATGCCGGGGTTGAGCCTGACGTAGAACTCCACCGAGTCGGCGCCGCTTCCTTCCAGATGCCCGACATCGCCCTCATCATCATCGGAACGGACTCGGGTATCCACTCTGATCTCGAACCCGCTTTCATCGAAGGACATATCCCGCAGATGCTCCTCCACCGCCGCCGCCAGCTCGCCGGCGGCCCGGCGCCGGCCACGGCTGAGCCGGCCGGCCAGCTCCAGCATCCCCTCGCAGACCCGCCGCCGCTCAGCCACCAGGGCGGAAGAGTCCTGCTGCCGCCGCTCCATTTCCTGGAGGCGTCCGGCAGCCTCCCCGGCGTAGCTCAGTATCCCCCGGGTGCCGCTGCCGTATTTTCTGGCCAGGCCTGATATCAGGTCCAGCCGCTGTTCCGTTTCCTCCAGGCGCTCAGGGTCGGCGTCGATGCCTTCGGCATAATCCCTTGCCGCCGACGCCAGGTCCTCCAGTTCGTAGAGCGCCGCCTGGAGACGCTTTTTCAGCTCACCGAAAGCCTTGTCGTTGTCCGCAAGCCCATCCATCCTCGCTGCCAGCGCCGCCAGGGGCTCCGTCACGTTCTCTCCGCCTTCCCCTTCCCCTACGCCCAGAAGCGCCGCAACCTCCCAGGCGCCCTGCCTGAGTTCCCCGGCATGGCGCAGGCGCAGCCTCAGCTGCTCCAGCTCCTCCTCTTCCCCCGGCTCGAGGCCGGCAGCCTCTATCTCCTCCAGCTGGAACCTGAGCAGCTCCATCTCCCGCTCCCGCTCACCTGCGTCCCGCCGCGACTGCTCCAGCGACCGGTCGATCTCTCCCAGCCGGGCATGGAGCAGGCGGTATTCTTCCAGCAGGTCAAGATGCGCGCTGCCGCAGTAGCTGTCCAGCATCTCCAGCTGCCGCGATGACAGCATCAGCTGCCGCTGTTCATGCTGGGCGGAGAAGGCCATCAGCCTGGAGGTAAGCTGCTTCAGGAGGTAAAGGCCGGCGGCTCGACCACCGATATAAACGCGGCCGCGGCCGTCGCGGGAGAGGCGCCGCCGCACGGCCAGCGCCTCGTCGTCCGGAAGGTCGTGTTCGCCGCTCAGGTCGGCGAAACACCCTGCGGGCGGAGAGAAAACCGCCTCCACCGAAGCTTCGCCCGCACCCGGACGTATCAGGCCGCTGTCCGCCCTCGCCCCCAGCAGCAGCGCCAGCGCCTGGGCCAGGATGGTCTTGCCCGCCCCGGTCTCGCCGCTGATGATGTTGAGTCCGGGGGCGAACTCCATCCGGGCGGCAGTGATCACCGCCAGGTTCTCTATGCTCAGCTCCTGCAGCATCTCCCCGGGGCCCGGCCCAGGTCACCTCCGGATGAACTTGTCGCGCATCTTGGGGAAGAAACCGGCTCCGGGCGGGATCACCAGCTGCGCCCTCTCCGCGGCCAGCGACACGGAGATGTCGCCGCCCGGCTCGACGCTGCCGGCGTGGCGACCGTCCAGATACACGGCGGCGGCCGCTCCCAGGGAGTAGTTACGGATCAGCAGCTCATCCCCGGGGGCCAGCACCATGGTCCTGGCCCTGAGGGTATGGGGCGCGATGGCGGTGAGCACGACAGCGTCCAGGTTCAGGGATACCAGCGGTCCGCCGCATGAAAGGTTGTAGGCGGTGGAGCCGGCGGGGGTGGACGCCACCAGGCCATCGCAGTTGAAGGTGTCCATCTCCACTCCTTCCACCTCGTATCCCAGGCGGATGACCGAGCCGCCGTCGGGCTTGTGCACCACCAGGTCGTTTATGGCCAGCTGACGTTCACCGCCGGTACCGGTCTCCAGCAGCGCCAGCTCGAGGGTCTCGTATTCCCCCCTGAGGAACGGCGGCAGGCCGGCCTGGATATCATCGGGTCCGATGGCCGAGAGGAAGCCCACCCGGCCGAAATTGATACCCATCACCGGCGTGGCGAAGCCGCGGAAGCGGTTGAAGGCCCTGAGGATGGTGCCGTCGCCGCCGATGGCGATACAGAAGTCCACCTTCTCGTCCCGGAGTTCCTCCGCCACGGCGGCCCGGGCATCGCCCTCCCCCAGTCCGTATTTCTCCAGTTCGTGGCGGGGGACTACCGCCTCCACTCCCTCGCGCCCGCAGAGGTCGATGACCTCCAGCAGGGCCGCACGGGTGGCGTCGGAACGGAGGTGGGTGATGACTGCGACTCTTGTTGCCAGGTCTTCCCCCTACGGTCGGCTGATGATCCCCTCAACCCTTTTTAACAGTTCTTCGATGGCCTGCTCCCGTGAGGGAAGACCGGAGCCGCCGCCGTTGGACAGATACATCAGGTACTCCACGTTGCCGCTGGGTCCCCGGATGCCCGAATCGGTCAGTCCCCTCACGCTCAGGCCGGCGTCTTCGGCGAATCTCCACAGGCTCTCAAGCACCTGGCGATGCACCTCGGGGTCTCGTACCACGCCGCCGCCGCCGACCTTGCCGCGCCCGGCTTCGAACTGCGGTTTTATCAAAACCACTATCTCGCCGCCGGACGTAAGACATTCTATCACAGCGGGAATCACTTTCTTAAGGGAGATGAAGGAGAGGTCCAAGGCGGCGAAGGAAGGCCGGAAGGGCAGGTCCTCCGGCTTCAGATAGCGGATATTGGTTCGTTCCATCACCACCACCCGCGGGTCCTGCCTGAGCTTCCAGTCCAGCTGACCGTAGCCCACGTCCACGGCTATCACCCTGACGGCGCCGTGGCTGAGCATGCAGTCGCTGAAGCCGCCGGTGGAGGCGCCGCCGTCCAGCGCGTCCCTGCCGCGGATATCGAGAGTGAACTCCTGGAAGGCCCGCTCCAGCTTCAGGCCGCCCCGGGAGACGAAGCGCGGGCCCTGGTCCACCTCGATGCCGGCGCCAGGCCGCACCCGGCTGCCCGCCTTGTCCACCACCACTCCGTCCACCCGGACAGTTCCGGCCAGTACCGCCGCCGCCGCCTGGGAGCGGGAATTGAAAAGCCCCCGCGAGACGAGGACCTGGTCCAGCCTTTGCTTTTTTCCTTCACCGGCCCTTCCCGACCCGCCGGAAGCGCCGCGTCCGCGGCCGGCCACCCCCGCCTACTCTTCCCCCGAGACCCGCAGGCGCGGAGCCCTTCCCTTCCCGGTCATCAGTTTCCCGCCCACGTAGGCGGCCACCGCTTCCGGCGTCAGGGAGATATCCTCCAGCAGGCGGCTCCGGTCCCCGTGCCGGACGAACCCGTCGGGAATGGCGAAACGCTTGAGCGGCCGCGGCTCCTCGTCGAACAGCTCTCTCACCGCGGCGCCGAAACCTCCGGCCACGGTCCCCTCCTCCACGGTCACAGTCAGCTGATGGTCCGCCGCCAGCTCACGGATGAGCTCTTTGTCCAGGGGTTTGGCGTACCGGGCGTTGACCACGGTGGGCCTGAAACCATAATCCTCCACTATCAGCCGTGCCGCCCGGCGGCAGATGTCCACACCGGTGCCTATGCCCAGCAGGAGAGCCCCTTCCCCCACGTCGATGATATCCGCCTTGCCCAGGGGGATGGTGTCGAAACTCTCGGGCAGGGCCACCCCCTTGCCCCGGGCCCGCGGGTAGCGGATGGCGCAGGGGCCGTCGTGCTTGAGGGCGGTGAAGAGCATCTGCTGCAGCTCCGCCTCGTCGGAAGGAGCCATCACCGTCATGCCCGGCACCAGCCCCAGGTATCCCAGGTCGAAGGCGCCGTGATGGGTGGGCCCGTCGTCGCCCACCAGGCCGGCGCGGTCCACGGCGAAGACCACCGGCAGGTTGTGCAGCGCCACGTCCTGGATCAGCAGGTCGAAGGCGCGCTGCAGGAATGTGGAATATATGGCCACCACCGGCCGGTAGCCGCCCAGGGCCAGTCCGGCGGCGAAGGCCACGGCATGCTCCTCGGCGATACCGACGTCGTAGAAACGCTCGGGGAACTCCTGCTCGAAGGCGCTGAGGCCGGTGCCGCTGGACATGGCCGCGGTGATGGCGATGATGCGCTCATCCGAGCGCGCCATGCGCACCAGACCCTGGCCGAAGGCCTCCGTGTAGCTGATGGGCCCCGGCTGCTCGATGGTCTTGCCGGTGCCGATGCTGAAGGGGGCGATGCCGTGGAAGGTATCGGGCCTGGCCTCCGCCGGTTCGTATCCCTTGCCCTTGGTGGTCTTGATATGTATCAGAACCGGCCGCTCTATCTCCATGGCCGCCTTGATGCTCTTGCGCAGGGCCCTGATGTCATGGCCGTCGATGATGCCCACGTAGGCGAAGCCCATCTCCTCGAAGAGCATGCCCGGCACCAGGAAAGCCTTCATGCTCTCCTTCAGGGAACGGGAAGCGCCACGGATGCCCGGTATACGGTCCAGCCCCGCCTCCAGCTCCTCCCGCAGCTTGTAGAGGGTCGGGTCCAGCCGCAGCTTGTGCAGGTACTGTGATATGGCGCCGACGTTGGGTCTGATGGACATCTCGTTGTCGTTGAGTATCACCATCAGCGGCGTCTTCAGGTGCCCCGCCTGGTTCAGCGCCTCATAGGCGATGCCGCCGGTGAGCGCCCCGTCGCCGATGACGCAGGCCACACGGCTCTGGCCGTCGTCGCCTGATAGACCGATGGCCTCCTGCAGGCCGACTCCGTGGCTGATGGATGTGGAACTGTGGCCGGTGCCGATGACGTCGTGCTCCGACTCGTCCCGGCGGGGGAACCCGGCCAGGCCGCCGTGCTGGCGGATGGTATGGAAGCGCGAGGCGCGGCCGGTGATTATCTTGTGGGCGTAGCACTGGTGTCCCACGTCCCAGATTATCTTGTCCCGGGGGCTTTCCAGCACGCTATGCAGCGCCAGGGTCAGCTCCACCACGCCCAGGCTGGGCGCCAGATGGCCCCCTACCTTGGAGACGGCCCCTATCATGAACTCGCGGATCTCGTCCGCCAGCACCTGCAGCTCGCGGTCGTTGAACCGTTTCAGGTCAGAGGGAGAGTTGATCTGGTCCAGGAGGGACATGGGTCATTGCCGCCGTTCGTAGATGTAATTGGTGATGGAGACCAGTTCGCCGGTGTCGCCGGCCACCGCCTCCAGCGCCGACAGCGCCTGGTCGCGCGATTCCGCCGCCAGCCGCCCGGCTTCTTCGAGTCCGTAGACGCTCACGTAGGTGTGCCGGTCCAATCTCTCGTCGGCTCCCGCTGTTTTCCCCAGTTCCGCCGTATCGCCGACCACATCCAAAATATCGTCTTTTATCTGGAATAGCAAGCCGAGTTCGGCGGCGAACCGGTCAAGATTCTCCATCTCCCCGCCGGGGGCGCCGGCAAGTATGGCGCCGCAACGGACGCAGGCGCTGATCAGCCTGCCGGTCTTCAGCGTATGCAGCAGCCGCACCGTCTCGGCGCCATCGCCGGGGATGCCATGGACATCAAGGAACTGGCCGCCGGCAAGGCCCTTGACCCCGGTGGCGACGGATATCTCCTCCATCACCGCCAGCACCCGGTCCGGCTCCCCCTGCTGCCTCTGGCATATCAGCCGGAACGCCTCCGCGAAGAGTGCGTCGCCGGCCAGGATGGCCACGCTCTCGCCGAACCTGACATGACAGGTGGGCTTGCCCCTTCTCAAGTCGTCGTCATCGAAGGCGGGCAGGTCGTCATGGATGAGAGAATAGGTGTGGATCATCTCCAGCGCCGCTGCCGTGGGCAGCAGCCGCCGGGGGTCGGCTCCGAAGACCGATCCGGTGGCCATCATCAGCACAGGCCGGATGCGCTTGCCGCCGGCAAGGAGGGAGTAAGCCATGGCCTCGCCCAACACCGCCACGTTCTCGTCTTCGCCGTACTCCAGACCCTGGATGTAGGAATCTAGCATGCCGGCCAGGTGGTCGGGGAAACCCAAGTCCTCAGGCCTGTCCCTCGGGCCCGTCCTCTTCCGGTCGCCCATCATCAGCCGCTCCGTAAACCACGTCCTGCACCACCTCGTCAAGCTGCCTGCTGCTGGCTACTGCCATGGCGTTGGCCTCGCCCAGCAACCTTACGTTCTCTTCCCAGTCCTCTTTCCCGGCCGCCAGGCGCCGCAGGATCTCTTCCATCTTCTCGATGGTGCCGTTGAGCCCGTCGAGGGTCGCCTCGAGCGCCGCCGTCAACTCGTCCGGCGCCTTCCCGCCTTTCTCGATGCTGTCCCTGCTATTCGTCTCTTCCATGGTCAGCTTCCTTTCCGCTGCCTGCGTCCTCCCCGGCCACGTTGGCCAGGATGCCGTTCACCAGCGAACCCGCCTCCCGGGAGCAGAACCTCTTGGCCAGGGCCACCGCCTCATCGATACTCACCTCCGCCGGGATATCCTGCCGGTGCATCATCTCGTAAACGGCTATCCTGAGGATATTCCGCTCCAGCGCCGCCAGGCGGTGCGCCGGCCAGTCCGGCGATGCCCGATCTATAGCGCAGTCCAGTTCCGCAGCCTGCGCCAGCACCCCGTCCACCAGCAGGCGGGTGAACTCCGCGGTAGGGTACCCCCGTTCCCGCTCGAGGCCCTCAAAGAGCTGCTCCGGTTCCCGTCCGGTGACGTCGTGCTGGTAGAGCACCACCATGGCGTCCCTCCGTGCCTGCCGGCGGGAGACCTCCCCCGCCTCAGACATGATCGAGCCCGCCCCGCCAGTGCATATCATCGATTCTAGCAGACCGGAAGACGCCGGTGGACACAGCCGGGCCCATGCCTATCCCGCCCCCTCCAGCAGTACTTCCATCTTCTCCTCCAGGAAGGAAGTCGAATAGCGGCCGGCGGCGAAATCGCTGTCGGCTAGGATCGAGCGGAAGAGATCCTTGTTGGTGGTCACCCCTTCGATGATGAACTCGTCCAGGGCGCGGCGGGCGCGCTTCAGCACCGCCGGCCGGGTGGTGTCCCAGACGATCAGCTTGGCCAGCAGCGAGTCGTAGAAGACGGGGATGACATATCCCTCGTAAAGATGGGAGTCGATCCTCACCCCCGGCCCACCCGGCGGCACGTAGCGGCTGATGGCGCCGGTGTTGGGCTGGAAGTCGTTTGCCGGGTCCTCGGCGTTTATGCGCAGCTCGATGGCGTGGCCGCGGGTGCGCACCGACCCGGTCAGGGGCAGGTTGTCGCCGGCGGCGATGCGTATCTGCTCGCGCACTATGTCGAAGCCGGTGGTCACCTCGGAGACCGGGTGCTCCACCTGAACGCGGGTGTTCATCTCCATGAAGTAGAAGTTGCGCTGGTCGTCCACCAGGAACTCGATGGTTCCGGCGTTCTCGTAGCCGCAGGCGCGGCAGGCCGCCATGGCCGCTTCGGCCATGCGCCTGCGGGTGGCCTCGTCCAGCAGCGGTGAAGGGGATTCCTCCACCAGCTTCTGGTGGCGGCGCTGGATGGAGCAGTCGCGCTCACCCAGGGTCAGCACCGAGCCGGACTTGTCCACCAGCACCTGCACCTCCACGTGATGCGGGTTGGTGACGGCCTTCTCCAGGTACATGGTGCCGTCGCCGAAGGCGGTCTCCGCCTCGCTGCTGGCGGTCTGGAAGGCGCGCTCCAGCTCCGCCGGCGAATGCACCAGGCGCATGCCGCGGCCGCCGCCGCCGGCTGAAGCCTTCAGCATCACCGGATAGCCGAAGCTCTCCGCCAGCCGCTCCGCCTCCGCCACGCCGGTCACGGGACCGTCCGAACCGGGTATCACCGGGATGCGCGCCCTGGCCATCAGCTGTTTGGCCAGAGACTTGTCGCCCATGCGCCGCATCAGCGCCGCCCCGGGACCGATGAAGGCGATGTCATTGTCCTCGCATGCCTCGACGAACCCGGGGTTCTCCGCCAGGAAACCGTAGCCGGGATGGATGGCGTCACAGCCGGTTATCTCCGCCGCCCCGATGATGCAGGGTATCTTCAGGTAGCTCTCCACCACGGGACCGGGGCCGATGCAGACGGCTTCGTCCGCCTCGTGAGCATGGAGGGATGAACCGTCAGCCTCCGAGTAGACGGCGACGCAGGGGAGCCCCAGCTCCTTGCAGGCGCGGATGACCCTCAGTGCCACCTCGCCGCGATTGGCTATCAGTACCTTGGATATCAAGGCAGTCTTGGCCTTCAGGCTTCCGCCTCGGCGGCGGCCTCCGGCTCTGTCTCCGGTTCCAGCGGCTCGATGAACATCAGCTGGTGGCCGAACTCCACCGGCGTGGCGTTATCGACCAGGATGCGCCGCACTATGCCGCTTATCTCCGAGGTCACCTCGTTCATCAGCTTCATCGCCTCCAGGATACAGAGCGTCTGCC
Source organism: uncultured Gaiellales bacterium (assembly GCA_964497425.1). Taxonomy (GTDB): domain Bacteria; phylum Actinomycetota; class Thermoleophilia; order BMS3ABIN01; family BMS3ABIN01; genus BMS3ABIN01. Next base: position 31,401 of record CAZCCR010000020.1, read on the forward strand.
CCTCGCTCACTTCGTCGCCTTCTTTGACGAAGGGGTCGCTGGTGGGCGAAGGGGCGCGGTAGAAGGTCCCCACCATGGGTGATTTGACAACGAAATAGTCACCGGCGTCCTCCTCGGGCTTCCCGGCGGCCGGCGACGGCAGCGGCGCGGCCGAACCCGTGGCAGCTCCCGCCTCCGCCGGCGTCGCTTCCCCGCTCTTGCGCACGGTCACGCGGGTATCCCCTTCCTCGATGGTCACCTCCGCCACCGACGATTCCTCCACTACGTTGATCAGGTCCCTGATCTTGTCCACATCCATTGCCGTCACACTCTCCAGCTCATCGCTATCGGTCAGGAAAACATCCTCTTCGGCGCCGTGATGGCGCTGTTCCAGCCAGGTGCGCGCCGTGGCCGGGAAGAGGGCATAGGTTATTACATCCTCCTCGTTGCGCGCCAGCTCGCCTATCTCCTCCGCGTACTGCCCCAGGTTCTCGTCCACCAGGTCCGCCGGCCGGACGGTGATGGGCTCCTCGTCGCCCAGCACCCGGTCCAGTATCTCCTCGGCGATGGGGCCCGGCGCCTTCCCGTACATCCCCTTCAGGTAGGACTTCATCTCGTCCGGAACCACCTGCCAGCGCTTGCCCGACAGCACGTTCAGCACCGCCTGGGTGCCGACTATCTGGCTCATGGGCGTCACCAGGGGCGGATAACCCACTTCCGCCCGCACCTTGGGTATCTCCTCCAGCACCTCGCTCAACCGGTCGGCGGCGTTCTGCTCCGCCAGCTGGCTCTCCAGGTTGGAGATCATCCCTCCCGGTACCTGGTGGGAATAGACCTGCATGTGGGTGAGGGATGTGACGCCGCGGCTGTGGCCGCCCCGTTCGCGCACCCCCTCGAAATACTTGGCTATCTCGAACAGGTCCTCCAGCTCCAGCTCCGTGTCGTAGGGCGTGCCGGAGAGGGCGCTGACCACCATCTCCGTCGCCGGCTGGGAGGAGCCGAAGGCCAGCGGCACCGTGGCGGTGTCGACGATGTCCACCCCCGCCTCGATGGCCTTCAGATAGGTCATGGGCGCCAGCCCGCCGATGTAGTGGCAGTGCAGCTCGATGGGCACCTCTATCTCTTCCTTCATCCGCGACACCAGCTGTTCCCCGTGGAAGGGCGAGAGCAGGGCCGCCATGTCCTTGATGCAGATGGAGTCGGCGCCCATGTCCACCAGCGTATGGGCCACCTCCATGTAGTGGTCCAGGGTATGCACGGGGCTGATGGTGTAGGAGACCGCCCCCTGGAAATGTTTACCCGATTCCTTGATGGCCGCCGCCGCCACCTCGATGTTGCGGGTGTCGTTGAGGGCGTCGAAGACGCGGAATATGTCGATGCCGCTGTCGGCGGCGTGGGCCACGAACCTGCGCACTATCTCGTCGCCGTAATGGCGGTATCCCACCAGGTTCTGCCCCCTCAGCAGCATCTGCAGCGGCGTGTTGGGACAGTGGTGCTTGATGGTCCTGAGCCGCTCCCAGGGGTTCTCGCCCAGGAACCGCAGACAGCTGTCGAAGGTGGCCCCGCCCCAGACCTCCAGGGAGTAGAAGCCGATGTCGTCCATCTGCCGGAGGATTGGGAGCATGTCGCCGGTACGCATGCGGGTGGCCCAGAGGGACTGATGCGCGTCCCTGAGAGTGGTGTCGGTGATCAGTATGCGCCGGGCTTTCACCATATCGCTCTGTCAGGCCCTTTCCACGTATTCGCCGCTGCGGGTGTCCACCTTCACCCTGTCGCCGATGTTCACGAACAGCGGCACCTTGATCTCCGCGCCCGTCTCCGTCCTGGCCGGCTTGTAGCCGCCGCCGCTGGCGGTGTCGCCCTTGACGCCGGGCTCGGTCTCGGTGACCTCCAGCACCACGAAGATGGGCGGGATTATCTCCCTGGGCTCGCCGTCGATCAGCGTCACCTCCACCTCCATGTTGTCCTGGATGAAATGGAGCCTGTCGCCCGCCAGCGAAGGCGGCAGCGACTGCTGCTCGTATGTGTCGTTGTCCATCAGCACTATCTCGTCCGGGGTGGAGTAGAGGAACTGCATCTTCTTGCTGGAGGTATGCACCCGCCGGAACTTCTCCCCCGCCCGGAAAGTCTTGTCCAGTACGTTGCCGGTCTCCAGGTTCTTCAGCTTCGTCCGGACGAATGCCCCGCCCTTGCCGGGCTTGACGTGCTGGAACTCGACGATGGAGAAAAGCTTCCCATCCACCTCTATGGCCATGCCGTTCCTGAAGTCATTCGTAGATACCAAAAGTTCCCTCCATTGGGTTGAAAGGACAGACAAACGGGGTATTGGTGATTCTACACTATAGGAGGGGAGCGGGGAAAGAGGGGGCGGCTGAAGGCTTTTGATCGGGTTTTTCGGGCGTTATCGCCTGTTGTTCCTGACCATCATCGGCGCCAGGAGGAAGATGGCAGCCAGATAAAGGGACGAGAGGAAGATCAGGCTCCCCGAAAAAAGAAAGATCCTGCCGGTGTCATCGTCAAGACCGCCGTGGATGAACCCGAACAGGAGCGCGAACAATGCTACAACGAACGAACCGGCGATGATCGGTAAAAGCGTCTTTCTGAACCTTCTTGTCTTTGCAGATGAGCCGCTGCTTCCGGCATCCGGATGCTTTTCTCTGCCCTTGCCGCCCACCAGTTTCATGACTGAGGAAAGAATTGCGACGAGCCATATCAAGGCGGTAAGCCCTGCCATGATGAGCAAGACCCATTCCGCCGCCCGCTCATTCATGATCTCTGCCTTTTTCCTTCATGACATATTTCTCGTAACTGAGGAAATCCAATTGATATAACGCCATCATGGCGATAAAAAAACTCATCGAGCAGACACCAAGTGATTTCAGGAAGGGGATCTTGAACAATAACCATAAGGGAATCAGCTGCGATGAAAAGCCAAGCAAGCCAATAAAGACCCATGAGAACCAGAAGCGTCGTCTGGTAATTTTTAATTCTAGTTCTTTTTCTTGAAGTTCGCTCAATTACATTCCAGATTAAAAGATAACCGCTATTTTCGTATTTTCATCCTACTTCATAGTTGAATGCGCCAAACAAATCCAGTTGAAAAAACAGATCTTTAAATATGGAAAAAAACTACCTATCATGAGAGGCGTCAACTATGAAGCCAATTCCAAATATTATAAAACCACAACCAACTAAAAAGATTACAAGGCGTACAAAATTTACACCTAGTGGTTCGATATCCACATTGTCGATCGCTTTCCGTGCAATAATTCCATGGAATAGAATCATGCGAATCCCGACAGCTAAGCCTACAATACCTGCAATTAGATCCTGATCAGATCCGCTGATGGCAACAATTCTGAAATATTTATCAAGTACAAACGATGTCATGTTAACAGTATTCATTTATCAAGAGGAAATCGTTCCCCAAGGAAATACTATGCTTAATCCCAACGACGCATCTGGTGTTGAAACACCGTATTCATAACCTTTTCCGGTTGGCTCCCCCTTATAAGCACCTGCATTACCGTTCGCACCTACTATATATGCCGCTTCTAGAGAGGTGAAAACACCCTGCTGTACTTTGTCGGGTGATTCTCTATAGTACGCATTGACTGGAGATCCAAAGCCGATTTCAACCCCCAATGACGGATAAGCAATCCTTCCGTTGTCAACAAAACTTAAATCAAACTGTATGCCTTTGTCACCAGCAACGCTAAAGTTCCCCTAAACAGCAAACTAATTTGTCCCCCAGGGTGAGCAATCGCATATCCTTCAGATTTAAGACTGGAGATCTTTGATCTGGAGGTGTCGATGCTCACCAAGGAGGACTACATGGATATTAAACACAAGCGGGACCGCGGTGTCTATATCAAGGATATCGCCGCAGTAAAGACGCTTGATTCCATAGTGCCCGGAGAGAGCACCAAGCGAACAATATTATTGCACCAGGCATTTATCAGCGATTATTCCTGATTATCATCGGCGCCAGGATGAGGATAGCCGCCATATATTTACTTTGTCATTCAGAAGCACTGATGTTATCGCAGTTTGCCTCTTTAAAACGAACTGGTGTCGCACTTGGGTGTTGAATCCGCCTTCAATACAGACCATTATCTTTTCTTCGAAAATAGTCTTTCATAATAACCACTGACAGGAATTACAGTTGGAAGTACCAGCAAAAGAAAAAAAATGAACCCAAGTCCTCTTCTTATACCCTCTTGGGTAAAGGAGAAAATTGTTGCAAGAAAAAATATCATTAGTGAAAATGGCAAGATAAATCGCCATCTTGAGTCTTGCTTCTTTTTATACTTCTTCAAGATGAAAATAAAAAAAGTGACGGACACAAAGAAACCTGCAATATAGCTAATAACGTTAATCAGTATTCCTGAGTTCATTACGGTGAAGATGTATTAATTAAAGACCAGACCAGACTTCATCCCAAACAGCGTTTCCAACATCCCATGCCAGATGGCCATACGCAACCGTCTGACCCACTTCTGTGGGTATTGCTTCCACGACCGTAACGGTTTGATTGTAGATATATCTGGGCGTGCCATTTTCACCGCAGTTATGAGCTGCTTTGTTTTCACGCCAATTTGAAGCT
>CAZCCR010000021.1:0-35776 GCA_964497425.1 uncultured Gaiellales bacterium
AGCCTCCCCTGTATCACCAGGCGGTGGGAGGTGTCCCAGGGGGGGTCGCAGGTGATGAGGGTGATCAGCTCCTGGCCGGGAACGGGCTGCAGGAGGCTGACGTCATCTGGGTCGATTATGGCCTTGTTCGTCACCAGGTAGCTGAAGTCGCCATAGGTGGTCTTGAGGAAGATCTCGTCGTCCATCTCCACGTCATCCAGGTTGAGGAAGGGGGCGCCATAGAGGACACGGTCGCCGGCGACGGAGAAATTGCCGCGCATGCCCGGCAGCGGCGTCTCCTCCAGGTGTCCGGGACCGCGCCTGAGCGAGCTTTCGTCAGTGCCTTCCACCACGATGTCGTTGAGGCCGATGCGGGGAATCTCTATCTGGGCGATGGTCTGCTGGCTTTTCAGCGAGGCCTTGAAGGCCTCTGCCAGCTGCATAAGTTTCTCCGACTCGGCGGCGCCGGCAAGGTTCGCCAGCGCGTCCTGGTTCACAGCCACGGCTGCGACACGTTCCTGCTGGAAATCCTCGGCCAGCCCCCGCTGCAGGTAGTAGCTCCAGAGCCAGGTGGAAGGTACGTACAGCAGCACGCCGATTCCGGCGAGGATGAGCAGGATTCCGATAATCTTCCTGAAAGAGGTTTTTCTTTTTCGCGCCATCAAGCTTATTCCTGACATCTATAGGATAGTGAAGCACGGTCCCATTCTCAAGGTACGCCTTGAAGGGCGCCGACACCTGGTGTAGGGTGCCTGAAGATGAGCCTCATCGATATCCATTGTCATATCCTCAGCGGCGTGGACGATGGATCCGCTGACGATGGATCCAGCCTGGCCATGGCCTCCCTCGCAGCCGCTGATGGAATAGGGGCGGTCGTCGCTACGCCGCATATCGTCGAGGGCCTCTACGAGGGCGAGGACATGGGGCGGAGGCTCGAGGCGCTGGAGGGGAAGCTGGAGTCGGCCGGGGTGGGGCTGAGGCTGCTTCCCGGCGCCGAGGTGCCCCTGAGCTATTGCCTGTCGGCGCCGGCGGCGCGGCTTAGTTCCCTCAGCCTCAACCGCAACGGCTTCCTGCTGATGGAGACGGCGCAAAACACTTTCGAGCAGCTCCGCCGCGCCGCCTGGCAGGTGCGCCTGCACGGACTCTACCCGGTCCTGGCCCATCCGGAGCGCATCCCCTTCCTGCAGGAGGACCCCGGACGCCTTGAGGAGCTGACATCAGCCGGGGAGTGCTTCTGTCAGCTGACAGCAGCCAGCCTGGAGGGGGCGTTCGGGAAGACGATACGCCGAGCCGCGGGTATGATGGTTGAGCGGGGCCTGGCCCACCTGGTCGCCACCGACGCCCATTCCGCCGACGGACTCAAAGCCGGGAGAAAGCCGTTGCTTGGGCCCTGTTTCGAGCTGCTTGCCCGGGAATATGACGATAGAACCGCCCGGTTGCTGCTCTCCACGAACCCGCAAAGGGTGGTCAACGGCCGAAAACCGCATCAGCCTCCCGCGCCGGGCCCGGGCGGCGGCAGGAGTATCTGGGGCAGGGTCACCCACCTGTTCTCCTGACCTCTGTAAGGATTCATACCGCTTCGCCTTTCCGGCCCTTCCGGTAAATAAATCCCGCAAATCAGCCGATAATGATTCTGGTTAAAGTGGGCGGCGTGTTCGTCCGAATTAACCCCTGACAGGGCAGAAGTATGGCGAGAATCATTATCTCGGGCGGAACCATGCAGGTGATAGAGGGCGGAAAGAGCGAGGGAGGCTCCCACCATGGAACTCCCCTTTCCCAGGCGCAGGACAGAGCGTCTACATTCGTCATGCTCGAGGCAGGCGGGGAAAGGTTCGCCTTGCCCGTTGAAACCACCAGGGAGATCACCAGGGTGCCGGCGATCACCTGGATACCGGGTTCCAGGGAGCCCGTCTGCGGTGTGATCAACCTTCGCGGTTCGGTGGTGCCGGTCATCGACCTGGCGGGAACTCTCAATCTTCAGTCCCGGAAGCAGGGTGATGATGAACGGATCATCATCGTGGACCACGATGATGAGATGGTGGGCCTGAAGGTGGATAAAGTACTGGAAGTGGCCCGGATAGACCCGGAAGCGATCACGCCGTCCATGCGCACCCTGACGGAGAACGGGAAAGAGATGATAAACGGTCAGACGACGATCGAGGGCGTGATCACGGGGGTCCTGGATACAGGAAAGGTCATCGGCTCGGTGCGCATCCCTGAGGACGGCATGAGGGGTAGAACCACCGAAAAAAACAACCACCGGAAAGGGTAGGACAATGGCAGTCGAGGGAGGGGCAATAAAATTGAGGAAGAGTCAGGGCGCCGGGATGTCCGGAGCCGGGAACAGCGTTCACGGCGGAGGTGTGCGCAACATCTTCAGGACCAGCGTCGAGGCCAAGATAATGGGACTGGTGGCTGTTCTTCTCATCGTCGGTTTCGGCATATTCGGATACCTGAGCAACCGGCACGAGAAGGCCGACCTGCTGGCACAGCAGGAGGCCAGCAACAACACGCTGGCCACCTCCATCGCCAACAGCCTCAAGACCAGCATGCTGGCTGGCGAGGCGGACCTGACGCGGGAGGCCATCCGTGGCACCGATGAGATAAGCGAGGTCACCGCCGTGAAGGTCTTCGGCACCGACGGCCACGCAGCCTTCGATGGCGGGGGCCAGGCCTCCGGCCAGGTGGCGGAACAGCTCCAGCAGGCGCTGACCAGCGGCAGCAAGGTCTCCTTCTTCTCCGGCGAGGGCGAGAACAAGACCCTGACGGAGATACACCCGCTGGTGAACGAGGCGACATGTCAGACCTGCCATGACAACGGTGAGTCCTTCCGGGGCGCCGTGATGGTGACCACATCCATGGAGCGCGCCGAGAACGCCATCCAGGACAACCGGACGCGCACCATCATCTCGCTGCTGGTGACGCTGGTGGCGATCCTCGTAGTGCTCAAGTTCCTGCTCAACGTCACAGTGGTGAAGCCGCTGAAGGACATAGTCGGGGCAATCAGGCGCATCGCCGGCGGCGACCTGACCGAGAGGGTGGTGATGAAGAGCCGCGACGAGCTGGGCATGCTGGCCGGAAGCTTCAACGAGATGACCGATAACCTCAGGACCCTCAGCGCCAAGGTGATAGTCACCGGCGAGAGGACCAGTACCGCCTCGGCGGAGATATCCGCCGTCGTGGAGCAGCAGGCCAGCACCTCCGCCGAGCAGTCGTCCGCGGTTGCCGAGACCTCGGCGACCATCGAGGAACTGGCCGGCACCGCAAGGCAGATAGCCGACACAGCGGAATCCGTCTCCAAGGTGGCCGAGGAGACCTTCGACCATGCTCGCGAAGGGCATGACGCGGTGGAGGCAACAATCAAGGGGATGACGCAGATAAACGAAAAGGTGAACAAGGTGGCGGAGAAGACGCTGTCGCTGGGGGAGAAGTCTCAGCAGATAAGCACTATCCTGGAGATAATCAACGATATCGCCGACCAGACGAACCTGCTGGCGCTCAACGCCGCCGTCGAAGCGGCCCGGGCCGGTGAGCAGGGACGCGGTTTCGCCGTGGTGGCGGGGGAAGTGCGCCGCCTGGCGGAGGAGAGCGTCGATGCGACGGGCAAGATCAAGTCGATCATCGACGAGATACAGGCTGAGACCAACGGCACGATCATGGCGACAGAGGAGAGTACCAAGGAGGTCCATCGGGGGATGGAGCTGGCGACCAATGCCGGTGAATCGCTCGAGAGCATCCTCTCCGTAGTGGCTGAGAACACAAACGCCGCCAAGGAGATATCGGTGGCCACCCAGCAACAGAAGAGCGCCAGCGACCAGGTGGTGGTCGCAATGACCAACATCTCCGAGGCAAGCAAGCAGCAGGCGGCGGGTGCGAGCCAGACGGCCAAGGCCACTGAAGAGCTCAACGAGGCGGCCAGCGAACTGAAGGAAGCGATCGCCGAATTCAGGATCGAGTGACGCCATTGGATATCCCCCTGAACAAGGAATTCCTCGAGACATTCAACGCCGAGGCGAAGGAGAGGCTGCAGGCCCTGACAGAAGGACTGCTCTCCCTGGAGCAGTCGGGTGCTGACGAGGAGTGCGTCAAATCCCTGTTCCGCCAGGCCCATACGTTAAAGGGTTCAGCGGGGATGATGGGGTTCGAGACCATCAAATCACTGGCCCACCGCATCGAGGACATGCTCTCGGGCGTGCAGAAGGGCCAGATGGAACTGGATCAGGAAAAGACTGATGTCATCCTCGAGGCGGTGGACAGGATAGGGAAGCTGCTGCCCTCGGTGGATGGGACGAGCGGCACCGAAGAGGACGTCTCCGAACTGCTCGAGCGCATGGGTGAGTGTGCGCCGGAGGCCGCGGCAGAGGCAGGGGAGGCGGAAGGGTCCGGGACCGGCGCAGGCGATGGAGCCGAAGAGGACCGGGAACCGTCCCCGGCGACTCGACAGGAAAAGGAGCAGGGGGAGCAGGAGGGTCCCCCAATGGGAAACAGGTACGCCGCCGGAGTTGATGACGCCGGGCGCGGAGAGGCCCGTCCGGTCGAAGAGGGTGGGAGTCCCCCACAGGGGAGCGACAGGGAAGAAGGAGCTGGGAAGAGGGCGAGTCAGGGAGACCAGACCATCCGTGTCAGGATAGAAAGGCTTGACAAGCTGCTCAACCTGATGGGCGAGATCCTGGTCAGCCAGGCGGGTACGGAAGGAAACGTCGTCAAACTCGCGCATCTGCAGGCAAGGCATCGTGAGTTCACTGACCTGTTCCGGTCCATCAGCCGCCAGGTGGAGGAGCTGATGGCGACGACGGGGGGAGAGGAGGCGGAAGAACTCTCCAGCAAGGTCAACAAGGCCGGCGCAGTGGCGGCGGAGATATCGCAGCAGCTCGAATCCGCCACCGCCGCGCTGAAGGAGAACACGGCCTCCCACAGGCTTTCACTCGATGAACTGCACGACAGCACTCTCAACGTACGGATGCTGCCCCTGGCAACGATATTCGGCATCTACCCGCGGGTCGTGCGGGACGCGGCTCGTGCCTGCGGCAAGAAAGTCAGGCTGAAAGTGAGCGGCGAGAAGACCGAGCTGGACAAACGCGTGCTGGAGCAGATAACCGACCCGCTGCTGCACATAGTCCGCAACTGCGTGGACCACGGCATCGAGTCACCCGAAAGGAGGGCGGCAGCCGGCAAGCCGGAGCAGGGCACGGTAAACCTCTCGGCGGAGCAGCGCGGCGACAGGGTCGACATCATCATCGAGGACGACGGCGCCGGCATCGACACCGGCAGGATAAAGGCTACGGCGGCAAGAAAGGGGATAGTGGCCGAACCGGATGACCTGAGCGACCAGCAGGCGATGGAGCTGATATTCAGGCCAGGGTTCTCCACGGCGGAGAAGGTGACAGAGATCTCAGGCCGCGGCGTCGGCATGGATGTGGTCAGGAACAACATCAGGGAACTGGACGGCACGGTCTCCGTCTACTCGGAGCCGGGACGCGGGACCAGGTTCGTCGTCTCGCTGCCGATGACGCTTGTGGTGATAAACGGTCTGCTGGTGGAGAGCGGCGACAGCAGTTTCATAGTCCCCGTCTCATCCGTGAAGGAGATGGTCTCCATCACCGCGGACCAGGTCCAGACCCTGGGCGGCGCCCGCGGGTTCATCATGCGTGACAGCGTGGTCTCCCTGGTGGACATGCTGGAGTTGCTGGGAGGTGGACCCTCCCCGGACGAAGGGGACAAGGCCCATGTGATAGTAGTCGACAGCGGTACCAATATCCTCGGGCTCCAGGTCGAGCGACTCATCGGTGAGCAGGAGGTAGTGGTCAAGCCCTTGAGCCGTTTCTTCGGGCGTCACCCCTTCATCAGCGGCGTATCGATCCTGGCCGGCGGAGACATTGCCGTGGTGCTGAACGCCATGGAGATGGCGGGAGCCGTGGAGGCGGCCACCGGGGCCGTTGCCGGAGTGGACACGGAAGGAGCGGCGCCTGGCAAGGAGCGCAGGCTGTCGGTGATGGTGGTGGAGGATTCGCTGGTAGTGAGGGAGCTGCAGCGAAACATCCTCGAGGCCGCCGGCTACAGGGTCCAGACCGCCGTGGACGGCAGGGACGCACTGTCGAAGCTGGATGAACACCCGGTGGATTGCATAGTGACGGATATAGAGATGCCGGGGATGGACGGTTTCGACCTGACCAGCGAGGTCCGTGGCCGTGAGCAGACCCAGGACACCCCGGTCATCATCGTCACCTCGCTGAAAAGCGAGGAAGACAAGCGGCGCGGCATCGAGGTCGGCGCCGACGCTTATGTGGTAAAAGGCTCCTTCGACCAGAAAGAGCTGCTGGAGACCATCGACCGGCTGGTGGCCTGAGAGGCGGGAGAGCATGGAAGCACACGCCGGCAGGTTGGCTGATATGGTGAAAGTGCTCGTCGCTGACGATTCCCCTACGGTATGCCTGATGATGACCCGCATGCTGGAGGAAGACCCGGGAATCACCGTGATTGGGACCGCCTCCAACGGCAGGGACGCCATCGACAAGATAACCCGCCTGAAGCCTGATCTGGTGACGATGGACGTGAACATGCCGGTGATGGACGGCATCGAGGCGATAGAACACATCATGGCCTATTGCCCGCTGCCGGTGATCGTGGTCAGTTCGGTGGTGGACCCGGAGCTCACGGCCAACGCCGCCCGGGCGCTGGGCGCGGGAGCCGTGGACGTGATCTCCAAGCCGACACCGGACTCGTTGGAGGACTTCGAGGAGATCGCAGAGGAGATCAGGGAGAAGATCAAGCTCCTCTCCCGGGTGAGGGTGATAACCCACCCCCGGGCGCGACTGCTGGACAGGGATGACGCCGTTACCCGGCCGACTGCGGTGAGGAAGGAGATCGTCGGCATCGCCTCCTCCACCGGCGGGCCGCAGGCGCTGCAACGTATCATCTGCAGTATGCCGCAGGACTTCGGGGCCAGTCTACTGATAGTCCAGCATATATCCTCCGGGTTCACCGACGGTCTCATAAGCTGGCTTCAGAGCAGCAGCAAGATACCTGTGGTCAAGGGACGCGACGGTATGGAGATAAGGCGGGGCCAGGTAATCGTCGCGCCCGATGATATCCATATGGCAGTCAACTCAAGGAACCGCATCAGCCTGGTGGACCGCTGTGTGCCCGGCCCCCACAAACCGTCTGCGGACGTGCTGCTGGAGTCCATCGCGGAGACATGCGGCAGGAAGGCCATGGGCGTGATACTCACCGGCATGGGGCACGACGGGGCCGCGGGCATAAAGGCGATACATGACCAGGGAGGGCATACCCTGGCGCAGGACGAGGAGACCTCGGTCATATTCGGCATGGCCGGCGAGGCGGTCAGACTGGGGGGAGTGGACGAGATCGTGCCTCTTACCGATATCAGTAGAAAGATCATGGAGCAGGTGTGAGATGTCCCTGGGAGCCGCAAAGAAGCCTGCGACGGACGGGCCGCGTATCCTGATAGCCGAGGACAGCCCTACCCAGCGGCAGATAATCAGAAGTGTGCTGGGAGGGCAGGGCTACGATGTCATCGAGGCAGAGGACGGCATCAAGGCCGTCAGCCGCGCCTTCTACGAGGCGCCCGACCTCCTCATCCTCGACATCGACATGCCCAGGATGAACGGATACCAGGTATGCCGCCTGCTGAAGGAGGACTACCGCACCACCCACATGCCCGTGATACTGCTCACCGGCAGGGATCAGGAGACGGACAAGTACTGGGGCCTCAAGACCGGCGCCGACCGCTACGTGACCAAGGGTTTCCAGCTGGACGGACTGCTGGAAACCGTGAACGAGCTTCTGGAGGAGGCGCGGGAGCGGCCCCTGCCGCTGGTGCGCCAGGACGAGCAACCGGAGAAGGGGCAGCAGGAGATGGACGTCCTCACCCGGGTCAACGACCTGCTGGACCGCAAGCTCTTCGAGGCGACCATCATCAACGAGATAAGCAGGCTCAACACCATCAGCGAGGACAGTGGCATCACCATTAACTCGGTTTTATCTGTGATAGCCAAGGTGACGGACTGTTACGTGGGTTCGGTGCTGCTGCTCGAGGAGAACGAGATGATAGTACACGTTCACAACCCGGTCGGCAGCAACTTCTTCGTGGAAGCGAAGCTGAGGGCGATCGAGGCGGCCAAACCATACCTGCCGTCCGGCGTGAGCGTGAAGCAGATAGAGGTGATAACGGACTCGGATCCGGGTTTCATCGAGGGCGAGAAGAAGGGCTGTGACGCGATCAGGTCGATATATACCTCGCCGCTGAGTGCCAGGGGGAAGAACATCGCCGTGATGACACTGCTCAGTCCAAAACCGGATACCTTCACTGAGCGGGTGCGCAGCACCCTGGAGATAATCGAGCCACCCGCCAGCGTGGTGGTGGATAACGCACGGCTGCACCAGGGAGCCATGAAGCTCGCCATCACCGACGGTCTCACCCATCTGTTCAACCACCGGCACTTCTACGAACTGCTGGAGCAGGAGTTCCGCCGCACCAACCGTTACATGTCGCGCATGGCCCTGATCATCCTCGACATAGACTATTTCAAGAAAGTGAACGATAACTACGGCCACCAGGTGGGTGATGACATCCTCAAGGAGCTGGCTGAAGTCATCAACGGCGAGGTGCGTGAGATAGACCTGGTCGCCAGGTACGGCGGCGAGGAGTTCGCTGTCATCCTGCCCCAGACCGATACCCGCCAGGGCGTAGCTGTCGCTGAACGCATACGCCGGAACGTGGAAAGGAGATCATTTTACACCCCGGAGGGTAAGATAAGGATAACGATAAGCGCAGGGGTGGTCAGCTTCCCCGAGACCGCCGTGGAGAGCCAGGTCGAGCTGGTCCAGCTGGCGGATGAGGCACTCTACCAGGCAAAGGAATCCGGCCGCAACAAGGTAGTGGCAGGAGGGAGGGGCGATGAAGCTTAAGCATTACACGCTGAGCGAGGAGGACTTCGAACGCTTCCGGCAGCTCATCAGCCAGGCCAGCGGCATCTTCTTCGACCGGGGGAAGCTCGACGTGCTGCGCCTGGGCCTTTCCGACCGCGCCAGCGCTGTGGGGGTGGATGACCTTTCCCAGTATTACGATTACCTGATGACCGAGGACGACCGGGAGGAAGAGCTCAGGCGTCTGCTGGAGCACCTGTCGGTTCAGGAGACACAGTTCTTCCGCAACCTGCCCCAGTTTGACGCGCTGAGGAGGTTCGTCATCCCGGAGATAATAAAGCGGAAGGCGGGGAGCTACCGCAACATCCGCATGTGGAGCGCCGGCTGCTCGACGGGGCAGGAGCCTTACTCGCTGGCCATGTCCGTCCTGGACGTGATGCCGGACATCAGAAGCTGGCAGGTCCGCATCATGGGTACGGACCTGAACCAGCAGGCCCTGGATACAGCCAGGCAGGGATGGTATCCGGAACGGAAGCTGACCGGCCTCGACCGGCGGCATATCGAGCGATACATGGACCAGGCCGAGGGCGGCTACCGTATGAAGGATGAGGTCAGGGACATGGTGGAGTTCCATCGCCTGAACCTGGTGACGGATCCACTGCCCATAGACACCATCGGTACCTGCGACGTCATATTCTGCCGTAACGTCATCATCTATTTCACCCACGAGACGGCCAAATACGTCATCGAGCACTTCTTCGACATCCTCAACCCCGGCGGCTACCTGTTCCTGGGCCATTCGGAGACGCTCTGGAAGATGTCCAACAAGTACAGCCTGGTGGAGGTGGGCGACGCCTTCATCTACAAGAAGTCGCTGCCGCGGGGCATCAACGGGCGGCGCTTCATCACCGACCGGAGGATGAGGCCCGGCCCACTGCCCGCCGGTGTCAGGGAGGACCGCCGCCGGCAACCCAGGCGCGTTAAGGCCCCCGCCGTAGAGAGGGGCGCGGACGCCGCCGTCGAAGGCGGCAGGCAGGCACCGGTAAAACCCGTCGCCGACCGTGAGTTCACCCCGGTGGAGGAGGCCAAAACCCTTTTGGAGCTGGGCGAATACGACAAGGCTGTCTCCGCCCTGGAGAAGGCGCTTTCATCGGACGGCACCAGCGCCGATCTGTATTTCCTGCTGGGGCTGGCGCACGAGAAACGCAACGACATGGATGCGGCCAGTGACGCCTTCCACAAGGCGGTATACTGCGACGACTGTTACAGCATCGCCTACTTCCATATAGCCAGTATCCTCGAGCATGCCGGCAGGCTGAGGGAGGCCATCCGCGAATACCGGAACGCCGCCAAATACCTGAGGCGTGACGAACCCGGACGCTGGGAGAAGGAACTGGACGATTACGGCGTGGAATCCCTGCTCGACCTCTGCGAGTGGAAGATAGAGAACCTGGGCGGGCTCGAAGCCTGAGCCATGGCCGGAACCCCTCCGCCTATGTGATAATATCGCTCCTGGAATGGATGATTCTGCGTGCGGGAAGCGCGCCCGGAGGGATAGATGATCGATCATGATGATGTAAGGTACGTCGCCCGGCTGGCGAGGCTGAAGCTGGAGGAAGAAGAGCTTGACCGCTATGCCGTGCAGCTTTCCACCATCCTCGCGCACATCGACAAGATCGCCGAGCTGGACCTGGATGGAGTGGAGCCCACTTCCCACGTGCTCAGGCTGACAAACGTGCTGCGTGAGGACGAGCCGCGGCCGTCACTGCCGCGGGAAAGCGCTCTCGCCAACGGCCCCGAGATCGAGGGCGACGCCTTCCGCGTTCCACCCATAGTGAGGGAATGAGGGCGTGAACCTTCTTGGACTGACCGCCACGGAAGCCCTGGAGTTGATGGGCAGCGGTGAGCTGTCCTCCGCCGAATTCACCGGAGCGTTCCTGGAACAGATAGGGCGGCACGATAGCGAGGTGTCGGCTTATCTTCATGTGAACGACCGCGCGCGTGAAGAGGCCGCCGCGGCCGACGGCCGCGGCGGCCCGGACGACGAACACCCTCTGAACGGCCTTCCCACCGCCATAAAGGATGTCCTCTGCACCGAGGGCATGCTCACCACCTGCGGCTCGAGGATGCTGGAGGGATTCGTCCCGGTATACACGGCTACCTGTGTCCGGCGCATGGCGGGAGCAGGGATAGTCAACCTGGGCAAGACCAACATGGACGAGTTCGCCATGGGTTCCTCCACGGAGAACTCCGCTTTCGGCCCCACCCGCAACCCCTGGGACACAGGGCGGGTGCCGGGCGGCTCAAGCGGCGGCTCGGCGGCGGCAGTGGCCGCCGGCGAGGCGCTCTGGGCGCTGGGCTCGGATACTGGCGGTTCCATCCGCCAGCCGGCCGCTTTCTGCGGCGTGGTCGGGCTCAAGCCCACATACGGCTCCGTGTCACGCTACGGCCTGGTGGCCTTCGCCTCCTCCTTCGACCAGGTGGGGCCCATCACCAGGAGCGTCAGGGACGCGGCGCTGATGCTGGCGCATCTGGTGGGGGACGACCCTCTCGATTCCACGTCCGTGGAACACCCGGAGAGGATAGCCATACCCGGCGACGGGGACCTGACCGGACTGAAGCTGGGAATAGTAAGCGAACTCTCCGGGGCCGGTGTGGATGAGGGCGTGAGCCGGGTCTTCAGGGATGCGGTGAGCGCCATGCAGTCGGCAGGGGCGGAGGTGGGAGAGGCCCACATCCCCCATGCTGAATACTGCATCCCCGCCTATTACATCCTGGCTCCCGCCGAGGCCAGCGCAAACCTGGCGCGTTACGACGGCGTCCGGTTCGGGCTGAGGGCGGAGGGAGCCGCAGATGTCATCGAGATGTACGAGGAGACCCGCAGCATGGGCTTCGGCGATGAGGTGAAGCGGCGCATCATGCTCGGCACATATGCCCTCTCCTCAGGGTATTACGACGCCTATTACGGCCAGGCGCAGAAGGTGCGCACCCTGGTTGTGGAGGACTTTGGCGCCGCTTTCGAATCTTTCGACCTGTTGATATCACCGACGACGCCTTCCACCGCTTTCGCGCTGGGGGAGAGGGTGGAGGACCCCCTGACCATGTACATGTCCGACATCTGCACGGTGCCGGTGAACCTGGCCGGGCTGCCTGCCATATCAATCCCCGCAGGCCTTGACGGAGGGCTGCCCGTGGGGCTTCAGCTCATAGGCCCCGCTTTCAGCGAGAACCGGCTGCTGGCGGCGGCGCACGCCGCCGAGACGGCCATCGGCTTCAGCAGCGTATCGCCATTGATCGAGGAGCAGGACTGATGGAGCTGGAACCGGTCATCGGCCTGGAGATACACGTGGAACTCTCCACCCGCAGCAAGATGTTCTGTGGCTGCGAGGTGCGGTTCGGTGGCGAGCCCAACACCCGCACCTGTCCTGTCTGCCTGGCCCATCCCGGGGCGCTGCCGGTGATGAACCGCCGGGCCATCCGCTACCTGGCGCGTATCGCCCTGGCCCTGGACTGCCGGATACCGGAGCGGAGCATCTTCCATCGCAAGAACTATTTTTATCCCGACCTGCCCAAGGGCTACCAGATATCCCAGTACGACCAGCCTTTCGCGGTGGACGGGAGCCTGGAGGTGGTGACGGACGGCGAGACCACGACCGTCGGTATCGAACGGGTGCACATGGAGGAGGATACGGCCAAGAACATCCATGCCGGCGACACGGGTCGAATCGCCGGTTCGCTGTATTCCATGATAGATTTCAACCGCTCCGGAACGCCGCTGGTGGAGATAGTGACCCGGCCGGACATCCATTCCCCCCGGCAGGCTCGTGCTTTCCTCAACCGGCTGAAGAACACGGTAGAGTTCCTGGACGTCTCCGACTGCAACATGGAGGAGGGCTCGCTGCGCTGTGACGCCAACGTATCGGTCCGGCGGCATGGGACGGAAGAACTGGGTGTGAAGACCGAGCTGAAGAACATGAACAGTTTCCGCCATATCGAGAAGGGGCTCTCGCAGGAGATAGAAAGACAGATGGAGCTGATCGGGAGCGGCGAGGATGTTGTGCAGCAGACGGTGCACTTCGATGTGGCTACCGGCGAGATCAGCCCTCTCCGCAGCAAGGAGGAGGCCCATGACTACCGCTATTTCCCCGAGCCGGACCTGGTGCCGCTGGTGGCATCCGCCGACTTCGTCCAGGAGGTGAGGAGCGGGATGCCGGAACTGCCGGCGGAGCGCGCCCGACGTTATGTGGAGGAGATGGGTCTGCCCGAATATGATGCCCAGGTGCTGACAGGCGAGCGCAGCCTCTCGGACTTCTTCGAGGAGAGCGTATCCATCTTCGGAGACGCCAAGACCGTCAGCAACTGGGTGATGGGCGAGCTGCAGGCCTGGCTCAACAGCGCCGGCGTCACCGTCGCCGAATGCGGGGTTACGCCTGCTTCGCTGGCGGAGCTGCTGGAGATGGTGAAAAAAGACGAGATCAGCGCCAGGATCGGCAAGGAGGTATTCTCCGAGATATGCCGGAGCGGCCGCGGCGCTGCTGAGATAGTCAACGAGAAGGGGCTGGCGCAGATCTCCGGCGAGGACGAGCTGGGGGCCTTGATCGACCAGGTCGTATCCGAGAACCCGGCCCAGGTGGAACAGTACCGGGCGGGCAAGGAGAAGGTGATCGGCTTCTTCGTCGGCCGGGTGATGAAGGCCACCGGCGGCAGGGCCAACCCCCGGGTTGTCAATCAGATGCTGAAGGACAGGCTTTCCTGACAGGAGGACGTCATGGACAGGATCGTACCGGCTACCATGATGACGCAGCACCCCGACAGCGCATCCCGCTACGTGTCCGTGCGCGACGAACCGGCGGAGGCGATCGACGCCCTGACGCCGCAGCCGGTGGGCCTGGGGCTGGAAGAGGTGATGGTCGATTACGAGGGCAAGCTGACCCCCTATCACCAGACGGCGGAGATAGCCCTGGGACTGAGGGAGCGCGGGCTGGTCCCCGGCAGGGATATCCGCGTCACGCCGCGTATCCCCAGCTCCGGCAAGGAGACCGTGTTCCATCAGCTGATGGCGCTGATGAGCGTCATAGAATCCAACTATCAGATGAGCAGCGGCGGTGAGGGTTCCATCTTCGAAGTGGTGGTACCCATGGTGGAGACGGCCGGGGAGCTGGTGGACGTGAGAAGGCGCATCGAGGACGTGATAGAGCTGGGGCACAAGGAGTTCGGCATTCCCCGCGACCCTGACGCGGTGCAGGTCATCCCCCTGGTGGAGGAGGTACCGGAGCTGCTGGCGGCGGGCAGGATGGTGAGCGAGTACCTGGACCGGGCGGGTGAGGCCGGATACGGCGTCCGCGACCTGCGTCTGATGCTGGGGCGCAGCGATTCGGCCATGGTATACGGCATGGTGCCGTCAATCCTGGCGGCCAAGGTGGCCATCTCCGACTGTTACCAGGCCGTCGCCGGCAGGTGCGCCGTCCATCCCATACTCGGCGGTGGCGTACTGCCCTTCCGCGGACACGTCAGTCTCGGCAACCTGGAGCAGCTGGCCGGGGACTTCCCCGGGGTGAGGACCATAACCGTGCAGTCGGGGCTGAGATACGATTGCGGCAGCGAGGCCGCCCGCCAGGTGGCCCTCAGGGCCGGAAGCCTCTTCGCCGGCGGCGAGCCTCTGTCGTTCGAACGGGAGCAGCGTGACGAGATAACGGCTTTCGTCGGCATCTTCACCAGGCATTACCTTGAGAGCTTCGCGTTGATGATGGACCCGCTGATAGCTCTGTCGGACCTGATCCCGCCCAGGCGTGACCGACTGGCGCGCAAGAGCGCGGTGGGGTACGCCCGTGACGCGGCCCAGCCTGCGAAGCTGGCTTCCTTTATCAGCGATGCCGAGATCGCCGGCAGGCTGGCGGCTGTCGCGGTTCCCGCCGCGGAGAACCTGCCCCGCGCCATAAGCTTCACCGGCGCCCTCTACTCCATCGGCCTGCCGCCGGAGTTCATCGGCACCGGGCGTGGCCTGGCGGAGATCGAACAGAGGTATGGCCGAAAGGGAAGAGAGCGCCTGCTGGATTATCATCCCGGGCTGGTTTCGGACCTGGAGCAGGCGGCGCGGTTCGCCAACCTGGAGACCGCGGCCGGCCACCTGGCGCCTGAGCTGATGGAGCAGCTGCGGATGGACTTCAGCCTGGTGGAGGAGCACCTGGGCGTGCGGCCCGGCCCCCTGGACAGGGACGACCAGCGCTACAACCTGCTGCTGGAGACACTGCAGCCGATGATGCGGCAACTGGTTTCCGGCGATGACTGGGGCGGGGAGACGGCGGACCGCGAACTGGTGGCGGAATGGATCTGCCGTCTGGGGCGGCTACGGGGCAGCCTGGGCTAGCGGCGGCACTCTGCGGCTGGTTTGGCCCGGCGGCCATTATTGCTATAATTACCTTCCCTTCCAACCATGAGCATGATATTTCCGGGAAGACAGAGGAATGACCAGACCGATACATGAACAACTGGACAGCTTCGTCATCGGCGGCGGGTTCCACCATCCCGAAGACGCCATAAAGATAGATGACACCACCCTAAGGGACGGCGAGCAGACCGCCGGCGTGGTGTTCGCCAACGAGGAGAAGGTGCGCATAGCCCGCCTGCTGGACGAGATCGGCGTGCATCAGATAGAGGTGGGCATTCCCGCCATGGGCGGCGACGAGAAGGAGACCATCAGGCATATCGCCGGCCTGGACCTGGGCGCCAGCATCCTTGCCTGGAACCGGGCGGTGATATCAGACCTGGAACATTCCCTGGACTGTGGCGTCAACGCCGTGGCCATCTCCATGTCCGCCTCGGACATCCATATCGAACACAAGCTGAAGAAGTCACGAAAATGGGTGCTGGAGAGCCTTAAGAGGGCAGTGGATTTCGCCAAGAAGCACGATCTTTACGTCTCGGTCAACGCCGAGGACGCCTCCCGGGCCGACCTGGATTTCCTAACCCGCTTCGCCGCCACCGCCAAGGAGCAGGGGGCCGACCGGCTGCGCTTCTGCGACACCATCGGCATCCTCGACCCCTTCGATACCTACAACGTCATCGCCTACCTGCACAAGAACCTGGACCTGGCGCTGGAGATGCATACCCACAACGATTTCGGCATGGCCACCGCCAACGCCATCGCCGGCCTGAAGGCGGGCGCCACCTTCGTCAACACCACCGTCAACGGTCTGGGCGAGAGGGCGGGCAACGCGGCGCTGGAAGAGGTGGTGATGGCGCTGAAATACATCTCCCAGGTGGAACTCAAGTTCAGGACGGAGCGTTTCCGCGACCTGTCCGAATATGTGGCGGGGGCCTCCTCACGCAAGATACCGGCCTGGAAGCCCATCGTCGGCACCAACGTCTTCGCCCACGAGTCGGGCATCCATGCCGATGGTGTGATCAAGAACCCGCGCAACTACGAGGTCTTCAGCCCGGAAGAGGTGGGACTGGAGCGGCAGGTGGTCATCGGCAAGCATTCGGGGAAGCGCTCCATCGAGATGAAGTTCGACGAGTTCGGAGTCGAGCTGGAGGATGGTGAATCGGAAGCCATACTGGAGCAGGCGCGCAGGACCGCCATCGAGTTGAAGCGGGGTCTCTTCGACAAGGAGCTGATGGTCATCTACAAGGAACTGAGGGCCGGCAGGGATGAGGAAGAGGCCGGCTGAGGTGGCGGCCACACTGGCGGAGAAGATAATCGGCGAGCACGTGGGCCGCGAGGTGCGGCCCGGCGAGATCGTCGTCACCGGCGTCGACGTCACCGCCCTGCAGGATGGCACCGGCCCTCTGGCCCTGCAGCAGCTGGAGGAGCTGGACATGGTGAGGGCTGCCAATCCGGACAGGACCATACTCTTCATGGACCATGCCGCACCCAGCCCGCGCAAGGAGCTTTCCAACGCCCATCAGGCCCTGAGGACGTTCGCCGCCGCTACCGGCGCCGTTGCTTCCGACATCAACGAGGGGGTCTGCCACCAGAGGCTGGTTGAGAGCTTCGTCTCACCGGGGGATATCGTGATCGGGGCGGATTCCCATACCTGCACTTCAGGGGCGCTGGCTGCTTTCGCCACCGGCATGGGCTCCACGGACGTAGCCATCGGCATCGCCACAGGGCAGACCTGGCTGAAGGTTCCGGAGACCATACTGGTACGTATGACGGGAGAGTTCTCCCGTGGCGTCTACGCCAAGGACCTCATCCTCCATCTCATCGGCAGGCTGGGCGCCGACGGGGCCACCTACATGGCCCTGGAGTTCGGCGGACCCGCGGCCGAGGCCATGACCATGGCCGAACGTTTCACCCTCTGCAACATGGCGGTTGAGGCCGGGGCAAAGACCGGGCTCTTCGCTGCTGATGAGATAACCAGGGAGTTTCTGGAGCGACAGGGCAGGGGGGAGAGCCACCGAGGGCTTGCAGCGGACGAGGGCGCCGGATATGTCCGGACGGTGGACATGGACCTGGGAGAGCTTGAGCCCACCGTTTCAGCTCCCCACACCGTGGACAACACAATGACGGCAGCCCAGGCCGCCGGCACCAGGGTGCACCAGGTGTTCATCGGTACCTGCACCAACGGGCGCGTCGAGGACCTGAGGCTGGCGGCGCAGGTCCTGAGGGGGCGGCAGCGTCATCCCGACACCAGGCTGATAGTCACGCCGGCTTCGCGGTCGGTCTATATCCAGGCGGCGGAGGAGGGACTGCTGGCGGACCTCGTCCGGGCCGGCGCCACAGTCACCGGCACCGGCTGCGGCGCCTGCGTAGGCGTCCACGGCGGCATCCTCGGTGACGGCGAGGTCTGCCTGGCCACCCAGAACCGCAATTTCCACGGTCGGATGGGCAACGTCAAGGGCTCCATCTACCTGGCCTCGCCGGCCACGGCGGCGGCTTCGGCCATAGCGGGTGAGATAGTGGACCCGAGGGAGGGGGACTACCTTGAGCCTTAAGGGAAAGGCCTGGAAGTTCGGGGACAGCATCTCCACCGACCATATCGCGCCGGGGAGGTATTTCCATCTGCGCACGAACCTGCCGGAGTTGGCCAAACACGTGCTGGAGGACGCCAACGAGGATTTCGCCTCCAGCATGGCGCCGGGGGATTTCGTGGTGGGGGGCCGGAACTTCGGACTGGGCTCCAGCCGCGAGCACGCGCCGCGTATCATCAAGCTGGCTGGCGTCAGCGCCGTGATGGCCCGGTCCTTCGCCCGCATCTTCTTCCGTAACGCCATCAACGTGGGCCTGCCGGTGCTGGAACTGGACACCAGCCGCATCGGCGAGGGCGACGAGCTGGAGGTGGACCTGGAAGCGGGCGAGGTGAGGGACCTCACCAGCGGAGAGACCATCACCTTCGCGCCCCTGCCGCCGGTGATGGTGAAGATACTCGGGGACGGCGGGCTGGTGGAGCATTTCCGGAAGTACGGAGAGTTCAATCTTTAGAAAAGACAACCGGGCCCGGGGACATGTTGGGGCCGGAAGGAACGGGAGCTGGGATGGTATACGAAGTGACATTGATACCGGGAGACGGCATCGGGCCGGAGATAACAACCGCCGCCCGCCGCGTGGTAGATGCATGCGGCGTCGGCATCGAGTGGCGGGAGGCGGAAGCGGGAGCCGACGTGATGGACCGCTACGGCACGCCCCTGCCCGACGATGTGCTCGAATCCATCCGGGATACGAAGGTGGCGCTGAAAGGGCCGATCACCACTCCTGTCGGCAGCGGATTCCGCAGCGTCAACGTCTCGCTGCGCAAGGCCCTGGATCTTTACGTCAACCTGCGGCCGGCCGCATCCATGCCCGGCGTCCGCTCCCGCTACCAGGACATCGACCTGGTCATCGTCCGTGAGAACACAGAGGACCTGTATGCCGGCGTGGAGCACATGGTAGGTGAGGACGCCGCCGAGAGCATCAAGATCATCACCCGCAAGGCTTCGGAAAGGGTAACCCGTTTCGCTTTCGAATACGCCCGGCGCGAAGGGAGAAAGAAAGTGACGGCGGTCCACAAGGCCAACATACTCAAGTACAGCGACGGGCTGTTCCTGGAGGCGGCTACGGATGTCGCCGGGGAATACGGTGACATCGAGTTCGAGGACCGCATCGTCGACAACATGTGCATGCAGCTGGTGCAGAAGCCTGAACTATACGACGTGATGGTGCTGCCCAACCTCTACGGCGACATCATCTCCGATCTCTGCGCCGGCCTGGTGGGAGGGCTGGGCGTGGCGCCGGGCGCCAATATCGGCGACGGGATGGCCGTGTTCGAACCTGTCCATGGCAGCGCCCCCAAGTACGCAGGCAAGGACAAGGCGAACCCCACCGCCACCATCCTCTCGGCGGCGCTGATGCTGAGCCACCTGGGCGAAGCAGAGGCAGCCGAAGCTGTGACTGCGGCGGTGAGGAAGGTAGTGGCCGCCGGCGAGCAGGTGACCTACGACCTGGGAGGCGACGCCGGCACCGCTGCCATGGCGGATGCAATCATCTCCGGGCTGGGCTAGAGGCGTATCACTTTCCGACCTCGGCCAGTGGCCTGAGGCTTGCCAGCAGCGCCCGGATATCCTCCCAGCCGTGACCGGTCCAGGTGCCCGTGGACAGGCTGTAGTACAGGTCCCGCGGCGTCCCCGCTGCGTCAGTGAACTGCCCTTTCCATACCACGACGAAGGTCTCCGCATCTCCCACATGTTCGGTCCGAACCGGGTCCCCCTGTGGCAGGTACTCCAGGGTCTTGTGCCAGTAGACCTGGTAGATCGTGCCGTCCACATCGACCTCGGTCAGGTAATAGCCTGACAGGGGCTTGCTGTTGGAGAGGGTCTGGTTGAATGTGAGCGTGCGGTTGGGGTTGGCGGGATCGCTATACCGGTAGCTGTAGTAGCCGACGGGATCGTTGGCCGAAGGTCCTTTCGCGCCGACCAGCTCCTTCTCCAGCCGGTATCCGGCTCCGGGCAGATAGGTGGGAACCATCACCGGATAGGGCACCTGTGCCTGGAGGCCGATCAGGGCCGGCATCTCATCGGGGCGGGGGGTGCCTGTGGCGCTTGTCAGGCCGGGATCGAGCTGGATACCGGCCGCCTCGACCGGACCAGGTGCGGAAACCGTGGCCGTAGCTGCAATGTCTCCGGTGCCGGACGTCTCCGAGGTTGCGGCGGTGTCCTCACCGGTGCATCCGGTCCAGGCTAACGGGGCCAGGAGCGACAACATCAGGACGGCCATCCAGATGCGGTGAGATCTCTTCATGTGTTTCATGTTTCCCATGTTAACGGAGCCCCTCAAGATGATAGCAGAAAAAGATGATCAGCCAGTTCACGACCGAAAAGAGGGTCGAAAAAAAAATCTACCAAATTGCGGACAACTTGTAACAAGGGGGATTGCATGCGGCAGGGCATGAAGTTATGATTCATTTCCCATTCACCCGATGCAGGAGGAAGTACCACGGCTCTACCAGGAATCGGCATCAGTCCCCAACCGGAGAAGGAGGCCACGGCGGATGCCGGCAGAGCTGTAGCAGAGGTCTCATGCCGCGCATGCTTCTTCGGCCGCTCCAATCTCTGTTCCCTGCCGAAGGCAGAGGCTTGTCCCACCTTCCGCCCCAACCTGAGGCGGGAAGCGGTGACCCCTCATCGATAGGCGGGTAGCGCCGCTCCCGGCCCCGGCTAGCAGCCGCTCTTCACCACCAGCACGGGGCAGGCGGCGCCATGGACCACCTTGTTGCTGACGCTGCCCAGCATCATCCCCTTGAACTCGGTGAGTCCGCGGCTGCCGAGGACGATAAGCCCCGAACCGTTGCCGCGGGCCGTGTCGATGATGGCGTTGCCGACGGATTCGGGAGGATAACTGGTCTCGACCACCGTACGGGCGGAGAGCCCGGATTCTGTTATGACCTTGCCGGCATCACGGACGATAGCGTTGGCCGCCTCCAGGTTCTTCTCATCCGGGTCCAGGTCGGCGGTACAGGCGGTACAGACATGCATCACCAGCACCTCTTCGGCACCGGCCATGCGGCCGATGGCGGCTGCGTGCCGAACCGCGTTCATGGCGTTCTCCGAACCGTCTGTGGCTACGAGGATCCTCTCAAACATCTTTTCGCTCCTTACTGGCGGGTGGCCTGTCGTCTCCGTCGTCCTCCTCATGGATGCTGCCCACTCTTTCCATGGAAGCGAAGAGGGTCTCGCCGTCTGTCTCCAGGGTCCTGCTGAACCCTTCCGCGAAGGCGTCTCCTCCCAGGACCAGGTCGCGACAGAGGGTCTCGGTCCTGAAGAATCCGCTGAACTCATCGATGACCCCGAGCAGAAGGTCCGATCCGGAAAGGGAGACGGCAATGGTGTCCTCGATCTCCAGGCCGGCGTCCTTGCGCATGTTCTGTACCATGTGAACGATCTCCCGCGCCAGTCCCTCCCGGCGCAGGCCATCGTCGATGTTAGTGTCGATGGCGACGGTCCAGCCGCCATGCTCCTCCACTGAGAGTCCCTCCCGGCCGACCCTCTCCACCAGGATATCGTCCCTCTCCAGCGTCTCCTCGCGGCCATCGACGCTGATGCCGATGGCCTCGCCCGCATCAAGTCTAGCCACCGTTTCCTCGGGGTCGAGGGCGGCGATGGCGGCATCCACCTGCGGCCGGCTGGAGCCGAAACGCGGACCCAGGCGCTTCAGGTTGGGCTTGAGCACAAGCTGTGAGAGTTCACCTGCGTCGGCGATGAACTCGATCCGCTTCACGTTGAGTTCCTCCAGGACCAGGTTGTCCAGCGACTCGATGGCGGCCCTCTTCCCGTCGCCGGCGGCGACGATGACCGCCGCCAGCGGCTGCCGGTTCTTGACGGCGGCCCTGTTGCGCGCCGCCCGCCCGAGGTTGACCACACGGCGTACCGCGTCCATTCGGAATAGAAGGTCCTGGTCGATCAGCTCCTCGCGCGTCTGGGGGTAGTCGCAAAGGTGCACGCTCTCCGGGGAGCTGCTGTTCACAGAGCAGACCAGGTTCCGGTAGATCTCCTCGGTCATGAATGGTATATAGGGCGCCAGCAGCCGGGAGAGGGTCTCCAGCGTCTCGTAAAGGGTCAGGTAGGCGCTTGTCTTGTCGTCGTCCTCTTCGCTCTTCCAGAAGCGACGGCGGCTGCGGCGAACGTACCAGTTGGACAGTTCATCTACGAACTCCTGGATCAGGCGGCCGCTGGCGGTGACGTCGAAGTCGTCCAGTCCCTGGCGCACGCGGCCTACCAGGCGCTCGCGTGAGGAAATCAGCCAGCGGTCCAGCAGAGGCCGCTCATCCTCGGGGATGGACACCGCCCCCGGGTCGAAGCCGTCGATGTTGGCGTAGACGATGAAGAAGGAATATGTGTTCCAGAGGGTGAGCAGGAACTTGCGCACCACTTCGTCGATGGCCTCGGGGAAGAAGCGTCGCGGGTACCAGGGCGAGCTGACGGTGAAAAGGTACCAGCGGAAAGCGTCGGCGCCCTGTTTGTCCAGGACCTGCCAGGGCTCGACCACGTTACCGCGGGACTTGCTCATCTTCTGTCCTTCCCGGTCGAGGATATGTCCCAGGCAGACCACGTTGCGATAGCTGCTCTCGCCGAACAGAAGCGTGCTCACAGCCATCAGGCTGTAGAACCAGCCGCGGGTCTGGTCGATGGCTTCACAGATGAAGTCGGCTGGGAAGCGTTTGCGGAAGAGCTCCTGGTTCTCGAAAGGGTAGTGCCACTGGGCCAGGGGCATGCTGCCGGAATCGAACCAGGCGTCGATGACCTCGGTAACACGGGTCATATCGCTGCCGCATCGGGGGCAGTGGAGCCGGATATCGTCGATGAAGGGGCGATGCAGGTCGAGCTTTTCCGGCAACGGCTCCGTGGCCATGGACTGAAGTTCCTCGATGCTGCCCACGCAGTGTTCATGGCCCTCCTGGCACCGCCAGACGGGCAGGGGCGTCCCCCAGTAGCGCTCGCGGGAAAGGGCCCAGTCGATGTTGTTCTTCAGCCAGTCGCCGTAACGGCCGTGCTTGATGTGCTCCGGGTACCAGGTGACGGATTCGTTGGCCTTCTCCAGCTCCTTCTTGATGGCAGTGGTGCGGATATACCAGCTCGCCTTGGCGTAATAGATCAGGGGGGTGTCGCATCGCCAGCAATGGGGATAGGAGTGCTCGTAGGGCACGCGCTGCATCAGCAGATCCCGCTCCTGCAGGTCGTCGACGATGGCCGGGTCGGCATCCTTGACGAAGCTGCCCGCCCAGGGCGTGACCTCGTCACTGAAACGGCCCTCCTCCGTTACCGGGTGGATCACCGGCAGGCCGTTCTCGCGGCCCACCTCCAGGTCGTCGGCGCCGAAGGCGGGGGCGATATGGACTATGCCGGTGCCCTCGTCGGCGGCGACGAAGCCGGCGGAGACAACATAATGGGCCCTGCCGTCAGGCTTTATGAAGTCAAAGGGAGGAACGTACGAGCGGCCCAGCAGGCTCTCGAATGCGACCTGACCGGTGACGTCAGCATCCTCGCCCAGAACCTTCTCCACCAGCGGCTCTGCCATGATAAGCTTCCTGCCGCCGTGCTCGACCGTGACATATGGGATGTCGGGGCTGACGGCGGCGGCGACGTTGCTGATGAGGGTCCAGGGGGTGGTGGTCCAGACCAGCAGGGAAGTATCAGGCTCGTCTTCCAGGGGGAAATAGACGAAGACCGAAAGGTCCTCCACCATCCGGTAGCCCTGGTCGACCTCGTGGCTGGAAAGGGCGGTGCCGCAGCGGGCGCAGTAGGGGACCACCTTGTAGTCGTGGTAGAGCAGGTCCTTGTCCCAGATCTGCCTCAGCGCCCACCAGACGCTCTCGATATAGGTGTTCTCAAGTGTGTAGTAGGCGTCGCCGGTGTCTATCCAGAAGCCGATGCGCTCCGTCAGCTTCTCCCAGTCCTCCAGGTAGCGGTAGATGCTCTCGCGGCAGAGACGGTTGAACTCGGCTATGCCCACCTTCTCGATATCCTGCTTGCCGCTGATGCCCAGCTGTTTCTCCACTTCCAGCTCCACCGGCAGACCATGGGTGTCCCAGCCGGCCTTGCGCGGGACGCTGTAGCCGCACATGGTGCGGTAGCGGGGGAAGATATCCTTGAATATCCGGGACAGCACGTGGTGGGAGCCCGGTTTGCCGTTGGCCGTGGGGGGCCCTTCGTAAAATACATATTCAGGACGCCCCTCCCTCAGGGCCAGGCTCTTCCTGAATATGTCGTGCCGGCGCCAGAAGGAGAGGATCTCCTCTTCCAGCGCCGGGAGGTCCACCTGGGGCGAGACCTTCCGGTACAGGTTACCGTTTCCCGCAGCGGCACCCGTGGTACCCTTCTTTGCGTCTTTTCCTTCAGCCATTCTTCCATCCCGGTATCATCGCCGAGGCCGTCCCGGCTGACCGGGCCGTCCGGCGCTCTTCTGTAAAGACAATACAATATATGTATTCGACGCGTCCGTTTGCAACTGTGATTGCCGGCGGCGATTGGGTAACATAGGCGCAAATGGAAAGCGTGGAAACAACCTCATGAACCGGAGCACAAGGCCGACCCTGGTGCTGATCCTGTTCTTCGCGATGGTTTCGCTGGCTGTAGTGCTGGTGTTGCGTTACACGTCAGGTGTCGGTGGAGTAGAGACCGATACGGTTGACCCGGTCGCCAGGGAAGGACGATACCACAGCCTGGGCGAGGCGGGGCAGGCTGATTTCCTCACTGTCTTCATCTATGACGCGGAGGGGAACGTGGCTTCCTACATGGTCGGCGGTTCGACCCGGGAGTTCGCCGGTCTGGCAGACGCCGTCCGCGGTGCCAGAGAGGTCGACGGGCAACGGGACGATTCCTTCACCGACCTGCTGGTCTTCTCCTACAGCGATAACAGCACGCTGGAACTGCCCTTTTCCCCTGCCACCGGCATGTTCGCCTCCGGGGAGAGGCTGTACAGGCCTGCCGGCGACATCGCGCCGATGATCGAAGGCGTGGTGCACAGGTTCGATTGATGACCATCTATCTGGACAACGCCGCCAGTTCCTGCCCCAAGCCTCCCGCCGTGGCCGAAGCGGTGGACCGCTGCCTGAAGCGATACTGCGCCAACCCCGGCAGGGGCGCCCACCGCCTGGCGGTGGAGGCGTCGCGGATAATCCATCGCACCCGAACCGCCGCTGCGGCGCTGCTGGGAGTGGCGGACGGCGCCGACGTCATCTTCACCCACAACGCCACCGACTCGCTGAACATGGCCATGAGGGGCATCCTCACTCCCGGTGACCATGTGATAACCACGGCTGTGGAACACAACTCGGTCGTGCGTCCCCTGGCCGCTCTGGGCAGGGAAGGGGTCAGCGTCTCATGGGTCCAGGCCGACAGCGCCGGACGCATCGACCCACAGGATATCGCCGGGGAGATCAGGGCGGAAACCCGGTTGGCCGTGGTCAGTCATGTTTCCAACGTCACCGGCGCCGTCCAGCCAATCAGGGAGATCGGTGAACTGCTGGCCGGGCACGGCGTGCCGCTGCTGGTGGATGCGGCCCAGAGCGCAGGCGCCATCCCCCTGGACATGGGGGCGATGCCTGTGGGAATGCTCGCCTGCACCGGACACAAGAGCCTGCTGGGTCCGCAGGGAACCGGCCTGCTTTACATATCACCCGAAATCGAGCTGCGCTCCTTCCGGCAGGGAGGCACCGGCAGCCGCTCACGGGACGAGCAGGACTCGCTGCCCCGCCCCGACCGCTACGAGTGCGGCACCCTGAACACGCCGGGAATCGCCGGCCTGGGGGCAGGTATCGCCTATATCAACGAGAACGGCCTGGAAAAGCTTTCCCGGCACAAGGATGAGATGACCCGGCGTCTGCAGGAGGGTCTGGGGGAAATCGATACCGTTGAGGTATACGGCCCCGGACCCGGTGAGCCACGGGGACATCTGGTATCGTTCAATGTGGGCGGGATGGCATCGGCGGAGGTCGCGGGGCTGCTTGACCGGGAACACGACATCGCCGCCCGCGCCGGTCTTCATTGCGCCCCGGGTGCGCACCGGGCAATGGGCACTCTAAAGCGCGGCGTCGTCCGGCTCAGCGTCGGTGCTTTCAACACCGTCGGCGAGATAGATACGGCGCTAGCCGCGGTGGAAAGGATAGCGGCAGGGGAGGGTGGATGATGAACAAAGGGACCAGGCCATTACCGGATTGCGCCACCCTGGCCATCGGAACGGTGCCGCACCGGGACCCGCTGGAGGCGGTGGAGTTCATGCTCAGGCACCATCCGGAGTGTCCCTCCTGGCCTCAGCTTCCCCGCGCCGATTTCCGCGAGGGTATGTACGTACAGTATGCCGAGGGGATGCCGGCGGCGGTGGTGGATACGGAAGCCCGGAGAGTATATTTCCAGGCGGAGAGGGCGCCGGAGGAACTGGCCTCTTTCTATGAGAGCTATATGGCGGGGGATATGGAGCGCTGCGCCATATCAACCGATTATGCCCGCGGCTTCGCTCCGGCCATGGAGCGCATGCCCCTGGCGGGTGCCCGCTTCATCAAGGGGCAGGTCACCGGCCCCGCCAGTTTCGGGCTGACCGTCACCGACGAAGCCAACAAGCCGGTGCTCTATCATGCAGACCTCTTTGAAGCGGTGGTGAAGGCCCTCGCCTGCAAGGGAAGATGGCAGGTGGAGCGGTTCCGTCAGGCGGCGCCCGGGCAGACGCCCATCGTCTTCTTCGACGAACCCTATCTGACCCAGGTGGGTTCTGCCCTGATCAGCCTGCCGCCGGACCAGGTGCGCGGCAATCTCAACGAGTGTTTCGCCGCCATCGACGGGCTCACCGGCATCCATGTCTGCGGCGGCACCGACTGGGGGCTGCTCAGCACCACCGACGCAGGCATCCTTCATTTCGACGCTGCCGACCATTCCCGCGAGTTCCTCATCTATGAGAACGAGCTGGCGGCTTTCCTGGAGAGGGGAGGGATGCTGGGATGGGGGATAGTGCCGACCGACGAACGGGCGATGAAGGCCGAGGCGGCCACACTGGCGGAGGAGGTACTGTCGCTGGCGGAGAGGGTCGCCGGGTACTCGCGGGCGGCCGGTGACGTGGAGAGCGTACTGCGCCGTTCGTTCATCTCCGAAGCTTGCGGTACCGGCACCCTGGGGCTGGACCTGGCCGAGCGCTGCTTCTCGCTGGCAGGAGAGGTCTCGGAAATCTTGAAAAAACAATTGGGTTAATCTAACCTACTTCGCAGTGGGAAAAAGGCAAACGCAGGGCGCTGGTCCTGGAAAGCGACGGCAGACTGGATGGAATCCCGATCACTTCAATACAACCGTAACTCACAGCGAATGCGCCGTACCTCTTTTCAGTTCATAAAATACTGTTTCGTCGGAGCTTCCGGCGTCGTGGTCAACATGGTCGTCTACAGCCTGCTGGTGAGCGTGGCCCACATGCATTACCTGGCCGGCGCCACCATCTCGTTCACCGTGGCCGTGACCAGCAACTTCCTGCTGAACAAGTACTGGACCTTCAACAACCCGCAGGGACGCGTGTTCACGCAGGCTTTCCGTTTCCTGGTGATCAGTCTCGCCAGCCTGCTTGTGAACCTGCTGATACTGAGGCTGCTCATCGACGACCTGGGGATAGCCAACGAGATCGAGGCGCAGATGATCGCCATCGCCGCGGTGACTATCCTCAATTTCGCGGGCAACAAGCTGTGGAGCTTCAGGCAGTCCTCCGTCTGAGCCGGACGGAGCCCGTGAGCCGGTGATACCGGTGAGGGTTTCCCGCCGATTCCTCCCGCATCTGTTATTGCTCACCCTGATTTTCTGCTTTCTGTCCTGGGCGCCGCCGGCGAAGGCCCAGCCGGTCTTCGACCCCCGGCTCAGCGAGGAGCAGGCAAAGGACATCGCCGCCGCCTACGACAGTGTCGTTACGGTGGTCGCAAGCCATCCGGAGATGCCGGTACACGCCGGCTTCAGCAGCGGCCGCCGTGTATGGACCGTGGCCTGGAACAACCCCAACAACGGCAGGCCGCTGGTGGAAGTAGAGGTGGACGATATCAGCGGCTCCGTCACCTTCAGCCATATCGCCGACGAGGCCTACCTGGATGTACTGCCGCTGCTCAGCGAGGACGAGGCCATAAGCATCGCCGCCGCCGACGAGAGGGTGCTCGCCTGGCTCAAGGACAGGGAGAAGCCGGTCAAGGCGGGGAAGCTGGGGGAGGACGGCGTATGGACCGTGAGCTTCACCATCGGTTCGGTGAAAGAGGCGGAGGTGCTGGTGGATGACGCCAGCGGCAACATCAACGAGGTCCGTGTCGGCCCCCAGGTGGCCTGGTCCATGGCCCGGGGATACGAGGGGGCCTTCGGGCGCATCATCAACAAGCCTTATGTCTGGCTGCCGCTGTGCCTGATGTTCCTGCTGCCCTTCGTCAGCATCAGGCAGCCCTGGCGCATACTCCATCTCGATCTGCTGGTGCTGCTCTCCTTCAGCGTATCCCATTACTTCTTCAACCAGGGGGAGATATTCCGTTCCGTCCCCCTTGCCTATCCGCCGCTGATCTATCTTTTCATTCGCCTGATGTGGATGGGGATGGGTCCCCGCCGCGCTTTCGAGAAGGCGGAGGAGAAGGAGGGCGTTCCCCGCCTCAACTTCTCACCCCGGATGATGCTGCCGGCGCTGGCGGCGCTTATCATCTTCCGCATCGTGATAAACATCGCCGATTCCAACGTGGTGGACGTGGGCTACTCAGGCGTCATCGGCGCCCAGCGCATCCAGGAGCGGGTGTCGCCATATGGGCACATGACCGACGACAACGGCAACGGCGATACGTACGGACCCATGAACTACCTGCTCTACGTGCCCTTCGAGATGGCGCTGCCCTGGTCCGGCAACTGGGACGACCTGCCCGCTGCCCACGCCGCCGCCATATTCTTCGACCTGGCGGCGGTGCTGGGCATGTACTTTGCCGGACGGACGCTGGCCGGGAAGGGCCGGCGCGGCAACAGGCTCGGTATAGCCCTGGCTTACGCCTGGGCGGCCTTCCCTTATACTACTTTTGTCCTCAACACCAACGTGAACGACACCATCGTGGCGGCCTTCATCATCTGGGGATACGTGCTGATGCGGGCTCTGCCCCTGGGCGCGGTCATGCTGGGCTTCGCCACCCAGATAAAGTTCTTTCCCGCCATACTGGCGCCGCTCTGGACCTCCTTTCCCCGGGCCTGGCGCGGATGGTCGAAGCGGGCCCTGTTCATCACCGCCCTGCTGGCGGCGCTGGTGGCGCCGCTGCCGATCATCTTCATGGGCGACGGCTCCCTGTCGACCTTCTGGGAGCGGTCGCTCAAATGGCAGATGGGAAGGGATTCACCGTTCAGCATCTGGGGGCAGCACGCGGAGAGTCTGGGAACGGCGCAGCATATCGCGCAGGGATTTCTGGTAGCATTGGCAGTCGGAGCCTACCTGTGGCCGCCGAAGAAGTCCATGTACCGGCTGGCTGCCGCGTCGGGCGCGCTCATCGCCGGCTTCCAGCTGGTGCAGACGCATTGGTTCTATCTTTACATACCGTGGTTCTTCCCGATGGCGATGATAGCCTTCGTCCTGGCGGCGGGACTGAAAGAGAACCACGGGATCTGGAAGGAGAGAGGTCCGACCGTTGAGCGACTTTATCCTGGACAGGGCGGGGCGCCTGGCTGACTGGTACTCCGGGCTCGACCGGCGTCAGCAACGCCATATCATCGCTGCCCTCTTCATGGTGTTGCAGGCCGCTGTCTGGCTGTTGCTCTTCCAGGTGGGCTGGTACGGTGAGAAGACCATCACCGACACCCCCGTTTATTATGATTACGCAGGGAGAGTGGCGGGCGGCGAGGTTCCGTACAGGGATTTCGCCTCCGAATATCCGCCGGTGGCGATGTTGCTGTTCTCCCTTCCCTGGCTGTTCTCCGGCCGCAGCTACGGGGCCTTCGTCTTCTGGTTCGAAGTTGAGATGCTGCTGTTCAGCTGCGGCATCATATACCTGCTCTCCCTGGTCGCGGAGCGCCTGTACCACAGCAACGCGCGCGTCATCCTCACCCTGGGGCTCTACACCCTGTTCATCCTCAGCCTGGGCTCCATCGTGCAGGCCCGCTTCGACATCGCCGTGGCCTGCCTGATGCTGGCGGCCGTCGCAATGTTCGTGACGGAGCGGCCCCTGTCGGCCTGGGCGCTGCTGGGACTGGGGGTGATGACCAAGATCGTGCCGGTTATCATCGCCCCCCTGTTCCTGGTGGCCCACTGGCGGCGGCGGCAGTGGGGCGACCTCTGGCGTGGTCCGGCGGTGGCGCTGCTGGCGGCGGTGGTGGTGGCCCTGCCCTTCCTGCTGGCGGCGCCCGGCGGTCTGGCGGATTCATTCCTCTACCACGCGGAGCGGCCGCTTCAGATAGAGAGCAGCTGGGCGTCGCCGCTGCTGCTGGCCCACTCCTTCGCCGGATATGAAGTACGCATCATGAACTCCTTCGGCTCCCATAACGTTTTCGCGTCGCTCTCGGACGGGTTCGCCCTGGCCTCTGGGCCGGTGACTGCGCTCTTGCTGCTCATTGTCTTTTATATGTACAGCAGGCGTGGTTTTGAACGAGATGGGGTCTGGCGTCGCGAGTCGCTGGTGCTTTTCACCGCCGTCTCGCTCGCCCTGTTCATCTCCGGCGGCAAGGTCTTCTCACCCCAGTACATGATATGGCTGTTGCCCTTCATCCCGCTGCTTGCCAGCAGGGAAAGCCCCTGGCCCGGAGCCATCTTCTGGGCGGCGCTGGTGCTCACCCAGTGGGAGTTCCCCTCCCGCTACTGGGGGCTCTACCTGATGCAGCGGAGCATGGTGGTGGAGGTCGCCATCAGGAACCTGACAATGGGTCTTCTGGTGGTGACGTTGTTGCTTCTCAGTCGTCGGCCTCGAGGCGAAGGCGTTCGATCGCCCTGGCCCTGCCGTCGCTGTCCGCGTCGATGATGACGCCTTCGATCAGGACGCCGCCTGACGCGACCTCGAACTTCACCGGCATCTGGTGGAGGAAACGGTTGAGGATGATCTGCTTGTCCACACCGATGACCGAGTCGTGGGGGCCGGTCATGCCCGCGTCGGTGATGTAGGCGGTGCCCCCGGGTAGCACTTTCTCGTCGGAGGTCTGTATATGGGTGTGGGTGCCGATGACGGCGGTCACCCGACCGTCCAGGTAATGGCCCATTGCCACCTTCTCACTGGTCGCCTCCGCGTGCATATCCAGCAGGATGTGCTTCACGGAGGAAGGTATCTCCGCCAGGACACCGTCGATGGCCTGGAAGGGGCCGACTGGGGCCTTGATGTACAGGTCGCCGGAGAGGTTGACCACGGCCAGCCGCTCGCCTTCCTTCTCGCGGATGGTCCAGCCGCGGCCCGGGTTGTCCGGAAGATAGTTGGCAGGGCGGATGACGCGCTCCGATCCTTCCAGGTAATCGTAGACCTCCCGCTGGCGCCAGACATGGTTGCCGGTCGTTATGACATCGATCCCAACCGCCAGCAGCTTTTCGGCGATGTTGCTGGTGATGCCGGCGCCGCTGGCGGCGTTCTCACCGTTGGCCACGACGAATTCGCTGCCCGTATCCTCGATCAGCTGCGGCAGTCGCCCGATCAGGGCGTTGCGGCCGGGCTTTCCGAAGATATCGCTGATGAAGAGGATGCGCATGAGCGGAGTATATCAGACATGCCGTCAGGCCAAGGGCAGAAGGGTGGAGGCGGTCAGGAGAGGCATAGGCGGGTGTGACTTTTATCGTCGGTGCTGCTCGTATATCATCCCGGATGTATGAACATCCTCATCACAGGTGGAGCGGGCTATATCGGCAGCATCGTCACGGAGCATTGCGTCGTCGCCGGGGATGATGTGGTGGTCTACGACAACCTGTCCACCGGGCATCGTGCGGCAGTCCATCCTGAGGCCCGGTTCGTCAGGGGCGATGTCGGTGACCGCGTGGCGACGGCCGCGGCTTTGCGTGACAACGGCATCGATGCGGTGATCCACATGGCCGGTTTCATCGAAGCCGGTGAATCCATGAAGGATCCAGGCAAGTATTTCCGTAACAACACGGCGCGACCGCTGGAACTGTTGGAGGCCATGGTCGATGCCGGAGTCAGGAGCATACTCTTCTCTTCCACCGCCGCCATCTACGGAGACCCGCAGACGGAACTGCTGGCGGAAGACCATCCCCAGAATCCCACCAACGCCTATGGGGAGTCCAAGCTCCAGTTCGAGCGGATGCTGGACTGGTACGAGCGGGTCCATGGTGTCAGGCATGCGGCGCTCAGGTACTTCAACGCCGCCGGCGCAACCAGCCAAAGGGGAGAGGATCACCACCCGGAGAGCCACCTGATACCACTGGTGCTCAAGGCCGCGCTGGGGCAGCGCGACGGCATCGAGATATTCGGCACCGACTATCCCACCGGTGACGGCACATGTATCCGCGACTACATCCATGTGGCGGACCTGGCCCAGGCGCACCTGATGGCGCTGCGGAGCCTGGACCATCAGAGCCTGCACTACAACCTGGGAAACGGCCGCGGCTACTCGGTGCGCCAGGTCATCGACACTGCGCGCCGCGTCACCGGCGTCGATTTCCGGGTGGATGAGGGTCCGCGCCGTCCCGGCGACGCCGCCGTCCTGGTCGCCAGCTCCCGGCGTATCGAAGAGGAACTGGGCTGGCGACCCGAACACCCGACCCTGGACTCGATAATCGAGAGCGCCTGGCGCTGGCACCAGGAGCACCCACAGGGTTACCGCTGAGACGCGGCCATCGCCGCCGGTCGCGGAGGTAGGACATATACTCCTGGGCGGCCTACGTATGCCACTGGTTACCTCACTGAAAGATGTTCTCGAAAAGGGTTATCGTTGCCTCAAGAAAAATGTCGCTGAAACGTGCCATTGATTATGTAACTGTTCTCCCTCATCATTTGCTTATGCGCGTCTTCAACCGTTCAATCTGGCATATAGGTGATAAAGCAGCGCTGCCGTTCCCGGCGCTGATCCTGGCTGCGGTCATCCTGGTGCTGATCGTGGCGCTGGTGCCGGCGGTCGCGGGCTGCTCTGCCGGAGACGACGGAGCGGACCTCTCACAGTCCACTGTCACTATCGAGGCGTCCCAGTCCATCGAGCAGGAGGCTGCGGCCGCTATCGCGGGGCCGGCAGGGGCTGCGGACAGCCCTTCCTACAGCTTCGCTGTCTGCGGCGATAACCGAAGCATGGGCATTCAAAACGGCGTGCTCGGCAGGATCGTGGAGTCGGCCCGCTCCCGGGGGGCGGATTTCATAGTGGATGTGGGCGACATAACGGAGAACGGGTCCATCGAGCAGATAGCCCTTTACCGGGACTTCATCGAATCGGCGGGCATCAGGTTCTACACTGTCCCGGGAAACCACGATCTCGGCCCGGGCCTTGACGCCCGCTACTTCCAGGACATGATCGGCCCGCGCTATTACGGCTTCGACTACGCCGGCGACCACTTCCTGGTGGTGGATAACGCCGATACCCGGGTGGGGATAGACGAAGCCCAGCTCGCCTGGCTCACTGATGACCTGGAGAACAACTCCGGGAAGGACCGTCTTTTCGTGTTCGCCCACGTGCCGATGAACGATTCAGCGGGAGACCACGTGGAGTTCGCCGGGGAGCGGACAACGTCGCCCGAACTGCGTTTCCTGGAGGCGGCCCGGGCCCAGGAGAACCTGGCAGCCTTCTTCTTCGGGCATGTCCATGGCTACATAGCTTACCGGATCGGCGATATCGACGCATTCGTCACCGGCGGCGGCGGCGCCCCCCTCAACCCGGCGCCGGGCATAGGCTTCTACCATTACCTGCTGGTGACGGTCTCACCCGGGGGAGTAACGGTGGAAGTCGTCAGGGTCTGAGGAAGCACCCTTCCCTCCCCGGGCCCCCCGGGATCAGTCTGCCTGATAGCCCATCAGAGCCGCCAGTCTCAGGTGTCTGCGAGACAGTATCCGGTCGCCCAGTTTTGCGGCGCAACGGGAAAGGCAGTAATGTGCGTAGCCGTTGGTGGGGTAACGCTCGACGACGAAACGGAACTCGGCGGCGGCGCGGCGGTAGTCACCGGAGTCGAAGTAGGCCCGGCCCAGGGTCTCGCTGATGGAGGTCTTCTCAGGTTCCAGGCGCCGCGCCCGGGAAAGGACCACAGCCGCCTGGGCGGGGTTCCTGCTCCGCAGGAGCTCCTCTCCTCGCCGGAAGAGGCCGTAGGCGCTCTCATTGCCTTTTTCTTCAATCATCGAAAGTCTCAAGGATTTATTGCCCGTCCATCTAATTTCATTTTAACCGTTGAGGCTTCGAGGGGAAACCGCCGCCATTGTCCGGGTTAAATGCGGGCCGGGTTTCCGATAGACTATCCGATGGTTCGATGATACGGGGAGAGTAGATGCTCGACATAAAGAAATTACGGCAGGAACCAGAGGTGGTCAGGGACGCCATCGCCCGCAGGGGTGTCGAGTTCCCCATTGACGAGTTCAACCGTCTGGACGGCAGGCGGCGGGAGCTCCTGGTGCAGGTGGAGGAGAAGAAGGCCCTGAGGAACAGGGTCTCTGACGAGATCGCCCGGGCGAAGCGTTCCGGGGAAGATGCGGGGAGCCGCATCGAACAGATGAAGAAGGTAGGGGAGGAGATCAAGTCCCTGGAGGCCACCCTCAAGGAGACAGAGGGCGAGCTGGAAGAGATCGTCATGGAGCTTCCCAACCCGCCCCTGGAAGATGTGCCGGACGGCAGCGACGAGTCCGCCAACGTCACCCTTCGCACCTGGGGCGAGCCGACGCGGTTCGACTTCCAGCCCAGGGCACACTGGGACATCGGTGCTGACCTGGGAATCATCGACCAGGAACGGGGGACGAAGGTGGCAGAATCGCGTTTCACCCTGCTCCGGGGAGACGGCGCCAGGCTGGAGCGTTCGCTGATCAACTTCTTCCTCAACCTGCATACGCAAGAGCACGGTTACACCGAGCTTTTCCCGCCGATCCTGATAAACAGCGAGAGTATGCGTGGCACCGGTCAGTTGTCCAAGTTCGCGCTGGCGGAGATGTACCGTCTTGCCGATGACGACCTTTACCTCAACCCGACCGCCGAGGTTCCCGTCACCAACCTCTACCGCGACGAGATACTGGAGGAGGAGCAGCTGCCGCTGCATGTCACCGCCTACCTGCCCAGCTTCCGCCGGGAGGCGGGGGCGGCGGGGAGGGATACGCGCGGGCTCATCCGTCAGCACCAGTTCAACAAGGTGGAACTGGTGAAGTTCGTGGTCCCCGAGACCTCGGCTGATGAACTGGAGAGTCTGACCATGAACGCAGAAGAGGTGCTCAAGCGTCTGGAGTTGCCGTTCCGCACTGTCAACCTCTGTGCCGGTGACCTGGGCTTCGCGTCGGCCAAGACGTATGACTTGGAGGTCTGGCTGCCTTCCTATGATGACTACAAGGAGATCTCATCCTGTTCCAACTTCCTAGACTTTCAGGCGCGTAGGCTCAACATCCGCTACCGGCCGGCCGGCGGCGGCAAACCGCGTTTCGTGCACACGCTGAACGGGAGTGGACTGGCGGTGGGCAGGACCTTCGCCGCCATACTGGAGAATTACCAGAACGAGGACGGCAGCGTTACCGTGCCGGAGGTGCTCAGGGATTACATGGGCACGGACACCATCGAATAAGGAGACACGATACTGTTTACTCAGACTGGATACCCTGTACTTGAGAAGATATAAACTGAACAGGTATGGTCTCCCCCTGTCAAGACGCGGAGGGGTGGCGGAGTCCGGCTGAACGCACCGGTCTTGAAAACCGGCAGGGGCCTTCCCGGTCCCTCGTGGGTTCGAATCCCACCCCCTCCGCCATATATCCCGGCAGAGATGGACATTTGCATCTGACTGAAGCGGTATCAGACTACTCCAGGAGGAAATGGTGAGGAAGCCCTCGACGAGGTCCCTGGCGAAGGTCTGCAGCAACCACCCATGGAT
>CAZCCR010000022.1:0-34737 GCA_964497425.1 uncultured Gaiellales bacterium
TGCCCGGAGCCTCTTGGCAAATGGGAGGAGTCCATATAAGTTTAAGTACGTCCCCGGACTAGACGTCCCCGGACTAGAACGCGTCCCCGGACTAGAAACTGGAGAGGGCCTCTTCGCGGGTGGGGTATATGTCGAAGACGTTGTTGAGGCCGGTGATGCGGAAGATCCAGTTGACGTTGTCGTCGACGCTGACAAGCGCCAGCCTGCCGTCGTTGGGCTTGAGCCGCTTGACACCGCCGATGAGCACTCCCAAGGCGGAGCTGTCGATGAAATGTACCCCGGTCATATCGATGACGACCTTGAGAGCGCCGTCTTCCAGGGCCGCCAGAAGGTGTTTTTTCAGATTGGGGGCGGTGTAGAGGTCCAGCTCACCGGCGACCTGGATGACCGCAATGCCGTCATCGGTGCGCTCGCTGCTGATTTCCAGATCCATGGTTCCCTCCCCGGGTGGTTTCCGGCGGCCTTGTTATCTCCTTTCCACGATTCTATCAGAATGTAGCGGCCGGTCGCACTATCGCAGCTCTCGCGTCCGTGAGAGGGAGTGGGCGGCCAAAGGGTGGTGAGTCCGGGCTCACCGCGCAGCGGCGCTGCTGTGGCGTCAGGTTTCGTCACCCTGGAAGTCCTTGTTTGTCATCCAGTGTTTGTGGTAAGAAAGGTTAAGCAATCCATGGTACATCCTGATTTTTGGAAAGGAGAGGGAATGAAGGTAAAGATCGAGCCGCGGGATGAGTGTATGGGCGATGGCATCTGTTCGGACGAGTGCCCGGAAGTGTTCGAGCTGGACGATGAGGGTATAGCCTTTGTCAAGAACGCCGAGCCGGACGACAGCCTGCGCGAGGCGGTTGAGAGCGCTGCTGAAGAATGCCCTGCCGAGATAATCACGGTAGAGGATTGAGCGGATAGAGGATTGAGCGGGCGCGGCTGCGCCGAAGGCGCAGCCGCGCCCCGACCTACAGGAAGGGGACCGGGATGAGACCAGCACTGAGGCTTTCCCCCGCGCTTATCGCAACCGTACTGCTGCTGGTCCTGGCCGGTTGTGGTGATGACGGCACCGCCGGTGGCTCCTCCACGGCCGCCGGTGGGACCGCCGAAAGGTCCGTGACCGCGAAAACGGCGGCGTCGCCGGGCATGTCCATCGATATCAAGATGGAAGGAATAAAGTTCGAACCCGACGAGGTGACGATCATGACGGGTACGACCATCGTCTGGACCAACAAGGACCCGGTGAACCACAATGTCACCGCTGCCGACGGCAGCTTCGCCTCGGGAGACCTGGGAAAGGGCGGCACCTTCAGTTACACGTTCGAGGAACCGGGTACCTATGAGTATGTCTGCACCCTGCATCCGCCCGACATGAAGGGGAAAGTGACCGTAGAGAAGTGAACCCCGCCGGTAATGGGAGCTCACATGATCCCGGGAAGGCGCTTCCCGGCAGTATGGAGGAGACCATCTCCGTCGCCCGGGGCCTTAAGCCCGCGGACCTGCTGCTTGCGGGCGCCCGGGTCGTCGATGTGCTGTCAGGCGGGATCATCCGGACAGATATCGCTATCCACGCCGGCCGCGTAGCCGGTCTGGGTTCCTATGACGCGAAGGAGCGGCTGGACCTCGACGGCCGCTACCTCTGTCCCGGCTTCATCGACGGGCACCTGCATATCGAGAGCACCATGCTCATCCCGCCGGAGTTCACCCGCGCCGTACTCCCCCACGGCACCACGGCGGTGGTGGCAGACCCCCACGAGATAGCCAACGTCCTCGGCATCGAGGGCATCAACTACATGCTGCGTTCCAGCGAGGGGCTGCCGCTCACCATCTACCTGATGCTGCCCTCCTGCGTGCCTGCCACCAGCATGGAGACCTCCGGCGCCGAACTCTCCAGCGGCGACCTGGCGCTGATGCTGCCGCGCGACCGGGTGCTGGGTATCGCCGAGATGATGAACTTCCCCGGCGTACTG
Source organism: uncultured Gaiellales bacterium (assembly GCA_964497425.1). GTDB lineage: Bacteria > Actinomycetota > Thermoleophilia > BMS3ABIN01 > BMS3ABIN01 > BMS3ABIN01. The sequence continues at coordinate 1,953 of CAZCCR010000022.1, forward strand.
GCCGCCGACCGTGAGGTGCTCAACAAGATTAGGATAGCCAAGGACCGCCGCGTCGACGGCCACGCCCCGGGCCTCTCCGGCAAGGACCTGGCCGCCTACATCACCGCCGGCATTCATTCCGACCATGAGTGCACCACTGCCGCCGAGGCGCGGGAGAAGCTGCGCGCCGGCATGTACATCATGGTGCGCCAGGGCTCCACAGAGAAGAATCTCAGCGAGCTGGCGGGCATCATCACCCCGGAGAACTCGCGACGCTTCATGCTGGTCAGCGACGATCGCAACCCCGGCGATCTGCTGAGAGAGGGCCATGTGGACCAGCTGGTGCGTCTGGCCATAGAAGCCGGCGTCCCGCCGCTCACCGCCGTACAGATGGCCACCATCAACACCGCTTCCTACTTCGGCCTGAAGGACGCCGGCGCCGTCGCCCCCGGCTACCGGGCCGATTTCACCGTGCTGGAAGACCTCGAGCAGGTCACCGTCTCCATGGTGCTCCACGGCGGCCGGGTGGTGGCGGAGGGCGGTGAGGCCCAGCCCTTCGCGGCCGGCGATCCGGGGCGCATGCTGCGTGGTACCGTCAACATCGACTACAAGAGCCTGAAACGGATGGAAGTAAGGGCCGAGGGCGAACGCATGAAGGTCATCGGTATCATCCCTGGCCAGATAACCACTGCGAAGCTGGAGGAGGAGCCGCTGGTGGAGGATGGCCTGGCGGTGGCCGACCCCCGCCGTGACCTGCTGAAGATCGCCGTGGTGGAGCGGCACATGGCCTCCGGCAACATGGGGCTGGGCTTCGTGCACGGCCTGGGCCTGAGGGGAGGAGCCGTCGCCACCTCCGTGGCCCATGATTCCCACAACATCATCGTGGTTGGGGCCGACGATGCCGACATGCGCCGGGCGGTACTGGCGGTCGAGAAGGAGAACGGTGGCGCAGCGGTGGTTTCAGGCGAAGAGGTGCTGGCCGTGTTGCCGCTGCCGGTGGCGGGGCTGATGTCCACGCGGCCGGCGGCCGAGGTGGCGGCGGCGGCGGAAGATCTCAAGGAGGCCGCCAGCGGTCTGGGCTGCGTCCTTGATGACCCCCTGACGGCGCTCTCCTTCCTGGCCCTGCCGGTGGTGCCGGCACTGAAGATCACCGACCGGGGGCTGGTGGACGTGGAGCGCTTCCGGCTCGTGGGGTTGTTCGGGTGATGGCGGAACGACAATCAGGCCAAGTTCTTCTTCTCAAGGAACGGCCTGTATTTCTGGTCGGTGGTCATAACATGACCTGTAAGCCATTTTCTCAGGTATTCCAGGATATCCTGCAGCTTGAACCCTTTTCCCTCGTCTATCTCATGCTTAAACTCCCGGACGTTGTCGAAAAAATGTTCATGAGCTTTTTTATGTGGCTTGTAGTCAGGATAGGAAGCTTGCAGCATGTATTTCTCTTCATTTGAGAAGTGATATGAAGCGTAATCCTCCATTTCGTCAACGGCATCAAGCATCGCCGACAGCTCGTTGATGGAGGATTTCAGATCGCTCTTGCCTTCTATCTGCTGCAAGGTCTTGTGCAGATCGTTTATCAGACTGAACAGTCGCTTGTGCTGTTGGTCGATTATCTCGATGCCGACGCTGTAACTCTCATTCCATTCGAGAAACACCACAGGAACCACCCACCTGATCGATTTTTTTCCAGAGAGATCCGTTTTCTGTCAAACGTTGTATTTCTTTACAGGAAAGTGAATATTTAAACCCGTCGAGACATTCCCTGGCGGAGGTTTTGTTCCCTGATCTTTCTGATCATCTTCCAGAAACCCAGGTTCGTTCCCGACGTCCCGGAAAGCCAGTCGCCGGTAAAGCGCTTCCAGCGGGTGTGGAATACGGGCGAGGAGATGGTGTATGAAAGAGCTAAAAGGAAGATAAACATGAAGTGACGGGTGGTGGCGAGGCCCGGAATCGAACCGGGGACGCCAGGATTTTCAGTCCTGCGCTCTACCAACTGAGCTACCTCGCCGTGAAAAAAAGGCGGAGAACCGCCGAGGGCATTTTAGCGATTGCCGGCTACAAGTGCAATTGAGCGGCGTCGCCCGCTGGTCAGCCGGCCGGGCCGGAAGGGGCAGACCGGCCGGGACGGTACCAGCGGGGCAGGCGGGCAGAGAGAAGCAGCCCTCGCGGGCCGGGCCTCTCGGTCCGGGGCGGACGGGAGCATGCCGGCCGGGATGGAGCGCGCAGGGCGGGCAAGACCAAGAAACAGTCCGCCGGCGGGCCCGGACTACTTGCCCGCGCTGATGGCCGATGCTAGTATCGGAGGGCAACTATCAATCCGTTGAAGACTCCCGGGTTCCTCAGGCCCCCGACCCAGGCAGCGAACATGACCGATAATCCCCAGCAGATATCCGCCGATTCCGGCGAAACCGGCTCCCGTTCCCCGGGGGAGCTTGAAGAACAGCTGAGGAGGATCAAGGCGGAGAAGGCCATCCTCGAAGCCCAACTGCGCGGCTATTCGGAACAGCTGGACAAGAAGGTCGAGGAACGCATGCGCGAGCTGGAGGCCATCAACCGCATCGCCTCGACCGTCAGCCGTTCGCTCAACCTCGATGTCATCCTCAGGGAATCCCTGAAGATGGTCCTGGAGCTGCTGGAACTTGAGGTGGGCGGCGTTTTCATCGTCGACGAGAGGAAAGCGGAGATGAACCTGATGATCCACCAGGGGCTGCCCCGCGACGTGGTTGACGTGATGTCCTCCGTGCCGGTGGGTACCGGCTGCCCCGGCCTGGTGGTGCAGCAGGGTGAGCCGGTGCTGGAGGAGGACCTTTCACAGGCCGACCCGGAAGATAACCCGCTGGCCCAGCATCCGGAGTTCAGTTCCCATGTGGGTATCCCCCTGGAGTCCAAGGGCCGGGTCAGGGGCGTGATGTGTCTGCTCAGCCCGGAGAGGGGCACCTTTTCTCCCGACGAGATCAAGCTGCTGGTGGCCATCGGCAGCGAGATAGGCGTGGCCATAGAGAATGCCGAACTCTACGAGAAGTCCTATGCCCATTCCAAGAAGATGGAGGAGCTGTCCATCACCGACAGCCTCACCGGCCTGTTCAACCGCCGCTTCTTCTACCGGCGCATGAAGGAGGAGATGGCGCGGGCCAAGCGCCAGAAACATCCGGTCTCCCTGCTGGTGGTGGACCTGGACAACCTCAAGCGTTACAACGACGAGCGTGGTCACCTCAAGGGTGACGAGGCGTTGAGGGGAGTGGCCCAGGCCATCACCGCCTGCATCAGGCAGGATGTGGACTCCGGCTACCGATACGGCGGCGACGAGTTCGCTGTCATCCTTCCCTACAGCGACGAGGTGCGCGCCGCCGGGGTCGCCGAACGCATCCGCCGCACCTACGAGGATTTCTCCTTCCCCGATACCGGCCTGAGCATCGGTCTCACCGAGATGAGCCCCGACGACGATATAGACGACCTGGTCAACCGCGCCGACTCCGCCATGTACGTGGCCAAGCACGCCGGCGGCAACAAGGTACACATCGAATCAGCCGCTCGCGCCGAAGATGCCGATGGGGGCAATGAAGGCGAAGGCGAAGCCGGCCCCACCGATCCCGCCGGCCGGAAAGGCGACAACAGCGGCCCCTGAATGATAAAATCCACTTCCCGGCGCTTCCGTCCGGCGCTTCCGTCCGGCGCTTCCGGCAAGGGACGTCATGGCCGGAGCGGCTTCAGTACGTGGCGGGGCGAGAACACCGGCGCCTGTAACCAGAACGCGTAAGGGAAGGTGGAAATGCCAGAGACTTACCAGAACTATATCGGGGGCAAGTGGGTGGATTCCGGTTCGGGGGAGACCTTCGCCGACATCAACCCGGCTGATACCGATGACATCGTGGGCTACTTCCAGGCCTCCACGGCCGAGGATACCCGTGCCGCCATCGAAGCGGCGGAGGAGGCCCGTGCCGGCTGGAGGGCTCTGAGCGCACCCAAGCGCGGCGAGTACCTGTCGGCGGTGGCGCGCATCATCGAGCGCGACCTGGAGAGCATCGGCGAGGGGCTCACCCGCGAGGAGGGCAAGACGCTGCCGGAGGGCAAGGGCGAGACAGCCCGCGCCGTCCAGGTTTTCGACTACTTCGCCGGCGAAGGAAGGCGTATCTTCGGTGAGACCACGCCCTCCGAGTTCGGCCGCACCCTGCTCTACACGGTGAAAGAGCCTCTGGGCGTGGTGGGCCTGATCACCCCCTGGAACTTCCCTGTGGCCATCCCCGCCTGGAAGCTGGCGCCGGCGCTGGTGGCGGGAAACACCGTGGTGCTAAAGCCCGCCAGCAACGCCCCGCTGACGGCGCTGAGGATAGTCCGGGCCTGCGAGGAGGCGGGCCTGCCGCCGGGGGTACTCAACTTCGTCACCGGCTCCGGCTCCACCGTCGGCACCGAGCTGGCCGTCAATCCGTCGGTGAGAGGAGTCTCCTTCACCGGCTCCGATACGGTGGGCAGCGACCTCTACGGCCGGGTCACCGGCCGCGGCGCCAGGTGCCAGTGCGAGATGGGGGGCAAGAATCCCATGGTGGTTATGGAGGATGCCGACCTGGACAAGGCAGTGGCGCTCACCATCAACGGGGCCATGTGGTCCACGGGCCAGAAGTGCACCGCCACCAGCCGAGCCATCGTCCACCGTGACGTGCTGGATGAGTTCACGGAGAAGGTACTGGCGGGCGTCGCCGGCATCAAGGTGGGCAACGGTCTTGAGGAGGGCGTGCAGGTAGGGCCGTCCATCGATGAGGCGCAGATGAACACGGTGCTGGAGTACATCGAGGTCGGCAAGGGCGAGGGCGCGGAGCTGCTCGCCGGCGGCGAGCGTATGACGGGCGGTCCCTACGACAAGGGCTTTTTCGTTGCGCCCACCGTCTTCGGCGGCGTCACCAATGATATGCGCATCGCCCGGGAGGAGATCTTCGGTCCGGTGGTGGGCATCATCGCCACCAACGGCTTCGAGGAGGCGCTCGCCATCGCCAACGACACCCGCTTCGGCCTCAGCGCTTCCATCTGCACTCGTGACATCCACCGGGCCATGGAGTTCGCCGACCGTATCGAGGCGGGCATGGTCCATATCAACTCGCCCACCGTGGGCGCCGAGGTGCAGGTGCCCTTCGGCGGCATGAAGGATTCAAGCACCGGCACCCGCGAACAGGGCCACGTGGCCGTGGACTTCTATACCGACACCAAGACGATCTACCTGGAGTACTGATATGGACAGGATAGTACAGTTCAACACACCGGAGCTGGGACCGAGGCTGGGATATGTGGACGGTGACCGGATCCTGGACCTGGCCGCTGCCGAGCCGGCGTTCAACAACTTCATGGCGCTGATGGAATGGGCCGGCGGCATGGCGGAGGAGGTAGCCAAATACGCGCGGGAGACGGCGGAGCGCGTGCCGGACGAACTGCACAACGTCTATGACTGGCAGGAGCTGGACCGCCCGCCGGCAGGCAACCGCTCCTTCCTGACCATACCCCTGGCGCCGCCGGAGGTATGGGGGTTCGGCGTTACCTACCGGCGCAGCGCCGAGGTGCGCGACGCCGATGTGGCGGCCGCCATGGACTCTTCAGCCAGTATCTACGACCGTGTGTATCACAGCGACCGCCCCGAGTGCTTCTTCAAGGCAACGGCGGCCCGCTGCGCGGGTCCCTACGAGCCTATCGGCATCCGCAGCGATTCCGAACTGACCGCCACCGAACCGGAGCTGGCCTATATCCTGGGCAAGGAACGGGAGATAGTCGGCTATACGATCTGTAACGACGTCTCAGCCTGGGATATCGAGCGGGAGAACCCCTTGTACCTGCCCCAGTCGAAGATCTACTCGGGCTGTTGCGCCCTGGGGCCGACCATCCTGCTGGCCGCCAGCGGCCCTGATCCCTATGATCTGGAGATATCCTGCCGGATCATCCGCGACCGCGAGACCATCTATGAGGAGAGCACCAGCAGCGGCCGCATCGGCCGCAAGCTGGAGGAGCTCAACGAGTACCTCTGCCGCGACAATCCTGTCCCGCCGGGGACGGTGGTCTCCACCGGCACCGGCATCATGGTGCCCAACGAGTTCGCCCTGAAGGACGGTGACACGGTGGAGATAGAGATAGCGGGTATCGGCACCCTGTCCAATCCGGTCAAGCAGCTCTGAGGGAGTCGGGACATGAGCCGCGCGAGGAGCAAGGTATGGATGAACGGCCTGGCAGCTCTGCTGGTTCTTGCTGCAGCGGCGGCCATGGCGGCGGGCTGCGGCGGCGAGGGCGGCGCCACAATGTCCACCGCCGCTTCCATCGCCACCGTTACTGGAACGGTGCCGGCTTCCTATGCCAGCGATATCGACGATATCACCAGCCACGCGGACAAGGTCAATCAGGATTACAAGCTGCAGGTGGACCGGCATGAGGCGGGTGAGTTGGGAACGGCAGAGCTGGTGGAGTTCGCCGACGAGAGCGCCGGCGAGTTCACGGCCATGCTACAGACGCTACAGGAGATGGACGTACCGGCGGGGCTGGAAGACTCACACAGGCTGCTCATCTCCGGTTTCGGCAAGTGGCAGAGGTTCTATCAGCTGCAGGTGACCGGGCTTCAGAGTAAAGATCCCGCCCAGCTGGCCCAGGCGCGCGAGCTGGACAACCAGGCGGTGGACGAGGTCTACGAGGCCATCGGTGATATCAACCTCGCCATCAACTCCTGAGGCGAAGGCTTCCCCCGCGCATGAGGCGGATGCTTCCCCCGCAGGGGCCGGTGCGGCTGTCCGCCTATCCGTCCCAGGCACGTAAACGCCTGCTCATGGTTGACAACCATCCCGCAGGGGCCGGTGCGGCTGTCCGCCTCTCCTTCCCTGCCGCCTGAAGGCTGGCGCAGGCGCGGACGTTACTGGCGCAGGCAGCTGGCGCAGGCGCGGACGTAACAGGCGCGGTCGACTATCGCAGACGCGGACGTTCCAGGCGCAGGCAGATACCATAAAGACAACGCGCCAGGAACCTTCTGATCCTGTATCCCATCGGTCTCCTGAATCGTCCGGGTGGATCCTGGCCCACCCTTCGGTTGACGGGGACTCGTGGTTATGGTTTCAGCAACGGCTGCCCGAATCCTTCAACCCCTGGCTGCCGGTTCAGGCGTACGGATATATCTTCCTCTTGAAGTCGTTGAGCTGCTGGAAGAGCTTGGCATGTTTCTTCTCGTCCTCCATCAGGTAGGTGAGCAGGTGCCTGACCACGAAGTTGCGGCTGTGGTCGTACTGCTTCTGTGCCAGGCGGATGGAGTCGCGCTCGATCTGAAGGTGTTTGTGCAGCAGTTCCGACAGCCCGGCCAGCTCATCCGGCGTCAGGGTCACGGTTCCGGTGAGCGTGTCGTCAATCAGGTTCAGCACCTGCTTGTGCCGGGCCGAATCGGCCATGACGATGCCGGCGATTGTCTTGACCAGCTCGTTGTCCGTGGCGTGGATGATCTCCTCGCAGGAGGCGATAGTCTCATCCTCCACTCCCTGCCATTCCCTGATGCCCTCCTGGAAGGACGCCTTCTCGTCGACGGCCTCTTCCACTGACATGATGGCCTCCTTTCGCGCCCGGACATGAGCCACCAACGCGTTTACAGGTTCGTCCGACTCTGGAATCTATATACCCATTGGCGGGTACCTCGCTAAACATGGGTGGGCCGACCCCCGGGGTGGTTACGGCCGGTTCTGTCTCGGCTGTGGCTACGAGGCATATGTTGCGGACGCGCTGTCCTTAAAGGTGGGACGGAGAAGAGGATGTTTACTGGAAAGACCCTTCATCAGTGTGGCGCAGGATCAATCCTTTTCCCCCACCGGCTGCTCGAACCCCTGCTCCTCTGTGTCCTCTTCGAGCTCTTTCTCTTCTTCCTCCTCCTCACCGGACAGGTCCAGGTCCGGCAGCCCCAGGATGCTCTCGGCGCTATCGGAGGGTAGCTGCTCCACTTCGCGCAGCTTGCGTTCCATGGCCCGCGTGCGGACCTCGGTCTTGTCGATGGTATTGGATAAAGTCGTCAGCTGCTTTTTGACTTTCTTCAGCACCTCGCCGAACTTGTCGAACTCGGTCTTCACCGCCCCCAGGACCTGCCACACTTCACTGGAGCGCTTCTCTATGGCCAGGGTGCGGAAACCCATGCGCAGGCTGTTGAGAATGGCCGCCAGCGTGGTCGGTCCCGCGATGACGACCCGATGCTTGAGCTGGATGTCCTCCAGCAGACCCGGCTGGCGCAGGACCTCGGCATAGAGGCCCTCCGTTGGCAGGAACATGATGGCGAAATCCGTCGTAGCCGGAGGGTTGAGGTATTTCTCGTGTATGTCCTTGGCGGAACCGACGACTGAGCGGACGAGCGAAGCCGTCGCTTCCTCAACAGCCTCGGCGTCGGCGCCCCTGGCGGCGTCCACCAGACGCAGGTAGTCTTCCTGGGGGAACTTGGCGTCGATGGGCAGCCAGACGGGGGAATCAGGGTCCTCCTCCGGTCCGGGCAGCTTCACGGCGAACTCCACCATTTCGTCGGAGGTCTCGCTGGTCTTGACGTTCCGGTCGTACTGGTCCGGCGTCAGCACCTGCTCCAGCAGGGCTCCCAGCTGGACTTCCCCCCAGGTGCCCCGGGCCTTGACGTTGGTCAGCACGCGCTTGAGGTCGCCGACGCCGTTCGCCAGGTCCTGCATCTCGCCCAGGCCGCGCTGGACCGCCTCCAGCCTCTCGCTCACCAGGTTGAAGGACTCGGTGAGACGCTTTTCCAGGGCGCTCTGCAGCTTCTCGTCCACCACGCCCTGGATCTGCTCCAGCCTCTTCTCGTTGGACTCCTGCAGCTGCCGCAGGCCCGAGTCCACCGTGCCGCGGATCTTCTCCATGCGCTCCTCGTTGGCGGAGGACATCCTGCCGACCTGCTCCGCCACCTCGCCCAGGTAGTCCTTCTGGGACCTGCCCAGCTCGCCGATGGTGGCGACCACCGTCTGGGAAGCCTCCTTCTGCGCCTTCGCCACTTCCTGGCGCAGTTCACGCGCTGTGCCGGCGGCCTCTTCGCGGCTGAGGCGCAGCTCCTGCCGGAGAGTCTGCTCCAGCTTTCCGGAACCGTCCCCGGGGCCTGTTCTCCTGACCCCGGCGAGCAGGACGGCCAGCAGCACCACAGACACTGCGGCCAGCAGCAGTATTATCCAGGAAAGGATTTCTGACATGGACGGCGACCTCTTTCCGGTTTGTTTGCTTAAGACAGGATGAGCCTATCATACCCGCCGGACGGAACAAGGGGGGAGGCGGGGGGACAAAAGGCGGAGGAACAAGCGGAGGAACAAGCGGGGGGCAAGGGGGAGGAACCGCCGTCATGCCCGAACGGTCACAGGGTCATGGCGTGCAGCCATGATCATATGGGCGAGTAGTCGCTGGAACCCTGCTGGTAGCCTTCACTGTAGCCGTCGTCGTAACCCTGGTCATAACCATTCTGATAGTCATAGCGCTTGTCATGACCATCGTTGTAGCCGTCATGGTAACCCTGTTCATAAGCGCCGTAACCACCTGAGTGGCCGGTTGTTGAAGCGGAAGAGGGGACGGGCGCCGGTGACGGCGGAACGGATGTAGCGGCGCCCGGATTGGCCACGGCGGTCCCCGGGTTCGTCTCGGCGGCGCCCCCGCCCGCCGGGGCCTCCGGCACGGACACCGTGACCGTCCGGACGATCACACTCGAACCGCTGCTCTCGCTGAAACCGGAGAGCATACCCAATATCACAGCGACAAGACATGCGACTACGATCACCGCGAAAGTCGTAACCCTCATGCGTGCCATCCCCACACCGCCCACACCCCGTTGCTTTGGCAACAGCCCCGGCGGGAGAAGGAAGCAAGGGTCAGCTTCCGTCCCCACCCCCCCGCGAAAAGGCCGGACCGGCCTGACATGATGTTACAAGGGATTTGATTATACAACTAGTAAAAGTGCCTGTAAACAGCGGGAAAACATGAGCGTTTTGATTGGAATTTGCCGCCGCTGGGAGTGCCTCCGGGCTCGCCGCCGGGACCGCCGCGAGCGCACCTGCCTGCTTAGTGGCTCAGAAGCCGGTTTCTCAGAAGCCCAGCACCTTGTGCACGGCGTCCTGGGCCGCGTTGAGCACCGGAGAGGGCAGGATGCCCAGCAGGATAACCGCCAGGGCGGCCAGCCCCAGCCCCAGCTCCAGGTCATAGGCGCGCTCCGGGTCCTTCTCCAGCTCCCTTTCCGGCTCTCTCATATACATATATACGATCACCCTGAGGTAATAGTAGGCGGACACGACGCTGAAGAGGACGCCGATGACCGCCAGCCACGCCAGCCCGGAGTCGACGATGGCGGCGAACAGGTAGAACTTGGCGAAGAACCCCGCCGTGGGCGGTATGCCCGCCAGGGACAACATGAAGAGGATCATTATCAGCGCCGCCAGGCGGAACCGTCGTCCCAGCCCCATCACTCCGTCCAGCGAGTAATCGTAGTCGCTGTTGTTGGCCAGGTAAACCAGCACGCCGAAGGCGCCCAGGTTCATCACCGCATAAGCGGCCAGGTAGAAGAGGATGGCCGATGAAGCCAGTTTCGCGGAGCCCTCGCCCAGGGCGGTGACCGCCGCCAGCAGGTAACCCACATGGGCGATACTGGAATAGGCCAGCATGCGCTTGAGGTCGCGCTGCACCAGAGCCATGGTCGCTCCCACCAGCATGGTGACGATGGCCAGGACGATGACCAGTCCGGTCCACTTGCCGCTCTCGCTGCCGAGGATGATGGTGAAGAACTTCACCATCACGGCGAAGCCGGCCGCCTTGGGGCCCACGGCCAGGAAGGCCGCCGCCGGCGTGGGCGAACCCTGGTAGACGTCGGGAGCCCAGTTGTGGAACGGCACGGCGCCGACCTTGAAGGCGAAACCCGCCAGCAGCAGCATGATCGCCACCACCAGCACGCTGCCGGATACCCCGCTTGCGACGGTGTCGCCTATCTCCTGGTAATTGGTGGCGCCGGTGAGGCCATAAAGCAGGGCCATGCCGAACAGGACGAAGGCCGAAGCGAAGGAGCCGGTGATGAAGTACTTGACCGAGGCCTCGATGGAGAGAGGCTCGTAGCGGAAGAAGCCGGCCAGGATATAGCTGGAGAGGGCCATCAGCTCAAGCCCCACGAAGAAGGTGATGATGTCGATGGCCTCGGCCATGATGATCATGCCCACGGTGGCCAGCAATATCAGGGCGTAGTAGTCACCCAGCAGCCGTCCGCGCAGGATGAGATGCTGTTCCGAGATGAGCATGGCTATGACAGCGATGGTCAAAAACAGCAGTTTGAAATAGATGGCGTAGCGGTCCAGGGCGATGCTGTGGTTGAAAGCGGAGAACTCCTCGTTGCGGAGGAACCAGGTGGAGACGGCCGCCATCAGGCAGGCGAAGACCCCCAGGTAACTGAGACCCCTGCGCCCGTCCGGGGGCAGAACCGGGTCGACCAGCAACACCACCACCGCCGTGGCGATGAGCATCAGCTCCGGGATGATGGCCAGAAGGTCGTGTTGCACTACATGCCTCCCAGTGACGCGAATATATGGTAGAGGGTGTTGCCGCCTTCGGCGACATAGGGGGCCAAGCGGTCCGCCAGCTGCCGGCTGGAGGGGCCGATGAGGTCGAGGAAGGTGTTGGGGTAGACGCCGGCCCAGACCGCCAGCAGCCCCAGCGGCAGCAGCGAGCCGATCTCCCTCAGGCTGAAATCCGGCAGTTTCTTCCAGTCCTCCTCTTCGCCGTCATCCCGTTTCATGAACATCACCCGCTGGAACATCCAGAGCAGGTAGGCCGCCGCCAGGATGATACCCATGGCGGCAACTACGCCCATGGGCTTGCTGAAGGAGAAGACCGCGACCAGGCTGAGGAACTCGCCCACGAAACCGGAGAGGCCAGGCAGTCCCAGCGAACCAAGGGTGAAGAACAGCAGGAAGGCGGCCATCACCGGGAAGGGGGAGGCAAGCCCTCTCATGGCGGCGATCTCCCGCGTATGCAGCCTCTCGTAGAGGAAGCCCACCATGAGGAAAAGAGCCCCGGTGAGCAGTCCGTGGCTGAACATCACCATCACCGCCCCTTCGATGCCAACGGCGCTGAGGGCGAAGATGCCGGCGGTGACGAACCCCATGTGGCTGACGCTGGAATAGGCTACCAGCTTCTTCAGGTCCTTCTGCGCCAGCGAGACCAGGGCGCCGTAGATGATGGCGATGATGGAGAGGATGATGATGTAGGGGGCGAAGAAGGCGGCGGCGTCGGGGAACAGGGGCAGACAGAGGCGGATGATACCATAGCCGCCCACCTTCAGCAGCACGCCGGCAAGGATGACGCTGCCCGCCATCGGGGCCTCCACGTGGGCGTCCGGCAGCCAGGTATGCACCGGCCACATGGGCACCTTGATGGCGAAGGCGATGAAGAAGGCCAGGAAGGCCAGGTACTGGACGCGTACGCTGAACACCGCCTGGCTCAGCGTATCCAGGTCGAACACCGGCGCGGCGAACTGGTTGGGCCGGGCCAGCCAGGCGATGCCGACGATAGCCACCAGCATCAGCAGGCTCCCCGCCAGGGTGAAGAGGAAGAACTTGACGGCGGCGTAGACCCGCCGCGGCCCGCCCCAGACGCCGATGATGAAATACATCGGTATCAGCATCACTTCCCAGAAGATATAGAACAGGAAGAGGTCGCGTGCGCAGAAGACGCCCAGCATCCCCGTCTCCAGGAACAGGAACATGGAGAAGAAGACCATCTCCCGGTCCTTCACGTAGCGCCAGGAGGCGGGCATGATTATCAGCGAGAGCAGCGCCGTCAGGAAGACCATCAGCAGGCTGATGCCGTCTATGCCCATGTGGTAGGAGATGCCCAGCCGTTCTATCCAGGGCACGTTCTCCACGAACTGCATGTCGGCGGTGTACCTGTCGAAGTAGCCGATCAGCACCAGGGTGAGGGCGAAGGTGGCGCCGGCGGCGGCCACGGCGGTGGGCTTGTACCAGCGGGGACGGCCACGCATGAGGTACATCAGCGCGCCGCCCAGCGCCGGCAGGAAGATGATCACCGACAGTATGGGGAAGCCGATCTGCTCCTGGAAAGAATACACTCAGCGCCTCCCGGCCGGCTTCGCGCGTGTTGTCAGGAAAACGTTCATGGCCACAGCACCAGGTAGGCCAACATCAACAACAACAGTCCCAGGAACATGTTCAGCAGGTAGGCATGGACCTCGCCGCTTTGCAAAGGCCGGAGACCGGCGCCGACGCCGCGGAAGAAACGCGCCATGCCGTTGATAAACCCGTCTATGCCCGCCTGGTCGAAACCGCGCCAGAGCCAGCGGGCCAGGCGCCTGAGCGGGTTGATGATGACGGCGAAGTAGACCTCGTCGACGTAATACTTGTTGAGCAGCAGGGGATAGAGCGGACCCGCTTTCTCACCGGCCAGCCGCGGCAGGTCCCGGCGCCTGACGTAGAACTGCCAGGCCAGCAGGATACCGCCGATGCCCACCAGCGCCGACAGCGCCATCAGGCCGGCGTCCACGGCGGCGAACGCATGCCGGGCGCCGCCCACGGCGAACTCGAAGACCGGTTCCAGCAGGTGGTCGATATGACCGTCCTCCGGCGGCAGGCCCAGCACCATGCCGGTGAAGATGGAGGGGATGGCCAGGATGATCAGCGGTATGGTCATGCTCGGCGGCGCCTCATGAGCATGTTCGAAGACCTTCTTCTCTCCCCTGAACTCACCGTGGAAGGTCATGAAAATGAGCCGGAACATGTAGAAGGCGGTCATGAATGCGGCGATGATGCCCACCAGCCAGAGGTACCAGTAGCCGCCGCGAAAGGCGCCTCCCAGCACCGCATCCTTGCTGAAGAAGCCGGCGGCGCCGGGAAAGCCGGAGATGGCCAGGGCGCCGATGACGAAGGTCCAGTAGGTGATCTTCAGCTTCTTCCTCAGTCCGCCCATGTGGCGCATGTCCTGCTCGTCGGCCAGGGCGTGGATGACCGCGCCGGAGCAGAGGAAGAGCAGCCCCTTGAAGAAGCCGTGGGCCACCAGGTGGAAGATGCCGGCCGCCCAGGCGCCCACACCCAGGGCCATGAACATGTAGCCCAGCTGGCTGACGGTGGAGTAGGCCAGCACCTTCTTGATGTCGTTCTGCACCAGGGCGATGGAGGCGGCGAAGATGGCGGTGAAGCCGCCGATCACGGCCACCACTATCATGGCTGTCTCCGACTGGGAGAAGAGGGGACTGCAGCGGGCTACCATATAGACGCCGGCGTTGACCATGGTGGCGGCGTGGATCAGGGAGCTGACCGGCGTGGGGCCCTCCATGGCGTCCGGCAGCCAGACATGCAGGGGGAACTGGGCGCTCTTGCCCACCGCTCCGGTGAAGAGCAGCAGGCAGATGGCCGTGAGTGTGCCGCCGGTGACGGCGCCCGCCTCCGCCATGCTGAAAACGCCCTCGTAGCTGAGGGTGCCGAGGGTGACGAAGATGAGGATGATGCCCAGGCCGAAGCCGAAGTCGCCGACGCGGTTGACCAGGAAGGCCTTGGTGCCGGCGTCGGCGGCGCTCTTGCGGTGATACCAGAAGGAGATGAGCAGGTAGGAGCAGAGGCCCACAGCCTCCCAGAAGACATAAAGCAGCAGGAAATTGTCCGCCAGCACCAGCATGAACATGGAGAACATGAAGAGGTTGAGATAGGCGAAGAAGCGGTAATAGCCACCGTCGCCCTTCATGTAGCCGATGGAATAGACATGGACCATGAAGCCGACGGTGGAGACCACCATCAGCATCACCGCCGTCAGCTCATCCACCAGTATGCCCACGCTGACATCGAAGCTGCCGGCGACGATCCAGGAGTAGATGTGCCAGCTGAAGACATCCCCGGTCTCCACCCGGTAGAAGACGTACATGGAGAGCAGCCAGGATACGGCCACCGTCGCCACCGACAGGTAATGGCTCTTCTCCCGGAGGTAGCGCCGGCCCAGCAGCCCCGTGAGCACGAAGGAGGCGAAGGGCAGCAGCGGTATCAACAGCACCAGTGTTCTCACCCTATCCCTCCATCTCCTTCATCTCGTCGACGCTGGTGCTCTCCTTCAGGCGGTACTGGGCTATGGTTATGGCCAGGCCGACGGCGACCTCGGCGGCGGCGATGGCGAAGACGAAGAATACGAATACCTGTCCGCGGCCGCTGCCGTTGTAAACGTAGTTGGAGAAGGCCACCAGGGCGATGTTGACCGCGTTGAGCATCAGTTCGATGCACATTATCACCAGGATGATGTTGCGGCGGGCGAGCACGCCCCAGGCTCCGATGCTGAAGAGGGCTACCGACAGCAGCAGGTAATGTTGCAGCGCGGTCAGTGTTTCCTCTCCTTGCTGGCCATCAGCACGGCCCCGACGATGGCCGCCAGCAGCACCAGCGACACTATCTCGAAGGGGAAGGTGTACTGGTTGAACAGTATGTCCGCCACTTCACGGGTAGTCGGGTTGAGGGAATCCGGCGAGGCGTCGTAGGCGGCGAAGGCCAGGATGCCCGCCAGCACCAGGAAGGCGGCGAGGACCACAGGTATGGCGACCCAGGACTGGCGGTGGAAGAAGATGTCGAGTTCTCCGCCGCGGTGGCGGGTGAGCATGATGGCGAAGAGGATGAGGATGGAGATGGCTCCAACGTAGATCAGCACCTGCGCCGCCGCTACCAGCTCGGCCTTCATCAGGATATAGATGCCGGCGATGCCGATGAAGCAGCAGACCATGGAGATGGCGCTGTGGATGAGGTTCTTGAAGACGACCATGCCGAAAGCGCAGGCCAGGGTGCCGGCGGACAGCAGATAGAACGGCAATGGATGGAAATCGGTCACTGCTCCTCCTCGGCGCCGCGGGCGAGCTCAAGCAGGTGGTAGCTGAGAGCTTCACGCCCGTAAGTCGCCAGTTCGTATTCGGTGGTGTTGGCCAGCGCCTTCTGGGGGCAGACCTCCACGCAGTCGCCACAGAAGATACAGCGCGAAAGGTCCAGATGCCAGTCCTTCAGCTCGCGCTCGCGGAAGAAGAGGGCCCCCGTGGGACAGGCGCTGGCGCAGCGGCCGCAGGAGACGCAGTCGGTGTGGTTGAGCGAGACGTCGAAAGCGGTGCCGACGATGGAATCGGGACCGCGGCCGATGAACTCATAGCAGCTGGAGCCGGTCCACTGGCGGCATACGCGCACGCAGCGGCCGCAATCGATGCAGCGGTTGGGGTCCCTGACTATGAAAGGATGGCTGCTGTCGCGGCCGTAGAGATGCTGGCGACCGGCGAAACGGTTGGCCTCGCTTCTCAGCAGGCCGGCCTCGATACTGTAGCGCCTCAGCTTGCATGTCTCCACACCCTCGCAGATGCATTTCAGGCAGCGGCTGCTCTCGGCACGGGCCGCCTTCTCCGAGAGGCCCTTGTCTATCTCCAGGAAGTTGTCGATCCGCTCCTTCACCGACAGCATGGGCGTCTGCTGGCGCTCCCGCTTCTCCGGGCGCCAGGCCGGGATGCTCAGCAGCGGCGGCGACTCCTGAGGCAACTGCTGCTCGTAAGCCGTCATGTCCTCACCACGCAGGAAGGCATCCATGGCCCGGGCGGCGTTCTTGCCGCCGCCGATGGCCTCCACCACGGTAGCGGCGCCGGTGAAGGCGTCGCCGGCGGTGAAGACTTCCGGCCGTTCCGTCTGCATGGTCCTCTCGTTGGCGGCTACCGTCTGCCAACGGGTGCAGGAGACGCCGGTGCCGGCGTCCAGGAACTCACAGTCGGCGCGGCCATCTTCGTCGGTATAGGTAAGCTTCGGTGTCTGGCCGATGGCGGGGATGAGCGTGTCAAGCTCCATCAGGTACTCCGAGCCCTTCACCGGCTCCGGGCGCCGCCGGCCGCTGTCGTCCGGCTCACCCAGCTCCATCTTCTGGCAGACGACACCGGTCATGCGGCCGTCCTCGCCTTCGATCCTCACGGGGGCGGCGAGGAAGACGAACTTCACACCCTCCTCCTGGGCGTCGTGCACCTCGATCTCGTGGGCTGGCATCTCCTTCTGCGTGCGCCGGTAGACCACGGTCACATCCTTGGCCCCCAGCCTCAGCGCCACGCGGGCGGCATCGATGGCGGAGAAGCCGCCGCCGACGACCGCCACCTTCTCGCCCACGTCAGCGGGATTGCCCAGGGCGGCTTCGCTGAGGAACTCCACCACGTGGATGACACCCTCCAGCTCCTCACCCTCGACGCGCATGGGACGGCTCTGCCATGCGCCTATCCCGAGGAAGACGGCGTCGTAGCCGTCTTCGTCCAGCAGGCCGTTGACGGTGATATCGGGCCCCAGCCTGACTCCCGTCCTCAGCTCTACCCCCATGGCCCACAGGGGCTCCAGCTCCGCGTCCAGCACCTTCTTGGGCAGGCGGTATTCGGGGATGCCGTAGCGCAGCATACCTCCGGGCTGGGGCATGGCTTCGAAGATGGTGACCGAGTGGCCCTTGAGCGCCAGGTAGTAGGCGTTGGCGATGCCCGCCGGGCCGGCGCCGATGACGGCGACGCGCCTGCCGGTGGACGGCTCCGGCTGCTCGGGATGGAACCCCTTCTGGATGGCCACATCACCCACGAAACGGTGGGAGAGGCAGATGGAAACAGGTTCCTCCACCTCGCTGCGGCGACACTGGCTCTCGCAGGGGTGGGGGCATACCCGGCCGACGCTGGCCGGCAGGGGCAGGTTCTCCTTCAGCACGCGCTGGGCCTCGTCGTAGTCACCATCGCCGATGAGGCTTATGAAGGCCGGGATGTCCACATTGGTGGGACAGCGGTATTTGCAGGGGGGAGCGCAGTAGGCGTTATGGTCCGAGAGCAGCAGTTCCAGGTTGGTCTTCCTCAGCCTGAGCAGGCGTTCGGTTTCGGTGGAGACCTCCATGTCTTCCGCCACGCGCGTGGAGCAGGCCGGTAATGGGCGCTCATGTCCCTCCACCTCCACCAGGCACATACGGCAGCCACCGTAATGCTCCAGCTCCTTCAGCACACAGAGATGTGGTATCTTCACCCCGGCGGCCTTCGCCGCCTGCAGGATGGTCTGGTCGGCGTGGGCCTTGACCTCGGCGCCGTCTATGGTGAGGGCGACCAGGGGGCCCTCAGGGTCCTTCGTGGCCGGCGGGATTATCCCGGGCTTGGCTCCCATCAGAGACTGCACCTCCCCGCTGGGCATTTGCCTTCACGCATATGCTGTACGAACTCGTCGCGGAAGAAATCCAGGGCTGTCAGCAATGGCCTCACCGCTCCGCGGCCCAGGCTGCAGAGGGCACTGTCGGCGATGTCCCGTGCCAGTTCGGCGGCGGTCTCAAGGTCGCCTTCCCGCGCCTCTCCGATGCTGACACGCTCCACTATGTCCAGCAGGCGCCTGAGCCCCAACCTGCAGGGCGTGCACTTGCCGCAGGATTCTGAGGAAGTGAAAGAGAGACACTCCCTGACCGCTTCGACGATACAGGAGTCCTGTCCGTAGACCACTATGGCGCCTGAGCCCAGGTCACCGCCCGCCTCGGCCATGGCGTCGAAATCCAGGGGGATGCCGAAAAGCCCGGGGGAGAGGAAACCGCCGCCGGCGCCACCCACCAGGGCGGCTTTGGGTGTGCCGGTGAAACCGCCTGCCGGACCCTCCACCAACCGCTTGAGGGTGATATCCATGGTGGCCTCGTAGAGGCCGGGGCGGTCTACGGCCCCTGAAAGGGTGTAAAGCCTGGTGCCCGGCGCGTGGCGCGGGCCGATGCCGCTGAATTCCTTCGCCCCGTGACTGATGATCCAGGAGACGGTCGCCAGCGTCTCCGCGTTCTCGATCACCGTGGGCCTCTGCCTGAGGCCACTGCCGGAGGGCCATGGGGGGCGCGGTGAGGGCATGGGCCTGCGGCTCTCCAGGGTGGCGACCAGCGCCGTCTCCTCGCTGCCGACGAGGGCCCGGGGGATGCTGACCACCTTGACGTTGAACTTGAAACCGGTGCCGGGGAGTTCCCGGCCCAGCAGTCCCCTGTCCCTTGCCTGATCGATGGCGAGGCGTATACGCTTCTCCGCCAGGGCGAAGCTCGCGTCGATATAGATCAGGCCGCGGGCGGCGCCGGTGGCGTAACCGGCCACGATCATGCCTTCGATGATCGCGTGGGGGTTGTGTTCCAGTAACGACCGGTCCTTGAAGGACTCCCGGTCGTCTTCGCCGGCGTTGCAGACGATGTACTTGGCCAGCGATTCGGTGGACGCGGCACGGCGCCACTTGGCCGCCGTGGCCCCGCCGGAGCCGCCCCGGTCCCTCAGGCCGCTGACGGCGATGGTCTCGATAGTCTGGTCGGGGGTCATCTCCATCAGCGAACGGGTCACACTCTCGTACCCGCCCGTGGCGGAGTAGTCATCGATGCTCTCCGGGTCCAGTCTGCCGTGGCCGCCCAGCAGTATGGGCGGGCAATCCTCCACTGTTGTCCCGGCCTCGGGTGTGGGCTCGACGATGGTGCGGTCGGGAACGCCCGGACCCAGTTGCCGGTAAAAGGTGGCGATGCCGTAAGCCTGGGCGAGGGAAACACCGTCCCTGCGGGCGGTGCGGGCCAGGCCCCGTGGTGTTATCTCGCCGGCGTACATCAGTGACTCGGCGAAGCAGGCTCCCCGGGGTGCGGCCATGTCCACCCCTTCGCGCCAGCCGTTGCCGCCGATGGCGCTGTCTCCTTCCAGCAGATGGCTGAGCATGAGGCCGGCGCCGGCGTCAAGGGCCCATACCTTGCCCTCGCGCTGCTGTTCATAGATGACCTTTATGGCGGTGGCGGGGCAGACCTGCTCGCAGAAGGTGCAGGAGATACAGCGCGGTTCATAGGAACCAGGCTTGAGCCTGAGCCTGATCAGGCCGCGGCTGCGCTCGGGAAGCCCGCGTCGCTCCTCCGGATACTGCACCGTGACCTTGTGCCTCATCAGGTGGCTGATGGTGGCATGCAGACCTTTAAAGAGACCGATCATGGGCCCACCTGCCTGCGGGTGGGTATGGGCGCCGCCGGCTTGCGGTACATCCATGGCTCATAGTCCATGGACTTCCTCATGCCCAGGCGCTTGCTCAGCAGTATCTTCTTCACCACGAAAGTGAACACACCGATGAACACGATCACGGCCACCCAGCTGAAGATGGCGGTGGGAAGCAGGAAATCGTCCGGCCACAGCACGATGAACAGCCCCGTGACGCCAAGGTTGAGGATGCTGATGGGTATCAGTATCTTCCAGGCGAAGGACATCAACTGGTCCACCTGCAGCCGGGGGAAAGTGCTGAAGAACCAGATGATCACCAGCCCCATGACGAAGGCCTTCAGCAGCAACCAGACGGCGCTGCTGAAGAAGGGCCCCCGCCAGCCGCCGAGGAAGAGGGTCGCGGTGGTCAGTCCCCAGACAGTGACGTTGCCCCACTCCATCAGGCCGGCGAAGAGGGCGAAGCGGATGCCGGCATATTCGGTCATATAGCCGCCCACCAGCTCCGACTCAGCCTCCGGCAGGTCGAAGGGTGTGCGGTTGAGCTCAGCCACCCCGGCGACCAGGAAGATGATGAATGCCATAGGCTGGATAGCGATGTACCAGACGTCCGCCTGCTGTGTCACCACGTCGTTGAGGCTCATGGAGTCGGCCAGCATGGTCACGAGGATCAGGGTCAGCAGCAGCGGTATCTCATAGGAGATCATCTGGGCGCCTGCGCGAAGGCCGCCTACCAGGGTGTACTTGTTGTTGGCGGACCAGCCGGCCAGGAGGATGCCCAGGACGCCGAAGGCGCTGACGGCGGCGATATAGAGCAAGCCAACATTGAGGTTGGCGATGGTATAGGTGGGGCTGTAGGGGATGACCGCCTGCACCAGCACCGGGGTGGCGAAACCTATCACCGGCGCCAGCAGGAAGACCCAGGGGTTGGCCTTCAGCGGCGTGATGTCCTCCTTGGTCAGCAGCTTGATGAAGTCGGCGAAGGGCTGCAACAGCCCGTGGGGGCCGACGCGGTTGGGCCCATGGCGGTCGCTCATGAAGCCCCAGAGGCGGCGCATGGAATAGGGGAAGACGACACCGCTGGCGAAGATCACGGCGAAAGTGATCAGCATGGCGATGAAGAAATAGGTGAAGAATTCGATGACGGTGTTCAGCGGTCCGCACCTCCCAGCATGAAATCCATGCTGCCGGCGATGGCGATGACGTCGGCTATCTTGTATCCGGGCAGTATCCGCGGCAGGGTGGAGATGGCGACGAAATTGGGGTCGCGCATCTTCAGGCGGTATGGCCTTAGGCCGCCATTGGAGACCAGGAAGAGTCCCCATTCGCCCCGGGGCGACTCCACCGCCCGGTATTTTTCCCCGGCGCGGGGCCTGAGCATGGGCGGGATGCCGGCGCTCACCGGGCCCTCGGGCAGGCCGTCCAGCGCCTGTTCGACTATCTTCAGCGACTGGCGCATCTCCTCGATGCGGCACTTGTAGCGGTCGAAGCAGTCACCGTGCTTGCCGATGGGGATGTCGAACTCGAAATCGTTGTAGGCGGAGTACGCATCGTCCTTGCGCAGGTCCCAGCTGACGCCGGAAGCGCGCAGGTTGGGCCCGGTCAGGCCGTAGTCGATCGCCTCTGCGGCGTCGATGATGCCTACTCCCAGGGTCCGCGCCAGGAATATCTCGTTGTCGGTGATGAGCTTCTCGTACTCGTCGATCCTGGCCGGGAACTCGGCGATGAACTTGCGGCAGGCGGCCTCGAAGCCCGGCGGGATGTCGTACCTGACACCACCGACCCGCATGTAGTTGTACATCATCCGCTGTCCGCAGAGCATCTCCAGCAGATCGATGATCACCTCACGGTCGCGGAACGCCCAGAATATGGGCGTGCCCGCCCCAAGGTTCAGCAGGAAGTCGCCTATGGCCATCTGGTGGCTGGCGATGCGGTTGAGTTCGGCCACCATGATGCGCAGGTATTCTGCGCGGCGGGGTACCTTGATGCGCATCAGCCCTTCCAGGCAGCGCACCAGCGGCCATTCCATGAAGATGTTGGCCAGGTAGTCCAGCCGGCTCATCATCGCCAGGAACTGGTAATAGGTGCGGTTCTCCGCCAGCTTCTCGAAACCACGGTGCAGGTATCCCAGCACCGGGTCGGCCTTGACGATCATCTCGCCGTTGAGGTGCAGGACCAGCCTCAGTACACCGTGGGTCGCCGGGTGCTGGGGGCCCACGTTGAGCACCATCTCCTCCAGGCGCAGGTAGGGTCGTCTGGGCAGTTTGTGTTCGGGCACGCTCATGACCGCTCGTTCCTGTCTCTCTCCCCGGGGAGCCTCAACGCTTCCGCCAGGCCCTTGTGGCTCCATTCGTCGCGGGGCTGGCGGTGCGGCCTGGCGTCCTTTCTCAGCGGGAAGATCTCTTCCTTGCGGCCGGTGAGGATGCGTGTCAGCTCCGGGTGCCCGTCGAACCGGACGCCCAGCAGGTCGTAGGTCTCGCGCTCATGCCAGCAGGCGGTGCTGAATAACAGCGAGAGCGATTGCAGGTGGGGGTCTTCGCGGTCCACGGGCGCCCTCAACTCCGCCGGCACGCCGTGCTTCATGGAACGGAGCATGTAGGCGGCCTCCATCTGGTCTTCATAATCTATGGCTGTGATGTAGACCAGGTAACGGTAGGACAGGCGCGGATCATCCCTCAGCGCTATCACCAGCTTGACCAGGTTGGCGGGCTCCAGCCTGATCAGCAGGTTGCCCCGGTCCTCCAGGTATATCTCCTGGCTGAGTTCGCCTACCAGCTCGTTGGCCAGCCGCATTATCTCGATGGGCGGCACCTGTTCCTGCAGGCGGGAATCGGCGCTCATCCCGAGCTCACCGCCTTGGTCCTTGCCGCCCGCGCCTTCGCCAGCTCCAGCACCTTGCCCACCTGGGTCTCCTGCTTCACCTTCAGCTGCAGCTGCATAAGGCCGTAGAGCAGCGCCTCGGGGCGGGGAGGGCAACCGGGTACGTAGATATCCACCGGCACCAGCAGGTCGACCCCCTGGACGACGTTGTAGGAATCCCAGAACATGCCTCCGCTGCAGGCGCAGGCGCCCATGGCCACCACCCAGCGGGGCTCCGCCATCTGGTTGTAAAGCTTTACCAGCACCGGCGCCATCTTGTCGGTGACGGTGCCGGAGACGATCATCACGTCCGCCTGCCTGGGGGTGGCGCGGAAGACCTCCATGCCGAAGCGGGCCATGTCGTGCCGGGGCATGCTGGTGGCTATCATCTCGATGCCGCAGCAGGCGAGGCCGTAGGTGAAGGGCCAGAGCGAGTTGGACCGCGCCCAGTTGAAGAGGAAATCGGTAGTGGTGGTGATGATGTTCGGATGCTGGAATCTCTCTATCAGCGACATCTCAGACCCATTCCAGGGCGCCCTTGGCCCAGGCGTAGACAAGCCCGAAGAGCAGGACGCCGATGAAGATGATCACTTCTATGAAACCGGTGAAACCAAGCTGGCGGAGGATGACCGCCCAAGGATAGAGGAAGACCGCCTCCACGTCGAAGATGACGAACAGCAGGGCGAAGAGGTAATAGCGGATGGCGAAGGGTGACCAGCTGTCACCGTAAGGCTCGATGCCGCATTCGTAGGTGGTCAGCTTCTCCCGGTAGGGGTTCCGCCTCTGGACTTCCTGCGACAGACCGATGAGGGCGAGGACGACCACGATATCGGCGAACCCCAGGAGGGCGATTGAGAGGTAGCTGACGAAATAGTCAGATGTCACGACGTGCTCCCGTGCCGTGGGCGGCCCTTCTCGGCCCGTTCAGGCTACGGCCCAATTATCCCCCTTGAAAGTTCCTGTTCCTGAAGAATAAGGGAGCCCGCATGCTTTCGAAAAGAAGATCGTGTCACTTCTGATGCTCGCTGTTTCAGCTCCCTAAAAGTGGAAAAGCTTTTCTTTTTTCGGCGCTATGATATTAGAAGGGAGAGGGAATTTCAAATAGGGAAAACCCCCGAGAACACTCTTTCGTGCCATGCTGCCGCGAGCGGGGCTCAAAGCAGGAACTGGCCCAGCACCGCCAGCGAGTTCACCGCGAAATGGGCGATGATGGACGGCCAGAGCGAACGGGTGTGGTGGGCCAGGAAGGCGAACATGAATCCCAGGATGAAGATGGGGATGTAGAGGGTGTAGGAGACGTGGGCCAGCGCGAAAACGAGTGAAGACAGCAGTGCTCCGCCCACGAACCCCAGCCGCCGTTCCAGGCCGCGGTGGATGATGCCGCGGAAGAACATCTCTTCCACCACCGGCGTTATCAGGGCCACCTGGCTGAGGGCGATGATGAAGCCGGCGAAGGAGAAGCCGTACCATTCTCCCACGTCCTGGGGCTCGGGCACCAGCCGGGGCAGCAGCTGCTCGAGGATGGAGTTATAGAAGCCCAGGAACGTGTAGAAGGCCAGCAGCAGCCCGAAGACCAGCACGACCGCTTCGAACCAGGAGACGGGGCGCCTGAAACCCATGGTGGAAAGGTCGAAACTGTAGCCGCGCAGCTTCAGATAAGTGAACGCCACCCCCAGGGTCACCGCCCACTGGAGGAAGAACCCAGCCGCCGTCACCAGCAGCGAGTCGTTGACGAAGTCACCGTCCACCCCCGGGAGCAGGGTGGTGGCCAGGTCGATGGCTGCGCCCATGATGGAGAAGATGACCACCATGCCGAAGACCACAAGGCCGATGATGGCGAACACGTCGGCGGCGGACCAGGGGGCCCAGAGGCGGTTGCCGGGGCCCTGCTTGCCGGATGTGGGCGCCGGCTTGCGCCCCGGGCCCGGTCCGGGGTAAAGGAAACCATCCTGTGTCATGTAGCCTTGTTCCATGTTCTGTCTGTGGGGGAGACCGTCCGGCCGCTGGCCGGCTCTGCCGTGACGCTCCGCCGGGGCCCTATGTCTTCTTCTCAAGCAGCGGCTTCAACAGGTCTATCGGCACGGGGAAGATGGTAGTGGAGTTGTTCTCGGCGGCCACCTCGCCCAGGGTCTGCAGGAAGCGTAGCTGGAGAGCGATCGGCTCGGTGGAGATGACATTGGCCGCCTGGGCCAGCTTCTCCGACGCCTGGAACTCACCCTCGGCGGCGATGACCTTGGCCCGACGCTCGCGTTCCGCCTCCGCCTGCCGGGCCATGGCCCGCTGCATGGTCTGGGGTATCTCCACGTCCTTGACCTCTACCGTGGAGACCTTGATGCCCCAGGGCTCGGTCTGGTCATCGATTATCCGCTGCAGCTGCTGGTTGATGCGGTCCCGCTCCGCCAGCAGGTGGTCCAGCTCCGCCTGGCCCAGCGTGCTGCGGAGGGTTGTCTGGGCGATCTGGGATGTGGCGGCTATATAGTCCTCCACCTCGACGATGGACTTGGTGGCCTCCATAACCCGGAAATAGACAACGGCGTTGACCTTGGCCGGGACGTTGTCGCGGGTGATGACCTCCTGGGGAGGCACGTTCATGGTCACCGTCCTCAGGTCTACTTTGACCTGCCGGTCGATGACCGGTATCAGCAGATAGAGGCCCGGCCCCTTGGTGCCGATCAGGCGGCCCAGCCGGAATATGACCCCGCGCTCATACTCGCGGGCGATGCGGATTGACATCATCAACAGGATCAGGACGAAGAAAGCGACTGCTACGATGAATCCTATGGCAATGGACATGACGCCTCCCTGGGGTTGTTTGTGGTGGGCGGCGCGCGCCCTTTCAGGGCGCGCGCCGCACCTTCAGTATCAAACCGTTCACCTCTAGTACTTCCACTTCTTCACCCTTTTCTACCGTTTCACCTTCCACCACCTCGGCGCTCCAGATCTCTCCATGGATGTGGACCTGTCCCAACGGGTCCAGCCGGGTGCGGGCCAGGGCGTATTCACCCACCATGGCCTCGCCGCCTGTGCGGGCCGGCAGGCGCCTCGCCTTGAGGGCGGCGCGAACGATGATGACAAAGAAGCCGGCGGTGACCAGCGCCAGGGCGGTGCTCAGCGGCAGGGACACCCGCAGAAAAGGGGCAGAGGGGTCGAAGAGCATCCAGGAACCGAGGACGATGCTGATGACGCCGCCGGCGGAGAGCAGTCCCAGGCTGGTGATGAAGAGGTCGGCCACCAGCAGGGCGAAACCGAGCATGACCAACGCCAGGCCGGCGTAGTTGACCGGCAGCACCGCCAGGGCGTATATGGCCAGCGCCAGGCTGAAGAAGCCGGTGACCGCTCCCAGGCCGATACCCGGATGGGCGAACTCGTAGGCCACCGCCAGCAGGCCCACCAGCAGCAGGAAGAAGACCACGTTGGGGTTGAGAAGCAGGTGCAGCGCCCGATCCCAGAAGCTCATCTCCATCTCACGGATGACCAGTCCGCCGGTATCGAGGGTGATGCCCTTGGCCACGGTGGTGAATCCGTCCACGTCGCTGAGGAGCTCCGCCACGTTACCGCTGGTGAACTCGGTTATTTGCTGCGAAAGCGCCTCGTCGGCGGTGGCGGAGATGGACTGCCTCACCGCCAGCTCGGCCCAGTCGGCGTTGCGGCCGTTGGCCTCGGCCAGGGAGCGCATGTAGGCGGCGGAGTCGTTGAGTATCTTGGTCCCTTCTTCCGTGGAGGGGTCGGCGCCGATGGCCACGGGATGGGCGGCGCCCAGGTTGGTGCCTGGGGACATGGCCGCCACGTCGGACGCCATCATGATGAAGGTGCCGGCGGAGGCGGCGCGGCCTCCGGGTGGATAGACATATGCGATGACCGGCAGCGGCGATGCGGCCATCTTCTTGATGATGTCGCGCATGGGCCCATCCAGGCCGCCGGGGGTGTCCAGAGTGAGAACGACCACGCGGGCGCCGTACTTCTCGGCTTCACTGATGCTGGTTGTGATGAAACCCGCCGTGCGCGAGTCGATGATGCCGTTGACTGGTACGACCACCGCTTCGGCAGCGCCGCCTTCGGCGGCGCTGCCTCCCCTCGCCATCAGCGAGGAAAGAACCACCGCAAGCAGGGCCACCAGGACGGCGCCGAGCAGCAGCAGGCGCCGCCGCGCTATCTGCCGTGACCGTTTCCGGGCATGGGCGGCCCTGTGCCTCAATGTCAGCTTACCTCGATCCGCCAGTCATGGACGGTCCTCCCGGGCCTGAGCGGGATGAAAAGCTCGCCGCTCTTCTCATCTCCCTTATTAATTCCCAGGACGACGTAATCATCCTCCGTATCGCCACCGCGGTCGTCCAGGTAGAGGTGGCAGGTCACGTAGGCTTCGCCGTCGCGCTTGCCCTCGTTGGCTACGGTGAAGGTGAACCTGGCCCCGTATTCGGGCGCCTGGACGACCTGCATGTCCGACGACCGCAGCTCGTAGCGGGGGGAGAGACCCAGATAGGGCCAGGAGAGCGCCAGCACGGCGGCGAATAGCACGAAGGCAGCCACGCGCCAGAAATTGATGTTGTTCCAAAGCATGGGTCAGTCCGTTTCGAGCTCCTCGAAATGGGACAGCTGTTTGAACTCGGCGTAGCGGGACATGATCTGGTCCATGTCCAGGCGCTTCATCCGGTCGAGGCTGAAGTCTTCCACGTTGAAGGATGCCAGCGTCGAGCCGAAGATGACCGCCTGGCGGATGGATCTGTCATCGATATCCTCCACGGTGGAGAGGAAGCCCATGAAGCCGCCGGCGAAGGTGTCGCCGGCGCCGGTGGGGTCGTAGACCTCCTCCAGGGGATAGGCGGGGGCGGAGAAGACCGAGTGGCGGTTGAACATCAACACACCGTACTCGCCCTGCTTGACAACCAGGGTCCGGGGGCCCATCTCCCTGATGACCCGCGCCGCCTTCACCAGGCTGGGCTCCTTTGCCAGCTCTCGCGCCTCGGCGTCGTTGATGATCAGGATGTCCACGGCGCCCAGGGTCTCCACCAGCTGGTCGCGGGCGCCGTCTATCCAGAAGTTCATGGTGTCGCAGGCGATGACCCTGGGAGAGTCCACCTGGCGGGCCACCTCCAGCTGCAGCCCCGGCTGGATGTTGGCCAGGAATACGAACTCGCTGTCTTTGAACGAGTCGGGGATGGAGGGGGAAAAGGTCTCGAAGACGTTTAGGCGGGTGTCCAGGGTCTGGGCCTCGTTGAGGTCGAACTCGTAGCGGCCGCTCCAGCGGAAGGTCTCGCCCTCGGCCCTCTCCAGGCCGGAGAGGTCGATGTCGCGCCCCTGAAGCAGCTCCAGGTGCTCCCGGGGGAAGTCGCTTCCCACCACCCCCACCAGCCGCACATGGTTGAAGAAGCTGGCGGCGTAGGAGAAATAGACCGCCGCGCCCCCCAGCGCTTCCTCGGCCTTGCCGAAGGGCGTTTCCACCGAATCAAGGGCGATGGAGCCCACTACCAGTATCGACAATGTGATTCCTTTCTTGTGTCCCCCCGCTTCTCAGACTGAAAGTATATCACCCGCCCTCTATCATTGAGTACCTGCGGCAACCCTTGACAAGAGGGGGGGGGTAGACAATGATATCTTTCCGCCCGGTGGGCAAGCGCTAGGGCTGCGGTAGGACGTGGTGGAAATCATATCAAGAATGAATACAAGGGGTGTCCATGGCTCGCCTGCTGCGGTTGTATCTGCTCGCTGTTATCCTGTCCATCCCGCTTCTTACTGGTTTCTTTACGCATATGGCTTATGCCGACCAGCTCTCCGGTGACCCGTCAGACGCTTATGTCTTTGGCGCCGACTCAGCCGTTGATCCCTTTGGTAACTCACAGTACCATCCGGCGCTGACTTCGACCGGAGGCAGGATATACGCCATCTGGGAGGACAACCGCCCGGTGGAGGGCCTGCAGAACTTCAGCCGTATCTTCTACCGTGACATAACCGACCTCTCCCCGGGTAGCGGCGAGCTGCCACCCTCACAGATGCTTACCGCATCAGGTCCCTTCACCGGAAGATACAAAGATCAGGAAAACCCCGCAGCCGACGGCGCTTTGGTTGCCTGGGAGGAGGCAGTTACTACCCCCGGCGGCGGCCGGGGTGTCCAGATCTACTACACCTATCTGGGCGATCCATACAAACACCCCCTGTCTCCCAATTCCCATGCGCAATCCAACCCGGATGTCTCCGGCACCCGGGTGGTCTGGCAGGACGAGCGGGCCGGCACCCGGCAGGATGACATCTACCTGTATGACCTTGCCACCGGCGCCGAGACTCCGGTCGCCACCGATCCCGGCAGCCAGATCTCCCCCCGGATAGACGGCGACTGGGTGGTATGGATCTCCAATGATAACTACAACGTATACGGCGTGCCCCAGGTAAACGACCTCTTTGCCAGGAACCTGGCCACCGGCCAGGTGGTGCAGATCACCGATGATTCGGGGGCGGTGCGGCAGGAAAGCCCCGCCATCAAGGACGGCAAGGTAGTCTGGGCCCAAAGCTACTACGGTATGCCCGAGGTGGGCATCTATATGTACGACCTCGACCGTCCGGAGACGCCGCCCTGGCCAATCTACGAGGAGGAGGCCTACAGCCCCGAGATCGAAAAGACCACCGAGACCAACCCGGACGGCACCCCCAGGGACAGCTACCGGGTTGTCTGGAGTTCCAGCTCCAGAAGCAGCACCGGTTCACCCACCCGGGTGATGCTGGCCGACCTCTCCTCAGAGAGGCCTACTGTACAGAACGTGACCGCAGGCCAGGCCGATGTCTTTGCCCCCGTTATCCTGGGAGACCGCATCGCCTGGTACGACGCCCGCTCCGGCCATTCCAACCTCTACCAGAACCGGATCGGTGAGCGGGCGCAGGAGCTGGCTGAGCGGTACAGGCCGGAGCTGAGAATGACTATGGGCGAGAACTTCGAACCGATGCCTGTGGAACAGTTCCTGACCGCTCCCGGGACAACCCTGAGGAAAAGAAACGACTCCTCGTTTTCGATTCTTAATCCTGCAGCGGACGTATTGGCTCAATATGCGGGTACTCCTGATCTCTACGTCGATCTACAGGGTGATTCCATCGCTGCCGGCGGAGGCGACCCATCTCGTTCTATCGATCATGGAAAGGTCAGGGACGAATATGCAAAACCTTATCAAAACCGCAGGGATGAACCGGGAAGCCAGTTTCCCCGGATGATTTACGCCCGCGTGGTCTCAAGGCCCGATGGCGACACGAACTCCTTCATACAGTATTGGCTCTTCTACTATGCCAACGATCATGCGGAGCTGTTCCATGAGGGAGACTGGGAGGTCGTGCAGGTCGAACTGGACGGCGAGCTGAAGCCCTATAGGGTCGATTACAGCCAGCACGACTACGGACAATGGAGAAACTGGGACGGCCCCGGAAGCGTTGAAAAATCAGAGGCTTTTCCGGATCAGCCTGTTGTATATGTTGCCCTTGGTTCCCATGCTAATTACTTTAGTGCTGATGCTGAACACTCAATCAATTGGCATGATAGGGCAATTCCGAAAGTTTGGGATGATGCCAGCGCCAGTGGCAATTATCTCAACAATCCTGATGTTGCAAACCCGCTTTTCACCCAGGTCAAAGTAATACCTGAAACAGATCAAGTTGCTTCTGGTTCAGAGTTTGAATGGCTCTTGTTCAATGGGCAATGGGGTGAGTATACCGGTGCAAATGTTGGGATTGGACCAGATTGGAGTCCTTCTCAAATCGGTGGTCTTCGTGACGGCCCCGACAACCCTCCTATCCAGGGTAACTGGACCAACGCCTTCGCCTGGAACAACATCAAATGCGACGGCTGCGAGGATGAGGCGGGGCAGGGGACGGAGATGGAATGCACGGCCCTCTCTCCGGTCGATATCCACCTCTACGACTCCCAGGGCAGGCACACGGGCAAGAACCCTGACGGCAGCATCGACCAAGAGATCCCTGGCTCGGAGTACCTGGAATACCCCGACCTGCACCGCAAGAGCATCATCGTCCACGGCGGCGACATCGATCCCGGCTACCGCTTCGAGGCCACCGGCAGCGGCAGCGGCAGCGCCGATCTTATCGTCACCGCCCCCGACCGCCCCGGCGGCAGCGTCGATACGCTCTATTACAACGGCATCGAGGTTAATCCCCAGACCAGCATCTCCATGAACTTGGACAGCACCAGGAATTACAACGCGGCCGTAGACGCCTACGGAGACGGCGCAAGTGTAACCGACAAGGCGCCCGACAGCATCATCACCAACAGCGTCGACTTCACGCCCCCGGCGCCGGTGAGCGACCTTGCCGTAAGCGATACCGGCTCCGGCTCGGCCACCCTTATCTTCACCGCTCCCGGCGACGACATGGGCGTTGGAACGGCCACAGCCTACGACCTGCGCTACTGGACCTCTCCCATCACCGAAGAGAACTGGCAGGATGCGGTTCCGGTCTCCTCCCTGCCCGACCCCCTGGCTGCCGGAAGCTCTGAGACCATAACCGTAAACGGGCTTGACGCCGGCACCGGCTACTACTTTGCCCTCAAGGCCATGGATGAATCGGGCCTCTTCTCGCCGCTCTCGAATGTCGCTTCAGGAACCACCACCATCCCCGAACTTACCTGGGCCATCCAGCGGGTCTACTGGGAGTCCTGGGACGACTACTACGCCCACCAGCTCTCGATAGATTACGACCTAAGCAACGCCGGCAGCGGCGCGGCCCTCGGGGCAACCATTCAGGCATCCCTCTGCGTGCCCGATACCATCTACACGGTAACCGGTCTGCCGCTCGCAGCAGGAGACATCGAGCCGGGAGCAAACAGTATCGTGACCCTCAAATACTATATCCCTGCCGGCGTGGGCAGCTTCACAACTACAACTTATGCCAGCTGCCTGGACGACGCCGGCAGGGAGTACTGGTTCCCGGGGCCGTTGCCGTAGGCTATTTAGCAAGGTACATAAGCGTTATTCCACTGTTCTCTTGGAGCCAGCTTGGATAATTGAGTTTCGTGTGAGGGAGGGGAGCTGTTGATAATAATAATCACCAGAACCAGGAGCAATCTACGAGATGCAAAAAGTGTTGGATAGCAGCAGTAGGATTCCTTTTTTCAGAAGGAGGTTTTTTTTAAATCTTATATGGTTGCTGGTACTGATCGCTGTTTCATTAATTTACGATCAGGTGCAGCTAACATTCCATTTTTTTATATATATGGTTCCCTGGTATAAGAGCTTCCTGATAGCCTATTTCCCTTTCCTGGTGATTCAGGGTATTTTCCACTGGTTTACTCTGAGGCATTTTTTTCCAAACAAACGGACTGGCAACATCGTTTGGGTATCAATCATGCCTATCTTGTTTACGGGGTGTTATTGGCTCGTGGTAGGGATATTGTTCGCTCTTGCTCTACATTCAGGCGCTCTTAGTTAGGCAAAAGTATTTTTAACGGCATTGCGTGATGCGCTCCCGGTAAACCTCAAACCAGCATCACCATGAACTTCAACAAGTCCAGGATTTATTGGAAGGTAATACCTTACATAATTACTAGTAGTGATGAGCGAAAAAAAAGATAAAACTGAAATAACTGCCTTTTATAAGAGTCGCTTTTTAATAAATATCTCTTGGGTGGTAGCTCTTGCAATCACATTACTTATCTATTATTTAATATTGCATTCACCAAGAGCAAGTGACATTCTGTTAACCGATAGTTGGTATAATGATTTTCTATTTATTTTTCTTCCGTGGCTGGTTATTCAAGGTGTCCTCCATTTTTTAATACTTAAACATCATTATCCTCGACAAAAGATTCAAAATTTTATCCGGGTTTTCATTGTCTCCGTTTTGTACATTATCGGTTATGCAATGTTATTGGCGACAGTCTTCGCACAAGCTATTATTCACCTTCGATAAATCCTACTCGCGAGATTCTATACCGGTTTGCGGACTCCTAAATAGCCCTCGCTGTTCATTTAGGGAACCTCTGAACAACGCATCAAATAAACCGGATCAGAACCGCCGTGAGAT
>CAZCCR010000023.1:0-34566 GCA_964497425.1 uncultured Gaiellales bacterium
GCGCTCGGTCGAAGTCCCCGGGCGGCTGTGATTGAGGCTCAGCGCTCGGCCCAGATCTCCATTCGCCCGATAAACTCGACTGTGGCTCTGGTGGACGGCCGGGGTCTGTCCCTCGCGCTCGCTCCGCTCCCGCTCCGATAGCGCTCGGTCCAGAACCCCGCCCGCCTTTTGGTTCAGCGTCTGACTATCCGCCCGGGGACGTTCGCCCTCGCGCTCGCTCCGCTCCCGCTCCGATAGCGCTCGGTCGAAGTCCCCGGGCGGCTGTGATTGAGGCTCAGCACTCGGCCCAGAACCCCGGCCGCCCGGGACTCGACATGCATTCACCCTGCAGGCTTTATTGCTTCTACGTTGACAGAGGCGATGAAGTCCGTGGCATTCTCACCATGCGCGATTCCCCCAAGGAAAGCCGCCGCCAGCGGGTCGCCGGAAAAATCCTCTGCGCACAGCGAAACGGGGTGGCGGCTCAGGCGCACATCGATGAACCCGGCGTCCCTGACCAGCTCCAGGTAGTCTTCCTCCAGCAGGGCGCCGCTGACACAGCCCGCATAGCCCTCGAGGCTGTCTCGGATAGCCGCCGGCAGCTCCCTGAGGAGGGCGATATCCGATATGGCCAGGCGCCCGCCCGGTTTGAGCACGCGCAGCATCTCGCTGAACGTCTGCGGTTTATCTGTTGAGAGGTTGAGGACACAGTTGCTGATGATCACGTCGACAGATTCATCAGCAACCGGCAGGTTCTCGATCTCACCCAGGCGGAACTCGACGTTGGCGGTCCCGGCCTCGGCAGCGCCGGAGCGCGCTCTCTCGATCATCTCTGCCGTCATATCCACGCCGATCACCCTGCCCTCGGAGCCTACACGCTCCGTTGCCAGGAAACAGTCGAAACCGGTCCCCGAGCCCAGGTCCAGTACTGTCTCGCCCTGCCGCAGTCCGGCCAGCGCCGTCGGGTTGCCACAGCCCAGACCCAGGTTCGCACCTTCGGGAACCGCCATGAGTTCCTCTTCCCCGTACCCGATCTTCCTGGCGATGTCCGCGGCCGTCGCGCCTGCTGCGTGCTTCCCTTTTGACTCATCCTCCGAAGCCCATGGTCCTGCCGCAGGGGCTGCGGGGGTACAGCCACACCCGCATCCCGAACCGCTGCCGGCGATGTCGCCGTAGGTCCTGCGGATGTACTCCCTGATACCTGTCTTGTCGCCTGTCTTGTCCTTCATGGCTTGCCTCCTGTTCTGATAAATATATTTACATAAATACATAACTTGCGGAAAATAAAAAATCGCCGGCGACCTGCCTCTCAGTCTTCATCGAAGCCGAAACGGGAAAGATATCCGCCACAACAATCCGCCAGCCAGCGGCGGTTTACCGAATAATAGATCGACTGGCCGTCGCGACGGTCGTTCACCAGCCCCGAGTTCCTCAGAACCCCCAGGTGATGGGACATGGTGGGCTGCGAGATACCGAAACGCTCCACCAGCTCCGCCACCCGCAGCTCGCCCTCCTCCTCCAGCGCCAGCAATATCTTCTGGCGCGACTCGTCCGAGAGGGCCTTGAAGACTCCTACCAGGGTCTTGTAATCACAATCACAGGAGCCACCGGTCTCGTCCGGGCTGACGGAGCCTCCGTCCTGCCCTTCGCTGTTCTTGCTGCTTTCGTTGTCAGCCACGCTGTCTCACCACAGGGCAGAGTCTAATGTATATATTTATATTTGTCAATATAAGTCACAGGTCCCCATTCACAGGTCCCCAGTCACAGATCTCTTTCACAGGTCCCCAGTCACAGGTTCCCCTTCGCAGATCAACACTGAGATCAACACTGATATGTTTGTCACTATTTACAGGTCACTATTTGCAGATCACCACTGACATGTTTGTCGCCTGCAGGCCACCATTGTCAGGTTACCACTGACACGTTTGTAGCCCACAGGCCGGCAAGACCGCTCACACCTTCAGCACCCGGATGCGCAGCAGGTAATACAGCGCCAGCCCGGCCAGGAAGGCCCAGCCCATGTTCCAGAGGGCGAGTCCGGCGGTGAAGACAAGGACGAAGAAGTCGCGCCTGCCCCGGCCCGCCTTTCGTACGATTGACGCTATCTCCACCCCCGCCAACAGCAGGATCACTCCCAGCACCTGCACCGGCAGCACGTCGAGGATCACAGTGACGTAATTGCTGAGAAGCAGGCCCAGCAACACCAGAGCCGAGCCCAGGATGATCAGCGCCCCGCCGGTTCTGGCGCCGAAGCGGATATGGCTGGCCAGGCCGCCGGCGCCGTGGCACATGGGGACCCCGCCAATCAGCGGCGACAGCAGGTTCATCACGCCCTGGAACAGGGTCACCTTGCGCTCCCCTATGGGAGTCCGGGGGAATACCTCGTTGTGCTCGGTTGTGACGGCGAAGATGGCGTTGCCCAGGGTGAGGGGCAGCTGGGCCAGGGCCAGGAAGACGGTGCCGCGCCAGAGGTCTTCGATGGTCAGGTCCCCCAGGGCGAAGACAGGCAGGCTGATGCTCACCCTCATCGCCGACAGCTTTTCCCATAGCTCGGGTATGCCGTGGGCGTGCACCAGCCCTACGGCGATACCCAGGAGAAGCAGTGCGAACATAGCGGGGAAGCGGCGGCTGCCCAGCAGCAGCAGCGCCAGCAGCAGGGCTGCCAGCGCCAACGCGATACCCTGCCAGCCGGTAATAAGGGTCTCCGCCGGTCTGCCGGCTATGGCGGCGGCGGCTCCGGCGTCGAACATCAGGCGTGTGCCCTTCAGCGCGAACTGCATACCCAGCCCCAGTATGATGCCCAGCACCACCGGCCGGCCCACGGCGCGCCCCAGGCGTCTGATCAGTCCGGTGCCGCCTACCAGCAGCCAGAAGACCCCTGTGAAGAGCCCGGCACCCCAGACGACCCCCGGACCGTACAGGGCAGGATTGGCGATGGCGGCGGCGCCGATGGCCTTCATCGGCTGAACCGGCATGGGGCGCCGGTAGATGAACCCTGCGGCCAGCAGCGAGAGACCGAAGCCCATCAGCAGGCCCGCTGCTCCCACGCCTACCAGTGCTATATATCCCGTAGCGAATGGGATGAGGGTACCAAGGTCGCCGAAGGCGCCGGCCCACTCCATCCGGCCGAAGCGGTTGCGCCGCCGGGCTCTGCCTCCCGGTGAGCCTTGCGGAGCCCCGGACGGTTCCGACCTGTGTTCCGACATGTCCCGGTATCCCCTTTCTCCTGATCGCCCGGTATGACCGGACATGAACAGGTACATATTCCCGGTTCTGCGGGCCTCTCCCTGCGGCCGCCGGCCGGTGTGGGTACTCCTCCGGGCATGAATAAGACCAGGGGAAGCCGCTCCGGCGGTGACGATGCCGCCGCTCCCCGGATAGCCGACTGTTTCTGATATAATAAGACATTCCGCAGGGGGGGATTCAAATAGCTTATTAGCAGGGCAATCATGGATCTGATCAAGTTCAGGACATTCTGCTCCATCGCGGAGAAAGGGAACTTCTCGGCTGTGGCCGAGGATCTTTTCATGTCCCAGTCCGCCGTCAGCCAGCAGATCCAGGCGCTGGAGCGGCGCTATGGAGTGGTGCTCTTCGACCGGGGCAGCAAGGGCGCCACCCTCACCGACCCGGGCCGCATCCTGTATGAGAAAGCGAAGAAGATCCTTGCCATCGAAGACCAGATAAACCAGGAACTGGATGAGTTGAGGGGGCTGAAGGGGGGAGAGCTCCATGTCGGCGCCAGCACCACAGTGGGGAACTACCTGATGCCGTTCTATCTGGGCGAGTTCAAGAGGCGATATCCCGACGTGAAGGTATCGCTGATAGTCGAGAACACGCGCATCATCGAGGACCAGATCCTCGCTGCCGTCTTCCCCCTCGCCGTGGTCGAGCACGAGGTGAACAACCCGTCGCTGGTGAGGGAGCCCATCGAGAAGGATGAGTTGATCCTCTTCACCTCACCCGACCATCGCTGGGCGGAGAGTGGTTCGGTGAGCAAGCAGGACCTGATGAAGGAACCCTTCATCACCCGCGAGCTGGGTTCGGGAACCCGTGAGGTGATCGAGGAAAAACTGAAGGCGGGAGGGGTCAGCGAACTGAACGTGGTGATGGAGCTGGGAAACTCCTCCGCCATAACCACGGCGGTGGCAGCCGGCCTGGGGGTTTCCATCCTCTCCCGCCGCGTCATCCAGGCCCATCTGGAGAGCGACATGCTCAAGCAGGTGCACATCAAGGGCCTGTCGCTGGAGAGGGATTTCTACCTCATCACAGTAGCCGACCACTACCTCTCACCTGCCTCCGAGCGATTCCGGGAGATGCTGATCAAGGACGGCCAGGCCACCGGCCTGCTGCCAAAGCTCGCCTGAGCGCCGGACGGGTGCTTTTTCCTCCGGCACCGCTCCGGGGGCTATCACGACAGCGGACAGCCCCTATTCGTTTCTCTAATATAACCATCCACAAGCCGGCATCCGCCCTTTCTTTATCTTTTTCAGCCAATCTGATATAAAAATCGACGGTCTGTCTAAACTTGTATGCATCCCTTTAATGCATCCGTGGCGCGTGGGGTGCCAAATCTACCGGGGTTTCCCGCAAGAAAGGAGAGGGAAGGGTTTTGGAAGATTTCATCGTTGATAACGCGGTAGCGATCGCAATCGCCTGTGGCGCGGCGGCGGTTGTATACGGGATCGCGCTGATCATGTGGGTGCTGAAGCTGCCCGCAGGCGACAAGAGGATGCAGGACATCGCCGGCGCCATCCAGGAGGGGGCGATGGCGTACCTGAACCGTCAGACCAGGGCGGTAGCCATGGTGGCGGTGGTGCTGTTCGTCCTAATCGGCTTCGGTCTCAGCTGGACCACGGCCATCGCCTTCGCCGTGGGCGCCACACTTTCCGCCTCGGCGGGATGGATCGGCATGCTGGTGTCGGTCCGTGCGAACGTGCGTACGGCGGAAGCGGCCAAGAAGGGCATGAAGCCCGGCTTCCTCGTGGCCTACCGGGGCGGCTCCATCACCGGACTGCTGGTGGTAGGCCTGGCGTTGCTGGGCATCAGCGTCTTTTATGCCCTGGATCCTGAAACATCGACCTCCGAAGTCGTCAAGCACCTGGTGGGACTGGGCTTCGGCGGCAGTCTCATCAGCGTCTTCGCCCGTCTGGGCGGCGGCATCTACACCAAGGCCGCCGACGTGGGCGCTGACCTGGTGGGCAAGGTAGAGGCCGGCATCCCCGAGGACGACCCGCGCAACCCGGCGGTCATCGCAGACAACGTGGGCGACAACGTGGGTGACTGCGCCGGTATGGCGGCCGACCTCTTCGAGACCTATGCCGTTACCGCGGTGGCAGTCATGCTGCTGAGCTCACTTTACATCAAGAGCTTCGATAACGCCCTGGTCTACCCGCTGGTCATCGGCGGCGTCTCCATCATCGCCTCCATCATCGGCTCCTTTTTCGTACGCATCGGCGGCAGCGGCAACATCATGGGCGCCATGTACAAGGGCCTTGTCGTCAGCGGCATCCTGGCCGCCGCCGGCTTCTACCCGGTCACCAAGTGGCTGATGGACGGCGTTCCGAAGATCCAGGGCCTCAGCGTCAGCTATACCGACCTGTACATCTGCGCCCTGATCGGCCTGCTGATCACGGGTGCCATCGTCATCATCACCGAGTACTTCACTGCCACCAAATATGGCCCGGTCAAGCAGATCGCCGCCGCTTCCCAGACCGGCTCGGCGACCAACATCATCGCCGGCCTGGCGGTCAGCATGAAATCCACCGCCCTGCCGGTGCTGGTCATCGCCGGCGGCATCCTCTGGGCCAACGACCTGGCGGGCCTTTATGGCATCGCCATCGCCGTCATGGCTCAGCTCTCGCTCACCGGCATCGTGGTGGCTGTGGACTCCTACGGGCCCATCACCGACAACGCCGGCGGTATCGCCGAGATGGCGGAACTGCCGGAAGAGGTGCGCAACATCACAGACCCGCTGGACGCGGTGGGCAACACCACCAAGGCTGTGACCAAGGGTTACGCCATCGGCTCCGCCGGTCTGGCCGCTCTGGTGCTCTTCTCGGCCTATACCATCGACCTGGGCGAGCGGCTCGATTTCTCCGCCGACACGCTGGACATGATCTTCTCCCTTTCCAGCGCCCAGGTGATCGCCGGACTCTTCATCGGCGGCCTGCTGCCCTTCATCTTCGCCGCCCTCTGCATGGAGGCCGTGGGTGAGGCAGGCGGCATGGTGGTAGAGGAAGTGAGGCGCCAGTTCCGCGAGATCAAGGGCATCATGGAGGGTACGGGCCGTCCCGAGTACGGTACCTGCGTTGATATCGTCACCAAGGCTGCTCTGCGCAAGATGATGCTGCCGGCGCTGATACCCATCACCGCGCCGCTCATCGTCGGCCTGGTGCCTCGCGCCTTCGGCGCCGAGACCCTTGGTTACACAGTGCTGGGCGGCATGCTGGTGGGCAGCATCGTCACCGGCCTCTTCCTGGCTATCTCCATGACCAGTGGCGGCGGCGCCTGGGATAACGCCAAGAAGCTCATCGAGGACGGTGAGTACGGCGGCAAGGGCAGCGATGCCCACGCGGCGGCCGTTACCGGCGACACCGTAGGCGATCCCTACAAGGACACCGCCGGGCCGGCCATCAACCCGATGATCAAGGTCGTCAACATAGTAGCCCTGCTCATCATTCCCTTCCTGACCTGAGCGCTCAGGAGGGACCGGCGGCTCTGCGAAGCGGCATCCGGCGGCAACCGGTCAACCATAAGGGGCGGGTTTCATACCCGCCCCTTTTTGCGTAGAATGCAGAGCCGGGGTATATATCTTGATTAGAAAAGCGCACATAGCTGTCAGCCTGGTCATCCTGTTGCTGGGCCTGGCTCTGTTGGGGCGGTCGCTGGTGGCCAACGGCACCATCGTCCTTTCCACCCACGTGGTCGCCGGAGCGGCCTTCATCATCTACGGCTCCGTCCGCCTTTACTATTTGCGGGGAGCTAGGTAGATGGCGCGGCGGCGATTCCGCAAGGTATATGAGCTGAAGCGGGTCCTGGGCTGGCCCTCACTCTATTCGACGGCCTATGGCAACGTCGGCTCGTCCATCTATTATGCCCTGGGCGTGGTGGCCCTGTTCGCCCTGGGCCTCTCGCCGGTGGTGTTCATGATAGCCGGCCTCGTCTTCGCGCTGACCTCCTTCTCCTACGCCGAGGCCACCGCTGCCGTGCCCGAGGCGGGCGGTTCCTCCAGCTTCGCCCGCCGCGCCTTCAACGAGATGGTCAGCTTCGGCGACGGCTGGGCCCTGATGCTGGACTACATCATCACCATCGCCATATCCGCCTTCTTCGTGCCCAACTACCTGGCGGTGTTCATCCCTGTACTCAAGACCTGGCCCGCCAACACCATCGGCGGCATCGCGGTGATCCTCTTCCTGGTGCTGATGAACATCGTCGGCGTCAAGGAGGCGGCGGGTCTGAACATCACCCTGGCGGTGCTGGACCTGGTCACCCAGCTCTTCCTCATCATCATCGGTTTCTTCCTGTTGCTCAGCCCGGAGACACTGATAGACAACGTCATCTGGGGTGTGGCGCCTACCTGGGGCCAGGTTCTGTTCGGCATCTCCATCGCCATGATCGCCTATACCGGAATCGAGACCATCTCCAACCTGGCGGGTGAGGCCAAGGAACCCAGCAAGGACGTCCCCCGCTCCATCATCATGGTGCTGGTGACCGTGCTGGTGATGTACGCTTCCATCTCCGTCATCGCCCTCAGCGTCATGCCCGTACACAGGGCGGTGAAGAACACGGAGACGGAAGAGGTGGTATGGAACGTCAGCGACTCCGGTGAGGTGACCGACCCCGGGTCGGGAGAGGTCAAGGGGCAGCTTCAGGGAGAGAGCGACATCAGGACCGTGTCCGGTGAGGTCATCCCCGCCGGCGGCGAGGTGACGTACGTCACCGACCTCTCGGAGAAATGGCTGGAAGACCCGGTGATGGGCATCGTCCGCGATGAGAGCCGCGGCGTCGCCAGTATCCTGCCGACCCTGGCGTCGGTGCTGGCCGCCTGGGTGGGTATCCTGGCGGCGACGATCCTGCTCATCGCCACCAACGCCGGCATTCTCGGCATCTCCCGCCTGTCCTATTCCATGGGGCAGCACAAGCAGTTGCCGCCCATACTGGGCCGGCTCTCCAGCCGCTTCCAGACACCCTACATGGCCATAATCTTCGCCGGCGCGGTGGCGGCGGTGCTGATCCTTCCCGGCAGGGTCGACCTTCTTGCGGACCTGTACAGTTTCGGTGCCATGATAGGCTTCACCTCGGCCCATCTCTCGGTGATCATGCTGCGCATCAAGGAGCCCGGGCTGCACCGGCCGTTCCGGGCGCCGCTCAATTTCCGTATCCGTGGCGTGGAACTGCCCCTGACGGCGATTATCGGTGGACTCTGCACCTTCAGCGTCTGGGTCATCGTGCTGGTGACCCACGAGCTTGGGCGGTATGTGGGAATCGTCTGGCTGGTGATCGGCTTCACCATCTATATCACTTATCGCCGCCGGCAGGGCCTGTCGCTGCTGGAAACAGTGCGGGTGGAGCCGCCGGCGGCCTTGCAATTCCCGGATGTGGAGTACAATAATATCCTCGTTCCCATCATCGGCTCCAAGATATCGCGCGAGGCCATGGTGATGGCATGTGAACTGGCGAGCGAAGAGGATGCCTCGATCTTCGCCCTCAGTGCCGTGGAGGTGCCGTTGAACCTGCCCATCGACGCTCTGCCGTCCGATGAAGCCATTGTCGCCCAGAAGCTGCTGGACGACGCGGCAGAGGTGGCGGAAGAGTTCGGTGTGAAGCTCTTCAAGAAGATAGCTCCGGGCAGGCCGGCCGGCATCGGCAGGGTCATAGTCGATGAGGCCGTCAACACGCATTCCCAGATAGTTATGATCGGCGCGGAGCGGAAACGCCGGGTGGGAGAGCGTTTCTTCGGGCGCACGGTAG
This sequence comes from uncultured Gaiellales bacterium, assembly GCA_964497425.1. GTDB lineage: Bacteria > Actinomycetota > Thermoleophilia > BMS3ABIN01 > BMS3ABIN01 > BMS3ABIN01. Next base: position 8,950 of record CAZCCR010000023.1, read on the forward strand.
AATACGTGCTGAGGAAGGCGCCATGCAAGGTGCTTGTCGTAGCCGAGGAGAAGGTGCTGGAGCCGGAAGAGCAATCCGGTGATTGAGATGATATTTACCTGTCAGGGACGAGGTGAGCGATGTACGTGGTGATAGTCGGAGCAGGCCGTGTGGGATCGGCCCTGGCCCTGGGCCTGGTCCAGGACGGTCACGAGGTCTGCTTCGTGGATGAGGACGAGGGCGTGCTGGACCAGCTGGGTGAGGATTTCCCCGCCGAGTTCGTCCACGGAGTCGGTATCGACATCGCCGCGCTGGAACGGGCCGGCACCGGCCGCGCCGACGCTTTCGTGGCGGCTACCGACGGCGACAACACCAACATCGTCTCGGCGCAGCTGGCCCGGGAGAGGTTCGGCGTCAAATGCGTCATCAGCCGCGTCTACGACCCCTATCGCGCCAGGTTCTTCCGTGATGCCCTGGGCATCCGTACCATCTGTCCTACCCAGGACACCATCAACCTGCTGGCGGACGCCGTAAGGAAATGCGAGGTGGATCCCTGATGTTCGTGCTTATCGCCGGCGGCGGCAAAGCGGGCAGGAGCCTCTCGCGCATGCTCCTGGACCGGGGCTACGAGGTCGTCGTCATCGAGATGGAACGCAACCGGTACCGCCGCCTCAACGAGGAGCTGGAGCACGCGGTCATCATGGGCGACGCCACCGAGATATTCATCCTGGAGCGCGCGGGTATCGAGCGGGCCGATGTGGTTGTTTCCGTCACCGGCGACGACGAGGACAATGTCATCATCAGCCAGGTGGCCAGGGAGAAGTTCGGCGTGGACAAGGTCATCGCCCGGGTCAACAACCCGGAGAACCAGGAAGTCTTCGACCTTTTAGGAGTAGGCCCGACGGTGTGTTCCACTATGGCGCTGCTCTCGCTCATCGAACACGAGATGCCCGTGCACAGGCTGGTGCGGCTGCTCAGCCTCAAACAGGAGAACCTGGAGATAGTCGAAGTGCTGCTGGAGGAAGGCTCCGGCCTCGAGGGGCGCCGGATCGACCAGATCTCCCTGCCCCAGGGGGTGCTGCTGATATCCATCCTCCGGGGTGACAGCGCTATCATCCCCACCGGTCCCACGGTGCTGGAAGCCGGCGACCACATCATGGCCATCCTCGAGCCCGGCCGCGAGGAAGAGCTGACGGAGATGTTCCTCAAGGACTGAAGCCTCCCGCCGCGGCCGCAGTCATGCTCCGGTCAGCCGTCACAGAGAGGGCGTTTCCCCTTTCATCCTTTTTTTCCGGATCTTCGTCCCGCAGGTTGCTGTGACCAACATCACACCCTGTTTTGAGCGCCGTCATGGTTGCGGCTTCCCCAAGCGGGTATGCTCAGGTTGAGTTTTCTTCAACAATAATGACCGAATCGGACCGAAGGGAGGAGTGATGGCGGAGACGACTGACACCACAGTCACCGGCGACAGCCTCATCGGTGACGTGATCGAGCAGATACCGGGAGCGGCCGACGTTATCGAGAAATATTTCGGCGATGGCTGTTTCACCTGCCCGGGCATTAGGGTCGAATCGATAAACTTCGGCGCCACCATGCACGGAATCGACGCGGGTGAGGTAGTGGCGGAACTGAACGCCCTGGTGAGATGACAGAATTCATGTAGTGAAACTCCTTATCGCGATACCACCCCCCTGTGTTTCAGGCATATGGTTTTCGGGAAACCGAAGCCCTGGAGAGACGGCCGCCAGGCCGTCTTTTTCTATCGGTACAGAAGATACACCGGATGAAAGAATACATCGAATGTACTAATTGGCGCATTTTTCTGAGGAGTAAAACCTACAACTGATGTGGCTTTTGACACGAATACCTTGATTTGATGGTATGTTCAGACAGTCTGTCCTGATAGATCCAAATCCTGACCAATTTGGCATGTTTATTGCTATATGAATGTTGAAAGCCACCCTTCATCCTCCTATGACTGATGGCTCATTCATTGAATGACAGGGGGGCCCGCTGGAGGGCGGGCCCCCAGGGTGGTTTTCGGAGTCCACCCTGGCTTGGTTCAGTCCTGAAAGCCGAGTTGTGGCAACAAAACAAGAGAATATGACTGCTAAGGGGTGAGGGGGTGAAAAAAGACAGGAGACGTTCATAGGGGTCCCGTCAGTATCGAAGCAGGGCGGGAAACTGTCGCAACCAGTGATAACGGGTGGCCAATGGATGCGATGGAAGAGGCTGCTGACCAGGGTGAGGTGAATACCGAAAACGAGCTTGAGATGAAGGGCGAAAGATGAAGGGTGAAACCGATTGTGAGGGGTTTTTATCCAGAGGAGTCACCAAAGACACCAAGGAGAGACAATGAAAACCTATAAGGATCTGATTGACAGAGATGAAGCTGACCCGGAAGGTGGATCAGAGCATAATGCCGGGAAGGGTATTTCACGGCGTATGTTCCTGAGCAGGGGCGCGCTGGCCGTAGGCGCTGCCGCCGCCGCCACCGGGGGATTGGGAGTGCTGACCAGAGGGATCGCAGGAGCCAATACCGGTGCCAGTACTGCTGTTTATGGTGGGACCTGCGGCACCGTTCCCGGCACCATCAGGCATCCCAGAGGGACATGGGGTTATCCGAGTGGTGGACTGGATCCTGCTGCTTGCGCCGAGCGCGCTTATTCCAGCTATCACGTAGGTCACTGCGCATATGGTGTGATGGATGGAATCATCGGCACGCTCCAGGATACGCTGGGTTCTCCCTACACCAACCTGGACCTGACCTCCTTCGTCTTCCTGTGGGGCGGACTCAATGGCTGGGGCACGGTTTGCGGAACAGTAGCCGGCGCCGCCCTCACAACCAATCTCATATGTGGCACTGACGCCAGCGGGAATGATGTAGGCATGGCGATGAGTGAAGAGCTGATGGGATATTATGCGTCGGCTGTAATACCGTCCTATGAGCCGGCTTCAAGCATGTACGGAGGCACGGATCCCAACTATCTGCCCGGGGGAGCGATCCCCACGAGTATCCCTGACACACCACTTTGCCACGTATCGATAAGCAAGTGGATGGCTGTCGCCGGCGTCACTGAATTCTGGACGGAAGAGAGAACAGAAAGATGCGCCAGGCTGGCCGCCCAGATGGCTCAAAGGACGACCGAATTGCTCAATGCATGGAATGATGGCACCTATACATACAGCGGCGCGGGTGCTGGGCCGCCCTTCTATCCTTCTCCGGGTATCGGGTCATCGACATGGCATCAGCCCGCACAGGAGAACTGTAATGATTGCCATACTCCTGGCTCGGTTTGATAAGTACCCAGAATGACTTCACTACTTCACTATCTATGAGGAGGAGAGGGAAATGAAGTTAATAAAGAGACTGGGTCTTGTTGCGGCTGTTGCCTCTCTGATGGCGATCGTGCTCATTCAGGGGCTGAGCGGCATCGGCAGCGCCGCCACTTCGGACCCATGCTACTGTACCCAGCCGGATCTGGCCCTATCCCTGCAAAACGTGTACTGGGCCTCCATGTCCGACTACACCAACGGCCTGCTGTCGGTTGATTATGATATCGCCAACTGGTCTACAAATATGGCTAACGCTCACAACCTTCAGGTTCTCGGCACAGTCGACTCGGGAGGTGTGACACTGGCAGACCATGGCCGGACTATCAACATGGTGTCTGCCGGGGAATGCGAACTGACCACCCTGAAGTACACGGTGCCCTCGGGCGTTGTCGCGTTCACGTCCAGGGTCTATGCGGTGACCAGCGATCAGTGCGGCAACTCCTACTACTACCCGGCGCCGATGCCCTGAGGAGCACCTGAGTCGGGATAACCTGGAGTTGTTATGCATTCTGATGTGTAGCGTGAAAGGAGAACGAAATGGTTTCCAAACCGGTTAACCTGCGGGCACCTTATGCGAAGCCTGAGCTGGTAAAGCACGACAACTTGAGGGAGATAACCTGCGAGTGCCCCAACTGGCAGTGCAGCGTTACGGTTCCACCGCCGCCACAGTGATAACCGTGGTCGCGGCAGTGGACAGAGGGAAAAAGCGATGACGCAGCTTTGTCTTGCCATGAGCAGGCCATATGGCGGGCAGAGGAAAGCTACGGATGTGACTGAAACAGAAAGTGGAAACAGTGAGCGGCGTCCCCCCGTACGGGGGGACGCCGCTGATAACGCCCGCCGACCCTCACACTTCGATGTTGATCAGCCCTACAGTCGATAAAAAAGTCTTCGTCTTGACGCTCCTGCTGGCCGTGGTGACATTGGCGGGGTGTGGTGGCAGGGCTATGGTCACGAGGACCTTCATGGCGACACCCACGCGCGACATCGATGGCATCGTCAGTGATCTTGAAAATATCGAGGCCACCATTGAAGTGTCTCAGAACGGCCGAACGACCGTCATCTGGTCGCAGAAAAACGGAAGCTGGCGCTGGGAGGATCCGGATGATCCGGAGCACTATGTGATTTATGATGGCGAAAGGGGAAAAGCATGGGAGGTCCGCGCTGGTTCAGCCAGCGAGATCACCGGTACGGAAGGAGTTTGGAAAGCCAGGAGCCCGGCCTCTTTTCTGGGAAGATTCAGGATTTTCATCGGATCCGTCACAGAGGACAGGGTCCAGTTCAGATATCCACTTGGCAAGATAACCATCGAATTCCTGGGACCCCGGAACCTTCCCAGCAAGATGGTCATGGAGGAAGAAGGCTCCGAAACCAAGATATTGGAATACACCTATCACGATGTAGGCGATGTGCCGGATGGCATGTTCAGCCCACCTCTCCGCGCTCCATAGCATTCCATCCCGGCAACAACGCATGATGGTTACCAGGCGGGAACCCTGTTGCCATGGTCTTTGCTATGGCCTGGCTGCCGGTTTGGGCGGCACTACCGGTGGAGCCGGCGCTCTGCCCATGGTCTTCAGCAGGTTGAAGGTGAACAGAACCGCTCCCAGGGCGAAGACAGCGCCGAAGGGAGCGACCCCATAACGCATAAGGTCCGCCTCGCTGTAGGCCGCTGCCACCAGCATGGCGAACACTCCCACCAGTCCCGCCGTGTTCAGCCACAACTGGACAGAAGCCAGTCTCTCACTGTAAAGCGGCTTACCGCTGAACCGGGGAAGTATATGATATCCCACGCCGAAGATGAGCATACAGACGAAACCAAGAAGGTTAATATGGGCATGGGCGGTGGTGATGAAACCGGGCCGGCAGGCGCCGCTGAACACACCTGCTGCCATCAGTACGCCCATCACTACGCCGACAAGCAGGGATATAAGGCTGACCCTGATGAAACCGATCACCGATGGACTCATCTCAAACCCCTTTCCGTTCGGTTAGCGTTCCCGGCCGCTCGTGCCCGGTGCGGACCGTCTGGAATCGATATCAAACCAGCCGGAGCCACGAAGCAGGTCATACGTGTTTCCGGCGGTTTCGCCGGATGTCAGTGGGCTCCATGTATGAGTATGGGCAGGCAATGGACGCAGACCCAGGCGTCCTCACCTTCCCTGACGCAGGAGAGCAGGACCTTCTGGTCGCTGGTGGCGCCGCACTCGATGCATTTCTGTTCCTGTCCGCCCTGGTCGCTCATGTTTCTCCCTTCAGCGTCATCATTGACTTTACAGTGGCAAGTCTATCCGGAACAGTCCTGCCCGTAGTTGAGCGTACTCAAACGGCGATGTGATCTTCGTCACGGCCGCCGCGGCAGCCGTTGCCGTCACGCGGCCGCGGGCAGCCGGCCTATCGCGCCCAGGCCTTCAGCCGCTGCTCGTCCAGGATGGTCACCAGGCGCCGGTCGAGCCTGATCAGGCCCGCCTTCTCCATCTTCTTCAGTTCCCGCGTCACTGTCTCCCTGGCGGTTCCCACCACATCGGCGATCTCCTGGCGCGACATGGACAGGTCGACGAGGATACCGTCCCCGGCATCGCGCCCCTCGTCGCGGGCGAGTCTCAGCAGCAGCCCCGCCAGGCGGTGGGGCACCTGTTTGAAGGAAAGGTCGCGCACAAGCTCCATGGACTGCCTCAGCCGCTGGCCCAGAACACGGATGACCTTGATGGATATCTCCGGGTGCCCCCGCAGGAGGCCGAGGAAATCCTCACGCCGGATGAGGTATATCTCAGAGTCCTCCATGGTGGCGGCGGTGGCGGGATAGGGACCACCGTCGAAGACGGGCACGTCGCCGAATATCTGTCCCTCACCCAGCAGGGCCAGCACCTGCTCCCGCCCGTCGGCGGCGAGCTTGTAGATCTTCACCTTGCCGCTGCGCACCAGGTAGAAGGCCGCCGCCGGGTCGTGCTCATGGAAGATCACCGTCCCCTTCTTCAGCCGCCGCCTGATCACCAGCGGCTCCAGCTCCTCCAGCTCCGCTTCGCTGAGACTGGAGAAGATGGGCGTCTGTCCCAGGTATTCACTCTTCCCGTCTTCTTTCATGGGGCCATTCTATCCCTTCATGCATCCGGCGTGAAGGCGCCGCCTGTTCATCTGCTATAATTGACCTGGCTCTGCAAACATCCGGGAGCGCTGCAGGAGCATGCCTGAACCCTATCCTTCAATTTCAACCAGTGACCCTGTCTCCCCGGTTGTCGCCGCTACGGGGCGGTATATCCGGGAGAACGGTCTTGTCGGAGCAGGGGACCGTGTACTCGTGATGGTATCGGGAGGCGCCGACTCGACGGCGTTGCTGCATCTCCTCAGCGCCCTGGCTGCGGCGGAACCCGGAGCGGCGGATGATGGTCTGCCCCACGGTTTCTCCCTCGGCGTCTGTCACGTGAACTACGGTCTCCGCGGCGACGGCAGTGACGCCGACGAGTCGTTCGTGCGCGGGCTCGGCGACAGCCTCGGTGTCCAGGTGCACACCATCCGCGCACCCGAGCCTCCCCACTCCGGCTTCCAGGCCTGGGCCAGGGAGTTCCGCTACGGAGCCGCCGGGAACCTGTGCCGGTGGCAGGGGTACAACCGTATCGCCGTGGGACACAATCGTGACGACCGCGTCGAGACGTTCATCTACCGACTGATCACCTATTCCGGCCGGCGTTCGCTGGTGGTGATGCCGCCGAGGCGGGGGAGAGTCATACGGCCGTTGCTGTTCATGACGGCGCGGGAGGTACGGGATTACTGCCGCGACGAGGGTATCGCCTTCCGGGAAGACCACACCAACCGGGAGTTGACTTACCGCCGAAACCGGATCAGGCACAGGGTGATGCCGGCCCTGGCCGAGGTCCGGCCCGATTTCCGCGAGCGGATAGAGGATACCATCGCCCTGCTGGATGACGAGGGAGAGGTCCTGTCGCGGCTCACGGACGAAGCATTCAGCGAGGCGGTGCGGGGGGAAGGGGGAGGCGCTCTCTCCGCCACTGCCGTCTCGATGCTGGACCGGGCTCTGGCGCGGCTGGTGCTCAGGCGCTGGCTGGCGGTTTCCGGCGGAGGCCGGGGCGTGACGCGGCGGCACCTGGACGCGATCATCGGTATATGCGGCGATTCCCGCGGAACGCGCTCGCTCTCCCTGCCGGGGAGGCGGAGGCTGGAGCGGCGCTACGACGAGCTGGTGCTGGTCGAGGACGCGGGAGAGGATGAAGGGTCCAGCTCCCGTGGGCTGTTGGAGCTGCCCGTACCCGGCAGGGTTGCGTTCGGCGGCTACGAGGTGGCAGCGGAGCCCCTGGTGCGGGATGAAACCGGCGCGGACCTGTTTGCGAACGACCCTCTCACCGCTGTTATCGATGCCGACCGTCTGGACGGGCTGCTGTCGGTGAGGCGCTGGCGTCCGGGAGACAGGTTCAGGCCGCTGGGCATGCAGGGGACCAAGAGTCTGCAGGACCTGTTCACCGATGAGAAGGTGCCGCGGTCGCGACGCCCGGGCCTGCCCGTGGTCACCTGCGGCGACCGCATCATCTGGGTCTGCGGCCTGCGTATGAGCGAGGATTTTCGGGTAACTTCAAGAAGTGAGCACCTGATCAGGCTCACTGTGGCAAGGAGGCAGATTGAAGACGAAGTTCGATGAGGTTCTGCTCGAGGAGAGGGAGATAAGGGCGCGGGTGTCCGAGCTGGCGGCCGAGATCTCCGCGGACTACCAGGGCAAGGATCCCTTGCTGGTATGCGTGCTCAAGGGCGCCGTGTTCTTCATGGCGGACCTGGTGCGCGAGATCGACGTGCCTTGCGAACTGGATTTCATGGCTGTCTCCAGCTACGGCTCAGCCACGGATTCTTCCGGTGTGGTGCGCATCCTCAAGGACCTGGACGCCAACATCGAGGGCCGCCACGTGATCATCATCGAGGATATCATCGATTCGGGCCTGACCCTCAGCTACCTGAGGAAGAACCTCAGCGCCCGCAACCCCGCCAGCGTGGAGGTCTGCACCCTGCTGACCAAACCGGAGCGGCACAAGACGGATATATCCTGCAGATATGTGGGTTTCGAGGTGCCGGACCGCTTCGTCGTCGGCTATGGGCTGGATTTCAACGAGGATTACCGGAACCTAAGGTTTATCGCCACCCTGCCCGAGGAAGGTTCTAGATAGTGTGTCTTCAGCGGCGTTGAAAAAGGCCTCGGCTCCGCTGCAAATATGCGATAATTGATGTAACCGGAGCTCAATGAAAGGAATGTCGAGTTGGTGAAGTTCTTGAGAAGCGCCGCCTTTCCTATCCTGATCGTGGTCCTGCTGGCTTTCTTCGTCCAGCAGATGGTCATGAACAGGGACAGCGGCGACAAGGAGATGGATTTCCGCGAGTTCGTCCAGAAGGTGAAGGACGGCGAGGTGGAATCGGTGGTGATAGAACCCAAGGACCAGATGATGAAGGTGGTCCTCAGGGACAGTGACGGCAAGATAGAGGTGGGTTACACGGAGGATTACCCCCTGACGCAGCTGCTGCTCGATAACGATGTGGCTGTCACCTCCAAGGGTACCGGTTCCTCCATGTGGTCCTCCCTGCTGATATCGGCGCTGCCTATCCTCATCATCGTGGTCTTCTGGCTCTTCCTGATGAACCAGATGCAGGGCGGCGGCAACAAGGTGATGTCTTTCGGCAAGAGCCGCGCAAAGCAGACCAGCGTGGACCAGCCCAAGGTGACCTTCAACGATGTAGCCGGGGCCGACGAGGCCGTGGAGGAGCTGGAGGAGATCCGCGAGTTCCTGGAGAACCCGCGAAAGTTCCAGAACCTGGGCGCCAAGATACCCAAGGGCGTGCTGCTCTACGGACCGCCCGGCACCGGCAAGACCCTGCTGGCCCGGGCCGTGGCGGGGGAGGCGGGTGTGCCCTTTTTCTCCATCAGCGGCTCCGATTTCGTGGAGATGTTCGTGGGCGTAGGCGCCTCGCGCGTACGCGACCTGTTCGAGCAGGCCAAGCAGAACGCCCCCTGCATCATCTTCGTCGATGAGATCGACGCCGTCGGCCGCCATCGCGGCGCCGGACTGGGCGGCGGCCACGACGAGCGCGAGCAGACGCTGAACCAGTTGCTGGTGGAGATGGACGGCTTCGAGATGAAGGACAACATCATCATGATCGCCGCCACCAACCGGCCGGACATACTCGACCCGGCGCTGCTCAGGCCCGGGCGCTTCGACCGCCAGATAATCGTCGAGCGTCCAGACCGGAAAGGGCGGGAGGACATCCTGGCCGTCCATACCAGGGGCAAGCCCATCTCCGAAGACATCAGTCTCGACGTACTGGCCGGAGAGACCCCCGGCTTCACCGGAGCCGACCTGGCCAACCTGGTCAACGAGGCGGCCCTTCTGGCAGCCCGGCACGGCAGGAAGGAGATCGGCATGCAGGAGCTGGAGGAAGGCATCATGCGGGTCGTCGCCGGGCCGGAGAAGAAGAGCCGTATCCTCAGCGAGAAAGAGAAGCTGATAACCGCTTTCCACGAGGTGGGTCACGCCATGGTCGGCCATTTCCTGCCTCATGCCGACCCCATCCACAAGGTGTCGGTCATCAGCCGCGGCCAGGCGCTGGGCTATACCATCTCACTGCCCACGGAAGACCGCTTCCTGGTATCCAAGTCGGAGCTGAAGGACCGGCTGGCGAGCACGCTGGGCGGGCGCGCCGCCGAGGAGATACAGTTCGAAGAGGTGACCTCCGGAGCCTCTAACGACCTGCAGAAGGCTACGGAGATAGCCAAACAGATGATCATGCGCTACGGCATGAGCGACAAGCTGGGGCCCCGCACCTTCGGCCATAACCACGCCCAGCCCTTCCTGGGCCGCGAGTTCAGCCAGGAGCCCGATTACAGCGACGAGATCGCCCAGGAGATAGACGCGGAGATAAAACATATCGTCGAGGACGCCCACGCCACGGCGCGGCAGATACTCCTGGACCACAGGGAGGAACTGGACACCATCACCAACATCCTGGTGGAGCGCGAGACCCTGGAGAAAAAGGAGTTCGAGCAGTTGCTGGACGGCGTCCCGGAGGAGGAGGTCTTCCGGGAGAAGGATGAGGAGCGGGCCCGCGAAGCCGGCGGGGTGAAGAAGCCGGTGAAGGAAGGGAAGAAGAAGCAGCGGGGGGCCTCCGACGAAGCCATATCCGGCGAACCGCCCCTGGAGGCTCCATCCTATACGCGCGTCCTGGATCAGGGCGGAAGCGACAGCGGCGCCTGATCTTCCCATGGACCGGGAGAAGATCAAAGAAGGCACCCGGCTCATCCTCGAAGGCATAGGTGAGGACGCGGGCCGGGAGGGGCTGAAGGGGACGCCGGGACGGGTCGCTACCATGTATGAGGATGTCCTCTCCGGCCTGGAAGCCGATCCCGTCTCCATCCTGGTGCCCATGCCATCGGATCAGCATCAGGAGATGGTCCTGCTCAAGGACATATCCTTCTTCTCGATGTGCGAGCATCATCTTCTGCCCTTCTACGGCATGGCGCACGTGGCGTACATCCCCAGCGCCGGTGGCATGATCACCGGCCTCTCCAAGTTGAGCCGGCTGGTGCAGGCGGTGGCGCGGCGGCTGCAGCTGCAGGAGCGCATGACCTCCACCATCGCCGACGCGATGGTGGAAGCGCTGGACCCGCTGGGCGTGATGGTGCTGGTCTCGGCGGAACACCTCTGCATGTCCATGCGCGGAATCCGCAGCCCCGGCACCCAGACGGTGACTTCGGCGGTACGGGGCATCTTCCGCAGCAACGCCGCCACCCGCGCCGAGGTCCTTTCCATCATCAACGCCGAGAACAATATCTGAGCCGGTGGCGCGCCTCCCTAACCCCTCCTCTAACCCCCTGCTTGACCCTTTTCCGCTAGAATAGTGCTGCTGGGCAGCGGCTCTGTCCCTTGAGGGATGATATCCCATGGAGTTCAACCCCTATATCATCAGCATATCAACTGAGGCCGATGCCGCCGGCCTGATGCGGCGGCTCGGGGTCGCCGGCGAGGGTATCGAAATGATGGCGCCCCTTGCTCCCGGGCAGGCGGCACGGGTCTCTGGCCTTGACGCCCGCATGGCCAACATCCTCAAACAGGAGTCCCTGTCCCTGGGGGCGGATACGGCTCTGCCGGCGGAGGCGTACGCTCTGGCCCGGGGCGAGTTCGACGCACTGGTGCTGGCGAGTCATGGCCAGCTGCTGGAGCTGGCCTCGCGGCTGGCCCGGCACGGAGACGGGCTGGCGACGCTGGGTGAGGCCCTGGCGGCGGCCTCGCGCAACTATCAGCAACTGCGAGGCGGCGCCGCCGGCGGGAACCTGCCGCCCGCCCTGGGCGGCGGATCGTGGCTGGTGATGGGCATCCTCAACGTGACGCCGGACTCCTTCTACGACGGCGGCAGGCATCTGGACCCGCAGGCGGCCGTTGAGCGGGCGGCGCGGATGGCGGAGGAGGGGGCGCATATCATCGACGTGGGCGGGGAATCGACACGGCCGGGAGCGGACGCCGTCAGCGAAGGGGAAGAACTCTCCCGGGTATTGCCCGTCATCGAGCGGATCGCCGATGAAATGGACGTACCTGTCTCCATCGATACCTCCAAGGCCGGTGTGGCGCGCGCCGCGCTGGAGGCGGGGGCGATGATGATAAACGATGTCACGGCCCTCGCCGGCGACAGCGGGATGGTAGAGGTGGCGGCGGAACACGATTGTCCCCTCTGCCTGATGCACATGCAGGGGACGCCGCGGGATATGCAGAAAGACCCGCGCTACGAAGACGTGGTGCGGGAGCTGGTGGAATACTTCTCCCGGCGGCTGGGATGGGCTGAGGAGCGGGGTGTGGCGCCGGGGAACATCATGATCGACCCCGGCATCGGCTTCGGCAAGAAGCTGGAGCACAACCTGGAGATCATCAACAACCTGGACAGCCTGCTCTCCCTGGGGCGGCCGCTGCTCATCGGGCTGTCACGCAAGAGTTTTATCGGTATGATAATGGACAACGAGCATGGGGACCGGCTGGCCGGCACCATAGCCGGCAACGTCATCGCCATGGAGAAGGGCGTCAGCATCTTCAGGGTGCATGACGTGGAGGCAAACCGCCGGGCGCTGGAGGTGGCGGCGGCCGCAAGGTGGTCCCACACAGGCGGCAGGGCATGATGAACACGATGATTCAGGCTGATGGCTCAGACGGCAAGGGGAGGGGCGACCGTCGTTGACGGGGTCCGCGGACAGCCTCATGGAGCTTGCCATCTCCGGCCTGGAGGTCTTCGCCCATCACGGGATCCTGGACGAGGAGAAGGAACTGGGACAGGTGTTCCGCTTCGACCTGCGCCTGACGCTGTCCGACTGCCCGGCGCAGGAGAGCGACGACATGGCGGGCACCGTGGATTACGCGGCGGTGGCGGACCTGGTGGCCGAGACGGCCACGGCCGCCAGCTACGACCTGCTGGAACGCCTGGCGTCGGTGACGGCAGACGTCCTGCTCGAGCACTTCCCCCGGGTGGAATCGCTGGAACTGACTATCGCCAAACCGGCGGCGCCCATGCTCCATCCCGTGGACGATGTATCCGTCACGCTCAGGCGCCGTCGTCCCAGCCATCAGGGGCTCTGAGGGGCATGAGCGCCGCCTACCTCTCCCTGGGCTGCAACCTGGGTGATTGTCGCCATAATCTGGCGGAAGCGGTCGGGCGTCTGGGCGGCCTGGAGGGGACACGCGTCACCGCTGTCTCCTCCCTGTACCTGACGGAGCCGGTCGGCGATGTGGAGCAGCCTGATTTCCTCAACATGGCCCTGGGTCTGGAGACGGAACTGCCGGCGCGGGAGCTGCACCGCCGCTGCCGCGCCATCGAAGAGGCGCTGGGCGGCCGCGAGGGGCGGACCCCGGGCGGACCCCGCACCCTGGACATTGATATACTGCTTTATGAAGGTGAACGGATGGCGGGGGACGACCTGACCATACCCCATCCGCGCATGCTGGAGCGGGCCTTCGTGCTCGTGCCCATGAACGAGATAGCGGCCGGTGAGGTGGTGCCCGGTGACGGCACCATCGGCGAGGCGCTTGGAGCCCTACGGGACGGCGCCCGGGTCCGGCTGTCGGGCAGACTGGAGGAGACGGGAGGACGATGAGCAAGGTTGATTACGGGCCGCTGCAGCAGGAGCTGCGCGAGCTGGCGGCTGAGAAGAACGCGCTGGTGATCGCCCACAATTACCAGCGCCCCGAGATACAGGATGCGGCGGATTTCACCGGGGATTCACTGGAGCTCTCCCGGCTGGCCGCCGAGACCGACGCCGACATCATCCTCTTCTGCGGCGTCCATTTCATGGCGGAGACGGCGCATATCCTCTCGCCTGAGAAGAAGGTCCTGCTCTCCGACATCAACGCCGGATGCCCCATGGCGGACATGATAACCGCTGAGGACCTGCTGAAGATGAAGGAGGAACACCCCAGGGCGCTGGTGGTCGCCTACGTGAACACCTCGGCGGCGGTGAAGGCGGAGACGGATATCTGCTGCACCAGCGCCAACGCCGCCAGGGTGGTGTCCAACATCCCCGCAGACCGCGAGATCATCTTCATCCCCGACCGCAATCTGGGCCTGTACGTCGAAAAGCATACCGGCTGTGAGCTGATCAAGTGGGACGGTTTCTGTCCCACCCACGACTACATCACCGCCGAAGACATATTGAGAACCAGGCGGGAGCATCCGGAAGCGGTGGTTCTGGCTCACCCCGAATGCCTCCCCGAGGTGCAGGACCTGGCCGACAGCCTGGAGAGCACGTCGGGCATGATCCGTTACGCCGGTGAATCCGACGCCTCCGGGTTCATCATCGCCACGGAGATGGGGCTGATCCACAGGCTGAAGAAGGACAACCCCGGCAAGGAGTTCTACACTCCGACCAGGAAGGCCATCTGTCCCAACATGAAGATGACCACCCTGGCCAAGGCGGTACAGACCCTGCGCGAGGAGCGTTACGAGATCCGCCTGGACGAGGATACGCGCAAGCGCGCCCTGGCGGCGGTCGAGGCCATGGTATCTTATACCTGAAACCGATCGGGGAGGTAGCGGCGCTTGGTGAGTCCAATGCCATTGCGACCACATATGCTGGTTACCACTGACAGGGAGCCGGCCCGTCGCTTCTATGACGTCATCGTCATCGGAAGCGGCATAGGAGGGCTGACCGCGGCCGTGGGAGCCGCCCGCCGCTGGAAGGTGGCCCTGATCAGCAAGAGCGTGCTGAGGGATACCACCACCTTCCTGGCCCAGGGAGGCATAGCGGCGGCGCTGAGCGAGCAGGACTCCCCCCAGCTCCACCTGGAGGACACCATGAGGGCGGGAGCCGGCCTCTGTGACGAAGAGGCGGTGAGGATACTGGTGAACGAGGGACCGGATCGCGTCAGGGAGCTGATGGAGATCTGTCCCCGCTTCGACCGCTCAGGCGGCGACCTGGTCCTGGCCAGCGAAGGCGCCCACTCGATGCCCCGTATCGCCCACGCCGGTGGCGACGCTACCGGCAGCGTCGTGGCCAGTTCGCTGGCCCAGGCGATGCAGTCGGGGAGCCGGGTGCAGATACTGGAGAACGAATTCGTCGTCGACCTGCTCACCAGCGGCGGGCGTTGTGTCGGCGCCGTCTCGCTCAACCTCAGGAGCGGGGAGTTCTCTCTGGATTTCGCCTCTGCCACCGTGCTTGCCACCGGCGGCTGCGGCCAGGTCTACTCACTCACCACCAATCCGGCCGTGGCCACCGGCGACGGCATGGCCATGGCCTGGCGCGCCGGCGCCGCCATCGGCGACATGGAATTCGTCCAGTTCCATCCCACCGGCCTCTACACCGACGAGTCGCCCATCTTCCTCATCACCGAAGCGCTGCGGGGCGAGGGGGCCCACCTGCTTAACCATGCCGGTGAGCGTTTCATGCTGGGGGTGCACCCCCAGGTGGAGCTGGGGCCCAGGCATATCGTGGTCAAGGAGATGGTGCGGCAGATGGAGGCGGAGGGCAGCGAGTTCCTCTTCCTTGACGCCACCCACCTGGATTGCGACATGCTCAGGCAGCGCTTTCCCACCGTTTACGTGACCCTGAGGGACCGTGGCTTCGACCTCTGCCGCGACCTTGTTCCCGTCGCCCCTGTTTCCCACTACATGATCGGCGGCGTCACCACCGACATCTGGGGGCGCACGACGCTTCCGGGCCTCTATGCCAGCGGGGAGGTGTCCAACACGGGGGTGCACGGCGCCAACCGTCTGGCCAGCAATTCCCTGCTGGAGGGGCTGGTGTTCAGCGACCGCATCGTGCGGGACCTGGACCGTTACGCCGGCGGCTCGGCCGATTCTGCGTCCCGGCTGGAGATAGAGCTGCCGCCCTCCGCCGCCGGTCGGAACCAGCCTTCCCGGCTGGCGGAGGTGCGCCGACGCCTGCAGCGGCTGATGACCAGGCATGTGGGTATGGTACGGGACGAGACCGGCCTCAGCAGGGCCCTGGAGGAGCTGGACGGTCTGGAAGCGGAGTTGGACCCGCCCGGGGCCAGCTCGGAGGAGTACGAGCTCTTCAACCTGCTGACCAACGCCCGGCACATCGCAAGGGCGGCTCTGCTGAGGAAGGAGAGCCGCGGTGCCCACCTGCGTGAGGACTATCCGGAGAAGAACGATGCCAAATGGAGGCACCACATCAATTTCCGCCTGAAGAGAGATAATAGCGGGGGGAGGTCACCCGATGGACGTGACCCGGGGCTGGACTGAGCTGGGCCGTATCGTCGAGCTGGCCCTGGCGGAGGATCTGGGGGAAGAGGGCGATATAACCTCCCAGGCGGTCTTCTTCAGGGGGGAGATGGGCGCGGCGCGTGTCATCGCTCGGGAGGCCTGCACCATCTCCGGGCTGGAAGCGGCGGCGGAGACCTGCCGGCAGGTGGACAGCGACCTCGCCTGGATGGCGCTGGTGGAAGCGGGACAGGACGTCCCCGCCGGGGCCGAGGTTGCCAGGCTCGAGGGCAAGCTGTTGTCTATCCTCGCCGCTGAACGCACCCTGCTCAACTTCCTGGCGCGGCTCTCCGGCATCGCTACTCTCACCCGCAGGTACGTCGACGCTCTCGAAGGCTCGCGGTCCCGGGTGGCGGCCACCCGCAAGACATCGCCGGGCATGCGCTACCTGGAGAAGCAGGCCGTGCTGCATGGCGGCGGTGAGACTCATCGCGCCGGTCTGTACGACGCGGTGCTGATCAAGGACAACCATATAGCGGCTGCCGGCGGCGTCAATGGTGCCGTGCGGGCGGTGAGGGATGCGCTCGGGGGCGAGACGCCCATCGAGGTGGAGGTGGATACACCCGTCCAGCTGGAAGAGGCGCTGGCGGCCGGGGTGGAGGCGGTCCTTCTGGACAACATGGAGCCGGAGCGGGTGCGCGACTGTGTCGAGTCTGCCTCCGGCAGGGCCCTGGTTGAAGCCTCCGGTGGCATCACCCTGGAGAACGTCCGCGCCTACGCCGAGGCGGGGGCAGAGGTCATATCCGCCGGCGCTCTCACCAACGCCGCCGCCGCGGTGGATCTCAGCCTCGAGGTCGTATCATGAACCCTGAGGAGAGGATTCTCAGCAGGATCGCCGCCGGCGGTTACCGCTCCGGAGAGGAGATCAGCAGGGATCTGGGAATGAGCCGCTCCGCCGTCTGGAAGCACATCGTCAAGCTGCGGGAGCAAGGCTACCGCATCGAGGCCTCTCCCCGGCAGGGATACCGGCTGGCCGGCCGCCCCGACAAGCTGTTGCCGCTGGAACTTTCTCCCCGGCTCGACACAATGGTGGTCGGTAGCCGTATAGTCCATTTCGAGGAGACCGGCTCTACCGCCGACGAGGCCCGCCGGCTGGTGGAAGAGGGTACCCCCGAGGGAACGGTGGTGGTGGCCGAGAGCCAGAGCGCCGGACGCGGGCGTATGGGTCGCAGCTGGGAGACTCCGCCGGGAGAAGCCATAGCCATGTCTGTTGTCTTCTACTCAGGGGTGACGCCGACCCGTGTTCCCCTGCTGAGCCTTGCGACGGCGGTGGCGGCGGCCAGGGCCGCCGCCACCGCCGTCGCCGTCACCCCCGATCTGAAATGGCCAAACGACATCTATCTGGACGGCCTCAAGCTGGGCGGAGTATTGCTGGAGGTCTCCGCCGAGCTGGACCGGGTGCGCTGGATCATCGACAGCATCGGAATAAATGTAAACAACAGCTTTACCGGCACGGAGCTCGAAGGCTCGGCTGTCTCCCTGGCCCAGGTCACCGGAGACAGGGTTTCCCGCACCGGGCTGGCCATAGCACTGCTGGCGGAGCTCGATCGAATGTGGCAGGCCGCGCGTACGCCCGGAGGTCTGGATAGGTACAGGCGTGATTTTCTGGAGCTGGATATGCTGCAGGGCAGACAGGTATCGGTCCAGACGCCAGAAGCCAGAGTCGGAGGCAGGGCGGTGGGCATCGACAGCGACGGCAGGCTGGTTCTGGAGACAGCAGATGGGAAGACGCTGACTATATTCAGCGGAGAGGCCTCCCTGGCCGGGGCCTGAGAGTTCCGGCATCCATCGAGCATCACTCACGTGGCGTGTGGCCGCAGGAAATGTCTACCAAATTACACATTATGGTTGACAATCCCGGGCCCCGGCCATAGAATGCACCTTGATCGACACAGTGAACGGAACAGGAAACAGGAAAGGAGCAGCATTGCCGGCGATGTCCCTCCGCAACATGATATTCGTAGCCATGTTTGCCGCGCTGACGGCAGTGGGCGCATGGATCTCCGTCCCCCTCCCCTTCAGCCCCGTTCCCATCGCACTGGCCAGCCTCCTGGCGCTGCTTTCCGGAGCCGTCGTGGGCAAATGGCTGGGAGCGTTGAGCCAGGTGGTCTATGTCCTGATGGGGCTGGCGGGGATCCCCGTATTCGCCCACTTCACAGCCGGCCCGGGGGTGGTGGCCGGACCGACGGGAGGCTATCTGGCCGGCTATATCGCCGGGGCCTTCATCACCGGACTCATGATCGAGAACATGCCGCGGCTGCAGCCATATGTCCGTTTCGGCGCCGGACTGACCGCCGGCACGCTGGTTATCTACCTAATGGGGGTTCCCTGGCTGGCATACGTCACCGGGATGAATATCCCGGCGGCGATGGCGGCGGGGATGTATCCCTTCTTGCCTGGAGACGCGCTGAAGGTTATCATTGGAACCATCCTGTGCGCCGGCCTGGCTACGCAGCTTGCCTTAATGCAACTGCCCGTATCCAGGAGTGGGCCGGCCGGGCAGGCAGAGTTCGACTAGCAGTTTCAAGGGGGCACGATAGGGGATATCAGGCTAAGACCACACCACATCCTGTGCATACAGGGTTTTCGCGGGCAGGGCTACTCCACCTCTTTCATCGCCAACATGGCGCGCCTGGCGGACAGGCTCGATTCCAGCCCGCAGTCCTCCGTGCTCCTGGTGGAAGGACCGGATGACATATGCTCCGCCTGCCCCCATCTCCACCAGTCCCGCTGCGACCGTTTCGGAGATCATGTGGAGCAGCTGGACGAGAACGTCAAGTCGGGCCTGGGGTTGAGCATCGGCGAGAAGAGGGACTGGGCGATACTGGTCCAGGCCCTGGCAGACCGCCTGGACAAGGACCGCCTGTTCGAGTTCTGCGGCCGCTGCAGCTGGCGCGAACTCGACTACTGTTCAGATGGACTGGCCTCCGCAGCCGCCGGCGACGACGGTGGCGGACGTAGCTGAGGACTCGCACCGCCAATCCCTCTCTGTTAGACTTCTCTCGCCATGGAAGACTTGTTACTCGCCGTCGATGTCGGCAACACCCAGACGGTAGCCGGCATATATTCCGGCGGGGGCCTGAAGGAACACTGGCGCGTCGCTACGGAGTCCCATGTCACCTCCGACCAGCTGGCCGCCAGCTTCACCTCTCTGCTGGCCCTGGCCGGCTTCCACATGCAGGATGTGGGGCGCATGGTGGTCTCGTCGGTGGTTCCCGGCCTGATGTCTCCCTACGAGGGGCTGGCGGAGCGATATGGGGAGATGCGGGTGCTGATGGTTGGTCCGGGAACCAGGACCGGTCTGCCCATCCTCACCAACAATCC
The DNA here is from genome assembly GCA_964497425.1 of uncultured Gaiellales bacterium. Taxonomy (GTDB): domain Bacteria; phylum Actinomycetota; class Thermoleophilia; order BMS3ABIN01; family BMS3ABIN01; genus BMS3ABIN01. The sequence continues at coordinate 28,336 of CAZCCR010000023.1, forward strand.
CCATGAGGTCGGCGCTGACAGGATAGTGAACGCGGTGGCGGCCCGGGAGGAACTGGGCTCCCCGTGTATCGTGGTGGACTTCGGCACCGCCACGACTTTCTGCGCCATATCCCCCGGCGGCGAATATCTGGGAGGCGCCATCGCCCCCGGGCTGGAAGTGTCTTTGGAGGCGCTGACGGAGAAGGCGGCAAGGCTGTCCATGGTTGACCTCACAGACCCGGGGGCGGCCATCGGCAAGACGACCGCTTCCTCTCTCCGTTCCGGCGTCGTGCTCGGTTTTGCCGGTTTAGTGGACGGCCTGGTGGGAAGGATAAGGAAGGAACTGGAAGCGGACAATGTGCCTACCATAGCTACCGGCGGTTGCGCCTCACTGGTGGTGCAGCATACCGAGACGCTGAAGAGGGTGGATCCGCTGCTGACGCTCAAGGGTTTGAAACTGATCGATGCGAGGAACCAATAAGGATAGCTCTGCTCCCTCATGGAAAGCCGGCCATCGGCCGAAAGCTGTAAAGCCTCTTCCAGTTCATCAGGAGAACGCCGCATGAACCCCGAAACAACCGTATCACCATCGAAGAAGACAGCGGGCAGTGACAGGGACAAGCCCTTCGTCGTCGCCCATATATCGGACATGCACGCCGGCTCGCAATACTTCGTGCCCAATCTGATGGACCGTGCCGTCATCGAACTCAACGAGCTGAAGCCCAACGTGGTGGTGGTCACCGGCGACCTCACCAACGAGGGATTCAAACAGGAATATCTGCTGGCCAAGAGCTACCTGGACAAGATCCAGTGCGAGAACATGCTGGTGGTCCCGGGCAACCACGACGCCCGCAACGTCGGTTATGTCCATTTCGAGGACATGTTCGGGTCACGCCAGGGCTATTGCCACCGTGACGGCATCAGTATCGTCGGCGTCGACTCCTCCGAGCCGGACCTGGATTACGGCACCATCGGCCGCCACCGTTACCAGTGGCTCAAGGAGCAGTTCAAGGTTCCGGCCGATTTCCGGGTGTTCATGCTGCATCATCACCTTCTGCCCGTGCCCGGCACCGGCCGGGAGCGTAACGTGGTATATGACGCCGGCGACACCCTGCAGGTGCTGCAGGAGTGCGCGGTGAACCTGGTGCTGAGCGGCCACAAGCACGTGCCCAACGCCTGGCGGCTGGAGAACCTCTTCGCCGTCAACGCCGGAACCGTTTGTACCCTCAGGTTAAGGGGCAAGGTCCGTCCCTGCTACAACGTGGTGGAGATAGGCCGTGACGAGGTCACGGTCTGGCGGAAATATCCCTTCCATGACGCGGACCAGATCATCAGGTTCTTTCCCTCCACCTTTGCTTTCGAGAAGACCCAGGACCGGAAGAAGGAGAGCCCCAGTTGAAGCGGGCGATCGCCCTGATCGATGGCGAGCATTATCCCGGCGTGGTCAGGGAGGCGCTGGACGAGATCGCCTCCCGCTACGACCTGCGCGCCGCCGTGTTCCTGGGCGGGACGGAGAAGATCGACACTTCGCTGGTGGGGGACGCGGAAAAGAACGAATACGGCGTACCGGTCTTCCTGCACGAGGACGCGGCGGAGGCTCTGTCGCTGGCCATCACACGACATGAGCCGGACGTGGTCATTGACTTGAGTGACGAGCCGGTGCTAGGATACGTTGAACGTTTCCGATACGCGAGCCTGGCGCTGGCACGGGGTGTGCAGTATCAGGGCGCGGACTTTACCTTACTTCCTCCGAACTTTCATGAGCTGTCCGGCAAGCCGTCCATATCGGTGATAGGCACCGGCAAGAGGATCGGCAAGACAGCGGTCAGCGGCTATATCTCGCGCCGGGTGACAGCGGCCCTGGAGGAGTCAGGCCGCAGGGACGGCGTGGTAGTGGTAGCCATGGGGCGGGGCGGGCCGCCTGATCCGGAGGTGATCATGGGCAGGGAACGCAGGGTCGGCGTGGCCGAGCTGCTGGACCTGAGCCGCCAGGGAAGACACGCCGCCTCTGACTATCTCGAAGACGCGGCCCTGAGCTCGGTGACCACGGTGGGATGCCGCCGTTGCGGAGGAGGCCTGGCGGGAGAGCCATACGTCTCCAACGTCGTCGAGGGAGCGAGGATAGCTGAGAGTCTGCCGGCCGATCTGCTGATATTCGAGGGTAGCGGGGCGGCGTTGCCGCCGGTACGGGTCGATCGCACGATCTGTATCGCGGGGGCCGACCAGCCCTACGAGTATATCCTGGGATATCTGGGCACTTACCGCATACTGATATCGGACCTGGTCATACTCACCATGTGCGAGGAGCCACTGGCCGGCCCGGACAAGGTGGATCGGGTCAGGGAGGGCATCGGCAAGGTGAACCCCTCGGCGGAGGTGGTGGCGACGGTGTTGAGACCCAAGCCGGATGGTGATATCAGGGGCAGGCGCGTAGCCTATTTCACTACCGCCCAGGGCGGGGTCGTCGGCAGTATCGCCGGCTATATCGCGGAGACATACGGCTGTGAGGTGACTTTCGTCTCCACGGAGCTGGCGGACCGCAGCAAGCTGCGGCAGGAGCTGTCGAGGCTGGTGGAGGGCACGGCTGACCTTTTCCTCACCGAGATCAAGGCGGCGGCCGTGGATGTGGTGGCCGAGGAGGGCGCCCGGCGGGGGATAGAGGTGGTCTTCTGTGACAACGTGCCCGTGGAGGTGGACGGCGAAGGACGCCTGAGCCGCCTGGTGGTGGAGCTCGCCGAGGGAGCGATGGCCGGATCCGGTTGAACCATGGCGGAAAAAGACTCACATCCAGACCTGCAGATAGTCGACAAGGAATACGGCCTGCCTTATTCCAAGGGTCTGATGGCCCAGTCGATCATGGCGACGGGCCTGCCGCCGGAACGGGCCTATCACGTGGCGCGGGAGATCGAGCTGCATGTCCATGAGAGCGGGCAGGCCAGTATATCGATGAAACGGCTGCGCGAGATCGCCCAGCACGTGCTGGGCGAGGAGGAAGGGCAGAGCTTCACCGAGCGCTACCGCCGCTGGCGCATGCTGGGGCGCCTGGAGAAACCGATAATCATCCTCATCGGTGGCGCCACGGGTGTGGGCAAGAGCACGCTGGCCACCCAGGTGGCGCACAGGCTGGGCGTGACCCGGCTGACATCCAGCGATTCCGTGCGCCAGGTGATGCGGGCCTTCTTCTCCAAGGAGCTGATGCCGGCGATACATTACTCCTCGTTCGAGGCGGGCAAGGCGGTGAGGCCTGACATGGTCCGGGGCAAGGAGCGCGACCTGGCTGGCTATATCGAGCAGATCGAGAAGGTGAGCGTGGGTCTGAACGCCATCATCGAGCGCGCTGTCCGTGAAGGAACCAGGATGGTGGTGGAAGGCGCCCATATCGTGCCCGGCTACCTGGATGAAGAGCACTGGCATGACGCCATCGTCATCCAGATGGTGCTGATGGTCAATGATGAGGACAACCACAAGAGCCACTTCTATGTGCGTGACCAGGAGACGGACGGGGTGCGCTCTTTGAAGAAATACCTGGACAGCATGGACAAGATCAGGTTGGTGCAGGGTTATCTGGTGAAAAGGGCGAAGGAGACGGGGGTACCGGTCATCGATAACCAGAGCATCGATGACGCGGTGGCCATGGCAATGGATATCGTTCTTGCCGCCGTGAACCGCTACCAGCAGTCCAGCGGCCTGATGGCGGGTACGGGATGAATATCAGCCGGGGGCTTTCAAAACGGCCGGTTTTTTATTAAAGTAAACGGGGTAAGTATCCGAAAGCATTGCACGTAACCATTACTGCGCTTCCCAGTTACGGCATTGTGACTAATCCCCCCGATGTGTTTCCGGCACGAGTGCGGGCATCCATTCAAACCTTGAGAGTGCATCTACCTATCCAGGCCGGTGAACCCGGGAAGCGAGAAAGAGAAGATAATGGCAGTCAAGGAAAACCAGAAGCAGGAAAAGCAGGATCAGAAGCAGGAAAAGAAACCCGGGGAGAAGGAAAGCCCCGGGACAGCTGCGGATGAGAAGGTCAACATCCGTACCGGCACCCTCGACCTGTTGCCGGACGGGTTCGGTTTCCTCAGAACCCGCGGCTATAACCAGAGTGACAGCGACATCTACGTATCCATGTCCCAGATACGCCGCTTCGGGCTCCGTCGCGGCGACGAGGTATCGGGTCAGGTGCGTGAGCCGAAGGACAGCGAGAAGTACAACGCGCTGCTGAAGATCGAAGCGGTCAACGGACTGGACCCGGAAGAGGCACGGAACCGTCCCAATTTCGATCGCCTGACGCCGCTTTTCCCAACCGAGCGTCTGAGGCTGGAGACAAAGCCGACAGAGATAGCAACCCGGGTCATCGATCTGACGGCGCCTATCGGCAAGGGGCAGCGAGGCCTGATCGTCTCGCCGCCCAAGGCGGGAAAGACGACCATCCTCAAACAGATCGCCAACAGCATCACTGCCAACAACCCGGATGTGTACCTGCTGGTGCTGCTGGTCGACGAAAGGCCGGAGGAGGTCACGGACATGCAACGCTCAGTCGACGGCGAAGTGGTGAGCTCCACCTTCGACCAGCCGTCCGACAACCACATCCAGGTGGCGGAACTGGTGCTGGACCGGGTGAAGCGCCTGGTGGAGTCGGGACGCGACGTGGTCGTGCTGCTTGACAGCATCACCAGGCTGGCGCGAGCGTACAACCTCAGCGCCCCGGCCAGCGGCCGCATCCTGTCAGGCGGCGTCGACTCGACGGCGCTATATCCGCCGAAGAAGTTCTTCGGCGCGGCCAGGAACGTGGAGGAGGGCGGTTCCCTCACCATACTGGCCACGGCCCTGGTGGATACAGGAAGCCGCATGGACGAGGTCATCTTCGAAGAGTTCAAGGGTACGGGCAACATGGAGCTGCATCTGGACCGCAAGCTGGCGGACAAGCGAATCTTCCCCGCCATCGACATCGAACGCTCAGGCACACGTAAGGAGGAGCTGCTGATGGAGGAGGAGGAAGCGGTGCAGGTCTGGAAGCTTCGCAACGTGCTGCACGCACTGGATCCCGGCGCCGCCATCGAACTGCTCATCTCCAAGCTGCGCGACACCAAGGACAACGCCCACTTCCTCAAGGAGATCCAGAAGAACTCCAACAAGTAGTCGGCGGCTACCGGCCCCGCTTTTTCCTGGTCGCGCTCAGTCGGCGCAGGGTTCCCGGGGCAGTTCCGGAGCGGGGCGGAAGGCAGGTACGACATGCAGGCAGGGACACCGGCCTTCGCCCAGTGACTTCATCCATTCATCGACATCGGCGGCATTGCGCAGTTTCACGCCGACCGCATCTCCATGTGAACCGGTCATGATCCGTTCGATGTTGCCGAGGCTGCCGCCACTGGCCTGGATGCAGGCGGCGCATATCTGCGGCGCCGGTGGGGCTTTCAGCCAACCGCAGGCCGGTTTCCCCTTTATCCCTTGTATCCCTGGCATCATGTTTCTTTCCTCAGAAAGCAATGATGCCTCCCCCGGCTTGTCCCTGTTCCCCGTTGCGCCCGGCCGCTGGGGTGCGGCCATCAAGGTCTAGAAGTCTATGGGCAGGATGTGATCCTTGTTGAGAGCGCAGATGAACTTGTCGACTTCCTCTTCCATGTTCTTCTTCTGCATGTTGTCCAGTTCTCTCATCAACGATTCACGACCGACCCTGGCGTTCTTCAGCAGTTCCCGCACCGTCTCCCGCTCCACCACCAGCTCGCGTTTGCAGGAGCAGTTGGGGCAGAGCAACAGGACTTTCCACTCCATGTCGTTGATCTGACACCGCTCAACTGGATAGACCAACGTCGATTTGCACAGAGGGCAAGTCTGAAGCTCTGTCTTCTTTTTCTGCAGTTCAGCCATTATCTCCTCGATTATGCTCTCGACGGACTCATCTTCATCGAAGCAAACCAGGTCGATTACCTGACCTTGCGAGAGGATGACTCTCTGTATGAAATATTCGTTTTCCTGTTTTTCGCTATCTGGCAACAATCAGCTTTTCGAATTGATTCCATAGCCTTCCGAGACTCATCGTCTCACCCTAAAAGGTCCTCCCTGGCAGTGATTACCTCCGTCTTTCCGGTATTTCTCGTGTTCCTGCCGGCTCTGTTTCCTGCTTCGCTAGCGTTATCGGCAAATGGCGGTTTTTTCTTTATTTTCGTGAAAACAGGCGTTTTCAGACCGGCCCCGCGCCGGAAACGTCGGAGGGCGGCCCCCCGCCAGGGGGGCCGCCCTCCGCTTGTTGGC
>CAZCCR010000024.1:0-31225 GCA_964497425.1 uncultured Gaiellales bacterium
TGCCGCCGATGTGAGGGAGGAGTCCATTTCATCTTGTGAAACTTATTGGCAGGTGCAGAGTTTTCACAGCTGCTCGAACGAGGATAAGTTTCACAAGTTTAAGTACGTCCCCGGTTGGAGAAGCTAATAGCGTTATGGTTGCTGTCACGCTGCCCATCACCAACCACAGCGGTTTCTATGAGGTCAGGATGGAATCCGTCGGCGGCCTGGGTGCCAATGTCGCCGGCAAGATATTCGCCCAGGCGGGTATCCTGGGAATGGGCCTGAATGGCGCCAACTTCGCCTCCTACGGCGCCGAGAAGAAGGGGACACCGGTCAAATCCTTCATCCGTTTCTGCGCGCCGGAGCAGGAAGTGCGCACCACCAGCCCGGTGGAGTTCCCCCACCTGCTGGCCATCCTGCACGAATCGCTGATCCACACGGGCCAGGCCGCCTCCGGCATCACCCATGACACCACCGTGGTGGTCAACAGCGCCCATCCGCTGGAGCACCTCAGGAACGAGTTGGGCATGTGCGGCGGCGTGCTGGGCGCTATCGACGCCACGGAGATCGCCGTGGCCGACAAGAGCCGCCCCAACATGGTGATGCTGGGCGCCATGGCCCGTGCCTCAGGGTTCATGCAGCCGGACGCCGTCCGTGAAGTCATCAGCGAGACCCTGGGGCACAAATATCCCAAGCTGCTGGAAGGCAACCTGCGCGCCTTCGACCGCGGCTACCAGGAGCTGGAGCTGCACCAGCTTGAGTGCACAGAGAAGCATCCGCCGTCGGAGCCGACGCGTCCGGCGCCGCCCATGGGCTTTGAGAACGCTCCCATCGGCGGCACCATCACCAACCCCGGCAACACCATGGAGAAAGATCTCTCCGCCGGCCGCCTGGGGCAGATACCACGCTTCGACCCCTCCAAATGCATCAACGACGGCCACTGCGAATACACCTGTCCCGACTTCTGTTTCACCTTCGAGGAAGGAGTGGACCGAAAAGGGCGAAAAGGCCTGGTGAACAAGGGCATCGACTACCGGTATTGCAAGGGCTGCCTGCGCTGCGTCGTCGCCTGTCCCACCGACGCCCTTGCCCCGGGAGCGGATGACGAAGAATATGTGGCCGAACACAGCGTGAGCCAGGCGGCCGGGGACAGGCGATGAAGCCACGGCAGCGGACAATGTTATCAACGACGGCCATGGGCGGCAAGGCGACAAGAGGCAAGGATAACGGGTAGCATCCCCCTGACGGGGAGTCTTCAAAGACGGCATTCCGACAGAGAAAGACGGACAAGGATGGCAACCGAAGCCAAACAGGAAAAGAGCGGCGCCGGCACAGCCCGACAGACAACCGGTTTCCGCGACGGCAACGAGATGGCGGCTCTGGCCGCCAAGCAGATCAACTACCACCTGATGGGATTCTATCCCATCACCCCCTCCACCGGCATCGCCGAGGAAGTGGACGCCATGTACGCACGCGGCGAGCACGACATCAGGATGCTGCCGGCGGAAGGCGAGCACAGCGCCGCCGGCATCTGCTACGGCGCCAGCACCGCCGGTGGCCGGGTGCTCAACGCCACCGGCGCCCAGGGACTGCTCTACTCCCTGGAGCAGCTGCCGGTGCAGTCGGGCACCCGCTTCCCCATGGTGCTCAACATCGCCACCCGCTCCGTCAGCGGCCCGCTGGACATCCGCGGTGACCACTCGGACCTGATGTACATGCTCACCACCGGCTGGATCATCCTTATGGCGCGCGACCCCCAGGCTGTCTACGACATGAACATCATGGCCCCCCGCATCGGTGAGCACGAGGATGTGCGCCTGCCGGTGGCCGTAGCCTTCGATGGCTTCTTCACCTCGCACCAGAAGCGCCGCATCCGTTACTTCGAGCGGGATGGGGACGTGCGCGCCTTCGTGGGACCATACAGGGAGTTGCAGAGCTCGGTGACGCCGGAGCACCCGCTAACCATCGGCCCCTACATGAACGACCCTGACCTGATCAACAACAAATACCAGCTGCACCTGGCCATGGAAGCGGCGCGCGAGGTCATTCCGGAGGTCTTCGCGGAGTTCGCCGCCCTCAGCGGCCGCGACTACCATATGGTGGACAGCTACCGCGCCGGCGACGCCGAAGCGGGCCTCTTCCTGCTGGGCTCCGCTGCCGAGACAGCCAAGGATTCCGTCGACCGCCTGCGCGACCGGGGCGAGAAGGTGTGCGTGACAAGCCCCAACGTGCTCAGGCCCTTCCCGGTGGAGGAGCTCCAGCAGAGCCTGGGCGGCCTCACCTCCCTGCTCATCGGCGAGCGTGCCGACTCCTACGGCGCCCAAGGCGGACCCCTGAGCTTCGAAGTAAAGGCAGCGCTTCATGACCTGCCCGGTAACAGCACCCGTTGCCTCACCCGTATCTACGGCCTGGGCGGACGCGACTTCTACCTTGAGGACGCCGAGGCCATGCTGGAGCTGGCCCTGGCCGCTGCCTCAGAGGCAAGGACGGGCGATGGCACAGGCGGCGGCAGCGGTGAGGCCGGCGCGGGCAGCGCTGCGGCCAATGCAGGCGGCAGCGGTGAGGCCGGCGCCATCAAGGCGTTCGACTACTACGGCGTCACCCCCGGCGACCCGTCCGTCGACACCAACCCTTACGAAGAGCCCATCCCCGAGGAGCAGAGCGCCCACGGCCTGATAGAGGTGGAGCAGGACCCTGAAACGGGCCGCCTCAAGGTCAAGGTACCCAGTGTACGCCGGATGACCACCATACCCAAACGCATCGCCCCCGGCCACGGTGCCTGTCCCGGCTGCGGCATCTTCCCCAATCTCAACCAGTTCTTCAAGGGCATCGAGGGGCACGCGGTGGTGCTGTTCCAGACCGGCTGCGGTATGGTGGTCACCACCGCCTATCCCTACAGCTCCCATCGCGTCACCTATGTCCACAACCTCTTCCAGAACGGCGGCGCCACCCTCTCGGGCGTGGTGGAGATGTACCGGGAACGGCAGCGCCGCGGCGAGATACCACAGGACCAGCGCATCACATTCGTCATGGTCAGCGGCGACGGCGGCATGGATATCGGTATGGGCTCGGCCCTGGGGGCGGCGCTGAGGGGGCACGGCATGATCATCGTCGAGTACGACAACGAGGGCTACATGAACACCGGTAACCAGCTGAGCTACTCCACGCCACTGGGCACCCGCACTACCACCAGCGGCACCGGCCCGGCGGAGAAGGGCAAGTCCTTCCAGCACAAGGACATGCCACAGATCATGGCGGCCACCAACATCGAGTACGTGGCCACCTCCGTGGAGGGCTTTGCCCGCGACCTGGTGGCCAAGGCCGCCAAGGCACAGTGGTACGCCGACCGCGGCCACCTGGCCTACGTGAAACTGCTCTCCACCTGCCCGCTGAGCTGGCGCTCCAAAGAGAGCCTGGGTACCCAGGTGATGCGGGCGGCGGTGGACTGCAACTTCTTCCCCCTCTACGAGGTGGAGCAGGGATTCACCACCATCAACTACGACCCGGAGGAAAAGGGGAAGAAGGCGCCTCTGGCAGACTGGCTCGAGATGATGCCGCGCAGCCGGCACATGAACACCCCTGAATACGCCGAGGAGTACAAGGCGCTGGAAGACGAGATCGAACGGCGCTGGCGCCGGCTGAAAGCCATGGCGGAGAGCGATGATCTCTAATAGTTGACCAGGTACCAGAGGACGCTGGTAAGCCAGGCACCGGTGATGGCTACCAGCAGGCCCGCCCCCATCGAAGGCAGCCGCCCCCTCCAGCCGGTCAGCGCCCGCCTGACGACTATCTTTGCCGTCACCAGCAACACTGCGGCGGCGCCCAGTATCATGTGTATATACCTGTAGGGATTGCCTAAAGGCACAACGACAAAAATGCAGAAATAGGCGATGAGAAGGATGCCCGCGGCGCCTGTGTATCCACCCAGACGATGGATCAGGACCGCACTACGGCGTGTACGCGCTGAGGCATCGCCCAACCATCCCCGGGCAACGGCGATGAACACCAGCTGCAGCAGGGCCAGGCCCAGTATGGCGCTCGCCAGAAAGATTTTCTCAATGAAAGGGGCCATATGACGCTCCAGTGCCTCGCTCCAGCATCTCGCTCCGGTGTCTGACACATCCCTCATTCCCGCTACGCGCAAATCCAATCCGAAGCCGCCGCGCCGGATGGCCCGGCAACTCTGCGCATGCCGACAGCGAGGTCCGGGTGTTTAGCCACCGGCGAAAAAAGCAGATATGCTACGTGTCATGGAGACGGGGGAACAGGTATGTAACAATCACGTCGCATCCCGGCGGAGGAAGGTCGCGGCGGCGGTCGGATCTCTGCTGATCTGGCTGGCGGGCTCCGTCCTGGCTTCCGGCTGCGACAGCGGCGCCGTCCGGACCGCCACCACTCCAACCGGTACAGGAACGGATGCGACGACTGTCACAACCCCTGCATACGAACGACAGCAGGTCGGTTATTTCCTCGGTGTCAGCGAGCCGCGCTGCTACGACCTGTCGGACATGGCGCGCGAGACGGACAGGCTGGTCGAGGACAACATCAACACGGTGGGAGTCCTGCCGCCGGTACTGATCACCGAGCGCGCCGGCGGCCGGCCGCGGGTCATCCTGGAGGGCGCCGCGGCTGCCGCCGGCGCCGCCATCGATGATTTCCACGATGCCGGCCTGGCGGTTTTCCTTTCACCCACCACCTCTTCACCGGGATACCGCACTGAGGTGGAGCCTACGGAAACCAATCTGGAACATCTGAAGGAAGATGTGCTGGAATGGGCCGCCACCGGCGAGGAGAAGCAGGTCGAGCTCCTGGCCCCCCTCGAGCGTTACAACATGGTTCTTGGTACCTCTGCCGCCGACAGATGGTCCCGCGACACCCTTCCCGCCGTCAGGAGCGCCTTCCACGGAGATATCGCCGCCAGTGTGGTCGCCGACCTGGATGGGCCGCCCTCCCCCGGCAGACCACATGATTTCGAGTCCCTGGACCTGAGAGGATACGATTACCTGCTCATGGATATCTCTCCCCAGGGAGAAGAATACGATGAGGCCGTCTTCCGGGCCTATGTGACAGAGGTCCTGGACCGTGCTGCCATGGTAGCGGCGCGCGACGGCCTCAAGGGGGTGCTGGTGAGCTTCGGCGGCTGGCGCGAAGCTACGGGGACAGAAGCGGCCAACGGCCCCCTGCTGGGGGACGAAGGCCAGGCCTCCGCAGCCTCCCTCGTGCTCCGGCAGGCGCTGCCGCATGCCGGTGGCGCCTTCTTCTACGGCTGGATCCTGCCGGGGCGCGGCGCCCGCGGTTTCCCGGTCGAGGACACCCTCAGGCAATCATACGGCCAGGCTGCCGGCGGTGAGGACGATTGACGGCCAGATCCCTTCCTGGTACACGGCCTCAAGCCCCTCGTCCCGCATCAGCCCGCTGATCTCCGCCGCGCGGGCATAAGGAACATGGCCCGTCAGGTGGCGGAAGCGGCCGAAGAGGCGATACATGCGGCTGTACCAGCGGTCGCCGGTGATGTCGATGATGACCAGCCTGCCGCCGGGCCTGAGCACCCGCGCGCACTGGGCGACCCCCAGCCGGCGGTCCCGCCAGTGATGGAATGAGAGGGTGCTGTAGACCAGATCGAAGCTGTGATCGGCAAAGGGCGGATCCTCCACGGCGGCGACCCGGAACCGCAGGTCCAGCCCCCGCGGCGCTTTCCCTTCTGCCATGGCTATCATACCCGGCGAGAAATCGATGCCCGTGAACGAGGCTCCTGGATATTCCAGCGCCATCATGATGGTCTGGCTGCCGGTGCCACAGCCCACGTCCAGCACCTGCTCACCCCTGCCCACAGCCAGCAGCGGAGCCAGCCTTCGGTGCAGCCTCTCGAAGAAGAGGCGGCTGCGTCGGCTGTCGTAGCTGGCGGACCAGCGGTCGAAGCGCTGTCTGCTGTTGGATGGATGCTCCCTGTTTCGACTGTCCCTGACTGCCGCCCGCCTTTCCTGAGTGTTAGAAATCCACTTATGGGATATTATCTATCCATAAGACAGAATCAGCCCACAAGCCGGTATCCACCAGTCAAACAGAAAGGAAGGACGATGGCAAAGAAGATCCTTGTTCCCACAGACGGTTCGGAGCGGGCCGAGAAGGCGGCCGCGTACGCCATCGGTCTGGCAAAGGAACTGGGGGCGTCGCTGCGCTTCGTCAGTGTCGTCGATGATTACGCCCCCGCTTTCGCATACGACATGGAGAGTGGCCTCAGCATCGACATCAATGAGGTAGTGGAGAAACGGGACAGGTACGTGCGGGAGTCGGTAGACAGGCTGGTGGAGCAGGCCGCCGCAGCCGGGGTCGAAGCCGAGGGCCAGGTAGTAGAGGGCCACGCCTGGGAGGAGATCCTGGCTGAAGTGGACCGCGCCGGGGCCGACCAGATAGTCATGGGCTCCCACGGCCGCCGCGCCCTGGCCGCCGCCGTGCTGGGCAACGTCACCTTCAATGTCATCCATCATGCCAAAGTGCCGGTGACGGTCATCCCCGTTCACGACTGAGCAGTAAAATCGCCGCAGCTGAAGGCGGCGATCGTCGGGCGGGTTCTGGCGGGAGCGACGGGACTCGAACCCGCGACCTCCGGCGTGACAGGCCGGCGTTCTGAACCAACTGAACTACGCCCCCGCGCCAATGGTATATTGTACGCAGCCGGGCACCCATGCACAACCTCGCCCTGCCGCCCTGTCCCATGTGAGTCTCCACGGGGCTTTATTGCCGGGAAATCAAACGCGGCCCCTTCGGGGCCGCGAAAAAAAGCTCTCTTCGCCGGCGCTCTCCGGCCGGCAGGCCGTTCTCGAACAGCCTAATCGTCGTCGCTGCTGCAGTCGTCGCTGCCGCTGTCACCCAGGCTGCAACTCCATCCGGGCGCGTCGAACGTCATCTTCTTGATGTTCCCCTGCTTCTCCAGTTTCGGTGCAATATACATCTCTTTCCCGTCACTCCCTTGACTCATGACATGCCCCCAGCGATTCATATCTATCTATTGGCCGCTACGGAGGAAAACTTGAATCGCCCCCCTCGGACGATGAATCGCTTTTATGGCAGATTTACATTTACTGAAAAGGTAGCATATAAAAACATAATAAGACAAGTCAGCTTTGATTAAATCAGGGAAAACTCCGATACCGCCCTTCCGGCCCTCAGGCTGCTGAGCGGCCGGAGAGAAGCTCGCGGGCTTTTCTAACCGATTCCACCGACCCCACCAGCGTCAGCTGGTCTCCCAGGCTGAGCTGGGTGTTGCCCTGGGGCACCAGCAGTTCGTTCCGTCGCCTCAGCGCCAGAACCAGCAGGTCCCCCGGCAGGCTCAGCTTGCGCAGGGGCATGTTGGTGAAGCTGGTGTTGCCCATCACCACCTCCGCCACCTCCTTGTCATCGTCGGTGCGGGTTATCAGCTGGTACAGGGCAGGGTTCCGTCCCAGCAGTGCGAACATGGCCACCCGGTCCATCACCGGGTTGAGCGTGCGTACGCCCATCTGCTCGAAACGGGAACGGTGGCGGGGGTCGTTCACCTGCACCACGACATGGCCGATGCCATAGGTGGATTTGACCAGGCTGCACACGCGGATATTATGGTCGGCGTGTGAGGAGGTGCAGATGACCGCCTTGGCCCGCTCCAGGAAGGGGGCCACCCCCGGGTCCGGGCGGTCCATATGCCCCATCACCGCTTCCAGCCCGCGCCGGCGGGCCATCTCCACGTGTTCTTCGTCCGAATCGACCACGACCACCGGTTCCCCGTGCACCTTCAACCGCTCCGCCACCTGCAGGCCGAGCTCGCCGGTGCTGGCGACGATTATCGGCGCCTCCATGTCCTCACGGGCCGGGATCAACCGGTTGAAGGCTATGGGGGCGAGCATCACCGTCATTGCCGCCACCAGGATGATGGCCGCGTTGACCGACTCGCTGATCAACCCCAGCCTCAGGCCGATGGCTGAAGCGGCTATGATAAGCGAGAGGCGCGCCGTCAGCAGCGCTCCCGCCGCCGCGCTCTGCCGCCAGGAGAAGAGCAGGCGGAACGCCGCCGCCGGGACGATCTTGACGACCACGGCGGCCCCCAGCAGGACAGGCACCAGCAGCATGGCCTCAGTGGAAGACAACAGGGCGGAAAGGTTGAAGCTGACGCCCACGGTGATGAAGAAGATTGGTATGAAAAAGCCGAAGCCGATGGCCTCCAGCTTCTGCCCCAGGGCCTCATCCTGGGGGGTGCGCAGCAGGGATATGACAGCCCCCGCCAGGAACGCCCCCAGGATCATCTCCGCGCCCAGGGCCTCCGACAGAGCCACGAAGACCAGCATGATGGTGAAAGCAGCGCGTACCTTTATCTGTGTGGAGGCATGGCTCAGTTCATCCATCGCCCGCCGCAGCCCCGGGATACGGACGAAGAACAGCATCCCGAAATGATAGATGACGAAGAAGGCCACGAACAGCAGGCTGATAAGCAGTATCTCGTAGTTCCGGACATCGGACAGGGTGGCCACCAGGATGGTGATGAGGAACATGGTGGCAAAGTCGGCGACCATGGCGGTCACCATAACGGTCTGGCCGAAGATGCCGCCGGTGAGTCCGTTCTCCTTCAGCACCGGCATCACTACACCAAGGGACGTGGTCGAGAGGATCAGCGCCAGCATCATGGCGTTCTCCGCCAGGCCGGTGCGGGCCATGGCGAAACCCAGCGCCAGGGACATGGCCAGGGTCAAGCCGAAGTTGATGGCGCCCATAGAGAGGGGACTCCACCGGTTCCTGCCGCCCCCGCCCCCGGCTGCACCTGCGGGCCTCAACCGCGAGAAGTCTATCTCCATGCCGGAAAGGAACATGAGGAAGACAAAGCCCAGCTCGGCCAGCAGGCTCAGCACCGGATCCTCCATGCTCACCAGGGCGAAGCCGCTGCGACCGACGACGATACCGGCGGTTATCTCCCCCACGACGATGGGGATGCGGAAGCGACGGAAGCGCGACAGGGTCAGCGGTACGATGAATGCCAGCCCCAGTATTATCAGCAGAGATACAAAGGAGTGGTTGCCTTCCAAACGGGCCCTCCGGAATCTGAACGGGAACATGGCGGAGCTTTCGGCGCCGCCCCTCTCGAAAGCATTGAACATCGGGCGGGGAAACCCTTTATATACCGGGTATGTGCCGGGGTCCATGCCGGAGTCCGTACCGGGGTCCATGTTGGATTCCGTACCGGGATCCATGCCGGGTTCCATGTCAGACTCCAGACGCCAGGCCGATGTTAGATTGACGCCCAACGAGGGAAGAGATACCGTCAAGACCAACCTTCATTAACAACCACGGAAGAGATATGGCCGACGGGCTCACACGCCGGAATTTCCTCAGACTGGGCACAGCCGCAGGCGCAGGGCTGCTGGTGCCGTCATGGCTCGGGTTGGGCTGTGGTGACAGCGGTGGACAGACGGTGACGGCGCCGCCGCAGACAACCGTAGAGACCGCAACCGCCCCGCAGGTTATCCGCACCCCCGCCACCCTGGACCGTTTTATCGACCCCCTGCCCATTCCGCCGGTCCTGACCCCCGACAGGGACCGCTTCCCCCATACCGACTATTATGAAGTGCGCATGTCACAGTTCGGCAGCAGGCTGCACAGCCAGCTGCCGGAGACCGTCCTTTGGGGTTACGGGAAGGGTTTTCCCGGACCGACCATCGAAGCGCGGCGGGGCAGGAAGACCAGGGTGCGCTGGATCAACGACGACTTGCCCCAGCGGCACCTGCTTGAGCCCGCCATCGACCCGACCATCTATCACGGCAGGGAGTATCCGGATGTGCGCACCGTCGTCCACCTGCATGGGGCCTTCGTCGCCCCGGAATCGGACGGCCAGCCCGACGCCTGGTCGACTCCCGGAGGGCGCGAGACCGGCGAGCGCTACTATGGCAACGAATTCACCTATCCCAACGACCAGCCCGCCACCATGCTCTGGTATCACGACCACGGCATGCATACCACCAGGTTGAACGTCTACGCCGGCCTGGCCGGCCTCTATTTCATCCGTGACGATGATGAAGACAGGCTGGGTCTGCCCTCAGGGGAGTATGAGATACCCCTGGCAATCGCGGACCGCAACCTGGCGGAAGACGCGTCCCTTACCTACCCGACCGATGGCATCACCCCGCTGCACCCCGTCTGGGTTATGCGCGTCGCCGGCGAGATCCCCCTGGTGAACGGCAAGGCCTATCCCTACCTGGACGCGGAGCCGCGCCGCTACCGCCTGCGGCTGCTCAACGCCTCCAACAGCCGCACCTGGAACCTCTGGTTCGACAGCGGCGGCGGCGCCCTGCCCTTCCACATGATCGGCGGCGACGGCGGTTTTCTGCCGGCCCCCGTCGAGCTCCAGAGGCTGAGGCTGGGACCGGCGGAGCGGGCCGATGTCATTCTCGACCTCACCGGCGCCGACAAAGGCTCGCTGCTGACCCTGCGCAATGACGCTCCCATGCCCTATCCCGAGGGCGGCATGGCGGTGCCGGACAACCTGATGCAGATCCGTGTCAGCCGCGACCTGGACGGCGAGGACCAGTCGACGCCCGTACCGCGGCTGAGCCTGCCCCAGCCCCCGGCCGTCACCCCCACCCCAGGCATCCCCAAGCGTGTCATCACCATGGCGGAGTTGGGGCACGGTGAGAGCAACGTAGCGGACCTGCAGATAAATTTCCGCTATTTCCACGAGCCGGTGGCGGTGAGTCCGGCGGCGGGGACCACCGAGATATGGGAGGTGGTGAACCTGACCCTGGACGCCCATCCCTTCCATGTGCACCTTGTGCAGTTCCAGGTGCTGGACCGCCAACCATTCGACCAGCTGAGTTACTGGAACGATTCCCGGGCCGACCATGCGGGGGTCACGCCCAGCATACCGGACCCGGCCGGTTACCTCACCGGCCCCGCGGTCCCCAGGGGGCCGGAAGAGGCGGGGCTCAAGGACACGGCGATGTCCATGCCGGCGGAGGTCCTGAGGATAGCCGTCCCCTTCCACCTGCCTCCGGACACGGCTACACCGGCCCGCTATATCTTCCATTGCCATATCCTCGAACACGAGGACAACGACATGATGCGGCCCTTCGAGGTGACCTGAGCTTCCCCGCCGCCTCGCCGCACCTGATGAAGGCAGCCCGGCCTGCCTGCCATTTACTGATTCTGACCGCGGCGGTAAACCAACCTCTGACTGAGCAGCCTGTACGCAACCGGTGGCCGGCCTCTGGCTGGGCTGGACCGTATCAGGGAGCCCGTCCCCTGACTGAGTCCGGCCGCGGGCGGGAGCCGGCCTCTAAGGGAGCATTACTGCGGACGGAGCATGACCCATGACCGAGTCCGGAAGCAGCCGCGGGCGCAACCGGGAGCCGGCCTCTAAGGGAGCATTACTGCGCACGGAGCATGACCCATGACCGAGTCGGGTCGCAGCCGGAGCCACACCCTGGGCCGGGCACAGCTCATGCGCAGACTGGACACAGCCGGGAGACAGAGCCGCAGCCCGGGCTCATGCGCGGCCGGAGCCCAGCCGGGACAGAGCCACAGCCGGATCAGAGCCGCAGCCCGGACACAGGCACAACCGGGGCTCAGGCACAACCGGGACCCAGGCGTGGCCGGATACCAGGCACAATCGGGGCCCAGGCACGGCTCGCATCTCGGCCGGAGACAGAGCTATTGATAAATATGACCGAAACACTCATAATAAAAAAGCGCCATCCTGCAAACATACGAACTGCCCGTTATCCATGGACCTACCAAAGCACGAGAGCATGTCCACATTCCCCAGGCGCCACGAAGGATGTCCCCATGTCTATTTTTCCAGGGTGACCGGGCCCCTCTTCCGCCACAAGTTGCGGGTGATGGTCGATTTCCTGCCGGAAGCGGATGGAGGGCGGGCGCTGGACGTGGGTTTCGGCTCGGGCATCGCCCTGAAGGAGCTGGCGGCCCGCCACGCCGAGGTGCGAGGCATCGACGTCCATGGGCTGAACCGGCACGTACATCGCATGTTCGACCTTGAGGGCATCGACAACGTCCGCATCTACCACCACGACATCTTCAGCGAGCCCTTCCAGGACGGCGGAGGCTTCGACCTGGTCTTCGCCTCCAGCGTGCTGGAGCACATCCCCGCCGGCGCCATGCGGGAAGGCATCCGCAACATCCACCGGATCATGAACAGGGACGGTATCCTGCTGCTGGGCTTCCCCACCCGTACGTTCATGACCGACTGCATGTTCTATGTCTACGAGAAGACCTACAAGAGGGTCCGGCGGATGTTCACCGAGGTCTCCGGCTTCTCCCACAAGAAGGACCATGTCAGCGGCGAGCGCGAGGTGCGCGACGCCATCTCCGGCTACTTCACCATCGAGGACAGCAGGTACTTCAGCAACTACTTCCGCGTCTACCTCTCCCTCAAGTGCCGCAAGCTGGGGTAAACGGCTTGCGTCCATCCTGATTCTCGCCCTGTCCCCGGTCCCCTCCTGCGCAGGGATCGCCCGTTTAATCCATATCATATTTTTGTAGGCGATTATAAAAGATTTGGCACAGGTTTCAGCAGGTAAGCGAGGAACAGCTCAAAGAGCTCCTCATCCCCTGTGGTTGTATCTGAACTGCATCTAATAAAGATACAGAGGAAACTTTTCCGGAGAGACACCGCGATAATCCTCCCTGAGCCATCCGCGCGGCAAGGTTACGCAGCATTGGGCCTGACTTCTTGATCCAGCCGTTTTTCCAGTTTACTCTCGGTCTTAAGCAGATCATACCGGGACTGCAGGTTAAGCCAGAACTGAGGCTCCATTCCAAAAAAGCGACCAAGGCGCAAGGCTGTGTCGGCGGTAATGGAACGCTTTCCCTGCGTTATTTCGCTGATTCTGCGCTGCGGGACACTGATATCCTTGGCCAGGCGGTACTGCGAAATCTTCATTGGCTTGAGAAATTCCTCTAAAAGAATCTCTCCTGGATGAATTGGTTCGAAATCTCTTTTTGTCATCTTTACACCTCTAATGATAGTCAGTAATTTCTACGTTATAAGCGTCGCCGCTTTTCCAGAAAAAGCAGATTCGCCACTGATCGTTAATCCGGATACTATGCTGTCCGGATCGTTCTCCCTTTAGTTTCTCAAGCCGGTTCGACGGTGGGATTCTAAGTGAATTCAACTCACCTGCCGCCGATAATATTTCAAATTTGCGAGCCGCTATCCTCTGTATATCACGCAGGAGTTTCTTCGAAAAACGTCCCTGATGGATTTTTTCGACTTCCCGGCTCTTGAATGATTTGATCACGATTATGAATACTAGCGTTTGGCATTAGTATTGTCAAACGTTAGTAACAAAGCATCTGAAGTTCGGGCCCTGTTTGCTGTCATGACTTCGGGCGCAAAAGTGCAGCTTATTTAAGCCACAAACGAGGGTTCTGAAAATGGTGGGCGATAGCGGATTCGAACCACTGACCCCCTGCTTGTAAGGCAGGTGCTCTCCCAGCTGAGCTAATCGCCCTGTCGCCGCAGCACTGGGCGGCTAAGATAAATGGTGCCCCCAGGGGAATTCGAATCCCCGCCGCCGCCTTGAAAGGGCGGTGTCCTAGGCCTCTAGACGATGGGGGCACGTTTAGGAATCGGTGCCCGCGGCGCCACACTTGAACCCTGCCGGGCGGCGCAGCGAACCCGCAGGCCCAACAGCGTATTATACACAATCGGCCCCGGGTCCTGCCTGGGAAACGTCACCGGCATCCGGGTCCTGTCGGCGCCGGACCGGTGTCCACCGCCCTGTTCCTCCCGGCCCCTGCCGGGCCCTGCCAGCCTCCTCCCTGCCCCCGCCGGTTCGACGCCGGCCGCCGCCCTGTTCTTTCCGCACCCTGTCAATCCCGTTTAACTTTGTTCACTTTTTCACAGTATAAAATGTCCACTTTTCAACGGGTTTATTTGTCAGGTCTTTACCGGTTCCGCGCCGGCCGCCGCCCTGTCCCTCCCGGCCCGCGCCGGTTCCGCGCGAGCCACCGGACTGCTTCTGCCCGCCCCCTACCGGTTCCGGCGCCTGATCCGCCTCTGGCGCCCGCGCGCGGATAACAGGTCCACAACCCTTTTCAGGGCCCCGAAATCAGTGTTTCACACAGCCGATATCAGGCCATTCCCCCATTGTGTAAATTGACACAATAGCATTAAGATATAGTTGAATATATACATTTTGCAGGGATTTTATTGACATAGCCGAACATGTTTGAAAAAATGCCGGGCGTGGCAACATATATGTAAGCTGAACGTTGCCGAACTGAGTCACGAGCAGATTGCATGAGACGCGGAGTCCGGCGGAGAGAAGCGAGGAAGCAGCGATAACGGAGGCTGAGCCCAAAAAGCCTGCCGTCGCTGTAAAGAGTGGGGAGGGAATGATGGACTGCTATCTGTGCAAACACTGTGAGAACCTCACCAACTTCCCCCTGGATGGCCTGTGCGAAGAGTCGCCCGATGGCGAGCATGAATGGCTCTCGGGTGATGAGGTCGAGAAGTATGTCAGCAGACTGTGGCAGGGGCCCATGGAGCTGGCATCGAGTTCGGCCGGGATAGGTTCTGCACCTGCAGCATAGGCGCCGGCGGAAGCCATTCTTTCTTGAACGAAAAAAGGAAGACGGCGATTTATGCTGCGAAAAAACCGCCATCAACGGCGGTTTTCCTATCTTCTTATCCTGTCTCCCTATCCGGGCTGACTGTGCTACCCCGGCCGGCTGTTCAGGCTTGAGCCCGACTCCCTCTTCTGGCTGCCGTCACTCTCCTGTCCAGGGCCCCGGGAAATCGTAGCTGTTGCCGCAGGCGTCCAGGACCGTTATGTACAGAGTGGTCGAGAACCTGGTGACACCGAATGGTATCTGGTACTTGACCGAGAAGTTCTGGCCGATGGGCGAAGGCGGCAGTGAATAGGTAGTCACGCCGTGTGTCGCTGTCGCTCCGTTCAGGGTGATGTCACCCAGGTCGGGGGTGGTGGAGCTGAGAGAGAAATCGACGGTGAGGACCGAAGCCCAGTATTCCGCCAGGCTGTACCAGTATACGTTCACGGGACTCAAGGACATCTGGGGCGGCTCTGAGCATGTCTTCACCGTGAAACCGCCGTTGATGGGCACAGAGTTGCCGCTGTAGTCTGCGACAGAGCCGCCGATGGTGTGAGCCCCGTCGCCCAGACCGCTGACGTCGCAACTGGCGTTGGTGGCGCTGACGGTGCAACCGCTCACCAGGAGAACGCCGTCCAGGGTGACGGAAACCGCCGATGGGTCGACCCCGAGACCGCTGTCGGAATAATCGACGCTGATTGTCGTGGCCGACGAGTAGATAGTGCCGTCGGGAAGCACGCTGCTGACTACCGGCGCCGTCGTGTCCACCCAGCCGTCGTAGGCCGTCCAGGCCAGCGTGTCCTGTCCGCCGCTGAAGATATAGGGCGCATCGCAGAAGCCGTCGCCGTCGCCGTCGTCACACCCTTCCACCGGCGTATCGAAGTCGTCCCAGTAGTTGCCGCCGAAAGGTAACGACGCGGTGAAACCATTACCGCTGCCGCCCGATACCGCCGCCTGGGCTGTGATGTTGCTGACGAAGTCGTTGTTATGGATGTCGTTGCCGGATGAGCCGCTGAGACTGAGGCCGGTGCCGTTGACGGCGATGATGTTCCCGATCAGCTTGCCGTTGTCGGCCCCGGAGAGCAGGACGCCGTTGCCCGCGGTCTGGCCGGTGATGGAGTTGCTGGCCATCTCCGTGCCGCTGGATGTCTCCACCTTTATGCCGTCGAGGTTGTTATTGCTGATGTCGTTGCCGTAGAAGACGTTGTTGTCGCTGGAGGAGACCACCACTCCATATCCGCCGCTGTTGGCGAAGGTGTTGCCGATGAAGTTGTTACCGGAGGAGCTGACGATCCGCGCCGCATCGCCGGGGTTGTTCAGCAGGGAGTTGTCTGTCACCTGGTTGCCGTTGGACGCGTTGTTCAGGGAGTAGGCCAGAAGCTGCGAGCCGCTGGCTGTGTTACCGGACAGCGTGTTGCCTGAGGAGCCGTCCATGTAGATCCCGTATCCGAAGTTATCGGTATTGAGGTTCCGGACCGTCACTCCGATACGGCCGATGAGATATACGCCGATGTCTACGCCGCTGCCGCTGCCAGTGAGCGTATGGAAATCGCCATCCAGGGTTATGTTGTCGCTGGCAATCTCGATGGCCGCAGCGTTGGTGGCTGTAACATCGGAGATGAGGGTGCAGGTCTTGCTACCGGCATCCCAGACCCCGATAGCGGTGCATTCACCACCGTTTACCGTGTCTGAGATGGTGTAATCGGCGATACCCGAGGCTGATACGGAGGCCGGCAAGGCGATGATGAACAACAGTACCGGGATTATGAGGCTTGCAAAGAGAACTCTATGGAGGTCGGCTTTTATGTCTATCACCCGTTATTCCTGCTTTTTCATGCTTTTTAGCAAAAAGCCAGGCAGAAGCTGAGTTCTGCCCCCCGGAATGGAATCTCAGTATAGACGAGCAACCGGGATTAGTCAATAGAAAAAAGGCACTATTGGTTATATTTGGTCGGCCGCGCCCGGCTACGGCCCGGGGAGATATGTTCCCGGGTACTGATCCAGGTTGCCGGCGGTATCGATAAGGGTGAAGTATGTAGTCGTCCTGAACACGGATACGCCGGAAGGAACATCGTACTTGAGCGTGAACGCCGCCGTATTTCCCGGCGCCAGGTCGGCTGCCAGCGGTAGCGGCAGAGCCGATGCCGAGCTCACACCCTGCGTGCTGTCGGAGCCGACCACCTCCACATCGCTGACATCGAAGAAGCTGTCGATGAAGTAGTCCACGGAGAGCAGACCGGCCTGATAATCGGCCATGCTGCCCCAGTAGACGCTGGATACATGCAGACCGATCGTAATCTGGTCTCCCCATCCCTGTGAAGAGGCCCAGGGCAGATCGTCCTGTCCGCCGCTGAAGATATAGGGCGCATCGCAGAACCCGTCGCTGTCACCGTCGTTGCACCCTTCCGCCGGCGTATCATAATCAGCCCAGTGGTTGCCGCCGGTGGGTGAGGACAGGTTGTAGCTGTTGCCGCCGCCGGCATCGTTGGCCTGGCGGACGTTGTCGAACTCGTTGTTATACACCATGTTGCCCGATGACGAACTGACGTCAAGGCCGTAGCCGAAGTTGGTGGAACCGTTGGCAGAGGCGAAGTTGCCGACGACCCTGTTGCCCGTGGAGTTGCGCAGAGCGATACCGGCCCAGGTGTTGTTGCTGGACTGGTTGCCCTTCAGCACATTGTCGCTGCAAAATTCGACGGTGATGCCTTCGCCGCTGTTTGTGACCGTGTTGCCGGACAGTACCGAGTTGGTGGTGTTGCGCAGGTAAATACCCACCAGGTTGTTGGTGATGCTCAGGCCCGTCGCCGTCAGCTGGTCGCAGTCGATGCAGAAAAGGGTGCCGGCGTTGGTCGACGCGTCGACCACGGCGCCGATCTGGCCCACCAGGTAGTAGA
Source organism: uncultured Gaiellales bacterium (assembly GCA_964497425.1). Lineage (GTDB taxonomy): Bacteria > Actinomycetota > Thermoleophilia > BMS3ABIN01 > BMS3ABIN01 > BMS3ABIN01. The sequence goes on from CAZCCR010000024.1 coordinate 17,466, forward strand.
TAGGCTTGCTGTCCACCAGGTTGGACGTGTCGATGGTGTTGTAGTAGTCCGCATCCGCCGCGCCGCTGACATTGAAATTCATGTCATTGGCGCTCATTGTGTTTCCGGTCATGGTGTTGGAACCGGAACCGGTGAGCAGGATGCCCGCGCCACAGTTGCTCACGGAGTTGTTGGTCAGAGTGTTACCTGTCGCGTTCTGAAGCTTGATACCCGGGTTGAGGCTGACGAAACCGCTGGTGCAGGCGTCCACCGTGTTGTTGGTCAGGCTGTTGTTGCTGGAGCCGTCGAGCAGGAAGGCGGTGCCGGTGTTGAGGATGGTGTTGTTCAGGAAGTTGTTGCCTGAGCCGTTGGTGACCTTTACTCCCAGGGCGAAGCCCGACAGGTTGAGGTTCATCACCGTGATGTTGCTTTTGCTGTTGAGAAGTACGCCGCTTGTCAGTCCGGCGCTGGTGCCCGTCGCCGTATGGCCGTTGCCGTCCAGCGTCACGCCGTTGCTGTCGATACGGAAACCGTGCCAGGTGGCGGTGATATCGGTGGTCAGGGTGCAGGTCTTGGTGAGAGGGTTCCAGATACCGATAGCCGAGCATTCGCCGCCGGTGGCGTCATCCCTGATGATATAGGGATTGGCGGCGTTGGCCACCCCCGGAAAACAGACAAGCAGCGCCAGGACGACACCCAGCGCCAGAATCACGCAATACTGCAGTTTTATGACCCTTATACCCCTCACCCTGAACTCCCTTGTTAGATTGACAACACCAGGATTCCGCTTCCATGCCTGTTATAGAAGTAATCCTGCTCTAAAAGTTAATCTAAATAGTACGGGCGCCTGACTGATTTGTCAATAATTCTGACGGGTCCTGTCAGCTATATGGCCGCTTGCTCAACCGGTCACGACGATTTGCTGACGGGATCCGGGTATGGACGGTATCGCGATTGTGGTATCGCGATTGTCCTGCCGCGCTGGGGCCGGGTCGGCGCCGTATCACTGGTGAGCCGTGCAGGGATCGAACCTGCGACACCCGGATTAAAAGTCCGGTGCTCTACCAACTGAGCTAACGGCCCACGGGATCCACGCGACTAGTATAGCCAGCGGCCCTGAACCGGGCAAACCGCCCGGCAATCAATATGATAACCGTGACGGCGGCTTCATAAACGGTGACGGGCTTGATTCACCTTCCCCTGATAATAGAGAATTAGGGGCGCTGCACCAATGCCGCACATCCGCACATCAACGGTGGAGGACAGATGGCTCAAAAGACAGACCTGGACCAGTTATGCGTCAACACCATCCGCTTCCTGTCGGTGGACGCCGTTCAGAAAGCCAACTCCGGCCATCCGGGACTGCCCATGGGCACCGCCTCCATGGCTTACGTACTCTGGACCAGGTTCCTGAGGTTCGACCCTACCGACCCCGGCTGGCCCGACCGTGACCGTTTCATCCTGTCCGCCGGCCACGGGTCCATGCTGCTGTATTCGCTCCTGCACCTGACGGGCTATGACCTGCCCCTGGAGCAGCTGAAGAATTTCCGCCAGTGGGGCAGCCTCACCCCCGGCCACCCGGAGAGTGGCCTGACCCCCGGCGTGGAGGTCACCACCGGCCCCCTCGGCCAGGGTTTCGCCAACGGCGTGGGCATGGCCATGGCCGAGTGCTACCTGGGCGGTCTGTTCAACGCACCCAACCACCGCATCCTCGATCACTACACCTACGCCATAGTCAGCGACGGTGACCTGATGGAAGGCATCTCCGCCGAGGCGGCTTCCATCGCCGGCCACCTGGGGCTGGGGAAGCTGATCTATCTTTATGACGACAACCATATCTCCATCGAGGGCAGCACCGACCTCACCTTCACCGAGGACCGGGGCAAGCGTTTCGAGGCCCAGGACTGGCACGTACAGCACGTGGAAGACGGCAACGACCTGGACGCCATCGAGCAGGCCATCCGGGCGGCGCAGGACGAGAAGGTGCGGCCATCCATCATCTGCGTGCGCAACCATATCGGCTTCGGCAGTCCCAACAAGCAGGATGACGCCTCCGCCCACGGCGCCCCCCTGGGTGAGGACGAGGTGGCACTGACCAAGGAAGCTCTGGGTTGGCCGGAGGAACCAGAGTTCTATATCCCCGAGGAAGCGCTGGCCCGTTTCCGCCAGGCGGGCGAGCGGGGCGGGAAGCTGAACCGCGCCTGGCGCGAGCGCTTCCAGGAGTACGCCGCTGAACACGAGGATGCTGCCACCCTCTTCCGGACGGTGATGGAGGGGGATGTGCCCCCGGGCTGGGACCGGGATATGCCCCGCTTCAGCCCCGACGACGGACCCATGGCCACCCGGTCGGCCTCGGGCAAGGTGATAAACGGTATCGCCTCCGACCTGCTGAACATGATCGGCGGCTCGGCAGACCTTGCCCCATCCAACAACACCTTCATCAACGACTATGACGTGTTCGAGCCGGGCAGGAAATGCGGCCGCAACATCCATTTCGGCGTCAGGGAGCACGCCATGGGCGGCATCGTCAACGGGCTGTCGAAGCACGGCGGCATCATCCCCTATGGCGGCACCTTCCTCATCTTCTCCGACTACATGCGCGGCGCCATCAGGGTGGGCGCCCTGCAGAAAGCCCCCGCCATCTGGGTCTTCACCCACGACAGCGTGGGTGTAGGCGAGGACGGCCCCACCCATCAGCCGGTGGAGAACCTGATGGCGCTGAGGGCCATACCCAACCTGGTCGTGCTCAGGCCCGCCGACGCCACCGAGACGGCGGAGGCCTGGCGGGCGGCCATCGACTCCTGCACCCGCGGCACGCCGGTAGCCCTGGCTTTGACGCGGCAGAAGCTGCCGGTGCTGGCGGCGGAAGGGACCGCGGCCGGGGTCTGCCGCGGCGCCTATGTGGTCTCTGAGGCGCCCGATGGGCCGGACGGGATAGACGCCCTGATAATAGCCACCGGCTCCGAAGTGCACTTGGGCATCGAAGCCCAGGCGCTTCTCCAGGAAAAGGGTGTCTCCACCCGCGTGGTCAGCATGCCCAGCTGGGAACTGTTCGAGCAACAGGAGCGGGAATACCGCGATTCAGTCATCCTGCCTTCAGTGCGGGCGCGCGTGACCGTCGAGGCAGGCGTCACCCTGGGTTGGTGCAGATACGCCGGAGACGGCGGCGTCTCCATCGGCATCGACCGCTTCGGCGCCTCGGCGCCGGGACCGGTGGTGATGGAGAGGCTGGGCATCACCACGGATAACGTGGTGGAAAGTGTGCTCGGCATCCTCCCTCGCTGAATAACGGTCCAATAAATTCTGTGAATAATTCAAAAGGTAGTGAAATGGCTTTCTTTGAGAGACCCGAGCTTACGCTTCCGTTTTATCTGTTGATGGACCGGTCACGGGACCTGGTTCAACAGCTCGACCCACATTCGGAAACCACCATCCCCGGTCTTCGATAAAAGTCCTCTTCATTGAATCTACGATGCCCTGCATGACGTCCCGGTCCCGCTTCCCGCTAGTGCCGGAAATGCCGGGCGTGGGTGAAGATCATGGCGATATCGTGCTCGTCGCAGAGCTTTATCACCTCGTCGTCCCGCTTGGAGCCGCCGGGCTGGATGATGCAGGTTATCCCCTTGGGTATGGCCAGGTCGATGGCGTCGGTGAAGGGGAAGAAGGCGTCTGACGCCACCGATGCCCCCTTCAGTTCCCCCAGGGACTTGTCCAGGGCGATATTCATGGAATCCACCCGGCTCATCTGGCCGGCGCCGATGCCCACCGTGGCCAGTCCGTTGGCGACGACGATGGCGTTGGAGCGCACGTGCTTGGCCACCCGCCAGCCGAAGAGGGCGTCGCCCCATTCCTTCTCCGTGGGATGCCGCTTGGTCACCACGTCCATGGTGTCGCGCTCGTCCACACCCGAGTCCTTGTCCTGCACCAGCAGGCCGCCGTTGACCCGGTGGTAGTCCCTTTCGCCGGTGACCACCTTGCGCCGTTCCTCGTTGACCAGCAGCCGGATATGTTCCTTCTGCGTCAGCTTCTCCACCGCCTCGGAGACGAAGCCCGGGGCGAAGAGCACCTCTACGAACTTCTTGGTCAGCGTCTCCGCCAGCTCCTCGTCGACGATGCGGTTGAGAGCCACCACCGAGCCGAAGGCGCTCACCGGGTCCGCCGCCAGAGCCTTGCCGTAGGCGGCGCCGATATCTTCAGCCACCGCCACGCCACAGGGGTTGCCGTGCTTGATGATCACCGCCGCCGGCAGGGAGAATTCCCTGAGGATGTCACGGGCGGCGTCCAGGTCCAGCAGGTTGTTGAAGGAAAGCTCGGCGCCGTGCAGCTGTGTGATGCGGCTGAGTAGGTGACGCCGGGCGTTTACCTCGGCGTAGTAGGCAGCGCGCTGATGGGGGTTCTCGCCGTACCTGAGGTCCTGCATCTTCTCGAAGTCCAGAAGCATGTAGGGCGGGAAGTCGCTGACGCCCTCGCTGAACCAGTTGGCGATGACGAAATCGTAATGGGCGATGGCGTGGAAGGTCTGGGTCGCCAGCTGGCGCAGCGTCTCCTCGCTGAGCTGGTTGTCATTGGCTTCCATCTCCGCCAGCACGTCACTGTAGCGGCGCGGATCCGTCACCACGGCCACGTGCCGGAAGTTCTTGGAGGCGGCGCGGACGATGGTGGGGCCGCCGATGTCTATGTTCTCGATTATCTCCGCTTCGGATACGCCACGGCGGTTGGCCACCTCTTCGAAGGGATACAGGTTCACCACCACCATGTCGATGGGCTTGATTCCCTTCTCCTGCAGCGTCAACATGTGGTCATGGTTGTCCCGGTCCGCCAGAAGCCCGGCGTGGATGTGAGGATGGAGGGTCTTGACGCGCCCGTTCATTATCTCGGGAAACCCGGTCACCTGCTCCACATGGATGACATCGATGCCGTTCTCCCTGAGGAAGGCGGCGGTGCCACCGGTGGAGATGATCTCGACGCCCCTGTCGGCCAGGGCCCTGGCGAATTTGTCCAGCCCGATCTTGTTGGAGACCGAGATGAGCGCGCGTGTGACTTTCAAGGTTTCCTCCCTGGGTCGCTTTCTTGCCTGGTCCGCCCGGCAGCCCGCTCAGGCTATCACGCGGCGCGGGTTGTTCTCGTCAAAGCTCAGCCGCCCCCCGGCGATAAGCTCGATAGCGCGGGGAAGAAGCCGGTGCTCCACGGCGTGTATCCGCTCCCGCAGGCTTTCGACCGTGTCATTATATTTTATTTCCACTGCTTCTTGAAGAATGATGGGACCGCTGTCCGTGCCCTCGTCTACGAAGTGGACGGTGACGCCGGTGACGCGCGCTCCGTAGGCCATGGTGTCCTCGATGGGCGTATCGCCGGGGAAGGCGGGAAGCAGCGACGGGTGCAGGTTTATCACCCGCTGCGGGAAGCGCTCCAGGAAGGCCGGGGTCACCAGCAGCATGTAGCCGGCCAGGACCACCAGGTCCACACCGTGGCTGTCCAGCTCGCCGGCCATGGCCAGGTCGTGGGCGGTACGGTCCTCGTAGTCTTCCAGGGGCATGACCGCCGTGGGGATGCCGGCGTTCTCCGCGCGCTTGAGGCCGTAGGCCGTGGGTTTGTCGCTGATGACCAGGGCGACCTCGATCTCCGGACTGCCGCCCTGTCTGTGCAGCCTGTCGATGATGCTCTGCAGGTTGGAGCCCGACCCGGATATCAGCACGCCCACCCTGAAAGTCTTCTCCTCAGCTGTCATCCTTCTCCTCCTTCCCCCGGCCCCAGGTCCACGCCGCCGCTGCCGGCTGTCACCTCTCCGATCCGGACGGCGCCATGGGCCAGGTGCGTGGCCTTGCCGGCGTCTTCGGCCGCCACCACCACGACGAAGCCGATGCCCATGTTGAAGGTGCGGAACATCTCCGCCTCCTCGATGTTCCCCAGCCGCTGGATGCTCCCAAACAGCCGTGGCTTGAGCCAGGAGGAGCGGTCGACGCGGGCGGCCAGGCCGTCGGGCAGCACCCGCGGCAGGTTCTCCGGCAGGCCGCCGCCGGTGATATGGGCCATGGCGTGAACGTCACATTCCTGAAGCAGGGCCGCCACCTGGGGCGCGTATATCTCCGTCGGCACCAGCAGCCTGCCTCCCACGGGGCCGGGACCCGCTCCCTCCAGCCTGTCGCTGTAGGAGACCCCCGCCGATTCCAGCACCTTCCTGACCAGGGAGAACCCGTTGCTGTGGATGCCGCTGGCGGGGAGGCCGATGAGAGCGTCTCCCTCGCTGACACGGCTGCCGTCGATGATGGCGTCCCGTTCGACGACGCCCACGGCGAAACCGGCCAGGTCGAAATCACCGCCGGGGTACATGCCCGGCATCTCCGCCGTCTCGCCGCCCAGCAGGGCGCATCCCGCCAGGCGGCAGCCGGCGGCCACTCCCTCTATCAGGGAAGCGGCCTTCTCCGGCTCAAGTCTGCCCGTGGCCAGGTAGTCGAGGAAGAAGAGGGGACGGGCGCCGGTGGTGAGCAGGTCGTTCACCGACATGGCCACCAGGTCGATGCCCACCGTGTCGTATCGCCCCATGGCCTCGGCGATGAGCACCTTGGTGCCCACGCCGTCGGTGGCGGCGACCAGCACCGGCTGCTTCATCCCGTGCAGCGCCACCATGCCGGCGAAGCCGCCCAGGCCGCCGATCACCTCCACGCCGCCGGTGGTAGAGTCCACGGCGGAGCGGATGCGCCGCACCACTTCGGCGCCGGCGTCGATGTCGACGCCGGCGCCGGCGTAGGTCATCGGCCTGCCTTTCGCCTCTCCCCTTTGCCGGCCCTTGCCCTTTATATCGCAGCCTCCTTCATTTCACCGGCTCCTTTTCCACCTGCTCGAAGCGGTGCTTGCTCATCTTCAGCATGTCCGGCACATCAACGGGATAGTTCCCGGTAAAACAGGCACGGCAGAAGCGCTCGGCGGGCAGGCCCACGGCCCGCTGCAGGCCTTCCAGCGAGATGTACTCCAGTGAGTCGGCGCCCACGTGCCGGCGGATCTCTTCCACGGTCTTGGAGGAAGCTATCAGCTCGGTGCTGGTAGCAGTATCTATGCCGTAGAAACAGGGGTGGGTGATGGGCGGCGAGCTGATGCGCAGATGCACCTGGCTGGCGCCGGCGTCATAGAGCATGCGCACGATCTTGCCCGTTGTGGTGCCGCGGACGATGGAGTCGTCCACCACCACCAGGCTCTTCCCCTTTATCAACTCCGCCAGCGGGTTCAGCTTCACCCGGATGCCATGCTCTCTCAGCGACTGGTCCGGCTGGATGAATGTACGCCCGATATATCGGTTCTTGATCAGGCCCTCGCCGTAGGGTATGCCGCTGGCGCGGGCGAAACCGATGGCGGCGGGGGTGCCGGTATCGGGGATGGGTATCACCATATGGGCGTCCGCCGGCGATTCCTTGGCCAGTTCCTCCCCCATGTGGATTCGCGTCGCCGAGACGGTGCGCCCCTCGATCACCGAGTCGGGCCGGGCGAAATAGATATATTCGAAGATGCAGAATCCCTGACGTGGCTCAGGCGACGCCAGCTGTTTCAACTCCAGCGACCCCTCGGTTATCACCGCCATCTGCCCCGGCTCGATATCCTGGAGGAAATCGGCGCCGATGATGTCCAGGGCGCAGCTCTCCGACGCCAGGGCGTAGTTGCCGTCCTCCAGCCTGCCCGCACAGAGGGGGCGGATGCCCCACGGGTCACGGAAGCCCACCACGGTGCCCTCGCTCAGGAGCACCACCGAATAGGCGCCGCGCGCCTTTGGCATAACGGCGGCGACGGCGTCACGGATGTCTTCCGAATCGTGGTTGGCGACAAGGGCGGCCAGCAGCTCGCTGTCGCTGGTGGAGGTGAACCTGGTCCCCAGCTCCCCCAGCTCCTGCCTCAGCTCCGCCGTGTTGACCAGGTTGCCGTTATGCCCCAGGGCCAGGGTGTGCCCGTTGCGGTCATGGCAGACGGGCTGGGCGTTGGCCCAGTGGGTGGAACCGGTGGTGGAATAACGCACATGGCCGATGGCCGCCTGGCCGGAGAGGCTTTTCAGCGTCTCCTCCTTGAACACCTGGGAGACCAGGCCCATGTCCTTCACCGCCGTCAGGCGTCCGTCTTCGGAGACGGCGATGCCGGCGCTCTCCTGCCCCCGATGCTGCAGGGCGAAGAGGGCGTAGAAGGTGAGGCGGCTTACGTCACGCCCCGGGGCGACGATGCCGAAGACGCCACAGGCCTCTTCCGGCTTGTCGCTGAAGCCTGGCCGGTCTCCTGAATGGGCCGGCCCGACATTGTCCCTGATACCCGTCATCTCAATCTTCCGTAGCGCCGGCCTCGGCCGCGTCCAGCCAGGCGTCCAGCGCCTCGCTCCAGGCTCTGGCTGCCTGCTCCAGCGGCAGGTCGATGCGCTGCTCGCCGCCGGCGGTGAAGCTCAGGCGCCCGCCGCCGGTCTCGCCGATGACTGTCAGCAGCACGCCGGCCTCCGCCGCCATCCGCTCCAGCCGCTCCAGCTTCCCGGCGTCTGCGCTCACTACCACCAGCCCCGGCGACTCGCCGAATAGCAGCAGGTCGGGGCGCAGGTCGCTGCCGCCCATATCCACGCTGGCGCCGATACCGCCCTCCAGGGCCGACTCGGCGACGCAGCAGGCGAGTCCACCGTCGCTGACATCGTGGGCGCTGTTTATCACACCTTCAAGGATAGCGGTTCTTACCAGTTTTTGCAGGCTTTTTTCCGCGTCCAGGTCGACATCGGGGATGCGGCCGGCGTTCTCTCCGTGGATGTAGAGCTGGTACTCGGAGCCGTCGGCGGCGGGACGGGCGTTCCCCAGCAGCACCAGCTGGTCGCCCTCCGCCTTCAGACCGTGGGTCATGATCTTCGCCGTATCGTCTACGATGCCCATCATGCCCACCACCGGGTTGGGATAGACCGCCTGGCCGAAGCTCTCGTTGTAGAAGCTGACGTTGCCGCCGGTCACCGGAGTGCCCAGCGCCTCGCAGGCCTCGGCCATACCCTCCACCGCCTGCTGGAACTGATAATAGATGGGACCCTTCTCCGGGTTGCCGAAGTTGAGACAGTTGGTGATGGCCAGCGGCCTGCCGCCGACGCAGGAGATGTTGCGCGCCGCCTCGGCTACCACGGCCCTGCCACCGCGCCGAGGATCCAGATAACACTTTCGCCCGTTGCCGTCGGAGGTGAGAGCCACGCCGCGGCTACTGCCCTTGACCCTCAGCACCGCCGCGTCGCCGCCGGGCCAGAGCGCGTTGTCCGTCTGTACCATGTGGTCGTACTGCTCATAGACCGCGCGCTTGGAGCAGATGTTGGGGGAAGCAAGCAGTTTCAGGAAGACCTCGTTATAGTCGGACGGCTCGTCGTAGTGGTCCTCCGCCAGCGGCTCGTCCACCTCGTGGCCCGGCCGCTGGGGTTCCACTATATAGGTAGGCGCCTCGTCTACCAGCGCCTTCACCGGCATGTCGGCGATGAGCTCTTCGCCATGGAAGACCCGCAGGCGGTCGCCGTCGGTGACCTTGCCCACCACCGTGGCGTCCAGGTCCCACTTCTCGCAGACCGCCAGCGCCGCCGCCTCGTTCTCCGGCGTGACGATGGCAAGCATGCGCTCCTGGGACTCGGAGATCATGATCTCGAAGGGCTCCATGCCGGGTTCGCGCAGGGGGACCTTCGCTATATCGATATCTATACCGGTGCCGCCCTTGCTGGCCATCTCGCTGGAGGAGGAGGAAAGGCCGCCGGCGCCCAGGTCCTGCAGCGCCACCAGCAGGCCGCGGTCGCGCATCTCCAGGCAGGCCTCCAGTAGCTTCTTCTCCATGAAGGGGTTGCCCACCTGGACCGTGGGGCGCTTCTCTTCAGCCGTCTCGTCGAACTCCGCCGAGGCGAGGATGCTGGCGCCGCCGATGCCATCGCGGCCGGTGGTGGAGCCGATCAGCACCACCAGGTTGCCCGGGCCGATGGCCCGCGCCTTCAAAATCTTGTCCTGCTCCACCATGCCGACGCACATGACGTTGATCAGGCAGTTGTCCTCGTAGGCGTCCTCGAAGTGGATCTCGCCGGCGACGGTGGGGATGCCCATGCAGTTGCCGTAGGAAGCGATGCCCTCGACCACGCCGTCCAGCAGGTAGCGCTGGCGCGGCTTTTCCAGGGAGCCGAAATGCAGCGGGTCGAGGTTGGCCACGGGCCGGGCGCCCATGGCGAATATGTCGCGGACGATGCCGCCGATGCCGGTGGCGGCCCCCTCGAAAGGTTCGATAGCGGAAGGATGGTTGTGGCTCTCTATCTTCATCGCCACCGCCAGGCCGTCGCCGATATCGACGACGCCGGCGTTCTCGCCCGGCCCCTGCAGGATTCCCTCCCCCTCGGTGGGGAAGCTCCCCAGCAGCGGCCGCGAATGCTTGTAGCCGCAGTGCTCGCTCCACATCAGGGAGAATACCGCCAGCTCCACGTAGTTGGGCTCGCGGCCCATACGCTCGCAGATGTCCTGGTATTCGTTGGCCTTCAGGCCCAGCAGCTCATAGGCCGGCTTCTGGTCGGCGGGCTTCCCGTCGGCGGGCTTCTGGTCCGTGGGGTTAGTCATGTCTGTGCTCAGCGCTCCCGTTGCCGCTCCTGTGGCCGGCGGCGCCCCAGGAAACCGGCGTCGTGGTCGGCGACAGCGGCCTGATCATTCGCCTTTTCTCTCCCGGCCTGTTCATTCCACCGCCTTGGCCCTTACGTGGCTGATGATGGAATCGAAGACGCCGCGCCCGTCGGTGCCGCCCACCAGGGCGTCGCAGACCCGCTCCGGATGGGGCATGAGGCCGAAGACGTTTCCCTGGCGGTTGCAGACGCCGGCGATGTTGGCAAGCGAGCCGTTGGGATTGGCGGCACGGCTGGTCTCGCCGTTCTCATCACAATAGCGCATAACCACCTGGTTGTTTGCCTCCAGCTGGGCCAGGCCGTCGTCGTCTATGTAATAGTTGCCCTCATGATGGGCTATGGGCGCCCGGATGACCTGTCCTTTCTCGTAGGAACTGGTGAATGGCAGCGAGTCGTTCTCCACCCGCAGGTGCAACAGACGGCAGATGAACCTGAGCTTCTCGTTCTGCTGCATGGCGCCGGGGAGCAGCCCCGCCTCCAGCAGTACCTGGAAACCGTTGCAGATGCCTATCACCAGCCCGCCGGATTCGGCGAAGCGTCCCACCGCGTCCATGATGGGCGAGAAGCGGGCGATGGCGCCGCTCCTGAGGTAATCGCCGTAGGAGAAGCCACCGGGCAGGATGACGCAGTCCAGATCCTCCAGCTCCGTGTCCTTGTGCCAGAGGTAGCGGGCCTCGGCGCCGGCGAAGGTGTGCACGGCGTCGTAGCTGTCGGCGTCGCAGTTGGAGCCGGGGAAGATGACGACGCCGAAGCGTACGGGGGGCGCGGAGGTTTCAGTCGGAGCGGACACTAATCTTCGATCAGCTCGAATTGGAAATCCTCGATGATGGGGTTGGCCAGCAGCTTCCGGCACATGCGGTCCAGTTCATCCGAGGCGTTTTCGCCGCCGGGAAGCTCCAGCTCGATGTACTTGCCCACGCGCACGTTGCCGACGCCCTCGAAACCCAGCGCCGGCAGCGAGCGCTCGATGGTGAGCCCCTGGGGGTCGAGGATGCCCTCCTTGGGGGTGATATAGACTTTGGCCTTCAATGCTCTCCTTTCCCCGCCCGCAGTCGCGGGCGACGGTTTACTGCTCCACCCGGTTCAGCATCTCGCTGTAGGCGTCCTGCACCCCGCCCAGGTCGAAGCGGAAGCGGTCCTTGTCCAGCTTCTTTCCCGTCTCCTTGTCCCAGAAGCGGCAGGTGTCGGGGCTTATCTCGTCGCCCAGGGTGATGACGCCATCGCTGTCCTTGCCGAACTCCAGCTTGAAGTCCACCAGGGTGACTCCACGCTCGTCGAAGAAGCCGCTCAGTATCTCGTTGATGCGCAGGGCCTGGGCCTTGATCTGCTGTAGCTCTTCCTTGCTCACCAGGCCCAGCTCCTCGATGTGCATGCAGGTTATAAGCGGGTCGTGCAGCGAATCGTCCTTGAGGAAATACTCCACCAGCGGCTGTTTGAACCTCTGCCCCTCTTCGAAGCCCAGGCGCTTGACGATGCTGCCGGCGGCGTAGTTGCGCACCACCAGCTCCACCCGGTACATGTCCAGCTTCTTCGTCAGCAGGGTGTCCTCGGCGGTCTGTTCCACGAACTGGGTGGGGACGCCGTTCTCCTCCAGCAGTTTGAACAGCACCGTCGAGATGCGGGCGTTGCTCACTCCCTTGCGGGCTATCCGGCTCTTCTTGGTGCCGTCGAAGGCGGTGGCGTCGTCCTTGAACTGCTGCAGCACCAGAGCAGGGTCATCCGTGGCGAATATCCTCTTGGCCTTACCCTCGTAAAGCATCTCCCCCATGGCCTTGCTCATATCAGGGCTCCTCGTGGTCGTCTTTGCGGGATGGGATGCTGGCAGAGCCGTTCATGCTTCCAGCTCTTCCAGCCTTGAGAAAACGGAATCGATGTTGACCAGGTAGGCGGTCTCGTCGAAGCAGCCGTCCAGCTCCTCGCTGCTGAGCGTGTCCCGGACGGTGGGGTCCGCCTCGAGCAGCTCCCTGAAACCTGTCTGTTGTTGCCATGCCTTCATGGCGCTGGTCTGGACGACCCTGTATGCCTCCTCGCGGGACAGGCCCTTGTCCACCAATTTTAGCAGAACGGCCTGGGAGAAGACCAAGCCGTGGCTGGCCCAGAGGTTGCGCTTCATGTTGTCGGGATAGACCAGCAGGTTCTCCATCAGGTCGGCGAAGCGGTAAAGCATATAGTCCAGCAGGATGGTGCTGTCCGGCAGGATGACGCGCTCGGCGGAGGAGTGGGAGATGTCGCGCTCGTGCCAGAGCGCCATGTTCTCCATGGCCACCAGGGCGTTGGCGCGGACGACCCGCGCCTGGCCGCACATGCGCTCGCTGACGATGGGGTTGCGCTTGTGGGGCATGGCCGAGGAGCCCTTCTGGCCCCGCTTGAAGGCCTCCTCCGCCTCCAGCACCTCGGTGCGCTGCAGGTGCCGTATCTCGGTGGCGAACTTCTCAATGGAGGACGCGATGATGGCCAGCACCGACATGAACTCGGCGTGGCGGTCGCGCTGGATGACCTGGGTGGAGGCCGGCGCCGGGGAGAGGCCCAGCCGGCGGCAGACGTCCGCCTCTATCTCCGGCGGTATCATGGCGTAGGTGCCGACGGCGCCGGAGAGCTGGCCCACGGATACGGTCTCTTTCGCCCGCTCCAGCCGCTGGATGTTTCGCGCCGTCTCGAAGCACCACACCGCCAGCTTGAGGCCGAAGGTGATGGGCTCGGCGTGGATGCCGTGGCTGCGGCCGATCATCACCGTGTCCCTGTGCTCCAGGGCCCGTTTCTTCAGGGTGCCCAGCAGGTGCCGGAGGTCGAAGATGAGGATGTCGGCGGCCTCCCTCAGCTGCAGCGCCAGGGCGGTGTCGAGCATATCGGATGAGGTCATGCCGTAGTGGATGTACTTGGCGGCTTCGCCCACGTACTCGCCCACGTTGGTGAGGAAGGCGATGACGTCGTGGCGGGTCTCCTTCTCTATCTCCCTCACACGGGCGACGTCGAAGTCGGCTTTCTGCTTTATCTCGGCCAGGGCCTGGGGCGGGACGCGGCCATGCTCGGCCCAGGCCTCGCAGGCGGCGAGCTCCACCTCGAGCCACTTGGCCATCCGGTGCTCGTCGCTCCAGACGGCGGATATCTCAGGGCGTGAATATCTTGGGATCATGTTATATGGACCGCATCGTAT
>CAZCCR010000024.1:31325-33654 GCA_964497425.1 uncultured Gaiellales bacterium
ACCGCATCGTATACAGGGACCGCATCATATGCGCTGCATCATATTGACCATGTTTATATGTGCCACTGTATGTGGACCGCTGCATGGGCACCACGTTCATACAGACTGCTTTATAGGAAGCACCGCGTATATATGAGAGCGCTGCGCTGGGAGCGCGTCTATACACCCCGCGGCATACATTTGTACCGCTGCATACATTATGGACCGAGTTTGTCTGGTCCGGCACCAGCGGACCGGTGCTGATGAACCAGTGCGTATGGCTCCCTCATCTGCCGCCTGCCTGTTGCCCGAGGCTGCGGCGCCGCCGGACGGCTCTATTATTTAACGAACCGGCGGCGGTTTCCACCCTCGAGATGCCAATCCTCGCGATAAGCGGTGCCTATCATCGATGACAGGCCATCAGGGGCCTGAACCAATAGCCGACCTTGCATTTCCACCGAAATTGATATAAGTTTATGTTGCTCAATAAATTAAGCTATTTAACTTAATTTAGTATATCTTATGAATAAGTGTGATTTCGACAACCCGTTCCGTCCCGGCGCCGGACACCGCCCCCCCTACCTGGCGGGTCGCGGTGATGAGACGCGGGAGTTCGAGCGTCTGCTGGAGCAGCAGGTCATACTTGAGAACATGGTACTTACCGGTCTGCGCGGAGTCGGCAAGACCGTGCTTCTCGATACGCTGAAACCACTCGCCATCAAGCAGGGCTGGATGTGGGTCGGCACCGACCTCTCGGAGTCGGCAAGCGTCAGCGAGGAGAGCCTTGCGCTGAGACTGCTTACGGACCTGTCGGTGGTGAGCTCTTCCATCACCATCTCCAGAAAAGAGGAACTCATCGGCTTCACCGGTGAAGAGCTTGTGGAATACAAGCTTGGTTTCAACACGCTGCAGTCGATCTTCGCCGGGACTCCGGGGCTCGTTTCGGACAAGCTGAAGCGTGTGCTGGAGATAGTCTGGCAGTGTCTGGACGCGAAGCGGGCACGGGGTATCGTCTTCGCCTACGACGAGGCACAGAACCTGTCCGACCAGGCCGGCAAGGAAGAATACCCGCTTTCGATGCTGCTGGATGTCTTCCAGTCTGTCCAGAAGAAGGGCGTCAGGTTCATGCTCGTGCTTGCGGGCCTGCCTACCCTCTTTCCCCAGCTGGTGGACGCAAGGACGTACGCCGAACGCATGTTCCACGTTGTCTTCCTCGATCGGCTGGATGAGAAGGACAGCCGCGAGGCCATCGAGAAGCCCATCGAGAAGTCCGACTGTCCCGTACAGCTGAGGAAGACGGCGATCTCGAAGATAGCAAGGCTCTCGGGCGGCTATCCATATTTCCTGCAGTTCATCTGCCGGGAGGTTTACGACATCCTGATACAGAGGCTGTCTTCGGGAAAGAAGGTTGACCAGCCACTGCCGTTCGACGCCATCGTCCATAAGCTGGACACCGATTTCTTCGCCGGCCGCTGGAACCGGGCCACGGAGCGCCAGCGTGAACTGCTGACTATCGTGGCGAGTCTTGAAGACTCGGACAACTGTTTCACACTGCACCAGGTCGTAGAGGCGTCGGAGCGGGAACTTTCCCGCAGCTTCAGCACCAGCCACGCCAGCCAGCTGTTTTCGTCCCTGATCAAGAGCGGACTGGTGCTGAAACAGGGCCGCGGGAAATACGCTTTCGCCCTGCCGCTGCTGGGAGAGTTCATCCGGAGGCAGCAGGAAGCCTCGTTGAACATTTAACAGGCGCTTCGCGGTGATGCCCACGCCAGGCTCGGCCGGAGCACGGTCGTGCCTGTGGCTTTTGTGGTTCGGGTGACTGGCTGACCCGTTCTCCTTGCGAAAACGGCCCCGCGGGAGTATCTTATTCTGGAGCAACCGCCGCAGTCTTCCCTATTTCCCCAATTTCCGGACGAAGATATGACGACGCTCGAATTCATCATAGGACAGCCATATTTCTTCCTGATACACATCGGGCTGGCCACCTGGCTCGCCTTCTTCGTGCTGGATGTCGCCCGCGGCCAACTGGCGGTGCGGGTGACGCCGCTGAAGCTGGTGACCATGGGCTACGGCCTGCTCTTCGGCCTGCTGATACCGCTGGTGAACAGCGCCGGCGAAGGCGAGGTGCCCTGGGTGCTCTTCGCCGACCTGCCCGCCCTCTTCCTGTCGCTGTTCATCAACGACTACCTGGCCTACGCCATCTTCGGGCTCATCGGCGGCTGGGGCCTGGGGCAGGCGGTGGAGTACGTGACGGTGGTGCGGAACCGCAACCGGCGGCGGTTGCTGCGGGAAAAGCGGCGGGCCGGCCGTCAGCGCGTCCCGGGACAGCGGGCGAGGTAGGGGCGGTTGC
>CAZCCR010000025.1:0-25601 GCA_964497425.1 uncultured Gaiellales bacterium
GTAGACCGCGCCCAGGCTCAGGCTGAGGGCGGGCTGGCCGGGGTTCCAGGAGGCCGTGCTCATGGCGAAGACGCCGCAGGAGGCGTCGTTGGTGCCCTGGATGGTGCCCAGCAGCTTCGGTGCGGTCACGTTGCTCACGTCGATGACCAGCAGGGAACCGCCGCTGGAATCGGGCACCTGGCGAGCGTTCAGGTAGAGTATGTTCTCGTCGACGGACGAGATCTCCGGCCCGTGAGGCTCGGCGTTGGGCGCGCCGGTCAGTGCGACCAGGTCGATGGTGCCGACCAGTATCGGCGAACCGGTGCTGATGTCGAAGACATCGAGCACGTTGCCGGTGCCGCCGGACTGGAACAGCAGGCCGCGACTCTTGGCTACCGTGTTCTGGTGGTAGGAGATGCCAGGAGTCCCCGACGAGGGATTGTAAGTCAGGGTAGTAGCGCCCGGCCAGTCCATCTCCGTCTCGGATGACGGCGCGTCGAACATCAGCCCGGCGTAACCGTGGGTGCCGCTGGCATCCCAGGAGACGCCGCAGGTGCTGGACTCGCCGTTGCCGTTGGCGTCCGTGGGGATGAACCTGCCCACGGTGCCGGTGGAGATATCCACTTCCTGCCAGCCGCCGACGTTGTTGGTGGAACCCATCAGTGGCGTGGCCATGTTGGTGGTATACACCAGGTTGGAGTTCTCGTCGTTGCGGTCATACTCGAAGCCGCAGTAACCGACGTTGGAGCCGGTCAGGGGCCCGATGGTGCGGACCAGACTGCTGTTGGCCGAGTTTATCTCGTACATGGTCACGTCCGCCGAGGTGCCGGAGAGGGCGCCAACGGCGTAGATCGACGTCCTGTCAAGGGACGGAACCATGCCGTGGACCTCCCAGGCGCTGCCCATGGGGTCGGCGTCCGGGACGTTGATACTACCCGCCCAGGACATGGAAGCGATATCGGCTATCTTGACATCGCTGGCGTTGCCGTTGGCAACCAGCAGGGTCTCACCGCCGGTGCCGCTGGGATTGGCGTGACTGTAGTACGCGCTCTTGTTCGCATCGGCGAACACGCCGCATGATGCGTCATTGGTGCCGCTGTAGCCGCCGATCACCGTCGCCGCCATCGGGTTGCTTACGTCGAGGGCCAGTACAGTTCCGCCGGCGGGGGCGGGGTTGGGTACCTGACGGGTGTTGACGTACAGCACGTTGCTGTTGGTCGGCGATATCTCCGGGCCGTGCGGCTCTGCCGATGGGACGCCCGTGAGCGCCGCAAGGTCGATGGTGCCGACCAGTATCGGCGTACCAGAACTCACATCGAAGACGTCGAGTACATGACCCGTGCCGCCGGACTGGAACAGCAGGCCGCGGTCCTTGGCCAGAGTGTTCTGGTGGTAGGAGATACCCGCGGTTCCAGATGAGGGGTTGTAGGTCAGGGTAGTAGCGCCCGGCCAGTCCATCTCCGTCTCGGATGACGGCGCGTCGAACATCAGCCCGGCGTAACCGTGGGTGCCGCTGGCATCCCAGGAGACGCCGCAGGTGCTGGACTCGCCGTTGCCGTTGGCGTCCGTGGGGATGAACCTGCCCACGGTGCCGGTGGAGATATCCACTTCCTGCCAGCCGCCGACGTTGTTGGTGGAACCCATCAGTGGCGTGGCCATGTTGGTGGTATACACCAGGTTGGAGTTCTCGTCGTTGCGGTCATACTCGAAGCCGCAGTAACCGACGTTGGAGCCGGTCAGGGGCCCGATGGTGCGTTTCAGGCTCTTGGTGGCCGTGTCTATCTCATACATGGTGATGTCGGCCGAGGTGCCCGAAAGGGCGCCCACAGCATACATGGAGCTCCTGTCCTTGGAGGGCACCATGCCGTGGACTTCCCAGGCGGTTCCACTGCCGTCGGCGTCGGGAACCGGTATGGTGTCGACCTGTCGCATGGTGTTGGCGTCGATCACCAGGATGTCGCTGGCGTTACCATTCGCCACATACAGCAACTCGTTGCCGAGGCCGTATGAGGCGGGCGGGGCCTGGTCACAGGGCACGTAAGCGCCGCAGCCGTAACCGCCATAAGCGGCGTCAGCTGCGCCGGACATACCGCCGGTGGCTATGGCCACCGCCAGGATTAGAACAAGCGGTGCCGCCAGTAACAGCAGCTGCCACCTGTTGCTGCTTATAGTTGCTTTCATCCCTTCATCCTCCTGATATCCTGTAAATGAAGCATCGGTCTGGGTTTTGCTTGGATCACTTGCATAAGAAGCCTCCGTTCATCACCTCCCGGTTGCGCATGGTTTTTTCGGCGCCTTCGACGAGGGGAGGGTGCAAGGCAGTAAAGGAGATTGAATCTGCCGGAGGAGGAAGCTGTCCCAAAGCAAAGGCTGATATATCGCAAACCAGCAGGTGCCCAGGTCCAGGTCCGGCTTTCCCCTGTTCGATCTACAACCCCTACCCCATTCGTGAAGACGAAATGCAAGTTAACCGACTACAATTGTATATGCTACGCAATTAGACTATCAATACGTGTTATTATATAATTCCCGTAACGCATTAACCTTCATCCTGATTCCCGATTGCGCGGGGAGGAGAGTTATCTATGCCAGGTGAGATATTCGAGTTCCTCTGGTTCGTGAACAAAGCCGGCTACATGCTGCTCGAGACTGGGGAAGGTGAAGTTCCTGAGCCTGTACGGGCGGGTATACCGGGCCCGGCCGGTGATGGTGCCCCCGATAGCCTCAGGGAAAGGGAAGGACTTGGCGATCTTCCCGTCGATGCTGGTGAGAACGGTGATCGAGACACCTTCATCGTCCCCAGGCTCCAGGAGGGGGGAGGCTCCTATGAGATGAACCATTACAATCCTCTGCAGGAGCATAAGTGCCTGTTCCGTGTCTTTGCCGAGACCGGTATAGCGCCAGGGGAGATACTGGCGTTCGCCGACAGTTATGGCATGATGGGGTTCGGCAGGGAAACAGCTGCCGCCGGCGGTTCGCCGGTCTTCAACAGGATGGAGCCTCTGGCGTCATGGCGTGACGAGCTCAAGGCGATGCGCCGAGCACTGTGGATATGGGACATGGTTCAGGATGATGACAGAAAAGGACTGGAGGCATACCTGTCGCCGTTGATGAGGTGGGTGGAAGCGGACATGGCGACGGCCGGCCCCAGAGAGGCGAGGGTCGTGGCGCGCGCCTTGCCCGACGTGGATCAGGGCGAACTGAGATGGTACCGGAGCCATCCCGAGAGTCTGGCGATGTACCGCTCGGGGAACCTGGCGGCGGCCGCCCTGCTCTCGGTACAGGCCATTGTCAACCAGCGCCTGGAGCGCCGCATCTCTCCGCGCATCCTCTGGGATGACATGCATCAGAACGGCTGGAGCCTGTACTTCGTGCCCAACAACCTTGTAGGCGCGTTATGGCTGCAGCTTTCCCAGTCCATCACGCAGGAAAAGGATTACCGCCGTTGTCGACAGTGTGACAAATGGTTCGAGATAGATCACTACACGGCGAGAACCAACCGCTATTTCTGCTCCAACGCTTGTCGCAGCAAGGCATACCGGGACCGCCAGATACGCGCAAGGGCGCTTTTCGCCGGGGGGATGTCATACAGGACCATAGCCCGGGAGTTGGGCTCGGATGTGGAGACGATCAAAGGCTGGATAGCCCGCGGCCGGCGGTGACGTAATCCGCCTTGCTGAAGAACTCGATCAATTCCCGTGTATCCGCCAGGGCGCGCTCCCGGCTGAGTCCGAACTCAGTGGATACGGCTGCAGCTATCTCCGGCAGCGTCAGGGTGTCGCCGAGGAGCTCCCAAACCATCTCCGCGATGGCGTTGCGTATCGAGATGCTGCTCATCATGTTGTCAGCGAAGCGTTGCTCGCCTGAAATCTGACCCGCTGCGTCGCCCGTCATGACTATTCCCTGACCCTTTCAGCCACAATCATTTCGTGGGTAATGAACCTTGAACTTTAGACCGGACCTGCCTGCCGTCGCAGGCAGGTCCGGTAAATCCGGAAAGCCATTCTTCCCAAACCGTTAGAAAGAGGGTTTTTTAGCATGGGATCGGGCTTTTCACATTTAAGTACAGCAAGCGGCTTGCCAAGTCTGGAATAAATCACCTGATTGTCGCCGGAAACAGGGTGTGATACGTGAAATACAGCTTTTCCAGTCTGGATATCCCAACAGGAGATGTTCAATACTTGGTGGAATACACCGAATCAGTCCCGGGGCATGGCAGGAGAAGGGAAATGTCGTTGAAAGCCGTTAACACCGGACTGATGGTGACAGGAATAGCCCGGGTTGGGAGGAAAGGATGAGTCTTATGCTACTCCCATTGTGCCAAATACTACAGCAATTCCCCCGGAGAAGTCTCTTTCCGCTGGAAGCCGGCTGCCTGTTTTCCGTCTTTTCCGGGATATCGCCGGAGCGGCCACCGCCAGGGGGTGGACGGCGCTAGGGGGTGAAGTCCTCATCGTAGGGGGATACGGTGGTCACCTTGCCGTTCTCGAATACCACACGGACGAAGCCTTCGCCGTCGGTCTTGTTGTAGTACCAGAAGATCTGCGGGTTATCGGCGGATCCCAGGCTGTGGGATCTCTCCGGCTGGCCGGCAATGGCGTCCACATCGTCCATGGTCATCCCGTTCTTTATCTGGCTGTGCACATCCCTGCTGATGGAGCCCGGCTTCTCGCCGCAGCCGGATGCCGCAAGCAGCGATACGGATAACAGGAGGGTGAGAACCATCAGGATGAAGTTGCGTCTCATTCCAGCCCCTTTCCGGATTCGACGGGCTCTGCCGAGAGGTGGCCCTTGTGCATCCTCAGCTGCTTCTCCGCCTGCGAAGCTACGGCAGGCGAATGGGTCACGATCAATATAGTAACACCTTCGGCGTTGATCTTCCTGAAGATCTCCAGGATCTCCCCCTCGGTCTCTTCGTCCAGGTCGCCGGTGGGCTCATCGGCGAGGATCAGCCTGGGTTCGTTCATCAGGGTGCGGGCCAGGGCCACCCGCCGCTGCTCTCCGCCCGAAAGGTGGGCCGGGAATGAATGGCCCCGGTCTCCCAGGCCGACCATATCCAGCAACTCCTGGGCCCGATCGGCCTGCAGAGATGGCGCTCCGTCGAAAGTTGATGGCAGTCTCACGTTGTCATAGACGTTCAGGGTCGGTATCAGGCTGGCGAACTGGAAGGAGAAGCCGATGGTCTTGTTCCTCAGCACTGACAGTTCGGCGTCGGATATGGACCAGATGTCCGTGCCATCCAGCAGCACGTTTCCGGATGACGGCTTGGTCAATCCACCCATCAGACTCAGCAACGTGGTCTTGCCGCTGCCGGAATGGCCGACGATGGCTACCATCGCACCCCGATCGATGCGGAGGCTGGCGTTGTCGACCGCCCTGACCGTACTGGGGCCGGCCTTGTAGGTCTTGCTCACTTCATCCAGTGAGATGATGATGTCCGGCATGAGTTATTCTCCCTGTCTGATGGCTTCATAGGGTTCCAGCCTGCTGGAGCTGAGTGCCGGGTAGAGGGACGCCATCACGCCGCTGGCTACGGACAGCAGTAACGTACCCAGCACCAACAGGACGAAGAACCAGAGCGGTGGCCAGAGATAAGGTATGCCCAGGCTGGAAGTGATCACGGCGCGGAAGACGAAGAGACCGGCGCCGCCGATCACCACTCCCGCCAGGCCGCCAACCGCGGTCAGTAGTACAGCCTCTGCAGTCATCAGGCGGAAGATGTAACCGCGTTTGCCGCCCATGGCCCTGAGCAGGCCGATCTCCCGCTGGCGCTCGTTGACGATCATGGAGAAGATGGCGGCGATGGTAAGCAGCGCCATGATCCAGACGATGATATCCAGTACGACGAAGCCCTTGAGGAACCCCGAGAGCCTGTCGGTCACAGAACGGCTGAGTTCATTGGCGGTGATAGCAAGGGTCCCGGGTACGCTGGTCTTGATGCGCTGGGCAACCTGCTCGATTGTGGTGCCCGGGGCCACTTTCACCAGGACTGACGATATCTGTCCCGGCTGCAGGTCCAGGGCTGTGGCCGCTTCCTGGGATGATTCCTCTGCCATGGCGTAAGCTGCGTCGAGGGTCATGAAAACACTTTCGTCTGCGCCCATGCCGGTTGCATCCAGCACGCCCACCACGTTGAAGTCATGGCCGTAGAATTTTACCGTCTCACCCTTGTTGGCCAGGATCAGCGAGCCTACTACCGTATCGTCACGCTGTAGCGGTGCGTCCGTGTTCTGCTCCAGCCACGGCGTCACCACGAAATCCGTGTCCGGGTCATATCCGACGAGTTGGACATGCCCCGTACAGCAGGCGGATGAGATGAGCGATTCGATGAAGAGCTGTGGCGAGACCCGTTCCACTCCCTTGACGGCAGCTACCTGGTCCGTCACGGAACTGTCCATGTAGAAGCTTGTGGGGACCCCGGTGATTAGTGCGGCCTCGCCCGATTCCTGTGAGCCCTCGGGGACGACCAGGATATCGGCGCCCAGCCGTTCCATGCCCACCTCAAGACTGCGGTTGACGCTGCTGATCAGCAGCGTAGCCGAGAAAAGGGTTCCCGCCGCGATTGCCACGATGGCGATGGTGACAAAGCTTCTGAACGGCTTGCGTCTCAGGTTCTGAGCCGCAAGATAAAGGAGTCCGAGCCTTTTCATGCGTTCTCTTTCGGCCCCGCGAGGGGAGAAGTTAAACTATACATGATATACATACGACCATTAGTCAGAATACAACTGTCGCCGGGTTGTTGCAAGACGCCCGTCAGGCGATACCGAATTTGTCCAAGCGATAGAGCAGGGTATGTCTGCTGATGCCCAGAAGCTCCGCCGCCCGCGTCTTGTTACCACCCGTCCGCATCAGGGCCTGCGATATCAGGTCCCGCTCCACCTGCTCCAGGGGGATACCTTCGGGAGGGAGTTTGAACGAACCACTGGCGAGCGGCTGGCGCCGTCCCAACTCATCGGGCAGATCCTCCACCCGTATCATGCCGTTACCGCTGAGGATGGCCGCCCGCTCGATGGCGTTCTGCAGCTCGCGCACGTTGCCCGGCCAGGGATAGTCTTCCATCATCCGTACCACCTCGGCGGAGAGCTTCTTGCCGGGGGCGTAGCGTTTCATGAAGTGGTCGGCCAGCAGCCTGATGTCGTCGCGCCGCTCCCGTAGCGGCGGCATGTCTATCGGTATGACGTTAAGGCGGTAAAAAAGGTCCTCACGGAAATCTCCCTGCTTGACCATCTCCGGCAGGTCGCGGTTGGTGGCGCCGATGAGCCGTACGTCGACCTCGATGGTCTTGGAGCCCCCCAGGCGCTCGAAGGTCTTCTGCTCCAGGACCCGCAGCAGTTTCACCTGCACCGTCGGGGTGATATCGCCGATCTCGTCGAGGAAGAGGCTGCCGCCGTCGGCCAGCTCGAAGCGACCGGGCTTGGAGCCGGCGGCGCCGGTGAAGGCGCCTTTCTCATAGCCGAAGAGCTCGCTCTCAAGCAGGGTTTCCGGCAGGGCGGCACAGCTGAGCTGGATCAGGGCCTTGTCCCTGCGGGGGCTTGCATCATGGATGGCCTTGGCGATGAGCTCCTTGCCGGTGCCGCTCTCGCCGTAGATCATCACCGTGGCGTCTGAAGGCGCCACTCGCGACACGGTATCGAGCACATCCTGCATCTGTTTGCTGTCACCGATGATGCCGCTGGTGTCGTAATCGCGGTCGAGCTCGCTCTGCAGATAGTCCACCTGCCGTTCAAGGCGGCTGACGCGCAGGGCCTTGCTCACCACCAGCTTCAGCTCTTCCACGTCGAAGGGCTTGGTCAGGTAGTCCATGGCCCCTGACTTGATGGCCTGGACCGCGTTCTCGATGTTGCCGTGGGCGGTGAGCATGATCACCGGCAGTTCCGGGATCTCCTGCTTGATGGCCGTGAGGGTCTCGATGCCGTCCATGCCCGGCATGCGCTGGTCGAGGATGACCAGGTCCGGCGATTCCGTCTCCACGCGGCTGACGGCCTCCTCCCCGGAGGAAGCTTCGCTGATATCATATCCGGCGCTGGCAAGGGCTCGCGCTACAACGAACCGCATGTTCTTCTCATCGTCCACGACGAGGATGTTGTCAGGCATTGGCTTCCACCTCCGGCTGCTCGTTGCGCCTGATCAGGGGCAGGCCGACCGTGAACATGCTTCCATCGCCGTCCCTGCTCTGGACCTGCACGTAGCCGTTATGAGCATCAACTATGCGATGAACGATGGAGAGCCCGAGTCCGCTGCCGCCGGCGCGCGTGGTGAAGAAGGGATCGAAGATCCGCTTCCTGGACTCTTCAGGAATGCCTACGCCCGTATCGGCGAACGTTATCTTGAGGAATCCGCCCTCCACCGAGGTGGAGACCCTGATCTCGCCACCATCGGGCATGGCCTGTATCGCGTTGGAGATGAGGTTGACGAAGACCTGCTTCAGCCGGTCGCCGTCCGCCCAGATGGTAGGGGCGTGCCCGGAGAGGTCGCATCTGACCTCGACCTTCTGCTGACGCGCATACTGGCGCGTAAGCAGGATGACTTCGTCCAGCGACTGTTTGACGCTTACCTGGCCGAAACGCGAGGGAGAGGGACGGCCGAAATCCAGCAGGGCCCTTACCACCGCGTCCAGCCGGTCGATCTCCTGGACCATCACATGGGTCAGTTCCGAGGATCTGCAGCCGCTTTCCATCTCCTGCTCCATCATCTGCACGCTGGCCCTGATGACGCCCAGGGGGTTGCGTACCTCATGGGCTACGCCGGCTACCAGCTCTCCCAGTCCGGAGAGCTTGTCGGCCCGGATCAGTTGCTCGGTAAGGCTTCTTACTTCCGTGAGGTCTTCGATGGTGATGACGATGCCGACGGGCTCACCGCGACTGAGGTGCGGCGTGATACGGACGGCGACGGTCAGCATGCGTTCGCCGCGCGGAAGCTCCGTCTCCATGGTGGCCCTTTGCTGTTCCCCGTCCAGTATCCTCCGGGCGGCGGTGACGAGTCGCTCCTGCCCGATGAAGACCTTGTCCAGTGGAAAGCCGATCAGCTTGCTCTCGTCGCGGGCAAGCAGTTCCATGGCTTCGGTGTTGGCGGTGACGATATTGCCGCGGCGGTCGAGCGAGATGACGCCGCTGCTGATGCTGCTGAGGATACTGTCCGTGTATGCCTTGATCTGTCTCAACGCCGTCTCCCTCTCTTCGACCTCGCGGTTGAGTTCGAGGGTCTCCTGGTAGCGCTGGGCCTGCCTGCGCTTGTCATCCACGACCATGCCGGTGGTCAGGGCCACCACGTTATAGAGCACAAGGTCGAAGAAGTTGTCCACAGCGGCTCCCTTGAAGAGTCCGCCCATGGACATGGCCGCGTGCGGTGCGAACAGCGCCGTGATGGTCAGCGATGTCAGCAGGCCGCCCTTGATGCCGAAGCGAAGGGCGGCGTAGATGATCGGCACGTAGTAGAGGCGCCTGAGCAGGATATGCAGTGACTCGGAGGGAATGATGCCCAGGTGGGGAGGCCAGTTGTGGAAGTAAGTGATGGCGGCGGCGGCGACGATGATCAGCATGATGTCACGTATCTGGCCGCGAGTCATGGCGGCCAGAGGCTGGCGCAACCTTTTTTCAGCGCTTGTCATGGCAGAGACCTTCACCGTGGCGCCTTTCGCTCCCAGGAGGCCGGAAGTCCCAGGTCCTCGCGGTACTTGGCGACGGTCCGGCGTGAGATGCGGATGCCTTCAGCCTTCAGTGCATTCGCCAGCTTCCTGTCCGAGAGCGGCTCTTCCGGGTCCTCGCCGGTGACCAGGGCCTTGAGCCGCTCCTTTACGGCCGTTGCGGACAGACCATCACCGCCGGGCATGCTGAACCCGCCGGAGAAGAAGAACCTGAACTCGAAGATACCGAAAGGTGTGCTCATATATTTGCCCTGGATGGCCCGGCTGACGGTAGAGGGGTTGACGCCCATGGCCGCGGCGACGTCCTCCAGCTTCAACGGCTTGAGACTTCTTTTGCCCCTTTCGAAGAAACCCGCCTGCTCCCGGGCGATCGTCTTTGCCACCCGGGTGAGAGTGGTGCGGCGCTGGTTGATGTCCGTGATCAGCCGTTGTGCACGCTCACCTTTCGAGCGGGCGTAATCCCCGGCGCCGTCACCGGCGAGCAGTTCCCTCAGGCGTTTCCACTCCCTGCTGATGTTGAGCGAAGGCGTGACGTCGCGATTAGCCAGTACAGCCCAGCTGTCGCCTACCTTCCTGACGAACACGTCGGGGATCGCGGACGGCGCTGTCGGCCCCGTATCGAAGCATGCTCCCGGTGAGGGGCAGAGGCGCCGGATGACGGACACGGCATGTTCCACGCAAAAACGGTTCTTCCTCACGGCGCGGGCGATATCATCGATGGAACCTCGTCCCAGCTGGGGCAGATACATGCGGACGATCTCTCCCGGCAGGCCGTCGGCTTCGTCGGGGTCCAGCTGGGCGAGCAGGCATTCTTTCAGGTCCCGGGCGGCGATGCCTGCAGGATCGAAGCCCTGGACCACGGCCAGCACTTCCTCCACCATGTGCGGAGATTCTCCCGTTGTCTCCGAGAGGGATTCGATGCTCTCGCGCAGATAGCCGCGATCGTCCAGGCTGCCGATGATGGCTCGGCCGATCCTTCTCTGGGCGGCGGTAAGGTCCTGCATCTCCAGCTGCAGGTCCAGGTGTTCCGCCAGGGTGACGGGGCTGGCGGTAAGCTCCACCGGATTGGGATGGGCCGGTTCGCTTTGTCTGCCCGCGCCGTGGGGACGGTTGGCTCTGTCGTACTCGCGCCAGAGCTCCCGGTACTGTTGTGACGATTGAGCCGATTCCGGCTCGTAGGTATCAGGCAGCTCCAGCGCGGGGTTCTCATCCAGCTCATCCCGGATCAGCATCCGCAACTCGGCCGCGCTCATGCGCAGCACACTCAGCCCCTGGTACAATTGCGGCGCCAGGGTGGTCCTTTGCCGGACCGAAAGCTCAGGGCTTTGTTTGAAACCTGGTTCTGGCATGGGCAGCTGATAACACAGACTCTTCAGTCGCTCGCGTCGGAGTTGGCTAATGGATAATTCCCCTCTAGTGCTGTTCAACCAATCAACCAATTGTAATTGTAACGCCGTGAAGAACTGTGTTAAACAGTCACCGGGCGTCCTTAACCGTGTCTTAACCCTGCGTTACGATAAATTCACGGTTTCTTAATAGTATGCCAGGCTGCCGTCCTTCTTGGCTCGCCGTACGGCGTAGCGGAAGACCAGCAAACTGATGGGGAGGGTGACGACGGAGAAGACGACCAGCGCCAGCAGGTCGCGTGTCACGTCGGAGCTGCCGAAGCCCTGTCCCTGGAGCAGCGAAAGACGGATGGCGTCCAGGGAATAGGTGATGGGAAAGAGGTAGGAAAGGCCCTGAAGCCAGTCGGGCAGGATGGTGATGGGATAGTACACACCACCCACCAGTGTGGAGGAGGTGCTGATGATCCATGCCATCGGGTCGCCGCGCTTGAAGGTCATGATGAAGCTGGCAGAGATGATGCCCAGGCTGCTGAAGGCGATCACCGTCAACAACAGCGCCGTCAGTGCCGGCAGCACTCTGGCGTTGCCGAAGTCCACCCCGAACAGGAGTCCGCCCAGCAGGAGGTAGATGCCGACCCGGAGCGAGGTGAAAGCGAAGCTCCACTGGGAGGAGGAGAGGATGATCGTGGGCAGGCGGGTAGGTGTCACCAGCATCGCCTCCAGGGTCCCCATCATCTGTTCGCCCCTGATACTGGTGGAGAAGCTGCCCAGGCCCACGGAGAGGAAGTTGGAGAAGGCGATGCCGATAAGGACGAAGGAGAAGTAGTTGCCGCCGTAGCGGCTGAGACTCTGCTGGACGGTAGGGGCGCTGCCGATCAGTTCCGATACGAAGTAGAACATGACCACGGAGAAGAAGATGCCGCCGAACTGGAGGAAGAAGGAGAAGCGGTAGCTTATCTCCATCAGGAAGTCCTTCCTCAGGAACGCGATGGGCTTTCTCAGGGTCACGACAGCTTCTCCGGGCCGGCGAGCAGGTGATGGAAGAACTCCGACAGCGAGGCGTCACCGGTGAGCTCCTCCACCTTGCCCACCGCCTTCATCCGGCCTCCCTGCATGATGCCGATACGGTCGCAGACCTCTTCAGCCTCGGCCAGATGGTGGGTGGCAAGGATGACCGTCTTGCCCTGGGCTGTCAGCTGGTCGCGGATGAAGATGTGCAGATCCTTGACCGCCACCGGGTCCAGCCCTTTCGTGGGCTCATCCATGAAGAATATCTCCGGGTCTGCAAGGAGCCCCCGGGCCAGGGCCATGCGTTGTTTCATGCCGGTCGAGTACTCCTGGAACCGCCTGCCTGCGGCGTTCTCCATGCCTACCACTTCCAGCACCTCGGGTATACGCCGCCGCGCCTGTTCGCGGCTGAGGCCGTAGAGGGCGGCGAAGAACTCCAGGTTGCGTCGGCCGGAGAGGCGCCAGTAGAAGCTGCGTTCCTCGCTGGAGATGAGGGCGATGGAAGCTTTCACCCGGCTCTGTTGCCGGGCCAGGTCGTATCCACATATGGTGGCGCCGCCGGCGCTGGGCAGGATCAGGGTGCAGAGCATCTTGGTAAGGGTGGTCTTGCCCGCTCCGTTGGGCCCCAGCAGTCCGAAGATCTCCCCGCGCGAGACCGTCAGACTGACATCCCGCACTGCGGTGAAAGTGACCTTGTGGAAGAAGTTCCTGGGGGAAGACAGCCCCCTGAGCCTGGTAAACTCTTTGGTGAGGTTGCTGGTTTGGATAACCGTTTCGGCCATGTGTGGTGTATTGTATCACGATGCCTGGAAAGCGGCATATACACAGCTCTTTTGAGATAGGCGAGGTGAAGATGCCCAACCGGCTGGTGCAGGCGCCCATGGCCGGTATCAGCGTACGGGCGTTCCGTCTGCAGGCGAAGCGCCATGGTGCGGGCCTGACCACTACGGAGATGGTCAGCAGTCACGGGGTGCATTACCGCAACCGGCGCACGCTGGCGATGCTCGATGTGGCGGCAGAGGGGCACCCGGTGTCGGTCCAGCTTTTCGGTGACCGGCCGGAAGTCATGGCCGAGGCCGCGGCAGCGGCCGAGGCCGGTGGCGCCGATATAATCGATGTCAACATGGGCTGTCCGGTGCGGAAGGTGGTGAAGACCGGCGCCGGCATGGCTATGATGGAAGAGGAGCGCAAGGCGGCGGCAGTGGTGGCGGCCATGGTCTCCGCTGTAGATGTCCCGGTAACGGTCAAGATACGCTCCGGCCCGGGGTCGCTGGTGACGGCGCCGTCACTGGCTCCGCGACTGCAAGAGGCGGGCGCCGCCGCGGTCTGTATCCATCCCCGCCTTGGCGTGGAGGGACGCAAGGGCCGGGCGGACCATGCTGTGACGGAGACCCTGGCGGGAATCCTGGAGATACCGGTGATAGCCAGCGGCGATATATGCTGCGCAGCCGATGTGGATCGTCTTCTGAGGGACGCCGGCGCCGCCGCCGTCATGGTGGGGCGCGCCGCCCTGGGCGATCCCTGGCTTTTCGCCGACCTGCTCGCCGGCCGCCGGCAGCGGCGGCGCCGGCGTCCCGGCGAGGTGATCGCCGAGATGGGCCGTTTCTACCATGATCTGGAGACAGAGATGGGACCAGAGCGGGCAGGCAGGTTCATGCGCAAGTTCTATCTCTGGTATCTGAAGCCGTTCACCGTTCCATCGGGACTGCGGGCCGACCTCAGGAAAGCGAAAAGCTACCATGACGCTGAAAAAGCGATCTCCGCAGAACTGCTGCAGCGACGGTCGATATGACAGGTACACCTGTGATATGGCTACGGCAGGCAGCCGCCTCGGCAGAGCTTCATCGTCAGCGGTGCTGGTGAAAGATCTCCGCCGCCTCCTCATCGAGCTGATGCTGCCTCGACTGGAGCTCGTCGTAGTCATGCTTGAGGGGCTTCAGCTCGATGTTGAACCAGAGTTCGAGGTAATCGATGCCCACATCGGTCTCCATCAAAAGCTTCTGCATGGCGTCTGAGGCCTGCTGTACCTGGGCCTGGTCGCCGGTGGCGACCGCGTCGGCCAGCGCTTTTGTCTGCTCCACCATCTCGGCGTTGTCTTTGACGTTGTCAGCCATACGCTCCAGCAGGTTGAAACCTGATTCGGAGTAGCGGCTCTCCAGTTGATGCTGGATATCACGCATGGAGGCGGCTATCTGTGCCAGTGACGCGGATGAACCGCCGGGGTCGCTCTGGGTTGAAGCCATGGCGGCCTGGAACTGGCCCAGCAGCCGGTCCATCTCCTGCATGGAACGGAAGATGAGCGGCGCTTCCGGATAGAGGAGGGAGAGCCTGTCTGAGGCCTGCTGGAGGATCTGCACCTGCCTTTCACGCGCCTCTGCCGTCTCACGCTTTTTCCCCAGGTATTGGGAATACCATCCCGGCAGGCGCGGGAAACCTTCCCCCCTGCTCACTGCGTTCATGGCCAGCGCCGTCTCCGCCGCGCTTTCTTCAAGGAGGGGGCCGGCTGCGACCACGGCGCCGCCGGCGGCTTCGATGGCCTCCAGCGATGTCAGGCTCTGCAGGTCCAGCATGTCGATATCGATCCGGGCCATGGCCTCGTTGGCCTTTTCCATATGACCGTTGGCCTCGGAGAGCAGGGCGTCGGCGCGCCACTCCTGCACCTGCGGCAGGACCAGCCATGTGACGGCGCCCGCCAGGACCAGAGCCGCCATAGCCAGAGCGACAAGGTATACCCCGGGTATGGAACTGGGTATCTTCCATAGACGCATGGATCATCCCCCCAGCACGTAGCGGCGCCAGCCGTCTTCGAACTGGTCGGCGCTGATTCCCAGCACCGAGCGGAAGACCTCGTCCACAATCTGTTCCTGGGGCTCCCTGTCCGACTCGCGCCGTTTGAACTCCCGCAACAGGTCCATTACCGACTCGTTGCCGAACTCCTGTTCGAGGTAGGCGACGGCTGTATCGGCTATCTCATAAGCCAGCGTCGCTGCTTCGTCGCTGATGAGCACGTTGAACCCTGACGGCTGGTACAGGTCGCGCAGGGTCGGACTGATGGCCTCGCCGCTCCTCAGCCGGCTCGCCAGGAACGGCGTGGCCTCAAGGCCGGCGACGTAATCAGCCAGGCCCTCCACAAGGAAAGACGGGGTCGAGTCCCCGGTGTTGGGGAAGAGCGCCACATGGGTCAGTTCGTGGGCCAGCATCTTGCGGTTGTAGTCCGGGTCGGAAGCTCCGACCTCCTGATACAACCCGGCGTCGAGGATGATCTCTCCACCCTGGTTCTCATCGTAGCCCAGCTGCCTAGAGGCGCCTCCCACCCAGTCCTGCCACTGGCCGGGGTAGGCCTGGTCTATCTGCTCCTTGCTGGAAAAGACCCATACCGGCACCAGGGGCAGTCGCACCCCGGGCAGAACGCTGGTCAGGTTGCCGTAGGCGTCGTCCACATACTGCCCGGCCTGGGCCGCCACCGGGCGGCCACCTTCGAGGAAGAGGACGATGGAGTGCTGACCCTGGATGACCCCCACCTTGCCGAAGTCCCAGAGGCGCCTGTTACGCTCCTTGCCCAGGGCCTGAAGCGTGGCTTCCCCGGACAGCCTCCAGCCTTCATCCTTCTTTACGATCCTGTATGCAGCCCGGTCGGCGTCGGGAAAGCCGTCGAAGGATCCGGCCAGGGTAAAGGCCTCGGTGACCTTGACCGTCGTACTTCCGTCCGCATTCCCGGTCACGGAGTCGACGACGATTCGGTAGCGGTCGAAGGGTACTTCGGCGGTATGATCGAAGAACTGCTGCTGCGCCGTGTAGAAATCACTACCGCCCACGTCGACGAGGGAGAGGAAGGCGTCACGGTCACGTGAGACCAGGGCCGCGGTGTAATCGTTGAGTAGCTGCTGAACCTCCTGCTCCGTCCCTGTCATGACGGCGCCGGTGGGCGTGGCCCACTCCATGTCCGCAGCCGACCCTCCCAGGCAGCCCGTAGACGCCGTCACCAGCATGGCTGTGGCGGCGAACAGCAGGATCGTCTTCAGCAGCACCTTCCTTATCATGGGTCAGCTTTTCTTGGGAGCATCCAGCGTCTTCCCGATGTCAGCCAGGGGCAGGGTGTTGAGCACGGTTCCGGGTCCTACCCAACCACGGCGGGCGGTGGCGACGCCATAACGAAGCCCGCCCACATCCTCGG
Source organism: uncultured Gaiellales bacterium (assembly GCA_964497425.1). Classification (GTDB taxonomy): domain Bacteria; phylum Actinomycetota; class Thermoleophilia; order BMS3ABIN01; family BMS3ABIN01; genus BMS3ABIN01. The sequence continues at coordinate 16,151 of CAZCCR010000025.1, forward strand.
GCGCGTGGGCATCGCTGTTTATCACCAGGCGCACCCCGGCCTCATGCGCCGCGCGGGCGTGGACGTCGCAGAGGTCCAGACGCCAGTAATGAGAGTTGATCTCCAGGGCGGTACCGGTGCGGGCGGCGGTATCGATCAGCTCGTCGATATCCACCTCATAGGCGTCGCGCCTGTCGATCAAGCGTCCCGTGGGATGACCGATGGAGCGGACGAAGGGCTTCTCCATGGCGGCGGTCAATCTTTCCATGATCCGCTCTCGCTCCTGGTTGAAGCCGGAGTGGATGGATACGGTGACGAAGTCCAGCCCTTCAAGAGAGGCGTCAGGGAGATCCAGGGCGCCGTCAGCCTTGACGTCGACCTCCATGCCCGTGAAGATATGGAAATCCTCCAGTTCATCATTGATGGCGCCGATCTCCTTGAGCTGTTCCTCCAGCCTCGCGGGTGTCAGCCCACCCGCCACGGCCAGTGACTGGGAGTGGTCCGAGATGGCGATATACTCCAGGCCTCTTCGGCGGGCGGCCTCGGCCATCTCGCGGATGGTGCCGCTGCCGTCACTCCAGTCAGAATGGACATGCAAGTCTCCCCTGATGTCATCTTCGCACACCAGTGTCGGCAGGTCGCCCCCTGCCGCAGCCTCGAGCTCACCGGTGTTCTCCCTCAGCTCCGGCGGGATCGGCTCAAGCCCCAGGAGGCCGTAGACCTGGTCCTCACTCTCGCAATGATGCGTCTTTCCCGTGGCGGCCTCCTCTACTCCGTATTCGCTGACCTTGAAACCTCTGACGATGGCCATCTCGCGCAGGGCGATATTGTGCTCCCGGGAACCGGTGAAGTGCTGCAGCAGGTTGCCGTAAGAAGAGTCCGGCACGACGCGCAGGTCCACCTGCAGGCCGGTATGTGTGAAGATAGAGCACTTGGTCGGCCCTTCGGCGATTATCTCCGCCGTCATCGGCAGAGAAGCGAAGCTCCGGGTCAGCGCCTCCGGCTCTGCGGCGGTGGCGATGATGTCCACATCCTTCACCGTCTCCTTCATGCGGCGGATGCTGCCGGCCAGCGTGACATGGTGGGCGCCCGGCAGCTTCGCCAGAGCCGCGGCCGCCTCTTCGGCTACGGGCAGAGCGTCTCCCAGGAGTACGCGGCCGCTCCGTTCCCGCAGGCGCTCGATGGCGTCGATCAGGTTGGCCTCTGTCTTCTTACCCATGCCGGGCAGGGACGCCACGCGCCCTGCGCGCGCCGCGGCTTCGAGTTCGTCCAGTGATGACACTCCCAGCTCCTCCCAGACCTTGCGCGTGGTCCTGGGGCCAACCCCCTGTACCATCTGTAGGTCGACGAGGTCCGGTGGGAAGCGCCGGGCATAATCCTCCAGCTCGGTGATGCCGCCGGTAGACACCATCTCTTCCACCTTGGCCGCGATCTTCTCGCCGATATCCGGCAGCTCGGTCAGCTTCCCCTCCCTGGCGAGGTCCTCTATGGAGAAGTTGGAACCGGCTATGCGGTGCGCCGCCTTGCGGTGGGCGATCACCTTGTAGACGTTGGCGCCGTCCAGTTCCATCATGTCCGCCAGCCTGTCCAGGGCGGCGGCGATCTCCCGGTTAGAGGACATTACCGCCGATCACCCTCTCGTAGATGGCACGGGTCTGCTCGGCGCACCGGACCCAGCTGAAGCGCCGGGCGCGGGCGAATCCTTTCTCCACCAGGTCGGCGCGGGTGTCCGCGGAAGAGAGCACGACCTCCAGGGCGGCGGCCATCTCTCCCGGTTGGCGCGGGTCGACCAGCATGGCGGCATCCCCCGTGACCTCGGGAATGGACGTAAGGTTGGACGCCACCACGGGGGTGCCGCAGGCCATGGCCTCCAGCGGCGGCAGGCCGAAACCTTCGTAAAGGGAAGGGAAGAGCATCACCTCCGCTCTGCTGTAGACCGCCGCCATGTGGGCGTCGGCCACATGGCCGGTGAAGTGGACGTCGTGCAGGTCCAGCCCCTGGAAGGCGCTGGCCGGGTCCACGCGGCAGTAGTCACCTCCGGTGACCACCAGGCTGACGTCGGAGCGTCCCTGCCTCAGCAGGCGGAAGGCCTCGATAGCCCTGCGGGCGTTCTTGCGGGGCTCGGTCGCGCCCACGAACAGTATGAAGCGCTCGGGCAGGCCATAGCGGGAGTCTACCTGGTCGAGCGACCGCTGGTCGGTGACGGGCCGGAAGCATCGCGAGACCCCGTTATAGACGACACTTACCTTTTCCGGGTCGATGCCGCTCCAGTCCAGGGCGTCCTGGCGCGAGAACTCCGAGGCGGTGATGACATGGTCCACCTGGCGCACCCGCTGGAGCAGGCGTCGTTCATAGAGGCGGGCCCGGTGCGGTCGGTAGTAATCGGGGGCCATCCTGATGAGGATGATGTCGTGAAGGGTCATAACCGTCGGGCATGGCAGCCGTGACGGGTCGGGCAGGCCCATGTCCCGGGGCGAATGGTATATATCCACACGCCTCTCGGCCAACTCCCGGGGGAGCCGGTACTTCTTGTAGTGATAGTTGGCGAACCGTTCGGGATAGGAGATGTCGTGATAGGAGGAACCGGCCATCCTCTGGTTCCTGCCGAAGAGCATCACCGTATCCTCCCGGGGGAGCCGTCTCAGGTTCTGGACCAGCTCGTGGGTATAAGTTGCCGTGCCGGTTCTGTGAAAGAAGAGAGGCAGCCCCTCTATCCCTATTCTCATGCTTTTTCCCGTTTCCCTATCCGGTGTTCAAGGCCTGGCGCCAACACTTTATCAGCATCTTCCTTTTACAGGGAAATCACTGGCTTTCCTCTACCGTAAAGTCACGGAAAAACCTCATTTTTTCCCCCGGCCATCCGAGTCAATTAATAGGGGGTCGAGTGTGGTCGGCCATGTTGGTCAAGTTTCGAGCTGTGTACTCCGCTGTGGATATGGAGCTGGATCTTGCCGGAAGCGGAAACGGGGCAGTAGCAGATGGGCAGGCAGGGCAAAAGGCATAGCAGCAGCATAGTATTGGCGTTGGCGGCTTCGCTGATTCTTTTGGTCGTTCTCTCCCTCTCGGACTCTGCCGATGGCGGCGCCGGCGGTTTCATGGCCGACGCTGCTCCCCAGGATGGAACGGGCGGTCTCACCGTACATGCCTCCGTCGATGCTTCGGCTGCCGATGGTGAGGCGGCCGGGTCCGACCTCCTCTCCACCGGTCTCACCTCCCTGTTCCAGGATGATGTAGTCGCCCTGCACTCCTCACCGGGAGACCAGGCCGTTACCTCGGTGATAACTTTGAACGGCGACCAGCAGGCGGTTGTGAGGTGGGATAATGACACCGGCGTCCCCGCTTTCCTGACAGGGCCGGTAACGCCTCCCGCGGCAGCCGACCCGGTGGCAGCCACATATGCTTTCCTGGAAGCAAACAGCGGCCTGTACGGGATGGACGATCCCAAGGGGGAGCTGAGCCTCGAGCGTGTCGAACAGGACGGCCTGGGCATGACCCATCTACGCCTGACGCAGACCTATAAGGGCGTGCCTGTATACGGTTCCGACCTTGCCTTTCATTTTTCCGAAGACGGCATGATCAAGGCCGTCAACGGCAGCTATCATCCCGGCATCGACCTCTCCGTCCAGCCCGGCATCGGCCGGGAGGAGGCCGTGGCGGCGGCCATGTCACACCTGGGACGCGATGCGGTGCCCGCCGGGGACGAGCCGCCGCAGCTGATGGTTCTGCCCCAGGGGGGGAGTTCAACGGTTCTGGTCTGGAAGGTCACTCTCGAGTCCGACGAGCCGCTGCGGATGGTCTATTTCGTGGACGCCGGCGACGGCGGCATAGTCGCCGCCTACGACGCCCTCGAGGACGTCCGAGACCGCCGCACCTATACGGCCAATTACGGCACCAGCCTGCCGGGCACCCTGATGATGACCGAGGGCAGCCCCTGGACCGGGGACTCGGTGGTCAACGACGCCCATTACAACGCCGCCATGACATACGACTATTATATGAACACTTTCGGGCGGGACAGCATCAACGGTCAGGGCATGACCATCAAGAGCACGGTCCATTACGGAAGCGCCTACAACAACGCTTTCTGGAACGGCTCGCAGATAACTTTCGGTGACGGCGACGGATACGTCTTCTCGCCGCTGGGCAGCGGCCTGGACGTGGTAGCCCATGAGCTGACTCACGGGGTCACACAGTATACCGCCGGCCTGGTCTATTCCTATCAGTCCGGCGCCCTCAACGAGTCATACTCCGACGTGATGGGGGCGATGGTGGACCGTGACGACTGGCTGATGGGCGAGGATGTCTACACTCCCCATACGCCGGGCGACGCTCTGCGCAGCCTGTCCAACCCGCCGCAGTTCGGCCAGCCGGACCACATGAACAACTACGTGAACACCAGCAGCGACAACGGCGGCGTCCACACCAACAGCGGCATCCCCAACAAGGCCGCCTACAACGTGGCTGCGGCTATCGGCAAGGACAAGATGGAGCAGATATGGTACCGGGCTCTGACCGACTACCTCACTTCCGGCGCCCAGTTCTCCGACGCCAGGGATGCCAGCGTCCAGGCGGCGGCCGATCTCTATGGCGCCAGCAGCGCCGAGGTGGCAGCCGTGGACAGTGGTTTCGCAGCAGTGGGTATCACCGGCAGCGGCATGCCTTCCCAGACAACCGCCAGGATCGAGATCGACCATACCTACCGCGGTGACCTGGTGGTGACCCTGGGCGTGGGCGACCCTGCTTCACCGGACTGGTCGACAGTGGTGTCCAACCGGCAGGGCGGTTCGGCGGACAACCTCAATGTCACCGTCGACATCTCCGCCGCGGCCTCGCACCTGCCGCCCAGCTGGGGCGACCGCTGGTTCCTCAAGGTATACGATGCCGCCGGCGCCGACACGGGGCAGATCAGGAAGTTCAGCATCACCGACCACGATGATACCTATTTGTCCAGTGACACCCCCGTCCCCATCTCCGATTACCAGACCTCTTACGCCTACGTCCCTACCACTGACGCGACGCCTCCCACGGTCATCTCAACCGACCCGGTCGATGGCGACACGGCGGTAGCCATGGATGCCGACGTGACAGTCTCCTTCTCGGAGGCCATGGACCCCGACACCATCGACAGCGACAGTTTCAGGCTGGAGAGGCTCGATCCTCCTTACGGTGACGTGACGGCCACGGTCTCCTATGACAGCGGCGCCAGGAAGGCCACCCTCGATCCCGAGGACGCCTTGGGAGATGTGAGGAACTACCGGGCGACTGTCACCAGCGATGTCACCGATCAGGCGGGTAACCATCTCCTCGAGGAAGAGGAATGGACGTTCGTTGTGGATCCTTCGCTGCCGTCGGTGACCGCGGTCTCTCCCCAGGGAACGGTACATACCGGAAACGTCACGGTAGCCGCTGATTACAGCGACTCCGATTCGGGTATCGACACGGCTTCCGTGACGGTCACCCTCGATGGAGGTTTCGTATCAGGTTGCAACGCGACCGATACCCGGGTCTCCTGTCCGCTCACGTCGCTTGCCGATGGGGCTCACACCATCGGCGGTTCCGTTTCCGACAGGGCCGGCAACAGCAGTCCTATCAACGGGTCGTTCACGGTCGATGACACCACGGCGCCGCCCTTCGGGAACCTCGACGGCGTATCAGCGGGCGAGCCGGGTAGCCTGAACGTCAGCGGCTGGGTGATCGACCCTGACACCACCGACGCGATAGATGTTCATATATATGTGAACGGTCAGTTCGCCTCGGCCCTGACCGCCGACGCCAGCCGTCACGACGTGGGGATGGCGGTTCCCGGATACGGGGACAACCACGGCTTCAGCGGCAGTGTGGTGACGGCGGCCGCCAGCAACACGGTCTGCGCCTACGGTATCAACAACGGCCCCGGCGATAACGTCCTGCTGGGCTGCAAGGTCGTGAACGTGCAGGTGAATCCCTATGGTTCCCTGGACGGGGTCAGCGTGGATTCAACCGGGACCATAGATGTGGGCGGCTGGGCCATAGACCCGGACACTGCTTCTCCCGTCGATGTGCACGTGTATGTGAACGGCCGTTTCGCCGGCGCCATCAGCGCCGACGGCGACAGGGGGGATGTGGGCAAGGCTTTCCCCGCCTACGGCGACCGGCACGGGTTCGATGGCAGCGTCACAGCGGACTCTTCCAGCAATACCGTTTGCGCCTACGGCATCAACACCGGCGCCGGCGGCAACGCCCTGCTGGGATGCAGGACCGTCACCCTGAGGGTGAACCCCTTCGGCACCCTGGACAGCGTCTCGGCGGGTGCGCCTGGCAGGATAAACCTGGCAGGCTGGGCCATCGATCCCAACACCGGATCGGCGCTGGACGTCCACGTGTACGTCAACGGACGGTTCAGCGGCGTGTTGGCGGCGAACGGTGACCGCCCGGATGTCGGTGCGGCCTATCCGGGCTATGGAGTGTCGCACGGTTACAGCGGCAGTGCCGACACAGCGGCCGTCAACAATGTGGTCTGCGCCTACGCCATCAACCAGGGGCCCGGCGGAAACGCCCTGCTGGGATGCAGGATGGTCTCCACACCGGTCAGCCCCTTCGGCAGCCTCGATGGCGTATCCCGTGACGGCTCCGGCGGGCTGGAAATCAGCGGCTGGGCCATAGACCCCGATAGCGCCGGACCCATCGATGTCCACATCTACGTGAACGGTATCTTCAGGTCCGCGGTCAGCGCAGACTCTCTCCGTGCCGATGTGGGACAGGTATTCCCTGCCTACGGCGACGACCACGGTTTCGACACCGTCCTCAGCGACGGTCCGGGGCCTGAAACGGTCTGCGCCTACGGCATCAATACCGGCCCGGGCGGCAACGCCCTGCTGGGGTGCCGTACCGTCTGAACCCGGTCCACTTTTTCGGTCGCCGCCGGCCGGGCTGCCTGCGCCACGGAAAGCCCCACGCTCGCCTCTGGCAGTTCCATCGCCGGGTTGCGCTTTACGAAGAATTAACAGTCGATTAACGGCAAATATGATATAAGGTATTTCAGTCGAAGTCCGGGCTCCGGCAGGATCCTCAGTCAGGAAATCCTGTCAGGCCGGGATGCGGACAGCGGTTTGAGAAGGTCGGGAAGTCATGCACGCTACCAGGACCAGGTCGTTATTCTTTCTTCTGGCGATTGTTTGCGCCGCCGCCGCTTTCCTCGCGGGCGGGGGCGATACGGCCAGGGCTGATTTCAACCCTTCCTATATAATTTCAGACCTTGCTTTTTCCTGTACCACCACCATGTCCGAGGCCGATATCCAGACCTTCCTGGAGCAGAAGGGAAGCTATCTCGCCGACTATCACGAGACCAGGGATTCTTATATAGGGCCGGACAACGACGTACCGGTCAAGGGTTGGCGCGCTTCGCGGATAATCAAGCAGGCGGCCGAATGGTACGGCTTGAACCCCCAGGTGATCCTCGCCACTCTCCAGAAGGAGCAGAGCCTGGTCACCAATCCTTCGCCGCCCCAGTGGGCTCTGGACTGGGCCATGGGCTACGGCTGTCCCGACTCCAGCCCCTGCGCCTCTTATCCCGGTTTCGCCGTGCAGGTGGACTGGGGCGCCTGGCAGCTCCGCTGGAACATGGATCTGGCCAACAGCCACGACTCGCGCGTGTCACCTTACACGACCGGCAACACCGTCACTATCGATGATACCCCTGTCTACCTGGGCAACGGCGCTACAGCTTCGCTCTACCGCTACACGCCCCATTTTCACGGAAACCAGAACTTCGCTCTGTTCTTTGAGGAATGGTTCAGCATCCCCCTGTTCAATCCCTTCGGCTCCCTCGACAGCGTGAGCGTCAGCGGCCCGGGAGAACTCAGCGTCAGTGGTTGGGCTATCGATTCGGATACCTCCGACGCCATCGATATCCACGTGTATGTGGATGGACAACCGCGGGTGGCGGCTCCGGCTGATGGGGAAAGGCCCGACGTGGGCCAGGCGTTTGCCGGGTACGGTTCGGGTCACGGTTATGACACTGTCGTGACAGGCGTTACGCCGGGAACACACGAGGTCTGTACATATGGCATCAACCAGCCGGGCAGCCCCGGCGGCAACACGCTGTTGGGTTGCGGGCAGGTCAACGTGCCGGTAAACCCCTTCGGCAGCCTCGACAGCGCCGCGTCCGTGGCGGGAGGACAGGTCAGCGTGGGAGGATGGGTGATCGACCCCGACGTGGATGGCCCTGTCCAGGTTCACATATATGTGGATGGTCAACCGGTGAGCCAGACCACCGCCGACCGCGAGCGCTCCGACATCGGAGCAGCTTATCCCGGTTACGGTCCGGATCATGGCTTCTCCACCAGCCTGGGGAACCTGAGCGCCGGTAGCCATACGGTATGTGCCTACGGCATCAACGTGGGCCCGGGTGGCAACACCCTGCTGGGGTGCAAGACCTCATCTGTGGTGATCGATCCCTTCGGCAGTGTCGACTCAGTGGAGGCGACAGTGGATGGAGTCAGCGTCAGCGGATGGGCCATCGACTCCGACGCAACAGCGGCCATCGATGTCCATGTCTATGTCGACGGACAGCCCCGCGCCGTGCTCACCGCTGACTGGAGCCGGCCCGACGTGGGTGCGGCCTATCCGGACTTTGGCTCCGGGCACGGCTTTTCTGTAGATATCAGCAACATCGCAACCGGTTCGCATACGGTATGTGCCTACGGCATAAACGTGGGGCCGGGGGGCAACGCGCTCCTGGGCTGCAGGGCAGTGAATGTGGTCAACGATCCCTTCGGCTCGCTGGACCGGGCCGACTTCCAGCTGCCTGACACCCTGTCTGTATCGGGATGGGCGATAGACCCCAATTCCCACGATCCCATAGATGTCCATGTCTACATCGACGGCCAGCTCCGCGCCGCGTTCACCGCTGACCAGAGCAGGCCTGATGTGGGTGCGGCTTATCCGGGCTGGGGTCCCGGGCATGGTTTCAGTACCGATATCGGTGGCGTCACCACCGGTTCGCACACGGTCTGCGCCTATGGGATCAACGTGGGGCCGGGGGGCAACGCGCTCCTGGGCTGCAGGACCGTGGTCGTGAACTCTCCCATAGATCCTTTCGGTTCGCTTGACGACATCATCGTGGAGGAGCAGAGCGCGGTCGCCCAGTACGGAAAGCTGACCATGGACGGCTGGGCCATCGACCCCGGCACCTCTTCAGCGATAAGCGTCCATATCTATATCGACAGCCAGCCCCGCGCTGTTGTCACTGCTGATCAAACGCGACTGGATGTCTGGGTCGCCTACCCCGCCTACGGTCCTGGTCATGGGTTCAGCGCTAATATCGAGAACGTGGCTTCAGGTGCTCATTCGGTGTGCGCCTACGGCATAAACGTAGGCGAAGGCGGCAACGCCCTGCTGGGCTGCCGCCAGGTGACACTGGAATGATGGTGTGACCTGTCAGGCCCTCCTGCAGCCCAGCAGGGCGTTGCCGCCGCTACCGACGTTGATGCCG
>CAZCCR010000025.1:25701-29116 GCA_964497425.1 uncultured Gaiellales bacterium
GGTACATGTGTACGTCGATGGGGTCCGGGGAGTCGGGGTCCAGGGCCCAGCCGCTCGTCCTGAAACCTCCCGGCGCCGGCGAACGGGAATCGATGGTACCCACGGGACTGTGGAGCTGGCGATGGTTTTCTATATACCAGGACGGCGAGAAGAAGGTGATCCCGTTGAAGAGGATAGAGTCCAGGCCACTGAAAGGGAAACCGGTGTAACCGCGAGGGTTGATCCGGGGGCTGTCCCTGATCTCGAAATGCAGATGGTTGAGGAAGGAGCCGCTGGAGCCCACTGTAGCTATCTGTTGCCTTCGGCCCACGCTCTGGCCGGGTACGACGAAGATATCCCGCAGATGGGCATAAAGCGTGAAGACCGTCATGCCTTCCACCCTGTGCTGGACGATGAGGACGTTGCCGTATGCGTTCGGCCCCACGCCGCGCCAGAGCACCTTTCCCTCGCTGGCGGAGAAGACAGGGTCGCCGCCACGTCCGTTCTCGTAATCCTCCGCCGTATGGCCGTAATCCCCCAGCCACAGCACCGAGCATCCGAAGCAGTTCATCATCACGAATCCTTCATGGTTGAGTCCGCCCACGGGATAATCGAAGCCGGATGAGATGGGGACTTCGGTGACGGGAAAGGGTACGGCTGTATCCATGGCGGCGGCCAAGACGGCCTGTGATGAGCTGCTGTCGCCTTGACCGATGCTGTCCTTCGCCGGGGCCAGCAGGTCTGAAGCATCCATGCCCAGGAGGTCAGCCGGTACCACCGCCGGCAGCAGGGCGGCTGCCAGCAGGATCAGCGCCGGCAGGAGCCGGCACACGATCCGATGTATTTCACAACCGGAATTCTTCCAATGATCCAATGGTGTTCACCGCCGCCGTCTGTCCTTGCAACCATTTACGGACCCCGTCAGTGTTTTCCCATGGTATCAGGCCCTCCTGCAGCCCAGCAGGGCGTTGCCGCCGCTACCGACGTTGATGCCGTAGGTACAGACCATGTCACCGGCACCACCGCTGACGCTGCCGCTATAGCCGTGTGAGGCGCCCCAGTCGGGATATACCGCTCCCACGTCCGGCCTGTCGCCGCCGGCGGAGAACACCCCCCGCAAGGTGCCGTTGACGTAGATATGCACATCGATAGGAGCGGTCGTGCCGGGATCGATGGCCCAGCCGCTGACGTCTATCCTGCCGCCGGCAGCGGCGCTCACCCCGTCCAGGCTGCCGAAGGGGTTTACGGGCACCTCCACCACCCTGCAGCCCAGCAGGGCGTTGCCGCCCGGCCCCTCGTTGATACCGTAGGCACAGACGGTGTTTATCCTGTCCCTTACCGCCACGCTGGCGCTGAAGCCGTGGGAGGAGCCCCAGCCGGGATAGACGGCTCCCACATCCGGCCTGTCATCGCCGGCGGTAAGGGCCGCCGCCGGCGCGCCGTTGACGTAGACATGCACATCGATGGGAGCGGCGGTGTCCGGGTCGGCGGCCCAGCCGCTGATGTCCAGCTCTCCCGCCGCGCCCGCCCCCACCCCGTCCAGGCTGCCGAAGGGGTTTACGGGCACCTCCACCACCCTGCAGCCCAGCAGGGCGTTGCCGCCGCTACCGACGTTGATGCCGTAGGTACAGACGGTGTGCCTGCCGGGGGAGACCCCCGTCAGGTCCAGGGAGTAGCCGTGGCCGGCTCCGTAGACCGGGTAGACCCCCGCCACGTCAGAGCGGCTGCCGCCGGCGGTAAGGGCCGCCCGCGGCGCCTCATCTATGTATACATGCACGTCGATCGAGCCGGTGGTGTCCGGGTCGATGGCCCAGCCGCCCAGGCTCAGCCGGCCGGGGGCATTGTAGGCGGCATGGTCAAGGGAGCCCATCACGGCTGGATAGTCCATGGCCACGCAGCCGATGAGATTGTTGTGCCCGGCCCCAACGTTTATCCCGTACACACAGAGGGTGTGATTGCCCAGAGAAGGGTGGATCTCCGCCGAGAACCCGTGATAAACCCCGCCGGAGGGGAAGTGGGGCGCCAGGTCGGGGCGGTAGCCGTCCGCTCTCATCACCGCGACGCCCTGGCCGTCCAGGTACATGTGTACGTCGATGGGGTCCGGGGAGTCGGGGTCCAGGGCCCAGCCGCTGATGGAGTATTTGCCGGGGCTGAGGAGGTTGGAATCTATATATCCGAAAGGACTGTCGATGTGGCGGTTGTTGTCTATGTACCAGGACGGTGCGTAGTAGTTGATACCCCAGACGAAGATGGTCGTGCCGCTGAAGCTCCAGCCGGCGTATCCGTGTCCGATGACCGGCTGGTCTTTCACCTCGAAGTGAAGATGCGGGGCGACGGTGCCGGTCATGCCCACGATCCCTATCTGCTGCCGCCTGCCCACGATCTGCCCAGCGCCCACATACATCGCCTGCAGGTGGGCGTACTGTGTATACATGATCCTGCCCCGGACATTGTGTTCGATGATGATCACGTTACCCCAGCCGCCGGGGGCGAGGCCGCTGTAGACGACGACGCCTTCGGAGGCGGAGAAAACCGGGTCACCACCCCGGCCGTTGTCAAAGTCCTCACCGGTGTGCCCGATCATCCAGGTCCAGGTACAGCCGAAGCAATTGTTCATCTCGAAGCCGTCGTGATTGGCGGCGCCGCCGACAGGATAATCGAAGCCGGTGGACTGGGGGATATTATCGTAATCAGCAACCTTGGGGCTCGTGACCTGTTCCAGGACGGCTGAACCGTCCTGCACCTTCTCGGCTGCCGCCGCATCGGCCCAGGGGGGGTTTGTCAACGATAGCGCAGGCCCATCCTGTGCCGGCGCCACCGGTGCGATCATCAGCACCAGGAAAGGAATCAGGATCAGCAATACGGATATCCTCAAGAAAGCCCCCATCGAACCTCCCACCTTGTTCCGCAGTGATCCTCCATACCTTGACGGCAACCCTGAAAGATGTCAAGAAATTAGATCATGCCACGTTCCGGTACAATCGTGTCACGGGAAGGTATGGCCTTAACCGGTTATGCGGCAGACCTCGGCACAACCGCCGGGCCGGCGGGGGTTCTATACCGTCCTGCACCCCAGCAGCACATTGCCACCGGCGCCGGTGTTGATGCCGTAGGCGCAGACGGTGTTGCTGGTGGCGACGGCGTCGAGCTGGACGCTGAAGCCGTGGTTCGCCCCGTAGGCGGGGAAGGCGGCGGCGATATCGGGCCGGCTGCCATCGGCGGTGATGGCTCCCCTGAAGACGCCGTTCACGTAGAAGTGCACGTCGATGGCGCCGCTGCCGGCGTTGGGGTCGATGGCCCAGCCGCTTACGTCTATCTTGCCGCCACCGGCGGCATGTACCCCGTCCAGGCTGCCGAAGGGGTTGACCTGTACGTTCACGGCCCTGCACCCCAGCAGCACGTTCCCGCCCATCCCCTGGTTGATGCCGTAGGCGCA
>CAZCCR010000026.1:0-28440 GCA_964497425.1 uncultured Gaiellales bacterium
CAAACAGTATCGTGACCCTCAAATACTACATCCCCGTCGGCGTGGGCAGCTTCACGACTACAACCTATGCCAGCTGCCTGGACGATGCCGGCAGGGAGTACTGGTTCCCGGGGCCGCTGCCATGAGTGGAAAAAAGCAGAAGACAGAAATAGGGGAGCCTCTCAGGATATTCGTGAAGCTGGTCTTTGCAGCCGTGGCGCTGTTGCTTGGCGGTTACAACCTCTTTCTGCTATGGCTGGGTGGTGCACTGCCAAATGAGGTTTACCATTCCACAACGGAAACAGTCTGGTTCTGGGTCTTTACCTTCGTTCCCTTGGGCATAGCAGCGTACTTTCTGCTGAAGAAGGACTTGCGATTATCGATTGCTCTGATAATCCTCTTTATGATGTTCGTTGTCTACTTTTTACCACTAATCAGCTGGATACTTTTTCACTAACAAAGAGTATACAACCGGGAGCAAACAGTACCGTGACTCTCAAATACTACATTCCTGCCGGCACAGGCAGCTTCACCACCACGACCTATGCCAGCTGCCGGGACGACGCCGGCAGGGAGTACTGGTTCCCGGGCCCGCTGCCCCAATAGACTGCAGATGGTTCCGGAATATCCAGTAGGGAAGTAAGGCAAATCACCGAAGAGAACTGACAATACAGTCTCTCAGGTCTGATTTCGTTCCAGGACACACGTCCCGAGACTGGATACTTGCCGCCGCCGCATATAGTATTTGTACCGGACCCGGGAGGAAAATTGCCGCTTTCCAAAGACATCAAGGACAAGATTGCCCGCATTGCCCGAAAATACGGGCTCAAACTCGTTCTGCTGTTCGGCTCGGAGGTCAACGGCAAGACCCATCCCGGAAGCGACCTGGATATTGCTGTGATGTTTGAGGATTCCGCCGTGGCTGAAGAAAGACTTTTCGATCTCATCGCCAAGCTGCAGGAGATCTTCCGGGAACGGAATGTAGACCTGGGGCTTATCAACAAAGCCGACCCGCTGTTCCTCAAGAAGATCCTCGAGAGATGCGAGCTTGTCTACGGTGAGCCCCGGGCGCTGGCGGAGCTGAAGATGTACGCGTTCAGAAGGTATATCGACCACAAGCGGTTCCTGGAGATGGAGGAGCAATACGTCGGTCGTCTTCTGGAGAAGTTCCGCAAGGGGGCGGCATGATAGACAGGGAGCTTGTCAACCGCAAGCTGGTGCTGATCGGCCGGGACCTGGAAGATCTGGCGCAGCTTTCTCGAATACCGAAAAGCGAATATATTGGCAACCACATATACGAAGCTGCAGCCGAGCGGTACCTCGAACGCATGGTCGGCAGGATGATCGACATCAATTTCCACATCCTGGTCGAGTCAGGACAGGCGCCACCTTCGGATTATTATCAGTCGTTCGTCAAACTGGTCGGGCTGGGCCTGTATGACCAGGAGTTCGCCGAGACCATCGCCAAATCGGCGGGTTTACGCAACCGCATCGCTCATGAATACGATGTGATAGATGCGGAACAGGTGTATGCGGCGATTCAGTCGGCACAGGTTGATGTGCCGGGATATATAAGCTCTGTCAGGGATTTCCTCGATACTGTCTGATACTTCCCGGCTCCAACCGCTGTCCGGCAAGATTCACAAGTTTGAGTACGTCCCCGATTATTTGATGTACTTGCCGATGATGTCCTTCAGTCTTTCCTTCGTCTCGGCCGGGATGACTTCCGGGGCGGTCAGTATCCCGTTCTCCATGGCGCCGGCGCAGATGCAGCTCCGCTCCTCGGGGATGCGCGGCACCACCAGCTCCACCATCTTCTTGGCCGTGGCCACGTTCCTGTTCATGGTCTCGATCACCTGGGCGATGGTGACATCCTCTTCCTCCTCGTGCCAGCAGTCGTAATCGGTGGAGAGGGCCATGGTGGCGTAGCAGATCTCCGCCTCCCGGGCCAGCTTGGCTTCCTGCAGGTTGGTCATGCCGATGACGTCCACGCCCCAGCTGCGGTAGACAAGCGACTCGGCGCGGGTGGAGAACTGGGGCCCCTCCATACACACATAGGTACCGCCCTCGTGGATGACGGCGCCGGCGTCGCGCCCCGCCTGGGCCAGTAGCCGGGAGAGGTCGGGACAGACCGGGTCGGCGAAGGGGATGTGGGCCACGCAGCCGTCACCGAAGAAAGTGCTGCGGCGCTGGCGGGTGCGGTCGATGAACTGGTCGGGGATGACGATGTGCCCCGGCTCGATCTCCTCCTTCATGCTGCCCACGGCGCTGGCGGAGATGATCCACTGAACGCCCAGCCGTTTCATGGCCAGGATATTGGCCCGGAAGGGCAGGTCCGTGGGCATGATGCGGTGGCCGCGGCCGTGCCGGGGCAAAAAGCAGACCTCGCGCCCACCCAGCTCGCCGATGGTGATGGCGTCGCTGGGGTCGCCGAAGGGGGTCGATACCCGCTCCTCCCGCGGGTTATCCAGCAGCTCGTAGAAGCCCGAGCCGCCGATGACGCCTATCTTACCTTCAGACATCGCTTCTCCTGTCTCTTTTTTCGCCGATAATGCTTCCTGTCAAAGCCAATAGTATATCATCGCCCCGCCGAACCGGTCCGCTCTGCCGAACCAGTTCGCCCCGCCGAACCGGTCTGCCTCGTCGCAACGGTCCGCCGGCCCGGCAGAACCGCATATCACCAGTTGCGAGTCTTGAAGCGGACGCCTCAGATGGATATCCTCTAGGTGAGCAGGGCTTCTTTCCTCGCCCATGCTTCACTTACGTCCATTGCCGGACGGTGCGAACGTCCTGGAGATGAAGACGCAGGGAGGTCGACATGACAGACGTGAAAAAAACTGATGAGGCAGCCGGGCCTGATGAAACGACAGCCGGACCGGATGAAACTACAACCGGGCCGGATGACACGACGGCCGGACCGGATAACCAGGCGGCGGAGCAGGATGACACCGCGGCCGGGGCGGAGACCGGGGCGGCTGCCGGAGAGCAGCCTGCGATGACCGAAGATGAGCTGCGCGCGCAGCTGGAGGAACAGTTCCGCAAGCAGAAAGTATCAGACCTGCTGGTGCAGTACATGGTCAGTCTCAGCACTCTCGCCTACATGAAGATGGGCATCACAGAGGATACACAGGAGGTCAAGGACCTGGAGCAGGCCCGCCTGGCCATCGACAGCTACAAGGCGCTGCTCGATTCCGCCGGCGATCGGCTGGGCGAGCAGGACCGGAAGGCCCTCTCCGGCGCCTTGGCCAGCATGCAGATGACCTTCGTACAGGCGGCCGAGGGCGGCAAGGGAACCGAGGGCGGCAAGGAAGCCGAAGGCGGCAAGGAAACCGAAGGCGCCGGCGAGCCCGGCAGCGGCAAGGGGAAAAGCGAACCCGGCGGGGACAGCGGCAAGCAGGGCAGCGACCCCGCCAGCCGCCTCTGGGTCCCGGGGAAGGAGTGAGGGCCCTGCCCGTCAGGGTGGTGAGTGAACCCGGCAGATGAACCCGAAGCTCGACAGAGAACTCCCCGACAAACCCGAAGGCGCCTGCAGGTACCTCTACAAGGACAAGGCCCAGTACCGCACCGCCCGCGATATCTGGTTGTGCGTCAAGGACGACCGCTTCAGCGAGGTCTCTCGCAGGAAGGCGGAGAAGTGCCTGAAAGGCAAGTGGTGCGACCGCTGAAGGCCGTCCCGAAGGCCGTCCCGGCCCCTCCGGTTGGAAAAACCAGCCGGGGTTGTGATTAAATAGCGGGGTCGTTTTCAGGCGCCGCCGGGAGCGGACGTCCTGAGGCGCCTGGCTTCGCGGCCGAAAGCCCTGAGAGAGGGCAGGCTGCCGCCGGTGCTACTGTTTGAATTCATATCTTTTTCATCGGCTTCGGCGCCCGGGCAGCGGCCATGCTGCCGGCACGTGAAGGCATGAAGGAAAGAGGAGGCTGTTCAGATGAGGCGGAGATGGCGCGTCCTTGGTATAGTATCGATCTTTATCATGGTATTCATCGCGGGCTTCGCCTTCGTGCACGCGGGCTTCGCCCAGGACGCCAGTAACGCCGCCACGGAGGGTTCCTCCTCCGTCCCCTGGTGGCTGTGGCCCTTCATCCTCTTCGGTTTCACCTTCGTCATCGGCATCATCGCCCCCCTATCCGGTGTGGGCGGCGGCGTTCTCTTCGTGCCCCTGTCGACAGCGTTCCTCCCCTTCAGCATCGACTTCATCCGTGGCGCCGGCCTGGTGATGGCTCTTACCAGCGCCCTCTCCTCGGCGCCCCAGTTCATCCGCAAGGGGCTGGCAAACATCAGGGTGATGGCGCCGGTGGTCTGCGTCTCCATGGTCACCTCCATCATCGGCGGCATCGTCGGCCTCTGGATAACCAACGCCTTCCCTTCCGGCAAGTATTACATCACCATGGCTCTCGGAGCCGTGCTGCTGGTCATATTCGCGGTGATGCTCACCTCGAAGAGAGTGGAGTTCCCCGAGGTGGAGCACCAGGACCGTGTCTCGGCTTCGCTGGGGCTGGCGGGCAGCTGGTATGAACCCACCATGGACAAGGTGATGAGCTACCGCATCACCCGCCTGCCGGTGGGGATAATCTTCTTCGCCGTTGTGGGCTTCATCGCCGGCATGTTCGGCCTGGGCGCCGGCTGGGCCAACGTCCCCGTGCTCAACCTGATCATGGGCGCCCCCATCAAGGTGGCGGTGGCTACCAGCATGACTGTGATCACGGTGAATGACGCCGCGGCCGCGTGGATATACCTCTCCCAGGGCGCGGTGATACCGCTGATCGTGGTGCCTTCGGTCATCGGCATCACCATCGGCGCCCGTATCGGCGCCAAGCTGGCGGTGAAGGCCAAACCCGCCGTGGTCAAATATCTGGTGATGGCGATAATGCTTCTGGCGGCGGTGCTGAACATCATCAAGGGCATGCGCGGCCTCAACATCTTCTAGGAGGAACGATGAGCGACGACCATAAAGTCGAAGTCGACCCGATAAACATCTCCTTCGCCCGGGCCATGGAGGTCGTGACCTGGGCCGGCGTGGCGGTCCTGCTGGTCTTCGGCCTGATATACATGTTCGGCGTGTCGACCTTCGTCGACATGAAGCAGGCCGTAGCGCACTGGGGAGAGCCTGCCGGCGATTTCTGGGAGAGCGTCTCCGGCACGGGTGTCCACGGTTACGGCTGGTTCCTGTCGCGCCTGTCGAAGATGGACGCTATCAGCATGGTGGGTATCTGCGTGCTGGGCCTGGCGCCGCTGGCGGCCATCCTCGCCGCCCTCAAGCGGTCGGCGCGCGACCGTGCCTATCTGATAATTTTCCTGATTCTGGCAGTCGAATTCATTTTCGCCGTGATCAGGCCGCTGATCATGGGAGGCGGAGGAGAATAGGCGCAGAGAAGCGGAGGAGAATAGGCGCGGCCGGCGCCAGGAACAGGTTTGGACGTCATGTTTTCCGGATAATGTTTTCCTGAGAGAGAGGCGGAATATGGAAAAGATCCTGCTGGCCACCGATGGCTCCGAACGTAACGAAGGGGCTGTCAGGGAGGCGATAAAGCTCACCAAGACCACTGAAGGCAAGCTGCTGGCACTTTTCGTCGTGCAGGCCAACACGGTTCTGATGGCTGAAGGCGGCAGTGAGCTGGAGCGGATGGAGAAGGAGGCCCGCGAACACCTGGAGAATGTCAGGGAAAGGGCCGCATCCGAAGGCGTTGAGTGCGAGTTGCTGGTACATGAGGGTGAACAGCCCTTCCGGTTCATCATCGATGAAGCGGAGAAGCAGGGCGCCAGCACCATCGTCATGGGCCGCCGGGGGCTTACCGGTGTGGAGCGACTGGTGATGGGCAGCGTCACCGCCCGCGTCATCGGGCACGCCGCCAGCAAAGTACTGGTGGTCCCCTGTGACTGCGAGGTGAGCCTGGAGAGGATCCTGCTGGCCACCGATGGTTCCGAGCATAACCAGCCGGCGGTGGCCGAGGCGCTGAGGCTGGCCCGCCGGTTCGGCGGCAAGCTCACCGCTCTGGCTGCCTTCACCTCCGAAGCCGACAGGGTGACCGCGGAGGAGAGTGTGGCGAAGGTCGTGGAACTCGCCGGCAAGGATGACATAGAAGTGGAGGCGCTGGCGCTGGAGGGTTCACCCGCATCCGCCATCGCCAACATGGCCGAAGAGCAGGGCGCGGGCCTGATCGTCATGGGCAGCCATGGCCGTACCGGTATCGCCAGATTGCTGATGGGCAGCGTCACCGAAGCGGTCATCGGACATACCGGCAGCGCGGTCCTGGTGGTCCCCAAAGGGGTTTGAAAGCTCCACCTGCGGAGATAATATATCTGCCGCCAGTCGGCACCGCCTGATAAACCGGAGAAGACAGGAGATGGGAATGGGCAAGATCCTGCTGGCTACTGATGGTTCCGAACCGGCCCACGATGCGGCGACCTACGCCATACAGCTGTCAAAGGGGATGGGTCTGGGCCTGGTGGCGCTCAGAGTGGTCGACATCGAACGTTATACCTACGATTGGGAAGCGGTGCGGGAGGATGTCACCCGGGAACTGGAGTCCCATGCCCAGCGCATCCTGGATGATGTGCAGAAGGCCGCCACCGAAGCGGGTATCGAGGTGGATTGCCAGGTGCGTCACGGTGACTCCTCGCGGGAGATAATCAGGATGGCCCACGATGACCCCGACATCGTCCTCATCGTCATGGGTTCCTCCGGCCGCAGGCGCCTGGGCCGGCAGCTCATCGGCAGTACCGCCGAGCGGGTGGTAAGGCAGGTCGGCCGTGACCTGCCGTGCGCCGTCACCATCACCCCCAGCGTGGTCACCAACCCCGACGCGCGCATCAAGATATAGTTTCAGCAGCCGTCACGTGCTGCTTTATCAGGCTTTTTCGACAGCCGTAACAAGGCCATGGACTTCCAGTCATACCGTCGTATGATTAAAATTGCCCTTATCAATGCTAAGCTCCATGAACAGTCGCGGGATATCGACGTCGTGGAGCGGACATCGCCAGGACGGGAGGAGACCGGAGATGGCTAAAGACCCGCGCGTCAAAGACCTGATGACGGATGAGATAGTGACCATCCGCCCGGAGGCCACCCTGCGTGAGGCGGTGGAGAAGCTTTCCAGACTGGATGTGCGTGAATGCGAGGAAGAGGTGCTGGAGACGCGTTCACTCATCGTTGTAGATGAAGAGGGCGGCCTTATCGGCCTTATCGCCATGCTGGATATCCTGGAAGGGATGGAGCCGCCATTCATGCGTGACACGGACAGTTTCGCCGGCATCACCTGGGACGGCATGTTCACCGAGTTCATCCACCAGGCGGAGAACAACACGGTGGCTGACGCCATGACACCGGTGGAGGAGCTGGAGGTGGTCGAACCCGATGACCGCCTGATGACGGTGGTGGAGATGATGGCCGGCAGGCGCCAGCGCCGTCTGCCTGTGGTAGAGGGCGGCAGGGTCGTGGGACTGGTCAAGCTGTATGACGTGTTCCACGAGATCGCCCGGGAGATGCTCCGGCAGAGCGAGGACCGGAGCGGATGATGCTCCCGTGAACCGTCCTTCCTCTGATACCGCCGGACGCAGCCCGCTGAGAGAGAGGCCCTGATGGAGACATTCGCCGCCGCTGCCATCTTTATCCTGGCATATATCCTTATAGCCGCCGACAGGATACACAAGACTATCATCGCCATGGCGGGCGCCAGCCTGATGCTGGTCTTCGGCCTTATCGAGCAGGAGGAGGCGTTCTTCTCCGAAGAACTGGGTATCGACTACAACGTCATCTTCCTGCTGATGGGGATGATGATCATCATCAACATCACCACCAGGACCGGCTTCTTCCAGTGGCTGGCGGTCCGGTCGGCGAAGATAGCGAAGGGGGAACCGCTGCGGATCATGGTGGTCCTCTCCGTGGTCACCGCCGTGGCGTCCGCCTTCCTCGACAACGTGACCACGGTGCTGTTGATCGCTCCGGTCACCATCCTTATCACCAGGGCCCTGGACCTCGATCCCATCCCCTTCCTCATCGCCGAGGTGCTGGCCTCCAACATCGGCGGCACCGCCACCCTCATCGGCGATCCGCCCAACATCATGATCGCCAGCAAGGCGCAGCTCAGCTTCATGGATTTCATCTATAACCTGACGCCGGTGGTCATAATCATCCTGGTGTTCTTCCTGCTGAGCATGCGCCTGTTCTTCCCCGAGCATCTGACCATCACCGAGGAGCAGCGCGAGCGGGTGATGCAGATGGATGAGAGCGACATCATCAAGGACCGGTCCCTGCTGAGGAAATGCCTGTTCGTGCTGGCGCTGACCATCATCGGCTTCGTGGTCCACGGGGCGCTGGGGCTGGAGCCGGCCACCATCGCCGTGGCGGGAGCGTCCCTGCTCTTCCTGCTCTCCCGCGAGCATCCGCACGATATCCTCAGGGACATCGAATGGCCGACCATCTTCTTCTTCATCGGCCTGTTCATCATGGTGGGAGCGGTGATCAAGACCGGGCTGATAGCCGACCTGTCCGATGCCGTCCTCAACCTGACCGAGGGCAGCATGTGGGCCACATCCATGTTCGTGCTGTGGCTGTCCGCCTTCGCCTCCTCCATCGTCGATAACATCCCTTACGTGGCTACCATGAACCCGCTGGTGATCGACATGGCCGGAAGGCTCTGGCCCGGGCTCTCGGGGACGGAGCTTTTGCATAACCCGGAATTGATGCCGGTGTGGTGGTCGCTGGCACTGGGGGCCTGCCTGGGAGGGAACGGCACCATCATCGGCGCCAGCGCCAACGTCATCGTCGCCGGCATCAGCGAGAAGAACGGCAGGCCCATCTCGTTCCTGCGCTTCGCCAGGATGGGCTTCCCGGTGATGATCGCTTCCATGCTCATCAGCGCCGCTTACATCTGGGTGAGGTACTACGCGTTCTGAGCGGCACGCCGGCTGTCCGCGCCGAGGCGGAGGTATGGGGTTCAGTCTTTCTGAGGGGCTTGCTCGGCCAGGGCCGCCTCCCTGACCAGACGGATGAACTCGGTGACCATGTCCGGGTCCCACTGCCCGCCTGCCTCCCGCCTGAGCACGTCCAGCACCTGCCGCTGGGACATGGGCGGCCGGTAGGGGCGGGGTGAGGTCATGGCGTCATAGGCGTCGGCCACGGCTATCACCCTGGCTTCCACCGGTATCTCTTTCCCCTTCAGCCCGTCGGGGTAGCCGTTGCCGTCATAGCGCTCCTGGTGGTGACGGATCACCGTCAGCAGCGTGTTGGCCGACCGTAGCGGCTTGCATATCTTCTCGCCGATGGCGGGATGGTCCTGTACCGATACCAGCTCCTCCTCCGTCAGCGGTCCCGGCTTCTGCAGGATAGCCTCGCTGATGCCGATCTTGCCCACGTCGTGGAGGATGCCTGCGTCCCTGATCGTCTCTACCTGGTCCTCGCTGAGGTCGAGGCGCCGCGCCAGCTCGCAGGCATAGGAGGATACGCGCTCCGAATGGCCGCGGGTGTAGGGATCATTGGCCTCGATGGCCAGCGCCAGGGTGTAGATGACGTCACGGGCGCTCTCCAGGTCCTCGTTCAGATGCTTGGTGCGGAGCAGGGCCTTGACCCGTACCATCAGCTCCATCTTCTCTACGGGCTTGGAGAGGAACTCGTCCGCACCGGCATCGAAGCCCCGGACCTTGTCCTCCATGTCCTGCAGGGCGGTGAGCATCATCACCGGGATGCGCTGCGTCCTGTGGTCCCGCTTGATCTCGCGGCAGACATCGTATCCGTTCATCCCGGGCATCATGATATCGAGGATGACCAGGTCCGGCAGGGTCTCGCCGCGAACTTTCTCCAGCGCCTCATAGCCGTTGAAGGCGCTGTCCACCCGGTAGCCTTCCGCCTGGAGGTATGCCTCGATCAGCTGGACGTTCTGTTCGCTGTCATCCACTACCAGGATGAGGTCGTTGCTGTTTTCGCCGTTTGCCACTGCTCCGCCCGTTCCGCCCTATTCCAGGTATCCCCTGATAACCCCGGGGAACTCTCTTGTATTTATCGGCTTGGGGATGTAACCGCTGCAGCCCGCTTTTCTCGCTTTTTCCTCGTCGCCGCGCATGGCGTGAGCCGTAAGCGCCACCACTTTGATATGGCGCGTACCCTCGTTGCCCTTGAGCAGGCGGGTCACCTCCAGGCCATCCATCTCCGGCAACTGGATGTCCATCAGGATCAGGTCCGGACGCCGGGAATTGGCCAGCTCCAGGGCATCATTGCCGTTGCCGGCCTGTATCACTTCGTAGCCTTCGCTCTCGAGGATGTCCGTGACCAGTTCCAGGTTCATCTCGTTGTCTTCGACTACCAGTATCCTCTTCCTGTCATCCATGCTGATGATCCTGCTCCTTCAGGCAAGCCGGCTCCGCCGCCGGCGATGGGCCGCTCCTCATGACGGCGGCCGCTGCCTCAGACGGTGCAGCGACTGGCTCTCCAGCCGGCACAACAGTTCCCTCTTGCCTACGGGTTTGACGAAATAGTCAAAGGCTCCCATCTGCATACCCTTCTGCCTGCGATCGAGGATGGAAACGATGATGACCGGGATCATACCGGTCTCGGGCTCGGCCTTCAGCTCTTCCATCACCTGCCAGCCATCCACACCGGGCAGGAGGATATCAAGTATTATCGCATATGGCTTCAGTTCCCTCGCCAGTCTCAGCGCCTGTTTCCCGTCGAAAGCCTGGGCCGTGCGGTAGCTGGCGTCTTTCAGCCAGAGCGACAGAAGTTCGTTGGTCTGGGGATCGTCCTCGACCACCAGGACGACGGGCTGTCCTTTGGACTCGGCCTTCGCCACAACCGCCTCGGGGGTCTTGTGCCCTTCCGCCTTCCAGTCGTATTCGCGCCTCTGTCCTTCCTTCATAGGCAGGGTGAAGAAGAAAGTGCTGCCCTTGCCCAGCTCGCTCTCGACCCAGAGGTCGCCGCCATGCAGCCGGACCAGGCTGCGTGACAGCGCCAGGCCCACGCCGGTACCCTGGAACTTGCGGGTCCTGGTGCTGTCCAGTTGCTGGAACATGGTGAAGATCCTTTCCTGGTCCTCTTCGCTGATACCGATGCCGGTGTCGCTGACGCTGACCTGTACGAAGCCCTCCGCGGCCCTGGCCCTGAGGGTGACGCTGCCCCCCTCGGGCGTGAACTTGATGGCGTTGCTGACCAGGTTATAGAGGACCCGCTTGACCTTGGCCTCGTCGGCCTCGACCAGCGGCAGGGGGCCGGAGGGCTCCACTTCCAGCCAGATACGGCGCTGGGCGGCGAAGGGGTGGCCGAGTTTGCGGATGTCCTCCAGCACCTGGGGGATGGAGATGTCGTCCTTTTCCAGTTCCAGGCTGTCCGAACTGACGTTGGCGAGGTCGAGGATGTCGTTGACCAGCTGCAACAGGTTGCGGCCGCTGGTCTCGATGTTCATCAGATACTTCTCCTGACGGTCGTCCATGGAACCGTCGTAGTCCTTGAGCACCTCCGAGAAGCCGATGATGGCGTTCAGGGGCGTGCGTAGCTCGTGGTTCATCACCGAGAGGAACTCCGACTTCAGCCGGTTGGCCTCCAGCAGGCTGAGATTGACCTTGCGCAGGCTCTCCTGGGATGCCTGCAGGTTATCGGTCATCCGGTTGAAACTCTGGGCCAGGTCGCCGACTTCGTCCAGTGAGCCCACCGAGACTCGTTGTTCCATGTCGCCGCCGGCGATGTCTCTCATCACACCCACGACTTTCCGCAGCGGCCTGAGCACGGCTACCCTCAGGGCAAAAGCCAGGATCACCAGCAGCACGGCCATGCCGCCGATGAACACTGCCGCGATGCGGGTAACCTTGGAATTGACCGCCGCCTGGACGTCCCCCATGGAGGTGGATACCAGCACGGCGCCGCGCAGTTCCTGGCCGCCGCCGTGGCACTGGCGGCAGGCCGGCTCGTTCACCAGCGGCCGTACGTCCACAAGGTATTCCATGCCGTCACGTTCCTGGTAGAACTGCGCGCGCGTTCCCTTGCTGAGGACGTCCAGCACTTCGTCCCCCGCCACCGCCGGCTCGCCGATGCCGCCGAAAACCTCTTCCCCCTGCGTCGAGAATATCCGTATCTCGTCTACCTGGGGAACGGTCCTCAGTCTGTCCAGGGAGGCGGTTGCCGCCGTCCTCTTGTCGGTGACGGTCAGCATGGTATTGCGGATGCTGCTCGCCACCTCGGCGCTGACTACCGATGTCAACTGCTCCTTCTGCCTGCGCAGGTCGTTCTCATCCGTCTTGATATCGAAGTAGGCGAAGATGCCGAAACCTACCGCGACGACGGCCATCACCAGCACCAGTATCTTCACTTCCAGGCTTGTGCGAAAGGGATTCTTCAAGGCGACTGCGTCACTTTCAGCTTTCGTCACCGGGGGTGGAGGGCTCTCCAGCCCCGCTCACGGGTAGTGAGAAGGTGAAGGTGCTGCCCTCGCCGGGAAAACTGTCCACCCATATCCTGCCACCGTGCAGCTCCACCAGCTTCTTGGTCAGGGCCAGCCCCAGGCCCGTGCCCTCGTATTTGCGGGAATAAGAACCCTCGACCTGGAGGAACTCGGAGAAGATGCGATCCTGGTCCCGGGGGCTGATGCCGATGCCGGTGTCGGTGACGGCTATCTCGACGCTACCGTCACGCCGGGAGACGCCGATGGTCACGGTGCCGCCGGCAGGGGTGAACTTGATGGCGTTGCTGAGCAGGTTATAGAGGATCTGTTTGAACCTGGCGGGGTCGGCCATGACGGAGCGGGCGTCCTCGCCGGCGACGATGTTCACCGAGATATCCTTCTTGGCGGCGAGCGGCTCCACCACGGTCTTGACCATCTCGACGGCCTCCGGCAGGGCCAGCTTCTCCCGGTGGATGGCGATAGTGCCCGACTCCACCTTGGACAGGTCGAGCACGTCGTTGATCAGCTGCAACAGGTGTTTGCTGGAAACGACTATGTTGCTGATATATTTCCTCTGCCGCTGGTTCAGGCTGCCGTAGATGCCGTCCTCCAGCAGCTCGGAGAAGCCGATGATGGAGTTGAGCGGCGTGCGCAGCTCATGGCTCATGGTCGCCAGGAACTCGGACTTCAGGCGGTTGGCCGTGGCCAGCTCCCTGTTGGTTATCTGCAGTTCGTGCTCCCGCTCCTTCAGGTCTATATTGACCCGCTCCAGCTCCTCGACCTTTCCCTTGAGTTCCTTGCTCTGCACCGCCAGCGATTCGGTCATGCGGTTTACGGAGCGGCCCAGGGCGCCGATCTCGTCCTTGCTGTCGATATAGACCTTCTGGCTGAAGTCGCCCCGTGAGACGGTCTGGGTTATGCGCGCCAGTTTGGCCACAGGCTTCACCAGGTAGTAATTGAGACTGAGGTAGAGGAGGGTGAGCAGCGCCGTGATACCGATGCCGCCGATGAGCAGGAACTTCTTCTGCTGCGAGCGTATCAGGTTGTCGCGAGCGTCGAGGTTCATGTAGATGCCGATGGTCGCTTCCGGCTCTTCGCCGACGGTAAGGGGGGCGATGGCCTCGATGATCTTGCGGCCGTCCTTTTCGCTCTCGGCATGGGTGGCCTCGTTGGTCTTCAGCGGGGCGATATCCTCCGGGTCGGCGGTCTCGCCGATCTGGCTCTTGTCGGTGCTGGCGATGCGGATGACCTCACCGTTTTCCTGGGGCGCGTAAACGGATATCTTGTGGATGTCCGGGTTGAGGTCGTTGAGCTTGTCGATCTCGCTCTGGAAGTGTTCGAAGGTTATCTCCTCCGGCGAGTTGGTGTCGGCGCTGAAGAACTGGGCGACCAGGCTGGCCCGTTCCTCGGCGTCATCGGCGATGGTGCTGGTGAGGGTGCTGATGGAGATGTAGACGACACTGCCGATGATGGGGATGATCATGATCGACAGCAGCAACAGGATCTTCGCCCTGAGGCCGATTCCTCTGCGGGAGGATGGTTTTTTGGATCTGTCCTCGGACATTTGGTTTTAGGCCGGTCCAGCCGGCTCCAGCTCCCGGAACCGCCTGTCCGCTGGTTTTCGCCCGGCTACCCGGCCGACTGGGCGGGAAAAGGCATTATTCTATTCGGCTCCGCGGGGTTTTCTCCTGATAGCTGTCATTGAAGGCATAATGGACGTGGTGATAGAATCACGTCCACATCATGGAATCCGGCAAGAAGAGTATATCACAGCGATTGCTGCAGTTGAGCGGCGACGATAAGAGAATCTCCTGCAAAGCGGCGCGAAAAATGGCTGAGGAGATGGGTGTGGGGTACGGTGAGGTCGGCGACTGCTGCAACGAGCTGAAGATAAAGATCGTCGCCTGCGAGCTGGGGTGTTTTTAGACGCCGCGCGATACCGTACCCGGGAGTGGGCTGTTATATGCCGGAAGAAAGGCCGGCGGCCACCTCGCTCATTGACACCGAATCCACTTGTATAATAACCTTTGCTGGTTACATAACTCCGAGCGTCTGTTCCTAAGGCCTCAGGCTAGGGAAAGCCGCCGACAGGGTCTGCCCGGAAACAGGCAGGCCTCCCGCGTTTGGAAAGGAGAGAGAGCCGCAACGGCGCCGGATGGCGCCGAGGCAGTTCTTAATGTCGATTTCCTCTCCCCGCAGACGCGGGGAGTTTTCATTGTGTGTCGGGATGCCTATCCCGTAGCCGTAAAGGCCTCCGGCATGGACGAATGAGAGCGATGAAGGCAGGATCCGAGCCCAGAAAACAACTCATTGCGGCCGTAGTCACCGGGATATGGCTGCTGATGTTGATAGCCGGTTACGGCTGCGGTGGGGCGCAAACCACCTCGGAGCTGATGCTGGCTTCCACCACCAGCACCTACGACACTGGCCTGTTCGACGTGTTGCTGCCCGCCTTTGAAGCCGCAAATCCGGGTTATGAAATCAAAGTGAATGCTGTGGGCACCGGCAAGGCTCTGGAGCTCGGCAGGAGCTGTGACGCCGATGTTCTGCTGGTCCACGCGCCGGAGGCGGAGAAGCAGTTCGTCGCCGAGGGTTATGGCGTAGAGCGGCACGAGATAATGTACAACGATTTTGTCATTGTGGGTCCGGAAGAGGATCCGGCGGGGATAGCCGCCGCAGGAGGAGATGCGGTGGAGGGGAGAGGGGGAACGGCCGCCGCCGCCCTGTCGAAGCTGGCGGTCGCCGGTCAGCCTTTTATCTCACGAGGTGACGACTCCGGGACCAACAAGGCCGAACTGAGGCTGTGGCGGCAGGCGGGGGTAGAGCCCCAAGGTGACTGGTACCGTAGTGTGGGACAGGGCATGGGCGCAACCCTTCGAATCGCCCTTGAGACGGGACCGGATGGGGCGTACACACTGTCCGACCGCGGCACCTTCCTGTCCATGCGCGATGCTTTACCGGGGATGGTTATCCTCGTGGAGGGGGACCCGGCGCTCTTCAACCAGTACGGCGCCATCGCCATAGACCCGGAACATTGCCCCGGGACCGATATCGAAGGGGCGCAGGCTTTCATACGCTGGCTCGAATCCGACGATGGCCAGGAACTCATCGGCTCCTTCGGCCTAGATACCTACGGCCGGAACCTTTTCGTCCCTGACGCGCAGACAGGAGGGGCGGGATAGCTTCAGGACTGAGATGCTCAGGGAATCCATCATACACGCGCTGAACATGCTGGTCACCGACCACGAGGTCTGGTCGATCATCGTCAGATCGCTGGCCGTATCCGGCACAGCGGTCCTGTTCGCCACCCTGGTCAGCGTTCCCCTTGGACTGGTCATCGGCCTCAACCGCTTCCCTGGCCGTGGGCCGCTGGTGGCGGTTATCAACACCGGCATGGCCCTTCCTCCTGTGGTGGTCGGTCTGCTGGTCTATATGTTTCTCTCCCGCTCCGGGCCGCTGGGTGCGCTGGGCCTGCTTTACACCAAACAGGCAATGGTGGCGGCGCAACTTCTGCTGGCCGTCCCCCTGGTCCTGGGAATCACCATCAGCGCGGTGAGGAACGTACCGCGGGAGGCTCTGCGACAAGCCCGTTCCCTGGGTGCCAACAGTCACCAGGTGGCCTTGGCCGCCCTCAGCGAGGCGAGACCGATGTTGCTGGTGGCCATCATCGCCGGCATGGGCAGGGTCATCGCCGAGGTCGGCGCGGTGATGATGGTGGGCGGCAACATCAAGGGCGATACCCAGGTGATGACCACCGCGATAATGGAAGAGGTGCGCAAGGGCCGCTTCGCCCTGGCCCTGGCCCTGGGCATCATCCTGCTGGCCATAGCGTTCACCGCCAACGGCGTAATGACACATATCGCGCAGAAAGCGGCGGACACATGAGTGTGTTGATAGAAGCTGCCGGCATCGTCAAGGGTTATGGGGACAGGCCGGTCCTGTCGCTGGAGCGGCTGGACGTAAGGAGAGGTGAGACCCTGTGTGTCATGGGGCCCAACGGTGCCGGTAAGAGCACCCTGGTGCGCCTGCTCAATCTGGTGGAAGCCGCGGACCGGGGCACCATCCGTTTCGACGGCCGGCGCGTGACACACAGATCACTCTGGGCCCGCAGGCGCATGGCCGGGGTATTCCAGCAGCCGCACATGTTCAACGGCAGCGTCTTCGATAATGTGGCATATGGTCTGCGCCTGCGGCGTCTTCGCCGGAACGAGATGGCGACCCGCGCTGGCCTGGCGCTGGAGATGATGGAGATGACCGCCCTGGCTGGACGCGATGCCCGCTCCCTGTCCCAGGGGGAGAAGCAGAAAGTGGCCCTGGCACGGGTCCTGGCTCTGGAGCCGGAGCTGCTCTTCCTCGACGAACCGGCGGCCAGCCTCGACCCGCAGGCGGGTAGCCGCTTCAATCTCATTCTCAGACGGGTGATGGCGCGGCTGGACACCACGGTCGTCTACGTGACCCATTCCTTTACCGAGGCCCTGAACACGGGGGATCGCCTGGCGCTGATGATGGAAGGCAGCATCCTGCAGGAAGGGCCGGCGCGGCAGGTGTTCCGGAAACCCGTCGATGCGAGGGCCGCCCGCTTCCTCGGCTTCGAGAATATCCTGCCCGCCAGGGTGACGGGCCAGGCCGCAGGCGCGGTGGTCGAGCTGGCGGGCAGCGGCAGGGTATTTACGCGCTCACAGCTCGATGGCGATGTCACTCTCTGTGTCAGGGCTGAAGAGGTCACCCTCCACTCAGGCTTCGAGGACGGTGGCATCTCACCCACCGTCAACAGGTTTGCCGCCAGGATCGTCTTGCTGGAAGCTGAAGGAGCCGTCTGCCGGGTAGTACTTGATTGCGGTTTTCCTCTGGTAGCCCGGGTGGCGATGCCGCAGGTGCGCCACCTGGGGCTTGCGCCGGGGATGGATGTGGAAGCGCGCTTCGATGAGGAAGCGGCACACCTGTTGCCGGGGACCAGTGCCGGCGGCAGCGTCGATGTCCAGATGCGGCAGCAGGACGCCATCACCCCGGAGTTGGCTTCCTGTGCTGAAGATTTGCAGGCGGCAACGTCTGCCGGGGACGAGATTGCCGATGGCTGAGAAAGCCGGGATCGGAGAAGAGCTCTCTGTCGCTATCCTTGCCGGTGGCAGCAGCAGGCGTATGGGAAGGGACAAAGCCCTCGCTCTCCTGGCGGGCAAGCCCGTCATCGTACATCTGATCGAGAACCTGTCGGGACTGGGTAAGGATACCTTCATCGCTGGTGGCGACGCTGGCGCTCTGGGCCGCTTCGGGCTTCCCGTTTATCCCGACAGATTCCAGCTGCGGGCGTCGCTGGTAGGCATCCATACGGCGCTCTCGGCCGCGCGGAACCGGTGGTGCCTGGTGACCGCTTGCGACACCCCCTTTGTCGGGCCGGAGCTGGTCGAGCTGATGGCGCGGCAGGCGCCGGGCCATGACGCGGTCATCCCACGCAGCCACAGCGGCACCGAGCCGCTGCCCGCACTCTATTGCAAGACCTGTCTTGATGAGATGAAGCGCAACATCGAGGGCGGGGACCTGAGGATATTGGATTCACTGAAGCGGCTGGATGTCCGGTTTCTCACCCTCTCCGAGGTCGAGTCCTTCTGCGACCCGGACCGGGTCTTCTTCAATGTCAATACGCCGGAGGCGCTGGAGCGCGCCGGAGAGATGGCGGCAACTGTCGAGCGTCCACCCCTGGTCTGTTTCGTGGGCAGGAAGAACTCGGGCAAGACCACGCTGATCGAGAGGCTGGTGCCGCGGCTGAGGCAGGCGGGCCAGGAAGTGGCCTTCATCAAGCATGACGTACACGGATTCTCCATGGACCATGAGGGCACCGATACATGGCGCATCGCCCGGGCCGGGGCGCGCCAGGTCATCATCTCGGGGCCGGGGGCGCTGGCGGAGGTTTCCCGGCGTGAGCGGGAGATGACGCTGGCGGAGCTGAGGCGGCGAATCGGGCCGCAGGTGGATATCATCCTCGCTGAGGGGTTCAAGAGCGCCGGCGGAGACCGTATCGAGGTCTCCCGCAGCGAGCGCAGCCGTGAACTGGTGCAGAGCGAGG
Source organism: uncultured Gaiellales bacterium (assembly GCA_964497425.1). GTDB lineage: Bacteria > Actinomycetota > Thermoleophilia > BMS3ABIN01 > BMS3ABIN01 > BMS3ABIN01. Next base: position 18,401 of record CAZCCR010000026.1, read on the forward strand.
ATGAACTCATGGCCGTAGTCTCCGATCGTCCAGACGCAGCCGCATCGGTGCCCGTCTTCGGGATGGATGACATCGAAGGGATCGTCAACTTCCTGTTCGAGCGCTGTCGGCTGAGGCCCGCGCCGGAGGGCGCGGAGGGTGACGCGCCGGCTCCGGAAGGCGAGACAGGGGGTGTGACATGAAGACAGCCGGCAGCAACGATGGCCATTGCGGGCTCACGGCGCCGGGAGATACCGGCGCGGCCTCACCGGTTATGGCGATGGGTGAAGCCCGGCCTGCGGGTCCGGTCATCGACTACCTTCGCGTCTCCATCACCGATCGCTGCAACTTCCGCTGCGTCTATTGCATGCCGCCGGAGGGGGTTACCACCCTCTCCCACGGGGACATCCTTTCCTACGAGGAGATCGAGCGTTTCGTGTCGGTGGCCACGGACATGGGAGTCAGCCGTGTGCGCGTCACCGGCGGCGAGCCGCTGGTGCGCCGGGGCTCAGCCGGGCTGCTGGAGCGGCTGGCGGCGCTGCCGGGGGTTGCGGACCTCTCCCTCACCACCAATGGCTCGCTGCTGGCAGGGCATGCGGAGGAGCTCAGGCGGGCGGGCCTCTCCCGTATCAACATCAGCATCGACAGCCTGGACCCGGAGCGGTTTCGCCGCATCAGTCGCGGGCGGGAACTGGGGCCGGTGCTGGAAGGGCTGGAGCAGGCGCTGGCGGCGGGACTGGCGCCGGTGAAGGTGAACGCGGTGATGCTGGAAGGCATCGAGGACGACGTGGGGGCTTTCGTGCGGCTGGCGAGGGAGCGGCCGGTGCACGTGCGCTTCATCGAGTTCATGCCCATCGGTCGCCGGCGTGGCGGCCTCTGGCGCTTCGTTCCCCGGAAGAGATTGATGGATCTCATAGCACGTTTTGGTGATATGACGCCCGCACATGCGCCTGCGGGCGGAGGGCCTGCGCGTTACTTCCGGCTCGATAACATGCAGGGTACCATCGGTTTCATCAGCTCCATGAGCGACCATTTCTGTGAACGCTGCAATCGCCTCCGGCTCACCGCCGACGGCAGGCTGCGCAACTGTCTCTTTTCCGATGCCGAAGTGTACGTGCGGCCTTATCTCTGTGGTGATGAGGGATTGCTCAGGAGCGTCATCCGCTATTCCATCAACAGCAAGCGGTTCGACCGCCGGGCCGAGGAGCAGGGAGCCCGGCCCATGGTGCAGCTGGGCGGCTGAATGCGGCCTCTTCTGGTGAGATATGCGATCAGGGATAAGAGTTATATGTATACAGGCGAGAGTAGCGGGAGTGAACATGAACCCATGAACTGTGTCCACAGGATGCCGGCAAGGACATCGACAAGGGGGTTGTGATGTGTCAAAAAGAGGCAGGCGGGGAAGCAATGCTCTCCCATATCGATGAGAAGGGCGCCGCCCGCATGGTGGACGTGGGCGAAAAACCGGTGACGGCGCGCCTGGCGCGGGCGGCGGCGCGGGTTAAGATGGCGCCGGAGACCCTGCGCCTGCTGGAGGAGCAGGCCCTTCCCAAGGGCGACGTGCTGTCGGTGGCAAGGGTGGCGGGCATCATGGCCGCCAAGGAGACGCCGCGGCTGATTCCCATGTGCCATCCCCTGCCGCTGGACCACGTGGCCATAGAGTTCCATCTGGACCGGGAGCGGTCCAGCGTGGACATCGTCGCCTCCGCCCGGGTGTCCGCACGCACCGGCGTGGAGATGGAGGCGCTTGCCGCCGCCTCCGTGGCGGCGCTCACCGTCTACGACATGTGCAAGGCCGTGGACAAGGGGATGGCCATCACCGATATCATGGTCCTGGACAAGCGCGGCGGCAGGTCGGACCGGCAGGCTCCGCCTCCGGAGTTTGTCGCCGAGGGGGACGCGTCAAAGGAGGAACGATGAACGAGGCAGGGACACAGACGGCCGGCGCAGCCGGAAAGGCCACCCATAAAACCGCCCGCATCGTCTCGGTGAACACCTCTGCCGGCAAAGGCGAGCGGAAAAAGCCCGTGGGTGAGGCCGAACTGGTGGTGGAGCACGGCATCGCCGGTGACGGCCACGCCGGCAAGTGGCATAGGCAGGTGAGCCTGCTGGCCAGGGAGAGTATCGGCAAGATGGTGGCCAAAGGCCTGGACGTGGGTCCGGGCGATTTCGCGGAGAACCTGACCACCGAGGGTATCGACCTGCCCTCATTGCCCATCGGCACTCGCCTCAGGCTCGGTCCGGCACTGGCGGAGGTGACCCAGATCGGCAAGAAGTGCCACGACCGCTGCGCCATCTATCACCAGGCCGGTGACTGCGTGATGCCGCGCGAGGGGATATTCGTGCGGGTGCTGGAGGGCGGCGCCGTCAAGGACGGTGACCGCATCGCCGTCGCTGGATAAACGGGATCCGCAACGGCGATCACATCGCCATCGCTGAATAGACGGGATCTGCATCGTCTTCGATAGTTCCCGATTCACGTAAAGCTCGTCTTGATCGGGTCTGAGCCTCAGGTTTCGGGCCGGCAGGGATGGCGTGCCGGGCGGCCGGGGCCATCATGGGACAGATTCCGGTTTTGGATGATTTTGGTAAGAAACAGTCGCAATCAGCAAAGAGAAAGGCCATGGATTTTTCAGCAGCAGTGGTCACCATAAGCGACAAGGGCGCCGCCGGCGAGCGGGCCGACGACAGCGGCGACCTGCTGGAGCGGCTGCTGAAGGACTTCGGCGCCGACACGGTCACACGCAGGATCGTGCCCGATGAACACGGCCGGATAGTGGCGGCGCTCACGGAACTTTGCGAGCATGACCTGGATCTCATCATCACCAACGGCGGCACCGGCCTGGGGCTTCGTGACGTCACCCCCGAGGCCACCCTGGAGGTGATCGAACGCCAGGCGCCCGGCTTTGCCGAGGCCATGCGCGCCCGCTCGCTGGAGTTCACGCCGCGGGCCATGTTGTCCAGGGCCGTTGCCGGTGTCCGGGGACGCACTCTCATCATCAACTTCCCCGGCAGCCCCAGGGCCTGCCAGGAGTCCTTCGCCGTCATCGAGCCTGTCCTGGACCACGCCCTGGACCTGCTGGCGGGCAGGGGCGGGGAATGCGGCCGGAGGTAAGCAGGCAGCCGGCGCGACTCGGCCGCCACGGTCATCAGGCGCGAGAGTGACGGTCCCGGGGTGATTCCGGCCGGAAGGTGGCGGCGTTTAGATATATAATCGCTCAAGCCATGCAGTCCAGCGCCTGTACAAGAGTCAGAATCCCGGCAGGGTCCAGGAGGATGGATGAAAGCGCCGCCTGACGCAAGAGAGCGCGCTGCCGAACTGCGCCGCCAGCTCGAGCGCCACAACTATCTCTACTATGTGCTGGACCGGCCGGAGATCAGCGACGCCGAGTACGACCGCCTCTTCAGCGAACTCAAGGAGCTGGAGGAGGAATATCCGGAGCTGCTCAGCCCCGATTCCCCCACCCGGCGGGTGGGCGCGGAGCCGCTGGAGTCCTTCCAGCAGATAAGGCATCCCCAGCCCCTGTTCTCCCTGGCCAACGCCCGCAATCGGGAGGAACTGGATGACTGGCACCGGCGGCTCTCCGACTTGCTTCGGCAGGCGGGCATGGATCCCGGGACGGCGGCCTTCGTCACCGAGCCCAAGATAGACGGGCTGGCGGTATCGCTGGTATACAGGGACGGGCGCCTGGCCAGCGGCGCCACCCGCGGCAACGGCGAGGTGGGGGAGGATGTCACTGCCAATCTGCGGACCATCGGCGCCATCCCCCTTTCGCTGAGGCTGGAGGAGGGCGAGCAGCCGCCGCCGGTGGTGGAAGTGCGCGGAGAGGTCTACCTGCCGCTGGCGGCATTTGAGCGCTTAAACCGGGAGCGCGCCGCCGCCGGCGAGCCCGCTTTCGCCAACCCCCGCAACGCCGCCGCCGGCTCCATCCGCCAGCTGGACCCGCGTGTGGCGGCGGCGCGCCCTCTGAGCATCTGGTGCTACCAGGTGGGCTACAGCGAGGGCCTTGAGCTGGGCTCCCACTGGCAGGCCCTGGAGTGGCTAAAGCGGCACGGCTTTCGGGTAAACCCGCTGGTAAGGTTGCATGAGAGCTATGATTCGGTCTACGACGAGTGCCTGGCCTGGGAGGAACGGCGGGCCGGCCTCGACTACGACATCGATGGCGCCGTAGTGAAGGTGGACGACTGCCGCATGCAGGATGCCCTGGGGATAGTGGGGCGCGACCCTCGCTGGGCCGTGGCCTACAAGTTCGCCCCCAGCACCGCAGAGACCAGGTTGCTGGAGATAGGCATAAACGTCGGACGTACCGGGGCGCTCAACCCTTACGCCGTGATGGAGCCGGTGGAGGTGGGCGGCGTCACCATCAGCCACGCCACCCTGCACAACGAGGAGGACATCAATCGCAAGGACATCCGCGTGGGCGACAGGGTGATAGTCCAGCGCGCCGGCGACGTCATCCCCCAGGTGGTGGGCCCGGTGGACCCCGGCCGCAGTGGCCGCGGCGATCCCTTCCGCATGCCGGACAGATGTCCCTCCTGCGGCGCCGCCACGGTGAGGCCTGAGGGCGAGGTGGTGGTGCGCTGTCCCAACAGGTCCTGTCCTTCACAGATCGTTGAGAGTATCAAACACTTTGTCAGCAAAGGGGCCATGGACATCGAGGGCGTGGGCGAGAAGCTGGTGGAGCGGCTGTTCGAGCTGGGCCTTGTCAACAACATGGCCGACCTCTATGAGCTGGAGCGCGAGCGGCTGGTGGGTCTGGAGCTCTCCACCTCCATCAACGAGCAGGGAACGGAGGTTCCCCACCGCCTGCAGGAGAAGAGCGTCGACAACATGCTTTCCTCCCTGGAGGAGTCGAAGCGGCGCCCCTACCACCGGGTGCTCTTCGCCTTGGGCATCCGCCACGTGGGCTCCATCAACGCCCAGCTGCTGGCGTCGCGTTTTCCGGACATCGATTCCCTGGCGGCGGCCTCGGAGGAAGAGGTGGCCGAAGTGGAGGGTATCGGCCCCAGGATAGCCGAGGCGGTGGCGGAGTTCTTCGCCGAGCCCCACAACCGGGAGACAATCGAGCGCCTGCGCCGCGCCGGTCTCAACCTGGCCGTCGCGGAGGAGGAAGTCAAGGGCGTCCGCCCCCTGGAGGGCAAGCGCTTCGTCCTCACCGGGACATTGCCGACTCTCAGCCGTTCCCAGGCAAAAGAGATGATAGAGGCCGCAGGCGGCAAGGTCAGCGGCTCCGTGGGTAAGAGCACCGACTACGTAGTGCTGGGAGAGAACCCGGGGTCCAAGGCGGAGAAGGCCCGGGAGCTGAAGAAGGCCATCCTCTCCGAGGATGACCTTCTCGAAATGCTGAGAGGAGGAGCCGGCGGCGTCTGACCTCTCCGGCTCGCCGGTGAACGGGCAGCAGGCCGCTGCCCGCGGCAGCCGTCTACTCTACCGGCGGTGTCGGCGTGGGCGTATAGCCCTTAGTGGCATAGTCCGCATCGATCTTGGCCCTGATATCCTTTATGTCCTTACCTTCATTCTTCATCCGGAGCACGTCCAGAGTAATATCGACACAGATGTCTCAGCCGGCGCCGTGGTCGTCCCACGACACCTTGTCACCATCACGCGACTTGATATAGCAGTCCAGGTTGTTCTTGTGGCCTGCCACCGCGCCGCAACCGCAGTAACAGGGGATCTGCTCCAGGTATTCCGGGATGTCCAGCGCCGCCTGGTAGGCATCCGGCGCCCGCCTGGGCGCGGTAGCCGCGTAGGCGAAATCGGGCAGGGCCAGCCCATTGCTGTTGCTTACAAGGTTCCAGGCCACGATACCGCCGATGATACCGATGACCAGGACAACCCCCACGATCACCACCGAGAGGGTGCTGTTCATACCGCCCTTCCTGCTCTTGCCGCCGCCCTTGTACTTCTTACCGGCCGGCTTCCTGCCGGTCTTTCTCTTCTTGCCTGCCAATGGAACCTTCCTTCCTGCTTCGCTTCTTCCCTGACCATTCTAGCAACCTTCGCCGCTGACCCGAAAGTTCTCCGCCGCGATTCAGTCACGTCGCCGCCGGATGTCACAGAATGGCCCGCTGACATCACAGGGCGCGGACTCCACTTCCAGGGTGGAATGGTGGATGCCGAAGTCCCGCGCCAGCATCTCTTTCAGGTCGCATATTATACGGTTGCTCTCGCTCACCCTCACGTCGTTCACAAGAACGTGGCAACTGAGGGCGTAAATGCCTGAGCCTATGGTCCAGATATGCATATCGTGGACGTCCCGCACCCCTTCCTCCTGCATAAGGTCTTCCACGACGCGGTCCACATCAATCGCCCGGGGGGAACCTTCCAGCAGTATCTCCAGGGCTTCGTGGATTATGTTCCATGCTCCCCAGAGGATTGCCAGGCCCAGCAGCACGCTCACCAGAGGGTCGACGGGATACCAGCCGGTAGCGATGATGATGACGCCGGATATGAACACGGCGGCGGAAGCGGCGGCGTCACCCAGCAGGTGCAGGATGGCGCTGCGGATATTGATATCCTCGCCGGAGCGGGACCGCAGGAAGAGGACGATGGAGAGGTTGGCCAGAAGGGCGACCGCGGCGGTCGCCAGCACCATCAGGCCGCCGACGGGTTGCGGGTCCAGCAGCCGCCGATAGGCTTCGTAGAAGATCCATAAAGTGATCAGCGCCAGAGCCGTGGAGTTTACCAGAGCGGTGACGATGCCGGTGCGGTGGTGACCGAAGGTGCGGGCGGCGGTGGCCGGCTTCTTCGCCTGCTCGAAGGCGAACCAGGCCAGTCCCAGGGCCGCCATGTCGGTGAAGTTGTGCACCGCGTCACTGAGCAGGCCCAGGCTGCCCGCTGCCAGGCCGGCGATGATCTCCACCACCACGATGACCAGGTTGAGGGCGATGCCTGTCATCAGGCCATAGGCGGCGCCATGAGAGAAATCCGCCGTGCCTATACCATGGTTGTGGTTATGCTCGTGGTTGCTCATCCAGCTGCCTCAGTCGTCATCACCGGTCAGGGCCTCCAGACCCTCCCTGAGCACCAGCGGCAGCATGGCCAGCGCCGCTATCGGGTCGGCCCAGGACCAGCCGAAGGCGGCGTTCAGCAGAAGACCCGCCAGCAGGACCAGGGAGAGGTATGTGCAGACCCATGTCTCCTTCGCATCCGACGCCAGTGAGCGGCTGCCCAGCCGCGCGGCCACCCTCTGCTTGGCGAGCGCCAGGAAGGGCATCACCGCCAGCGAAATGGCGGCCAGGATGATGCCGACGGTGCTTTCCGTAGTGCCTTCCCTGGCGATGAGCTTGTATGCTGCTTCGGCGAGGATGTAGATGGCCAGGGCGAAGAAGGTAAGGCCGATGACGAACGATGCCTTCCTCTCCAGGGTAGAGTCCTCATCCTCTTCCAGCTCCCGGCCCAGCTGCAGCTCCTTTTTCAGCCGCCAGAGCAGGGTGCCGCCGGCGGCGATCTCGATCAGGCTGTCGAAGCCGAAACCGACCAGGGCAACGCTGCCGGCCGCCAGACCGGCGCCGACGGCGACCACGGCCTCGATGGCGTTGTACGAGACAGTGAGGTATTCGAGCCGGATGCCCTGTCTGAGCAGGGAAGACCGGTCCTGTTGCTCCAGGGCGACGGCCAAATCAGCACTCTCCTGCTGGGAGGGCGCCGTTGCCCGATATATGTCCCAGATGGTCCAGGCCCTGGGTATAGAGCTTGAGTACATGGTCGTCATCCAGGGAATAATAGGCCATGCGGCCCTCCTTGCGGAACTTCACCAGCTGCAGCATGCGCAGCACCCGCAGCTGGTGCGACACCGCCGACTGGGTCATCTCCAGGGCGGCGGCGATGTCACACACACAAAGCTCCCGTTCTGCCAGCAGCGAGACGATGCGCAGGCGTGTGGGGTCGGCCATCACCTGGAACAGGCCGGCCAGTTCGTGGGCGGTGTCGCTGCCGAGCAGTTTTTCCCTGACCCGCGCCACCGCCTCGGGGTCGGTATATGTGATGTCGCAGGTATCGTTTTCGTGGTTCCCCGCCATAGCGCCTCCAGACCGCCGGGTCCATAGCAGGACACGACGTGGCCATGTCCGGTCCCGGTGGGGTGTATATGATATCCATCGGGAGCAGACTAGTATTCATGAACAACTGAACGGATATTCATATATTAACCGGACCGGATGGGGGATTTCAAATAAGAAAGCTCCGGGGAGACCGGAGCCGCCGGGATAATCACTTCGACCACGGAGGCCGTGGGCGACGGGCATAGGACCCGGACAGAGGGGACATCGGCAGAGGGTGGACGGGCATAGGACCCGGACAGAGGGATATCGGCAAAGGACAGACGGGCATAGGACCCGGACAGAGGGATATCGGGCGGATACCCCTAATATACGGTGACTGTGACCGTCCTTACTCCCCAGGCGTTGGCTTCGCCGCAGGGCAGCCAGACGTCGATCCTGTTGCCGTATACCGAGCCGCCGGTGTCGGCAGCTATGGCGTCACCGTAGCCGGAGACATGGACGCGGCTCCCCAGCGGGATCACTCCCGGGTCCACGGCGATTATGCCTCGTCCCACGGGCATGCCGGTGGCCGTGGAACCCGCCAGACAGTAGGCTGTGGCGGTCACGGTCAGGCTGGAACCACCGCCGGCGGGCGCGCCGTCGCCGGCGCCGCCGGATACCGGTGAGGGCGCCTGGCTCTGGATGGAGCTCATCGTCGTCTCGATACTGGCAGCCTCCGCCTGTACCTGGGCTATCTGGCCGGCCGTCAGGTCACGCTGGCTCTGTACCGAGGCGAGCACGGCCTGCTGCTCGGCCTGGGCGGCCAGCAGTTCCTGCCTGGATGCGTTCAGTTCATCTAGCAGACCGGCCAACTCGTCTTTCTTGTCCTGCAACACGGCCAGCTCATCTTCCATTGTTTGCTTGGATGACCTGATGGATTCGATCAGCGCCCGGTCCTCATCGGCGATGGCGTTGACCATATCGACACGGGTGAGGAAATCGGAGAAGTCATTGGAGCCCATCATGACCTCGATAAAACCGGAGTCATCGCTCTTGTACGTGCTGAGCAGCCTTTTCTCCAGCACCTTCTCCCTCTCATCCAGCTGGCCCTGGGCCTCCGCCAGGAGTTGCTGTTCGTCGGCTATGGCGGCCTGGATCTCGTCCCGTCGCTCTGTGGCCAGGGCGATCTGGGCATTGGTGTTGGCTACGGCGCTGTCCGCGGCCACAAGATCCGAAAGAGCCTGGTTGTAGCTGTTCTCCAGTTCCTGGGACTGGGCCTCGAGGTCACCCAGCTCGCCCGAGGGGGTCGCGGAAGCGGAACTGATGAACAGAAGGGTGAGCAGAAGGGCGGGTATGGATATGAGCAGTGCTTTATCTTTCTGTCCGCGCAGACCAGACAGGATGTTCCTCCATGTCAGCCGATAAAACCGCTGGTTTACAGGTATTCCCCACCAGGACGCTGAAAACCGGCATAAAAAGGGCCTCGGTGTCCAGAAAATAGCGTAAGATGCGTTATGAAACCCACTTTTATGTAATCTCGGGTTCTGGACCCGGGCCGAACTGGGACTATAGCACCTGGAATACAGGGTTGCAAGCGCCTATGGCCCGGAAAATCCTGTAATTTGCGTGGAAATTATCCTGCAATCCTATGGTTTTTACCCTTGGCCGCATGTACAGGGAACCAGCGTTTTTTACTTGAATAAAGGGATTGGAGTGGCGCGACGGATAAATTATCAGTGAAGGTGCCCGACGGCCATCCGTAAATTCTTATACAGATGATAAATCCGGTTTAAAATCACGCAATTTGCGTCAGAAACCGGGGACGTACTTAAACTTATGAAACTTATGAACCCGCCAATGTCATCTCGGGGCAGTTCCGCCGGCACGTCGGCCCCTTGTTCGTTCAGGCGGGACCAAAAGGCAAAAAGTGGGTTTTCGGGAACGTACTTAGACTTGCATCCTGGGTTGGATAAGTTTCATAAGTTTAAGTACGTCCCCGGAAGCTCACGCTGCTGAGAAGGCAAGCCCGCCGTCCTTCTCATCCACCTGGACGGTCTGCCCTTCGCTGAACTCGCCCT
>CAZCCR010000027.1:0-25738 GCA_964497425.1 uncultured Gaiellales bacterium
GGTGCCCGTCGCCAGGCCGGAGGTGGCGCAGCTGACGTTGGTGGCCGAGACGGCGCAGCCGGAAAGGGGGCTGCCGTTCAGGGTCACCGAGACGGAAGTGGTGTCTATGCCGCTGCCGCCGTCAGAGTAATCGGCGCTGACGATGGGTGAGTCGTTGAAGGTCGTGCCGCTGGGTAACACATTACTCACTGCCGGAGCCACCGAGTCCACATTGAATGAACCGGAGGCGCTGCCGGCATTGCCGGCGTTGTCGCTGGCGTCCACGGTGATGCTGTGGGCACCCTCGGCCAGGCCGCTGGCGGTGCAGCTGACACTGGTGGCGGTGGCGGTGCATCCCGAAAGAGGAGTGCCGTCTACGGAGACAACCACCGTGGCGGTGTCGACGCCGGAAGGATCGGTGTAGTCGGCGCTGATGGTCGGTGAAGCTGTCGTCACATAGCCCGAAGGCTGGACGTTGCTGATCACCGGCGGGGTGCTGTCGGCGGGCGGCGGCACCAGCCAGCCGTCCACCTGGTTCCAGGGCTGGTTGTCCACGCCGCCGGGGAATGAGTAGGCGGCGTCGCAGATGTAATCCAGGTTGGAGTCGCTGCAACCCTCGGCGGACGTGTCAAAGTCATCCCAGTAGTTGCCGCCGGATCCGGGCAGGTCGAAGCTGTTGCCCGAACCGCCGACGCCGTAGGCGTTGAAGTTGTTGGCGATGAAGTTGTTGTTGTAGATGGTGTTGTTGCTGGAAGAAAGGAAGTAGACCCCGTAATGGAACCCGGTGATGGTGAGATTCTTGATGGTGACGTTGTTCTTGATGACCATGCTGACGCCGGAGGTGTTACTCCCGCTGCCGGTGAGAGTAAAACCGTTGCCATCGAGGGTGATGCCGTTGCTGCTGATGACGATTCCGTTTGTGGTACCGGCATCATAATCCGCTGTCATGGTACAGGTCTTGGTCCCTGCGTCCCAGGTCCCGATCGCGGAACACCCGGAGCCGCTGCTGTAGATGGTCACAGTCGCGGCCTGTGCCGAATCTATGAAATAAAAATTGAATAGCAGTAGAGAAAATAGGAGGAAGAATGCTACGAAGATGATGCTTGAGGTAGTGCATGCGGCAGCTGTTATTTCATGCTTTTTTACTCTCACCCGTTTTCCTTTCTTCTGTTTTTGGCTAGGGGGGTCCCACAAACAGGCCTTGATTGTAGCGTCAGTTCCGCTTTTTGTAAACAGGCCCATCCTTTTTACAGCACGGTTCCGGCGCCCGCGGATTGCTCATCCCCAGTGTGTTGCATGAATACCCGAGGGGGTTTTCATCCGGGTCCAGTATCGGATCGCTTCCCCTGAACCATTCCCTGTTGATTTTCCGTTCTCTGGATACTCTTCAAGCTATCCCGCAAATAAAGGGTTTTTCACACCATTTTCATTGTATTTAACCTTCCCCTCCACATTTCTGCGGCTGGAAACTTTTCAATGTTTTCGAGCCCTGTCCCGCATCCGCCCTTTCATCAAAAACGGGTTTTATTGTAACTTATGTTACTTAAAAAATAGGGGATTTCCCTGAGAGGTTTTTTCGCCGAATCGGACAAGAAAAAAGGTCAGGACCACGTTCCCTTTCCGCTGCCGTTCCCTTTCCCTTCACAGCGTGATCTTCGTCATACTTGATATATGGTTTTATTTTGTTTCTTGCTCCTCGTGCGCCTGATCCCGCGGTCCTCATCGCTGACCTCATCGCTGATAACATTACATAACCACCATTTATCAACGATGTTCAGCCAGGCGTGATCACGTTCGCCCGCGCTTGATCCCTTGCCGGACGTAGCCCGGATGACCGCGTCTTTTGCTCAGCCTTTCCGGGCTGATTTGATAGCGGCGCGGATGTCACGCGGCAGGGGTTTGTCGCGGACGAGATAATCGTAGAGCTTGTCAGCGAGTTGTGGTGAGTTGTACAGTTCCCTCTGCAGGCCCCGCTGGCGATACTCGAAGAAATGTTCCGGCTTCACCCGCAGGGCCCTGGCGATGTTGCGGATGACGACGTCGGCTGGCACCGGACGCGTGCCGCAGGCCAGGTGGTTGAGATAGCCGGCCGACAGTCTGGTGCGGGTGGCAAGACGGCGATAACTCATCTTCCTCAACTCAAGAAGTTCCCTCAAAGCTTCAGGAAACGCAAGCGTCGTGTTGGGTATACTTTTGGCTGATCCTGATTTCCTCATTTGAGCACCTCGTTCACTTCTGACAGGAAGCGCCTGACGCTTGCGCATGCTTCATCGATACCGTCAGCCGCTTCAACCATGCTGATGAGCCTGCTGCCGATGATGACCCCGTCGGCGTATTCCGAGACCTCTGCCGCCTGCTCGGGACCGGAGACGCCGAAGCCCACCGCCAGGGGAACATGGGTACGTGCGCGTACGCGTCCCAGGAAATCTGGAAGGCCCCCGCCCAGGGTTGAACGGGCGCCGGTGACCCCCGCCACCGAGACGCAGTAGATGAACCCGGAGGCCTCTGCGGCGATCATCCCGATGCGCTCGTCCAGGCTGGTGGGAGCGACCAGCAGGATGGGGTCGACACTTTGGGCGCGGCAGGCCCCAACAAACTCACCCGCCTCGTCAACGGGAAGGTCAGGGACCACCAGCCCCGATACGCCGGCGGCGGCAGCCGCCTTGAGGAACCTCTCCTGCCCGTAGACATAGACACAGTTGTAATAGACCAGCAGGACCACCGGCAGCCTGCCGCTGAACTCGCCGGCGAGCGCCAGCACGTCGTCGGGCGTCACGCCCTGCGACAGGGCCTGCTGGGTGGAGGACTGGACCACGGGCCCGTCGGCAAGAGGATCAGAGAAGGGCACGCCCAGCTCGATGATATCGGCGCCGCCGTCGATGAAAGCGCCGAGAATGCGGCGGCAGCCGTCCATATCCGGGAATCCGCCGGTGGTGTAGGGCATCAGCAACGCCTTCTTGCCGCTATCGCGGAAGCATCGCTCCAGCCGGCTCACGACAGCACCCCCAGGGCGCGCGCCGCCTGGTGGACGTCCTTGTCCCCCCTGCCGCTGAGATTGATAATCACGATATCATCCTCGCCGTACTCCCCGGCGCGCCCGGCTACCCAGGCCAGGGCATGGGCGCTCTCCAGCGCCGGTATGATGCCCTCCGTCTCGGAGAGCAGCACGAAGGCGTCCAGCGCTTCGTGGTCGGACACCGACCCGTATACGACCCGACCCTCATCGTGCAGGAAGGCGTGTTCGGGCCCCACCCCTGGATAATCAAGGCCGGCGGAGATGGAATGGGCCTCGAGTATCTGCCCGTAAGCGTCCTGCAGAAGATAGGACAGCGAGCCGTGCAGAACCCCTTTGCTTCCGCGGGAGATGGAGGCGCCGTGTCTGCCGCTGTCCAGCCCCTCTCCCCCGGCCTCCACGCCCGTCAGCCGCACTTCGCTGTCCGCCAGGAAGGGAGTGAAGATACCTATGGAATTGCTGCCGCCACCGACGCAGGCGACTATCTCGTCAGGCAGCCGGCTCTCAGCTGCCAGTATCTGCTCTCTGGCCTCGCGGCCGATGACGGTCTGGAAATCCCGCACCATAGCCGGATAGGGCGCCGGTCCCACTACCGAGCCGATGATGTAGTAGGTGTTCTCCACGTTGGTCACCCAGTCGCGGATAGCCTCGTTGATGGCGTCCTTCAACGTACGGCTGCCGCTTGCGACCGGGACCACCTCCGCCCCCAGCAGTTTCATCCGCACCACGTTCAGCTCCTGGCGCCGGATATCCTCTTCACCCATGTAGACCACGCAGGGGATTCCGAAGAGGGCAGCGGCGGTGGCGCTGGCGACACCGTGCTGGCCTGCGCCCGTCTCGGCGATGACCCTGGTCTTGCCCATCCGGCTGGCCAGCAGTATCTGGCCCACCGTGTTGTTGAGCTTGTGGGCTCCGGTATGGCAGAGGTCCTCCCGCTTGAGGTAGATCCGGGGGCCTCCCAGCTTTTCCGAGAGCCTGCGGGCGTGATAGAGGGGTGTGGGCCGGCCGACGAAGGTGTCCAGCAGCCCGGCCAGCTCGTCCTGGAACTCCCGGTCCCGCCGGTAGCGGCTGTAGGCTTCGGCCAGCTCGTCCAGAGCCGGGATGACCGTCTCCGGGATATAGCGCCCGCCGTATTCTCCGAATCTTGATTCAACCGTCATCTCGCTCCCTCTGTCATTCCCCGGCTTCTATCTCCCTGAACAGCTCGGCCAGCCTGTCAGCACTCTTTATTCCCGGAGCCTCCTCCACCCCGCTGGAGACGTCCACGGCAAAGGGCGCTACGGCCCCGACCGCCGCCCTGATGTTCTCCGGCCCCAGGCCGCCGGAGAGGATGATGCGGGAGGCCCGCTGCTCCAGGGGTATCTCCGCCGCCAGCTGCCAGTCGAACGTCTCGCCGGTGCCGCCGTGGCTGCCGGCACGGTAAGTATCCAGCAGAACGTAATCGGTGTCAAATCGGACAACGCCCTCCAGGGAAGCGGCGTCCGATACCCTCAAAGCCTTGATCACGGGCAGGCCCGTGACCCCACCCGCCTCTCGGCAGAAGGAGGCATCCTCCTCGCCGTGCAGCTGCAGTACGGTGAGCCCAGCGGCTGCCACAGCCTCTTCTATATCTCTCAGGGAAGCATTGACGAATACACCGGCGCGCTCGACATCCGCCGGCGCCGGACCCAGCACTTCCGCCGCCAGCCCGGGATCGAGCCGCCGCGGGCTCTCCGGCGCGAAGATGACCCCCAGGGCCCAGGCCCCCAGCTCCGCCGCCAGGGCGGCGTCTTCCGGGCGCGTCAGGCCGCATATCTTCACTCTCGGCTTTTTCAAGGCTCCCTCTCTTTCAGAACAAGGCTCCCTCTCTTTCAGAACCCCGGCCCTGCCACGGGGAAAAAACAACCCGGCCGTTCCGCCGGGCTCCTGCCACTGGTCCTTTTTGGCGCTCGACTCCCGCCGGCTCACCTACTGGTGTATATGGACCGGCGTGCCCAGGGGCGTCCAGTCGTAGATATGCTTGGCGGTGCTCACCGGCAGGCCGACGCATCCATGGCTGCTGGGCCGCCCGAAGGCCGTAGCCCAGTAGTTGCCGTGGATGGTGTAGTCGCCCTTGAACACCATCACCCAGGGTACATCCGGGGCGAAATAGCCCGGACCCCGCATGTCCGTCTTGGACAATTTGGCGTAGATGGTATAGTCGCCCAACGGCGTTGCCCTGCTGCCGGCTATGCCGGTGGAGCAGAGAAAGCTCTCTACGGCAACTCCGTCCTCGTAGAGGGTGAGGACCTGGTCGGAGATATCAACATCGATCATCTTGTAGGGAGCGGTGGTGAAGGTGCTCTCAAGGTCCGAAGCGATGAAGCCGCCGCCCAGGCCCCGCAGCGCGTTGGGGCCGCCGCTGATCCTGACGGTCACGTCCTGCAGGTAGTCCCAGTTCTGGGCGGGGACGAACTCCAGCTTGTTGGGTTCGGCCCACTGCAGGTTCCCTTCCATCGCCGGTTCGATGGTGACCAGGCTGCTGACCAGGTCGGGGTTCGACACCGGCTCGCTGAAGACCAGGGTGGGATGGGCCTGGATGCTGGCGCCGGCAGTACCGTCTGCCGGCTGGAACTCGACCGTCAGCGGAGCCGCGGTGACGACACTGGTCTGCACCGGCTTCTTCAGGGCGATGCCGCTGACGGAAGTGGCCGACGTTATGGTGAGGGCATATTCCTTTCCCTGCTCGAAGCCCGCCAGGGAGATGATGACCCGGCTGGGGTCCTCGGCGTCCAGCCTGGAAGTACTCTCGATGCCCTCCAGCTTGTATTCGAAAGAGGAGAGGGGAATGTTCCAGTCGATCACCGCGTCCTCTCCATATTTTATCCTGATGCCCTCACCGGTCAGCACCGGCTGCGGTGTGGTTACAGTGGTGAAGGTCTGGTTCCGGACGACCTTCTCGTCCGAGATGCCCGACAGGCCGAACTGCTTCACTGTTCCCTTCACCGTCACGTGATATTCGGCGTCCGGGATCAGCGGGCTGGAACCGTCATCGAGGACGAACTCCCCTTCCCTGAGGTGTCCCGCCAGCGGCAGATCCTCCCCCTTGCTGCCATCGGGGTCGATCACGGCCCGGGTCACTTCCACACTGGAGATGGAGGCCCCCCACCTGCTGGTGGTGACCATCAGACTGGAACCGTCCGGGCTTACCTCCGTTGCCCCGTCGGCGGGACTGATGGCGATGCGGGGTGGGAAGACGACCAGCGCCAGCACCAGGAGAACCACCGCCACCGCCAGCAGCCCACCCAGAACCGCTGCCGTCCATCTCACCGCCGGCGAGAGCGCCTTGAGCTTCGGCACCCGCGGTACTGTTGCTGTGTTTTCCGCTTCCCGACTCAGTCCTGCCTCACTTTGTCAATGAAGGTTGCCGGTGATGACACGCCGGTGTCCTTATGTTCGAACAATGATTGTCATGCCCTTGATATCAGATACCCCGCCGCATGCTTGATATAAACAGGATTTGGACAGCCTATCGCAAACCGGCGTAAAAGCTGATGTGCTCCCGTCATCGGGATGGCAGCGCATCTCCGGGATTCCCGCCTATCGATGCCCGGCCCGGCTTCGCCAGATTATACAACATATACTATTTGTTTCCACAGGGAGCGGTTCCTCCCGTTCCGCCCAGCTCCTGTTTTACTGCCGGGCCTTATTCTGCTATTTTGCGGGTAGGGTTCTCATCTGTGACAGATTCTCCGGAGACGATCATGGGAAGAAAAGCCATAGGACTGCTGTCCGGCGGCCTCGACAGCCGCTTGGCGGTGAAGATGATGCTGGACCAGGGCATCGAAGTGGAAGCGCTCAACTTCGTCACGGTCTTCTGTACCTGCACCGCCCGTAGCAGCTGCCGTTCCGAGGCCAGGAAGGCAGCGGAGGAGTTCTGCATCCCCCTGAAGGTGCTCAACGCCACCGACGAGATCATGGATGCAGTGCGGAACCCCCGGCACGGCTACGGCCGCGGCCTCAATCCCTGTCTGGACTGCCGCATCAGCATGTTCCGGCGCGCCGGGGCCTACATGCAGGAGACCGGCGCCGACTTCATCTTCACCGGCGAGGTGCTGGGGGAGCGGCCCATGTCCCAGCGGCCGGACGCCATCCTCACCATCGAGCGCGAGTCGGGCCTGGAGGGACTGGTGGTGAGACCGCTTTCTGCCCATCTTTTCGAGCCCAGCATCCCCGAACGGGAGGGCTGGGTGGACCGCGAGGCGATGATGGCCATGCGCGGCCGCTCCCGCAAGCCCCAGATGCAGCTGGCTGCGGAGCTGGGTGTGGGCGACTACCCCTGCCCCGCCGGTGGCTGCCTGCTGACGGAGAAAGGCTTCTCCCGCCGGTTGAAGCGCCTGCTGGAAGAGGATTCCCACCCACCGGTGGCCGAGATCAGGTCCCTGCGCCTGGGGCGGATATTCCTCTCTTCATGTGACCGGCGCATCATCATCCCGCGCAACGAGGAGGAGACCCGCAGCCTTGAGAGCCTGGCCCGGCCCGGCGATATCATCATGAGCGCCAGGGGGCACATGGGGCCCACCACCATCGTCAAGGGGAAGGATATGGACGACCGCACCGTGGCGGAGGCGGCGGCCCTCACCGCCCGTTACGGGCAGGGTCGGGATGAGAAAAGTGTGGTAATCGGTTATTCTATAGTAAGCGACAGTCCTGATGGAGCAAGTGGCGACGGCGGTTCGGAGCCGCAGACCATCGAAGTCTCGCCGGAGGAGGGCCGATGCCTGGCGGAGCAGCTGGAACGGCTTTGAAGGAGCTTTGAACCCTTATGACGCTCCCCTTTGTCTAATGTTCAAGCGGCATTTTTCCGATTCAATCTGAGCAGAACGGCGAGAGTCACTGCCGGCGACTGGTCAGCGAAGCAGCGGGAGGGTAGCAGACAAGATGGCGGAAGTGAAGACAATAAACGTGTTCGGGTCCAGGTACCTGGATTCGTGTAGCGGCGGCTGAGGACCGAGCTGGTCTCTGGAAGAGATCACCGACGCTTTCAACAGGCATCTGGAGGCGGAGTTCGGGGATTCGGCCAAACTGCGCTACATCGACCTCGACTCGGAGGAGATGGCAGAGTTCCCGGAGATAATGCGCAAGGTCCAGGACGGGGTGCTGCAGCCGGGCATCATCGAGATCGAGGAACGGATGGTCCCCATATTCTCCATCTCATACGAGCGTATCACTCACGAGTTCGACCGCCTGGGGGCCGAGAGGGTGGCCAGCAGGACATCCTGAGGAGCTTCAAGCGATAGCTGTCGATCAGCCTTTTACGGGCGGCGCCTCCGGCGCCGCCCTTTTTATGCCCTCATCCGCACAACCGGAAAACACCTGTGGGAACATCAATCAGCCACCGGGCGGAGCTTGAGATGGGCACGCCCACCACCTGACGGTGTTCTGAGGGGGGCACGGCCCGCCGGCGCTGTTGGAGGAGAGCACAGCCCGCCATCTGGCGATCAGAGTTTACGTACTATATGGCGCCGCTTGGGAGGTGCACGAGAGGTAGCACAACCCGCCGGCGCTGTTTTGGAGGTAACACAACCGCCATATGACGGGGTCCTTGGGGAGCACGCCCATCATATAACGATGATCGAGGGAGCACTGCCTGCCATGTGACGGTGTTTGGAGAGAGACAGGGCCGGAGCGCCGTCATCCGGAAAAGGACAGCAGGTCATCCGAAATAGGACGGCAGGAAGACGCGGTAGATGGCGGCGATTATCTCGTAGAACACCCTCTGGAAGGGGCCGATGAGCAGGAAGAGGAACAGCATGACGAAGAGCATGCCGTAGCGGTCCAGCCCCGCCCAGCGCATATAGGCCTCGCGCCCGAGAAAGCCGCCGACGACACGGGAGCCGTCCAGCGGCGGCACCGGCATCAGGTTGAAGACCATCAGTATCACGTTGAGCTGGAAGACACGGAACAGTCCCGTGGCAAACAGATCTCCTGATATCAGGGCATGTGTGAAGTGTTGGGTATCGTAAAGCATTCGCAACAGCAGGGCGCTGGCCGCCGCCACCATCAGGTTGGCCAAAGGCCCTGCGGCGCCGGTCCACATCATCCCCCGCTGCACCGATGCCCTGGTGAAGCGGTTGGGGTTGATGGGCACCGGTTTGGCCCAGCCGAAGAGCATGCGGCCGCCGGATGTGAAGAAGGTGAGGAACAGCACCAGGGTGCCGAAGGCGTCCAGGTGGCGGATGGGGTTGAGGGACAGGCGGCCCAGCTGTTTGGCCGTGTTGTCGCCCAGGCGATAGGCCACATAGCCGTGGGCCATCTCATGGAAAACAAGGGATACCAGCAGCGCCGGCAGCGTCAGCAGGAACTGGAGCAGCAGCTCGTTCATGTCTTCAGGCGCCGCCCCCCTGGGCTCCCGCCTCTGCTTTCTTCATCCTGTCCATCAGCGTCCGCGCAGCTTTCAGTTCATCCTCCCTGCCGTCCACCTTTCCCTCCAGCTTCATCAACTTCAGTCGCCAGAGTATATCACCCAGCTGGGGCGATTCCTTCACCCCCATGGCCAGCAGGTCGTCGCCGCCGATCTCCAGCTCCATGTGGCGCAGCTCGGTCAGGTACAGCTCCAGGTCCCGCTGCTGGCGACCGCCGCCGGAGAGGGCATAAGCCAGCAGATGCGCCTCCCCCGGCATCCTGCCCAGGAGTTCGTAGAGCTGGGGACGGGTCATCTCCCGCCCCGCCAGGCGGGACAGCACCTTGCGCGCCAGCACCACTCCCTGGGCTATGGCGTCGGCGTCCTGACGGCGCAGCTTCAGCTTGTCCGTCCAGTATTCCAGCTGACCGGCGTCCATATCCCTGGCCATGCACGCCAGCCTCAGGCGCCAGAGCTTTATCTCCTCCAGCATCCTGAACCTGCGCGCGGCCTCATCGGCGCGGGCCACCACGGCGGCGGTCTCCTCTCCCGCCTCCAGCGCCGGATGGATGGAGGGGGCGACGCCCAGCTCGCCGATGCGCAGGACAGTGTGCTCCACCTCCGGCTCGGAGAAGAGCCAGACCAGTTCGTCGCGGAGCCTGGCCGAGGAGAGGTCCCCTACCAGGTTCATATCCACGCAGCCGTGCGCCAGGCTCAGGGTATAGGAGTTCATCCGGAAGCCCAGACGATTCTCGTAGCGGATGGCCCGGAATATGCGCGTGGGGTCCTCGATGAAGCTGAGGTTGTGCAGCACGCGGATGATGCCCCGGTCGATGTCGCCCAGGCCGCCGAAGAAGTCCAGCAGCCGCCCGAAATCGTGGGCGGCCAGCGACACCGCCATGGCGTTGATGGTGAAATCGCGCCGGTAGAGGTCGCGCTTGATGGAGGAATGCTCCACCGTCGGCAGCGCCGCCGGATAGTCGTAGAACTCGGTCCGGGTGGTGGCCACGTCGACCCTGAGGCCCGGCTTGACGCCTTCCAGTATCACCACAGCCGTGTTGAACTTTCGATGGGCGCGCACGCGGCCGCCCAGCTCCTCCGCCAGGCGACGGGCGAACTCGATGCCGTCCCCCTCCACGGCGATATCCACATCGTAGTTGGCCTCACCGATGATCATGTCGCGGACGAAACCGCCCACCAGATAGACACCGCGATAGCCGGAGCTGAGCTTCTGCGCCGCCTCGAAGAGGGGAGCCATACCGGTCATGTCCTGGATCCGCTGTCTCAGGTCCCGCTCCTGCGCCACCGCCGCGCCGAAACCCTCGTCGATGGATGCAGGGTGGAGGGTCCTCAGCACATCGGTGCGGGTGACGATACCCACTACCCGCTCGGCGGCGACGCCTTCCCTGGCCGGCACCTTCCCTCCGTCCTGTTCCACCACCGGCAGCCTGCCCACAGCGCTGGTGGCCATCATCTGCCTCAGCTCATGTACCGTGGTGTCCTCGTTCACGGTCCTTATGCCACGGGACATGATGCCCTTCACCGGCGCGTGGTTGAGCTGGTGGGCGATGGCCTTGTCCAGGTCCTTGCGAGAGACCACCCCCACCAGCCTGTCGCCCTCGGTGACGCAGATGCCGCTGTGGCCGTAACGCTGACAGAAAACAAGGGCATCGGCGATGGTGGTCTCCTGGTCGATGAAATGCACCGGATGGGACATGATGTCGCGGGCCCGGAGCGGTTCCTCCATTATCGACGGCAGGTTGTCGACGATGGTCTTCCGGGCCTCCTCCAGGCTCCTGTCCTTGACGATGGCCGATGAAGCCTGGCTGTGCCCGCCGCCGCCCACCGGCGCCAGCGCCCGCGCCACGTCCAGCAGGCGGCTCTTGCTGCGGCCGACGATGAAGATGCGGTCCTCCATCTCCACCATCACCAGCAGTGCCTGGCAGTCGGTGACGTCCATGATCTTGTGGGCGACCACGCTGAGGCCGTCCACATAGTGCGGGTGCCGGGCGGCGGCGATGAATACGTCGACGTCGCCTGCGGGGGCCGGCTCCAGCTCGTCCACAAGTTTGAGCAGCAGCTCCCGCTGCTCTTCCGCCAGCGGGTTATGCAGATACTTGCCGATCAGGCTTTGGCTGGCGCCCAGGCGCATGCAGATGGCCAGGGCCTCGGCGTCCCGGGGGGTGGTGGTGGGATAGGTGAGCGAGCCCGTGTCCTCATGGATGCCGAGGGCGAAGACCGTCGCCTCCAGCGGCGATACCTCGATGCGACGATCATGGATTATCTTCAGCATGGTGGTGACCAGTGAGCCGTCCTCGCTGAGCACATAGTTCTCCGGCGAGACGAAGTCGGGGCGCTGGGAGCGGGCGCCCAAGCGGTGGTGGTCGAAGACGATCACCTCCACCGAGGGGTCGCCGCAGGCACCCTCGAACTCCCCCAGGCGGTTGCAGTGGATGGTATCGACGATGACCAGGCGCCGCAGCCGCTCCATGTCCACCATGGACGTCTCCACCGTGTCTATCTCATCGGCGTGCAGGTTGAAGAACTCGCGCACGTTGCGGTTGAGGGAGCCTGGGAAGCATATCCTGGCTTCAGGGTACAGCTTGGACGCGGCGACGCTGGCGGCGAAGCCGTCGAAGTCCGTATTGCGGTGCGTGACTATGATCTCCGGATATACCAGGGACGTTCTTTCCTTTTTGCCTTTTGGGGGACGTTGTTTCCTTTTTGCCTTTTGCCTCTATATAAGTTTCTCTCAAACTGCAAAAAGGAAACAACGTCCCCGGTCGCTGCTAACCGAAGAAGGTCCGGGCCACCTCCCAGAACTCCGGCTTGACCACTTTCAGCTCGTCCGTTGCCGCCGAGAGGGAGGCATCGACGATATCGTCGCCCTGGAGCGCCACCATGCGGCCGAACTTCTCCTGCAGCACCAGGTCCGCCGCTCCCAGTCCGTAGCGGGTGGCGAGGATGCGATCGTAGGCCGTGGGCGTGCCGCCGCGCTGGATATGGCCCAGCACCGTTGCCCGCGTCTCGTAACCGGTGCGTTCCTCGATCTGCTTCGCCAGCCGCTCGGCGACACCGCCCAACTGCACGTGTCCGAAGTCGTCTACCTTTTCGGACTTGAGCGCCAGACCCTCCTCACCCTTCTCGGAGGTGATGGTGAAGCCCTCGCTCACGGCGACGATGTTGTAGTTGCGGCCGCCGTCGCGGTTGCGCTTGAGAATGGCGCAGACCTCCTCGATGGTCATCTCCACCTCGGGGATCAGCACCACATCGGCGCTGGCGGCGATGCCGGTCATGATGGTGATCCAACCCGTATGCCTGCCCATGATCTCGGCGACGATGCAGCGGTTGTGGGACGCCGCCGTGGTGTGCAGCCTGTCCACCGCCTCGGTGGCTATCTGCACCGCCGTGTTGAAGCCAAAACAGTAATCAGTGGCCGAGAGGTCGTTGTCGATGGTCTTGGGAACGCCCACCACATTGATGCCATGGTCATCATACAGCTTGCGGGCCACGCCCAGGGTGTCGTCTCCGCCGATGGCCACCAGGGCGTATATGTCGTTGTCACTGAGGTTCTGGACCACCTTCTCCGGACCGCCCTCCTCCTTGTACGGGTTGGTGCGCGAGGTGCGGAGGATGGTGCCGCCCCTGGGCAGGATGTCCGCCGTGTTGCTGATATCCAGCGGCATGTAGTTGTTTTCCATCAGGCCGCGCCAGCCCTCCTCCACGCCGACCATCTCGTAGTCGCCGTCGGCGGTCAGCTTCCTGGTCACCGCCCGGATGACCGCGTTGAGGCCGGGGCAGTCCCCGCCCCCGGTGAGCATCGCTACTTTCCTGGCCATAGATGAAACCTCCCTGACGTTTGATGTTGGACACGGATAGTAATTCTCTGCCATACAGGCAGGCAGTCACATGGAAAGAAGATATAACTGACAGGGAAGAAAATAAACCCGCCGCCACGAAGGGCTGCGGGTCGGCAGACAGTCCCTGATACGGATGAAGGGTTGCCGGCCGTGCCCGCGGTTCAGCAGAAGGAGAGCTGCTCCACAGCCATGCCGTTGCGCCGAGCGATTATCTCCTGGTTGAAGGTCTTCAGGCAGTTCTCACAGATGAAGCTCTGCCGCTTCTCCGACCAGTAGACCGCGCCCTGCTTGTTGCAGCAGTGACAGGGATAGCGCCGTGTAGTGGGTTTTTTATCGGTGGAAGTACTCATATCGCTGATAAACATATTCTGCGCTGAGGTCGGATTTCCCTGCCACCCCCGGGGACGTTCCTTAACGAAATTAAGAAACTATTTCTGGGGCCATGCTGCTGAAGATTACATACAACAGTAGTTAGTAAATCTCGTTAAGGAACGTCCCCGATTACTCTTCGAATTCGATGACCGCGCGGCCCTTGTAGGTGCCGCATACGGGGCAGACGTGATGGGGGCGCCGGGGGCTGTGGCACTGGGGGCAGAGACTCAGGTTGGGCGCATCCAGGTTGTCGTGGGTCCGCCGCTTGTCCCGCCTTGCCTTTGAAGTCTTGCGCTTTGGTACAGCCATGGTCGTGTTCCCTTCACATCCACGGGGGACATGGTCATCCATGTCCCCTCGATTACCTTATCCATTGAAACAGGCCGGTCCTCGTTCCTTCGGCCCCATTACCGTCACCCGCATAACATTCCCGCTACGGCCTTTTTCCAATAGGACAGAATAGCGGAACCCGGAGTCAAAGTAAACCAGGGTCCTGCCCGGCAAGTCACCAGGCGTAACGCCGGCGCCGCCTCTCAACCGTCCTCCGGCGGGCGCCACTCCTTCAGCTTGTCCCACCGTGAATCCCGTAGCGGCTCGCAGTCGCAGGAACCTTCATTGAGATCGGCGCCGCACTGGGCGCAGAGGCCCAGGCAGTCCTCACGGCAGAGTATCTTGGGCGGCAGCAGCTCCGAGACTGCGTCCCGACCCCACTCGGAGAGGTTGATGACGCCGTCCTCGGCGTACCAGAGGGTCGCCTCTTCCTCCTCCCCCATCTCCTCCACCGGCGGCAGCTCCGGCTCGAAGAACTCAGTAGTCTCAACCTCTACCTTAAGTTCAGCCTTCTCCAGGCAGCGCCAGCAGGCGCCCGCCAGCCGGCAGCGGAAGGACAGGGTCACGGCGTAACCCTGGTCCAGCTGCGTCACCGTCAGGCGCGCCGACACCTCCTCCGGGTGAAATCGATAATCCTGGCCGGCCAGTTGTATGGGCGGCAGATATAACTCGAGCTCGAAGGTCCGTGGCGTGCCCTTCTCCAGTGGCGGCGAATAAAGGTCAAAAGTTGTGGCGATATCGGACATCGGACATTCTCTGATCGGTTACGGTCGGATTCAGGTGAATCCCGGTCCCGGGCTACCCTTCCTGCCCTTGATCAGAGACCTTCATCAGTGGATAACTGCCATAGAGTCAGTATAGGGATAAAACCTGCCCGGCGCCAGAGACGCCTACCTGCCCCGGTCGAGCCCTGGAGCGCCCCCATACCCCGGCAGATGCATATGCCCGGCAGGTACACGTATGGGAAGAAAATGCTCCCGCCTGTTTCGACGGTAGAGGCTGTACCGGGGTTGGCCGATCCGGCGCTGCCTGTCGCAGGCGCCGGCGGGTCACAGGCTCAGTCCTCTGCGGTGACCGCCTGGGTCTCCTCCTCACCGGTCTTGCCCTGGAGCCGGTTGCGGCCCCGGCGGACGGCGGCCAGGAACTTGTCCAGGTTCACCTCGAGGGTCTCCAGCACCTCGTCGGCGTAGTCCTCGGCGCCCAGGCGAATCTCACGCTCGCGGGCGCGGGCGTCCTCCATAATCTGAGCGGCGTTGCGCTCAGCCATCTTCACCACTTCCTGGTCGGACACCAGCCGCTCGGCCTGGTCGTTGGCCTCCTTGATGATACGGTCGCTCTCCGTCTTGGCCTCCGCCAGCATCTCCTGGCGCTCCTTGACGATCCAGCGTGCCTGCTTTATCTCCTCGGGGATGGTCGTCCGCATCTGGTCGAGGATGTCGTATATCTCCTCGCGGTCGATCATGACCTTGTCGGTCATGGGCATGGGCCGGGCTTCGTTGATTATCTCGTCAAGCTTGTCTATCAGAACCAGTACGTCCACTTTTCCTCCTCTTCCAGGTTTACTGGAAAAGCTCGCCAAAACGCCTGGCCACCGCTGCCGGAACCAGGTCATCGACCCTGCCGCCGTACTTGGCGATCTCCTTGACGCCGCTGGAGCTGAGGAAACTGTATTCCGGCGACGCCATCAAGTAAATAGTTTCTAGGTCCGGCGCCAGTTTCCTGTTCAGCTGCGCCATCTGGAACTCGTACTCGAAATCCGAGATGGCCCTCAACCCCTTCACCAGCGCACTTGCCCCCCATTTGCGGGCAAAGTCAACCAGAAGTGTATCAAATACCTCCACCTGGATGTTAGCGCCATCGGGCAGCGACGCCTCAAGCATCTCCACCCTCTCGCCGGCGCTGAACATGGTGTCCTTGCGGGGCGAACTTGCCACCACGCCCACCACCACCCGGTCGAACATGCCCGCCGCCCGGCGGATGATGTCCAGATGGCCTTCGGTCACCGGGTCGTAGGTGCCTGGGCATATGGCGGTTATCCTGTCGTTCTTGTTCATTGGGACGACTCTTTCCTGGATGCCGGACCGGAGCCCGCCCCGTGGCGGGCAAGGCCGTTCCCGGGCTTCAGGTCGAACTCACTTTCGTACCCCCGGGGCCGGCTGCTGGAGTATATATATGCACACCCTGGTGTCGCCGTAAACCCTGTCGAGTGACTTGCCGAAGGGAAGGTCGATGTCCTCTCGGGAGGAGCTCTCCACCACCAGCCTCGCACCGGGCGCCGCCACCAGTGGCAGCCGACGGCCCAGCTCCCCCCCGATGACGCGGTGCATTCTATAGGGGGGGTCGATGAAAATCAAATCGTATCTCCACCCCTTTTTCGCTGCATCTTTAAGGAAAACCAGGTAATCGCGCCGTACTGCGGAGGCAGCCGTCGCCCGCAGTTTGGCGATGTTTCTCTCCATCGCCTTCATCGCCCCGGCGCGGCTGTCCACCAGCACGGCGCTTGAGGCTCCGCGACTGAGCGCCTCCAGCCCCAGGGCGCCGCTGCCGGCGAAGAGATCCAGCACTGACAGCCCTGACACGTCACCGAGAATGCTGAAGAGCGCCTCCCGCACCCGGTCCGCCGTCGGCCTGGTCCCCCGCCCCGGCGGCGCAGTGATGGTCGCTCCCTTGTCCTTTCCGGCGATGATCCGCATCCCTGTCGTCCCTCAGTCAGACATCATACTTTCCGCAGCCACCGCACCGAGTCGCCGAATACCCGCTGGACCTCGTCCCTGAGCAGGGCGTTCTCCGGCCGGGCCAGCCGCGGGTCCGAGTCTATCATCTCCGCGGCCAGCTCCCGCGCCTGCCCCAGCAGCTCCTGGTCGCGCACAAGCCGCGCCAGCCTCAGGTCCGGCAGGCCTGACTGCCTGAGGCCGAATAGCTGGCCTTCCCCCCTTATCTCCAGATCCATATCCGCCAGGTGGAAGCCGTCGCTGGTGGCCTCCATGGCCGCCAGCCGCCGCCGCGCCTGCTCGGTGCCGCCTTCACCGAACAACAGGCAATAGGACTTGTGCCGACCGCGGCCAACGCGCCCGCGCAGCTGGTGCAGCTGCGCCAGGCCGAAGCGGTCCGCCTCCTCCACCATCATCACCGTGGCGTTGGGCACGTCCACCCCCACCTCGATCACCGTGGTGGTCACCAGCACCTGGGTCTCGCCGCTGCTGAAGGCGGCCATGGCCTGCTGTTTCTCCTCCGCCGGCATCTGCCCGTGCAGGATGCCCAGCCGGTAGCTCCTGAACTCACCCTCCGCCAGGCGCTCGGCCTCCGCGGACACCGCCCGCGCCTCCACCGCCTCCGACTCCTCGATCAGCGGACAGACCACATAGCATTGTCTGCCCTTTTCCAGCTGCTCGCGGATGAACCCATAGGCCAGCGCCCTCTTGCTTTCCGGCACCAGCCGCGTCACCGTCTCCCGCCTTCCCGGCGGCATGGTCCGGATCACGCTTACGTCCAGGTCCCCGTAGAGAGTGAGCGCCAGCGTCCGGGGGATGGGGGTGGCGGTCATGTGCAGCACGTGGGGTGTCACACCGCTGTGGGTGGCCTTCTCCGCCAGTAGTTCCCGCTGGTTGACGCCGAAACGGTGCTGTTCGTCCACCACCACCACACCCAGCCCTGGAAAATCGACATCCTCCTGGATCAAGGCATGCGTCCCCACCACCAGGCTGACACGGCCGGCGGCTATCCTCTCCAGCATCAGCCGCCGCTCCTTCGGCTTGTTCCGGCTGGAGAGCAGGTCCGTCTCCACCCCCAACCCCGCCAGCATGCGCCTGATGTTGAGGAAGTGCTGCTCCGCCAGCACCTCCGTGGGAGCCATCAGCGCCGCCTGACGTCCGTTCTCCACGGCGCGCAGCAGCGTGAACACCGCCACCACGGTCTTGCCCGAGCCCACGTCCCCCTGAAGCAGTCTCTGCATGGGGCGCTCAGCGGCCATGTCCTCTGAGACCTGGCGGCAGGCATCCCGCTGGTCGTTGGTGAGCCGGAAGGGCAACCCGGAGATGAACCTGTCGGTGAGTCCACCCCCCGGTTCTAGCCTCACCCCCCGCCTTTCCCGCCCGAAAGCCTTGCGGTGGGAGAGCAACCCCAGCTGCATCAGGTAGAGTTCCTCGAAGGCCAGACGCCTGCGCGCCAGGCCGAACTCCCCCCGCATACGGGGGAAGTGCATGGCAGTCACGGCGTCGCCCTTCAGCGGCAGCCCCAGCCGGTGCCTCACCGCCGACGGCAGCGGGTCGGCCAGAAGCCCCGCCAGGGTGATGCACCTGCCCAGCCAGCCCCTCAGCCGCTTGACCGATATCTTCGCCGTCGTCTCGTAGACCGGCACCAGCCCGGTGGTATGAAGACCCGCTCCCTGCCGCCCCAGAAGCTCATGCCCCTTCACGGTGAAACAGCGGCCGGCGCCGTCGTAACGGCCACGCAGCAGCAGCCTGTCCCCGGGGGAGAGCTGGTCCGCCAGGTAATCCTGGTTGAACCAGATGGCCTCCATGTAGCCGCTGTCGTCGCTGACGCTGGCCACCACCAGCCTCAGGTTGCGCCGCCGTGTAGGCCGGCGGGAGATGCTCTCCAGCCGGCATGACACTGTGGCCTCCTCGTCCCATTTCAGCTCGCCGATGCGTCGATGGCAGGTATAGTCCTCATGACGGAAGGGGAAATGAAAAAGAAGGTCGCGGATGGTGCCAATACCCAGTTTCGCCGCCGCCCGGGCCAGCGCCGGACCCACCCCGGGCAGCACCGTCAGTGGTTCATCAAGCCGGGCTGGTTCAAAATGCTCTTTGGAGGTGCGGGGCAGTTCATTCCGGGGAGAGGCGGACCCGGAGAAGGGAACCGGGTGCCGGGGTCTGGTCATCGCCTCCACCTGTCGCTTGCCACCTTTTCTTGCATTCAGCGAGCGGCTATAGCATAATGTCGCCCTGTGGAAAAAGCAAGGAACGGGAACTGACCATGTCGAGAGTCTGCACAGTCTGCGGCAAGAAACCCGGCTACGGCAACAACCGCAGCCACTCCAACCGCGCCAGCCGGCGGCGGTTCAACCCCAACCTGCAGAAGATCCGCATCATCTCGGGCGGCAAGCCCGTCCGCGCCTATGTCTGCGCCAAGTGCATCAGCGCCGGCAAGGTGCAGAAGGCTGTCTGACCTCAGCCTTCCATGGATTTCCAGCTATTCCAGCTGATCAACCGGGGGGCCGGCGAGATCGCCACCCTTGATTCCCTCATCCTTTTCTATGCCGTATACGGCGCCTTCGTCTTCCCTGCCGCCCTTCTGTACCTGTGGTTCCGCAAAAGCGACGACAAACGGAGGGACTACCAGGCGGTCCTGCTGGCGACCGCCGCCGCCGGGCTGGGCCTGCTCATCGCCCAGCTGATCGGTCATGTTTATTTCCGGCCCCGGCCCTACAGCGCCCACCTGGTGACGTTGTTGATCGACCCATCGCCGGACCCCTCCTTCCCCTCGGACCATACGGTATTCGCTTTCGCCATCGCCATTGTCGTCTGGCTCAGGTCGAGATGGCTTGGCTGGACTCTGCTGGCGGCGGGGGCGCTGCTGGCGTTCTCCCGGGTCTTCTGCGGCACCCATTACCCCCTGGATGTCATCGGCGGCGCCTTGCTCGGCGCTGCGGCGGCGCTGCTCCTATGGTCTCTGCGCCACAGGGTCAGACCGCTCGTCTCCGGGTTCATCGCCATCGCCGCCAGACTCAGACTTGCCCGCCCTGTACAGAGGAAGACCTCCCACTCCTGATAGAAAACCCCCGGCACCGGGGGGTTTTCCTGTTGCGCGAAAAGGGCTTCCCGCCCGGCTGGAGCCGGTCAGAGCTTCTTCATCAGCTGAGCCATCTCTATGGCGCCCGCCGCCGCCTGCCAGCCCTTGTTGCCGGCCTTGGTGCCCGCCCTCTCTACCGCCTGTTCGATGCTGTCGGTGGTGAGGACTCCCATGGCCACGGGCACCTTGCTGTCCAGGGCAACCTTGGCGATACCTTTCGAGGCTTCACCGGCCACGTAATCGAAGTGAGGCGTGCCGCCGCGGATGATGGCGCCCAGACAGATGACTGCGTCGTACTTGCCGCTTTCAGCCATCCTGGCCGCAACCAGCGGTATCTCGAAGGCGCCCGGCACCCAGGCTACCTCTATGGCGGTCTTGCCGGCGTTGTGCCGCACCAGGCAATCGATGGCGCCGTCCAGCAGGCGCGTGGAGATGAACTCGTTGAAACGGGCCACGACGATACCGAACTTGAGCCCCTTGGCGTCCAGTAGCCCCTCGTAACTCTTGAACTGCTCTGCCATCAGCCTTCCTTTCTCTCCCGTTTACTGTTTTGAGTCCTCGGTCTTCTCGAACCTCAGGTCCTGATGATGCAGGATATGGCCCATCTTCTCCTTCTTGGTAGCCAGATAGGTCAGGTTCTCCACCTGCGGCTTCATCTCTATCGGTACTCTTTCCACGATTTTCAGCCCATATCCTTCCAGACCCTTTATCTTCTTGGGGTTGTTGGTCATCTGGCGGATGGTGGTCAGGCCCAGGTCCACCAGTATCTGGGCGCCGATGCCGTATTCGCGCAGGTCGGCCTTGAAGCCCAGCTCCTCGTTGGCCTCCACCGTGTCCAGGCCCTGCTCCTGCAGTTCGTAAGCCCTCAGCTTGTTGAGGATACCGATGCCCCGCCCTTCCTGGGAGAGGTAGAGCAGCACGCCCATGCCCTCCTCCTCGATCATGCGCATGGCGTGGTAGAGCTGCTCGCCGCAGTCGCAGCGCATGGAGCCGAAGACGTCGCCGGTTAGGCATTCGGAATGCACCCGCACCAGGACGTTCTCGGCGCCTTCCACCTCACCCATCACCAGGGCAACGTGCTGTTCGCCGTCCAGCAGGCTCTCGTAACCGTAGGCCCGGAAGTCCCCGAACTTGGTGGGGATGCGGGCCTCGGCCACACGCCGCACCAGTTTCTCCGTCTTGCGCCTGTACTTGATCAGGTCGGCGACGGTAATCATCTTCAGCCCATGCTTCCTGCAGTATGGCACCAGGTCCGGCACGCGGGCCATGGTGCCGTCCTCGTTCATTATCTCGCAGATGACCCCGGCCGGCTCCAGGCCCGCCAGACGCGCCAGGTCTACCGAAGCTTCGGTCTGTCCAGTCCGCTCCAGCACTCCGCCCGGCTTGGCCCTGAGCGGGAACACGTGTCCCGGCTGGACCAGGTCTTCCGGTCCCGAATCAGGATTCATGGCCACCTGGATGGTATGGGCCCGGTCGGCGGCGGAGATGCCGGTGGTGACGCCGTGGCGGGCCTCGATGGAAACGGTGAAGGCGGTGCTGAAGGTCGCCTCGTTCTTGTGCACCATCTGCGGCAGGTTCAGCTGCTCACAGCGCTCCGGCGTCATGGCCAGGCAGATAAGGCCCCGGCCGTAGGTCGCCATGAAGTTGATAGCCTCGGGGGTGGCGAACTGCGCCGCCAGGGTGAGATCGCCCTCGTTCTCCCTGTCTTCGTCATCGCAGACGATGACCATCCTGCCGTCGCGGATGTCCTTGATGGCCTCTTCGATGGTGCTGAAGGGTGAATCTTCCTGTCTGTTGTTTTCCTGTTCCTGGTCTGACATCTCTTCCTTCCCGCGTTCGTTTTTTACCTGTCTTTCAAGTGTTATCAAAGGTCTGGCCGCGCCGCCCGGACACGACCTTGCAACCGTCTTGCCCCTTCTCTTACAGGTAGCCTTCCTCCGCCAGTTTCTCCAGCGTGAGGCCGCCTTCTCCCTGGCCCCCGGGCAGTCCCCCTTCCATGATCTTCTCCACGTATTTGCCGACGACGTCCGCCTCCAGGTTCACCTCGTAACCGACACCGTTCTGACCCAGCGTCGTCACCTTCAGCGTATGGGGTATCAGTGAGATGCTGAAGCTGTCCTGCCCAAGCCGGGCAACGGTGAGACTGATGCCGTCCACCCCTACGGAGCCCTGTGCCAGCAGGTAGCGGCGGATCTCATCCGGAGCGGTGATGGTGTAGATGACTGCATTGCCCTCCGGCTGGATGGACACCACCTTGCCGGTGGCGTCGACATGCCCCAGCATCAGGTGCCCGCCCAGGCGGGCGGAAAGGGAGAGCGCCCGCTCCAGGTTCACCTTGCCGCCGCGCTTGAGGTTGCCCAGGTTGGTCTTCCTCAGCGTCTCCGGCATGACGTCGGCCGAAAAAGTATCGTTCCCGAAGTCCCTGGCGGTCAGGCAGACGCCGTTGACGGCTATGGAGTCTCCCAGCTGCGCGTCCTTAAGCACCTTCTCCGCCCTGATGGTTATCACGCCGCTGTCGGCCTTCATCTCCAGGGACTGGAGCGTCCCCATCTCCTCCACTATGCCGGTGAACATGCTCTTCCCCTCTCATGAAAGGCTTTTACCATTCCTCTTCCTTCGTATAGGCGGTTATCAGCACATCGCTGCCCACGGTCTCGTGGGTCATGCGGTACAGCCTGAGGGCCTCATCGACCCGGTCGAACCCCTTACCTTCCACGGGGGTGCGGGACTCCCCGCCGCCGACAATCATCGGCGCCACATAGGTCATGACCTTGTCCACGGCGCCGGCGATGATGAAGGATGACGCCAGCGTCGGTCCGCCTTCCAGAAGCAGGCTGAGCACCGGCGGCTCGCGTGAGCCCAGCCAGCGCAGGGCTTCCATCACATCGACCCTTCCCTGCCTGGACTCAAGTTCCACGACCTCGACCCCGGCCTGCCTCAGTCCCTCCACCTTCTCCTTCGGCGCCTCGGCGGTGACGAACGCCAGCGTGGGCGCCTCACCGGTGGTGCTGGCCAGCTTGCCGCCGGGGTCCAGGGTCGCGCGTGAATCGAAGACCACCCTCAGCGGCTGCCTGGCGGCGCCGGGAAGACGGCAGGTGAGCATGGGATCGTCGATACGCGCCGTGCCCGAACCCACGGCGATGGCGTCCACCTCCCCGCGCAGGGCGTGGACCTGCTCACGGCTCTCATCACAGGAGATCCACCGGGAATCGCCCGTTGCGGTGGCGATCTTGCCGTCCAGGCTCATAGCGCTCTTGAATATGACCAGGGGCAGGCCGGTGACCGCGTGCTTGCGGAAGGCCTCGTTCTGCCCCTTCGCCCTCGCGGCTATGGTGCCGTCCAGCACCTCCACTTCGACGCCCGCCTCCCTCAGCGCCGCCACCCCCTTGCCGTTCACCTTGTCCGAAGGGTCCAGGGCGGCCACGAATACCTTGCGGACCCCGGCCTTGATCAGCGCTTCGGTGCAGGGACCGGTGCGGCCGGTATGGCAACAGGGTTCCAGGGTCACGTAAGCGGTGGCGCCGCGGGCATCGCCGTTGACGGACTTGAGCGCCGCCACCTCGGCATGGTCCGCTCCCGCCTTTGTATGGTAACCCTCGCCGATGACCTCGCCGCCCCTGACCAGTACAGCGCCCACGGCGGGGTTGGGGCTGGTCATCCCCCTGGCTTGCTCGGCCAGGTTGAGAGCGCGTTGCATCAGGCTGATATCCAGTCCTGTGGCCATGACTTCCCGTTCCTCTCTCCTGGGTCTTCCACGGCGCCGCCGACGGCGGCTGAGCCGGTCTCAGCGAGGGTTTCAGGGGAACAGGAAGATGGGACAGAAGAACAGGCGTCGCGTCAGGCCGCCCGCCGGGAGGAATGGAAAAGCCCCGGACAGCGAGCAGCCAGGGCGAACATTAGCTCTATCTTCTCCCATCCAGACTCTTACTGTCGGCCCGGGAATTCCACCTGGTCAGCCTCCGAAGAGGGTCGCGGGCTCTCACCGCCGGTGGGGACTTCCACCCCGCCCTGAAGACATCGCTGAAAAACAGCTATTCGATTGGTTTCTACGGGAAAATGATAGCAGAAGGTGGAAAGTGTTGCCAGCCGCCAGGGACCCTTTGAGGCCGGCGTGGCTATCCCCCTTCGCTAACGCTCACGGGTATTGCTGATGTATACCGCGATAAATGAACATCACAATGAGTCAACCCGGCTGACCCGCGAGCTGAATAGCTCCAAGCGATAGCAGTACCGACCCTTACCGCCGGGCACGGGCGGCCATGGCGTCCATCAGTCCGGTGGCCGCGGCGGCGGGGTCGGAGGCGCCGAAGACCGCCGAGCCGGCGACGAAGAGGTTGGCGCCCGTGTCCAGAGCATCCTCGATGGTGCCGGGTCCGATCCCCCCGTCTATCTGCAGACCGACGTGGTCCGGCAACAGGTGTCGGGCGCGCTCTATCTTGGGCAGTACACCCGGGATGAAATCCTGGCCGCTGAAACCGGGGTTGACTGTCATCATCAGCGCGTAGTCGATGTCTCCCAGCACCTCCTGGATGTGAGAGAGCGGCGTAGCCGGGTTGATGGTCACCCCCGCCTTGCAGCCCGCCTCCCTTATCTGCGAGAGCGTCATGTTGAGGTGTATGCAGGCTTCGGCGTGCACGTTTATCCAGTCTGAGCCGGCGGCGGCGAAAGCTTCGATGTAGCGCTCCGGGTTCTCGATCATCAGATGAACGTCCAGCACCCCTCCCGCCTCATGGACCTGTTCGCTGATGGCCGCCGCCACTACCGGCCCGATGGTGATATTGGGGACGAAGTGACCGTCCATCACGTCCACGTGGATGACCCTGACACCCGCGTCCATCACCAGCCGCACCTGCTCCCCCAGGCGGGAGAAATCAGCCGAGAGTATGGACGGCGCCAGCTGATAGGTGGTTAAAAGATCACTCATGCCCGCAAGTCTATCAGATTAATTCGGGGACACCATACCTGCTACCGATGTCCCCGCCTGTTTTCCGACGTTCCCGGTATCCCGTCCAGCGGTGTTCATCCGGCCAGTATGGCGACGACGATGCCAATCACGGTCATTGCCACCGCGGCAAGTATCGACAATACCAACAGCCCGGTCATGATTGCGCCGATGATTACCGCCGCCCGGGCCATGCCCCTGCCTTTCTCCGGAGACTGGCCCCGGTTTATCCTTCCAAGCTCGATAATGCCGAGGATCAGGCCGGGGATGGCCGTCAGTCCGCAGAGAGTGATACTGGCGGCTGAAAGGATCACTGCGGCGATAGCCATGTCACCGGCCCTGCCGTCGCCGGCGCCGGTCTGGACGGCCGCACAGGGCCGGCAATACTTCTTCCCCCCCATCTCCACCAGGCAGGCGCCGCAGAAGAGTTTACCGCAGGCGTCGCATTCCGCCACAGCGTCCTTTTCGGGATGGTAGGTACACTTCATGAAAACCAGTCTCTGTCTTTGGGTGGGTCCCCGTTCCGGCCGGGCCCTGTCTTTGGGGAGCCCGGCCGGAGCCTCAAGGGCGGCGGCGGGGCCTTTCAGGCCCCGCCGCCGCCCCCCTTGCTTTAAACCTTCTCGCCGCGGCGCCCCCGGACGCCCCGGCCCGGCCTCATCCTACGAGGTCGAGAACTGGAACGACCAGTTGCCGGTAGCGGCCAGTATGATGTTGATGATGATGCCCAGGCCGATGGCGATGGCGCCGATGATGATGGCGGCCTTGGCGAACCCCCTGCCCTTCTCCGGAGACTCGCCCCGGTTGATCTTGCCCAGTTCGATAATACCCAGGATCAGGCCCACGATGGACGCTACCCCGCAGCAGAAAACTCCCACGATGGACAGCACCAGGGCGGCTGTAGCCATGCCACTGGCTTTTTCCGGCTGCTGTATCGTTCCTTCCATTGCTCTCCTCCCTTTGTGGTCTTTGCTGTCAGCTGCCGGCCAGCGCAGTCGAGAGCTGCGTCTCCCAGGCAGTATGGTTATCGAAATGCAGGTTGGGGTCGGTGATGAGCGTGTACCACCAGTAGATGCCGTAGATTCCGCAGGTGA
>CAZCCR010000028.1:0-24159 GCA_964497425.1 uncultured Gaiellales bacterium
TTTCTCAGATTATCTTTGTCAATGATTTAGTGGAGGAGAAACCCTTTTTATAGGCAAAAATCATACTAATTCTAGGCAAATGTCATACTTTTTTTTAAACCACTTATACCCTTCATGTTGCTTTTCCGCCATAGGAGGGGGCGGGACGGCAAAGCCGTCCCGCCCCTCTGTTCCCCGTTTCAGCAACGGGCAACGTCATCTCCTTCTCTACCAGGTCCTTTCATCTAGGGACCAGGGTAGTTGTAGGAGGTACCTGTCGGATCGGACGCTGTCGCGCTGAGGTTGGTAGTGAACTGTGTCACTCCCGACGGCACAGAGTACCTGAGAGTGAAACTGCCACTGCTCCCCGCGGCGATGTCGCCGACGGAAACCGGAAGCGCCGTCAGCAATCCAACCCCGTTGGTATTGGTGACCGCGATGATCTCGACACCTATGGCCGACAAGCCGACGGAGTTGTTCGCCAGTGAGTATTCCACAGTCAGGTCTCCTGCCACATAGTCAGCGAGATTGGCCCAGTATACCGAGACAACCGACGGACTCAAGTCCGGTCTGCCGTGGGCGGCATAGGTGAACGTGCCGCTGTCGGTCCCGTTATTGCCGGCCTGGTCATCCAAGGAGATGACAGCCGTATAGGTTCCGTTGGCCGGTACCGGGATGGGACAATCGATGTCACCACCCGGGGTCACCGAACAGCTGTATGGATAAGTGGCGCCGCCGTCCATGCTCAGCACCGCTCCCGCGATACCAGAGGACGGCGCAGCATCCGTCACGGTGCCGGTGATGCTCGTCAGGTTCGTATAGACGGTTCCTGTCGGACCCGTATAGGTGACGACCGGGGCGGTCTTGTCGATGCTGACGGTGGTCGTGTTGTCCGCTTCCACATGGCCGACATTGTCGACTGAGTGGTAGGTGATGGTAGTGACACCCTCGGCAGAGACCACGATCGTGTTGCCCGTGCCGCTGCCGCCGCCGTTGTCCGCCGACCAGCTGGTGGAAGCGCAGCCGCTGACCGTGTCGGTGCAGGTCAGCGTGACGGTCACGTCCGAGTTCTGCCAGCCGGATGGCGCGTCATCTGTAGTCACCGGCGGATCGATGTCGACGATGTTGAAGTTGCCGGTGCCGGTTACAGTGCCGCCGCTTCCGTCCATGACCGTGAGCGTCGCCGTATAGACGCCCTCTGGAAGTCCGCTCGTGGGACAGCTGACATCTTCGCCTGTTATCGTGCAGCTGAAGAACCATGTCGTGATATTCCAGAGGTTCACGGGGTCGGTCTGGCCGGACAGGGCAAGCTGCGCGGTCAGGGTGCTGGACAGGCCTCCCGCAGCAAGGCCCGTCACTACGGGATCGCCTACGTTGACTTCACCCGTCGGCCCCAGGTACACGACCTGGAGGGGACCGGACGGGGAGTTGTCCTGCCCGCCTGAGAACAGGTAGGGAGCAGGTACGACATAGTCACTCCAGTAGTTGCCATCGGTGTTGTTGCCGGTGTTGCCGGCGGTGATGGCAGCCTGCACAGTGTTGTTGATGAAGCTGTTACCGCTCACCGTGTTGTTGTACGAGTAGCTGATGCCGTCGGAACCACCGCCGCTCTCGGCGATGCTGATGCCGTTCTCGGCATTGCTCACGGTGTTACCGTTGATGGTGTTGTTGCTGGCGCCGATGATGTTGAGCCCGTACTTGAGGGCGCCGTCCACGGTGTTGCCGTCTATGGTGTTGCCGGTGACGACGCTGGGCACCTCGGGCAGCGGCGGCGTGGCGGCGTCCTTGGAGTTGGTCAGCTCGATACCGGACACTCCCAGCACCGCGGGTGTGTCGCTCACCAGATTGATGGTGTTGTTCAGTACCTGGTTACCGCTGACGGAAGTTGCTCCCTGGAAAGACGGATACCAGCGGAAGTCGGCATAGACCACTATGCCGGTTCCCTCGTAGCCGCCACTCTCGCAGCTGTTGACGTGCAGGGTACCAGTGATACTGTTCCCGCTGATCACATTGTCATCGACGACGCCCAGGGCGTTCTCCAGCATGATGATACCGATGCCGCCGCCGTTGTTGGCGCGGAGATCCTGGATATCGTTGCCGGTCACGAGCCAGCGGCTGCCGCTGGTTCCGGCGGCCTTGTTGCTTATGCCCTGCAGCGGGTTTATCAGCGTGTTGCCGCTGATGGTCACATCGTCTGCTCCGCGGCCGTAGACAGGGAAGCTCACGGTCTCGAAACGCAGGTTGTTGATGGTGGTACCGCTGCCGCCCGGTCCCAGTATCTGGAAACCGTAATCCGCAACATGGCCGCTGCACTCAGTATATGTGCCGGTGCCATAGACTGGACCGCTGTTGATCACCGCACCGGGCTCGCCGGTGATGGTCAGAGCCTTGTCCACGTTGGCGCCCGCATGATTGCCGGCCTTTACGTTGATCGTATCCCCGGCGCCGGCGGCATCCACGGCTTCCTGCACCGAGTCGCTGGTTCCCCAGGTCATGGGGCTGGTCCCCAGTGGGAGCTCCAGCCAGGGCGAATAATCCACGCTGCCGCCACCGGGATTGTAGACGTTATCACTGGGGTCGGTGTCGCCCCACCAGTTTCCCGGCGCGTTCACGTTGAGGGCCGTGGCGTTGCGGATGCCCCACCAGACATCGAAGAAGCTGTTGCCGCTGATGGTCACAGTGGCCGCCGCGGCGTTGTCCTCGACCATGACGGCGGCTGCATCCGGGTCCGCAGGAGACTTGTGGTCCACCAGGCCATGGACGACGTTGCCCTGCAGCAATGCGTTGGGCGTGTTGCCCTCCAGGCCGATGCCGTGGGCCCAGAGTCCCTCCAGGGTGTTGATGTCGTTATCAAGTACCTGGGGCGCCACCGTCTTGCCGGTAGTGCTGGTGCCATGGTTTATGAGGATGCCGTAGGCGCCGTGGCCGACAGGCCAGGCGCTGGTATCACTGGTGATGTTGGTGATGGTATTGCCCTGTATCAACAGGTTGGTGATGTCCAGGGCTCCGCTCGACCAGCCGGCGGCAATGCCGTCCGCACTCTTGCCCGGCCCGCCTACGACCTGGTTGACCTGATTGCCTGTGATAGTGATGCTGTCAACGGCGGCCGCGGAGCATACCACAGCGATACCGAAATTGGTTCCGGACGTTGTATCGCTGCTGCCGATGTCGGTTATGATGTTGTTGGTAATCGCGAGATTACTGTGATCGGCGGCATAGATGCCGTGTTTTCCTGCCGGATCGGTGATGGTGAAACCATCGATGGTGACGCTGTCCGCACTGATGGTCACGGCGGTACCGCCCGTGGCGCTGATGGTTGTGATTGCGGCCCCCGCTCCCTGGAGCGTCAGTGATTTATTGACATTTATATTCTCGCTGTAAGTGCCCGCCGCCACGTTGATGGTGTCACCGGGCGCAGCCGCGTTGATCGCCGCCTGGATGGTCGCCTGGTCGGCGGGGACATTTATCGTGGCCGCGAAGGCGGCCGTGGTGAAAACAAGAAGCAGCGCAGTCGCTGCGATTGAAAAGATGGCAAGCCGGACAAGAACCTTCCTGCCCCGGCTCCCTTTTTGGCGAAACAGTCTTATACCCTTCATTTCCATCCCCTGTAAGGTTGCTTTCACTGACAACCTACCGTTTCGCGCTACAGGCGAAGCGCCCGCCTTCCCTAACTGTTCCTCTTGTAGATCAGAGCTTTTGCTTCATTCATACCTCCCCGTGATGAGCTTCGCCGGCGGGTTCGACCGATTGATACACAAATCATGGTTTTCCTGCACCAGCGGAAGTATAATAATACTATAAATATTGTATTTGTCAATGACATTTACTATGTATTTGGGTATAACAATAAAATCATACTTTTTGACTTTTTTATCATACTTACATATATGCTAAATCATACTTTTTTTAGAATAATCGTTGCCTGACGTTGTCTGGTTGCCTGACGTTGCCTGAAACGAGACTTTGATGACAAATACATTGATGACAAATCCATATGTATATGATGTATATGCATCTTTACCGTACCTCCGGTCAGCGGTGGAGTGGCCGTCTGTTTTTTCTATAGCGCCAGGATTACCTGTCACATCGAGCTCAACGGCGACATCGTGCTCAAAGGCGCTTTGTTACAAAGGCCGTCGCCCGGGCGGAGGCTGCTCATGGATCGCGCTTCAGAAGCCCCGGACTGTTCCATCCTGTAAATCCCCCTCGTTCCCTGATAGAATATTGCGGCTGTCCGGCGGGGGCGCGCCTGCGCCTTGTCATCCCGCCGGCCGGTTTTTCCGGCGCGAGGCCCAGGCTGGTTGCCGGTCATGAGGCATCGCTTCTTCATGAGGTTGCGCTTCTCATCCTACAGGAGGTCATAGATGGAACAGGTTACCGAGATACGCTGGCACGCCCGCGGAGGCCAGGGCGCGGTCACCGCCGCCAAGATGACGGCCGAGGTGGCTCTGAGCCAGGACAAGTACTTCCAGGCCTTCCCCGAATACGGGCCGGAGCGCTCCGGCGCGCCCATCGTCGCCTTCACCCGCATCTCCGACGAACCGATCCAGGTCTACAGCGCCATCGAGCATCCGGACTACGTGCTGGTGCTGGACCCTACGCTGATGGACGTGGTGGACGTCACCTCCGGCACCGGCGAGGGCGCCGTGGTCATCATCAACTCCGAGGAGAGCTGCTCCAGCGTAGCCGGCCGTCCGGACATGAAGGGGAAGAAGGTCTACACGGTGCCCGCCACCCTGATAGCCAAGGAGACCATCGGCCGCCCCATCCCCAACACGCCGCTGATCGGCGCCCTGGGCAAGGTCAGCGGACTCTTCTCGCTGGAGGGTATCCTGGACGAGGTCAAGACCTCCCTGGGCAAGAAGTTCAACGAGGACGTGGTGAACGCCAACCTGGACGCTGTCAGGCGCGGCTACGAGGAGGTCGAGGGCGAATGAGCAAGGCTACCAGGAAGAAGTGGGACTACTCGGACATCGAACATTGGGGCCCGGACCGGCATGAGCCCGGCGCCGCCATCCCCGTCTCCGGCACCGCCGACGACTACGAGACCGGCGGCTGGCGTTCCGAGCGCCCCATCCGCGACCGGGAGAAGTGCAACGACTGCATGATCTGCTACTTCGCCTGCCCGGATTCGTCCATCGTGGTCAAGGACAGCACCATGCAGGAGATAGACCTAAAGCACTGCAAGGGATGCGGTATCTGCGCCCAGGTCTGTCCCCGCGACGCCATCGAGATGAAGAATGAGATAATCGCCTGCAAACTGGAGGAAGAATAATGGCCCGTAAAGCGATAACAGGCAACGGGGCCATCGCCCTGGCCCTGAGGCAGGTGGAGCCGGACGTGATGTCCGCCTACCCCATCACGCCCCAGACGGAGATAGCCCAGAATTACGCCCAGTTCGTCGCCAACGGCGACGTGAAGACCGAATACATCCCGGTGGAGAGCGAGCACAGCGCCATGAGCGCCGCCATCGGCTCGGCGGCGGCGGGAGCGCGCACCATCACCGCCACCTCCTCCCAGGGCTTCGCCCTGATGTGGGAGATGCTCTTCATCGCCGCCTCCCTGAGGCTGCCCATCACCATGCCGGTGATAACCAGGGCGCTGTCGGGGCCCATCAACATCCACTGCGACCATTCCGACAGCATGGGCGGCCGCGACTGCGGCTGGATCCAGCTCTACGGCGAGGACGCCCAGGAGGGCTACGACAACGCCATCCAGGCCTTCCGCATCGCCGAGCACATTGACGTACGGCTGCCGGTGATGACCATGATCGACGGCTTCATCATCAGCGGCGCCATCGGCCCGGTGCAGACTCTGGATGATGAAGCGGTCAAGGGCTTCGTCGGAGACTACTCGCCCCAGTACCCGCTTCTGGACCTGGACAACCCGGTCTCCCTGGGCTCCTTCGACAGCCTGGGCGGCTGGTACTTCGAGCACAAGGTCACCCAGAACCGGGTGATGGAGCGGGCATTGGACGTGATCGAGGAAGTAGGCGCCGAGTACGGCAAGCTCTCCGGCAGGCCCTACTCCCATTTCGTAGCCCACGAACTGGACGACGCCGAGGTGGCCATGGTCGTCATCGGCTCCGGCGCCGGCAACACCAAGACCGTGGTGGACCGGCTCAGGGCCCAGGGCAAGAAGGTGGGCATGCTGAAGGTTCGCACCTTCCGCCCCTTCCCTGCGAAACAGATAGCGGAAGCGCTGACCGGTATCGAGGTGGTTGGCGTGATGGACCGCTCGGACTCCTTCGGCGCCCAGGGCGGCCCCCTGTTCACGGAGGTGCGCTCGGCGCTATACGAGTCACTGCCCAAGCCGCAGGTCTACAACTTCATCTACGGCCTGGGCGGCCGGGACATCTTCCCCGGCGACATCGAGTTCGCCTTCCAGCTGCTTCAGCAGGCGGCCGCCGGCGACATCGTTCCCCAGACCCGTCACTATCTGAACCTGAGAGAGGACTGATCCGCCATGGCGATAAAACCCAAGGAGATAGCCAACCAGCAGGAGCGCCTCACCGGCGGGCACCGGCTCTGCGCCGGCTGCGGCGCACCAATCAACGTGCGCCAGGTGCTGGCGGCCTGTCCGGGCCGGGCGGTGGTCACCTGCGCCACCGGCTGTCTGGAGGTTTCCACCACCATCTACCCCTACACGGCCTGGCGGGACTCTTTCATCCATTCCGCCTTCGAGAACGCCGCCGCCACCATCAGCGGCGTGGAGACCGCCTACCGGTCGCTGAGGAAACAGGGCAGGATAGACGAGGACATCTACTTCGTGGCCTTCGGCGGCGACGGCGGCACCTACGACATCGGCTTCCAGGCGCTCTCGGGAGCGGCTGAGCGCGGCCACAACTTCGTCTACGTCTGCTATGACAACGGCGCCTACATGAACACGGGCTTCCA
Source organism: uncultured Gaiellales bacterium (assembly GCA_964497425.1). Taxonomy (GTDB): domain Bacteria; phylum Actinomycetota; class Thermoleophilia; order BMS3ABIN01; family BMS3ABIN01; genus BMS3ABIN01. Next base: position 6,876 of record CAZCCR010000028.1, read on the forward strand.
GCGCTCCAGCGCCACGCCCACCGGCGCCTGGACCACCACCAGCCCGGTGGGGAAGGAATCCACCGGCAAGCAGCAGTTCCGTAAGGACCTGGCCCAGATCATGGCGGCCCATGACATCCCCTACGTGGCCCAGGCCTCGCCCCACAACTTCAAGGACCTGATGAACAAGGCCCAGAAGGCCTTCACCACCCCGGGTCCGGCCTTCCTCAACGTCATGTCCCCCTGCCCCCGCGGTTGGCGGACCAAGAGCAACGAGACCATCTCCCTGGCCAAGGAGGCGGTGACCTGCTGCTACTGGCCGCTCTACGAGGTGGAGAACGGCAGGTACAAGATAAACTACAAGCCCAGCGAGAAGAAGAAGACACCGGTGGCGGACTGGATGAAGAAGCAGGGCCGCTTCGCCCACCTCTTCAAGGGCGACCACCAGGACGAGCTGGAGCGCATCCAGGCGTATGTGGACCGGAAGTGGGATGAGCTGCTGAGGAAAGAGGAGTGCCAGTAGGGTAGGAGCACCCCGGACGGTCAAGTTTGCGCCATTCCCTTAAGACCTGGGGAAGGAAGAAAAGCTTGTAGCTAGAGCTCATCGATATCTATCGGGACGGCTTTCTCCTTTTCATCCTGCCGTTCGCGTACGATGAGGCCCAGATGATAGTCTTCGAGCCTCTCCATAATCATCTCGTATGCATCAGCGGGAATCAGGTAGGCGGTCGGCGTGTTGTGATTGAGGATGGCGACCGGCTCGCCCTCCGATTTTTCAATCAGGGCGCTGGGATTTCTCTTCAGCTCGGATACACTCGCCGAGCGATTGGCAAGCTGTGTTCTTTCCTCTTTTCTCCATCTCTAATCGCCAACCTGATGGCCAACCGAATCGCCAACCTCAAATGACAACTGAAACAACAACGTCAATGACAACCTGTATAGCCGCCCCGCTCCAGCCAACCGGGAAAAAACAACTATGCATCGTTTCTATCGCCAAGCGGCGCATCGATCGCCGCAAGAATCTCGCCGGCAGCATAATACCTGTAACGTGCCCGGCCGGTGATCTCACTGAGTATCCCTGCTTCAGCGAGCTGATTTATATACTTGCCGGCGGCGTTATATGAAACATTCAGTTGCTCTTTGGCGGTTGTCACTGAAACCAGGGGGCGTTCCAGTATCAGGTCGATCAACGCCAGAAGTTTGCTCGAGGCGCGCGTCTCCTGGAATCTCCGGCGATACGACTGATGCAGCTGCTGCAGTCTGTATATTCTTGATATTGCATCATTGGACATCCCGGTAACCCCGGCGAGAAAGAATCGCAGCCATTCTTCCCATCGGCCTTCCTGGCTGACAGCAAGCAACAGCTGATAGTAATCCCGGCGGTGTTTCTCAAAGAATGCACTCATGTATAGCAACGGTTGCGGCAGAAGTTTCCACTGGCAGAGCAGGAATGTGAGCAAAAGGCGCCCGATGCGGCCGTTGCCGTCAAGAAAGGGATGGATGGCCTCGAACTGGTAGTGAATACAGGCCAGTCTGATCAACGGTGGCTGGCCGGTTTCCTGATGGAGGTATTTTTCAAAGACGTCGAGCGCCGCCATCATTTCATCCGGTGGAGGCGGGATGAAGACAGCGTCTTTCAGCGAACACCCGGGGGGGCCGATCCAGTTCTGGCTCCGGCGGAATTCACCCGGCGCCTGTTTGGCGCCCCGCACTTCTTTCATAAGAAGTTCATGCAATTCCCTGATCAGCCTCAAGCTGATCGGCAGGCTTTCCAGACGTTTTAGCCCGTACTCGAGCGCGATCACGTAATTGGCGACTTCGCGGACATCGGATCGATTCTCCGGTTCCCGGCCGGTAGCCTCGAAATAAAAAAGGTCGGACAATGAGGCCTGAGTTCCCTCGATCATCGAGGAGATAACCGCTTCCCGGCGGATAAACGGACGAATCAACAGATGTGGGTTAGGCAACGTACGCCCCAGACCAGACAATTCACCCAAAGCCCTGTCGGCCGCAGAGAGAGCACCGATCAGCTCTGTGTCGAACCTTATTGCGGGCGGCAGCGGGTTGGGAACGAAGGCCCGGTAACCGGCAGGCGCCCTGATCACCTTGCCGGCATTGCTCCTTTCAAATCTTTCCGGTTCCATAATCTTGTCTCACTAAGGTTCGATTACGTGATTCTTATTTCATAAATAGCATATATATTGAAATAAGTAGTACATTATCTCATTATGGTGAAAAAAACAATGCTTAATTTCACGAATTTAGAAAAAAATGAAGTTAAAATGAAGGGAAGTCGGCTATCCGCTGGATAAAAAAAGCCAAGCCGGCCCGCCGTGCCCGCCGCAGTCTGACCTCCCCGGCAACCCGACCCGTCCGCCGCGCCTCTAGCCCAGGCTGAAGGGCCAGGGCGTGGGGATGGCCAGGAACATCAGCAGCGACCCTGTCAGCGCCCAGTTCTTCATGAAATTGATCATCTCGCCCATCCTGGCCATCTCGTCATCGATGGACCAGAAGTTATGCATGATGAAGGTCACCGGCAGCAGGAAGACCAGAAGGGCAATCGTCTTCGCCATGTCTGTCACATAAAGCCCCGGGAACCACCGGCGACCTCGGCCAGTTAGCCAAGCGCCGCCGCATGTTCTAGAATCTGTCCCATGCCGGTAATCGTCCAGAAATACGGCGGCACCTCCGTGGCCGATGTGGAGCGCATCAAGGCCGTGGCGAGGCGCATCTGCGACGCCCGCGAGAAGGGCGGGCAGGTGGTGGCGGTGGTCAGCGCCATGGGCGACAGCACCGACCGGTTGCTGAGGATGGCCCACGAGATATCCGCCGACCCGCCGGAGCGGGAGCTGGACATGCTCTTCTCCACCGGCGAGCGCATCAGCGTGGCGCTGCTGGCCATGGCCATCCACGAACTGGGACAGGAGGCCATCTCCCTGAGCGGCGCCCAGGCGGGCATCCATACCACTACGACCCACACCAAGGCGCGCATCACCGGCATCGACACCGGTCGCCTGCGGCAGACGCTGGACGATGGTAAGATTGTGCTGGTCGCCGGCTTCCAGGGCATCTCGGAGGACGAGGACATCACCACCCTTGGGCGCGGCGGCTCCGACACCACGGCGGTGGCGCTGGCCGACGCCCTCGGCGCCGATGAGTGTGAGATATACACCGATGTGGAAGGAGTATTCAGCGCCGATCCTGGGCTGGTGCCGGAGGCGGTGAAGCTGGATGCGGTCTCCTACGAGGAGATGCTGGAGATGGCCGCCAGCGGCGCCGAGGTATTGATGCTCCGCTCGGTGGAGTATGCACAGAAATACGGCATCCCCCTGCATGTGCGCAGCAGTTTCAGCGACGCGCCGGGGACCCTGGTCAAGGAGGAAGGTGAGGAGATGGAAAAGGCGGTCGTGAGCGCGGTCACCCATACGGCCGACGAGTCCAAGCTGACCCTGCTGAGGGTGCCGGACCGGCCCGGCATCGCCGCCACCGTTTTCGGAGCGCTCTCCGAGGCGGAGGTCAACGTGGACATGATCATCCAGAACGTGAGCGAGCAGGGCACCACCGATATCTCCTTCACCGTGGCCCAGAACGACCTGCCGGCGGCCCAGCAGGCGCTGGGCAGGATATGCGACGAGCTGGGCACCGCCTACATCATCGGCGAGCAGATGGGCAAGGTCTCCATCGTCGGCGCCGGCATGAAGAGCTACCCCGGCGTGGCCGCGCGCATGTTCCGCACCCTGGCGGACAACGACATCAACATCGAGATGATAACCACCTCTTCCATCAAGGTCTCCTGCGTGATCGAGCGGGACAAGGTGGAGAAGGCGGTGAAGGCGCTGCATGAGGAGTTCGATCTGGGTGGATAACCATCCGGCCAGGTCTTGTTGGGCTTTTCAGGATCATGTACACGGAAACATCCGCATGATCGATATATACCGACCCGATAATCCGTATGGTCCTGATAACCTGCTGGAAGTGACTTCCGGTAAGTGAGGAACACACTGGCTGACCTGTACAACATAGCGGTGGCGGGAGCCACGGGAGCCGTGGGTACGGTGATGCTGAGGCTGCTCCAGGAGCGGCGCTTCCCGGTGGCCTCCGTCCGGCCCCTGGCCTCGGAGCGCTCGGCGGGCCAGACCGTCAGTTTCGCCGGCCAGGAGCTGGAGGTGGAGGAACTCACCGCCGACAGCTTCAACGGCATCGACATCGCCCTCTTCTCGGCGGGAGGGGACCGCAGCCGCGAGTTCGCCCCGGCGGCGGTGGACGCCGGCGCCGTGGTGGTGGACAACTCCAACGCCTTCCGCATGGAGCCGGGGGTGCCGCTGGTGGTGCCGGAGGTAAACCCTGGCGACCTCAAGTGGCACGAGGGCATCATCGCCAACCCCAACTGCTCCACCATCCAGATGGTGGTGCCGCTGAGGCCCATCTACGACGCCGTGGGCATCGAGCGCATCGTGGTGACCACCTTCCAGTCGGTATCGGGCACGGGCAACGCCGCCATCGAGGAGCTGTTCAACCAGACGGAGGCCATCGTCGAGGAGGGGGAAGGCGAGGTGAAGAAGAACGTCTATCCCCACCAGATAGCCTTCAACATATTGCCCCACATCGACTACTTCCACGACAACGGCTATACCAACGAAGAGATGAAGATGATCAACGAGTCACGCAAGATCTTCGGCGACCCGGAGCTGAGGGTGACCGCCACCTGCACGCGGGTGCCGGTCTTCAGCGCCCACAGCGAGTCGGTGAACATCCAGACTTCGCGGCCGGTGAGCGCCGACGAAGTGAGGCGGCTGCTGATGGCGGCGCCGGGCATCGCCCTGGTGGATGACCCCGGCGCGAACGAGTATCCCATGCCGCTGATGGCGGAGGGACGAGACGAGGTACTGGTGGGACGCATCCGTACCGACGAGTCGGCGGAGAACTCCCTCAACCTCTGGATGGTGAGCGACAACCTGCGCAAAGGGGCGGCCACCAACGCCGTGCAGATAGCGGAGCTGCTGGTGCGGGAAGGGCTGCTTTCATAGGGCCAGGCCGCAACGCCGGCTCCCATACTGGCACCACGCCGGCCGCCGGGCCGGCACTAAGCCGGTCGCCGCGCCACCCGCCGGGCCGGCCGCAGCGTGATCAGCGCCCCTCAAACCAACCCGGCAAAGCTTTTGGCAAGTTCGCCGATTTCATCCAGATTATTCTCCAGATACTCCCGGACCATCTCATCATCGATCTTCCAGTACATGTGAACCAGCCGGTTGCGGAAGGATATCATCAACTTGAAGCGCTCAGCCAGAGCCTGGTCGATGATGCCGTTCTCTGCCAGCGTCTGCGCCACATCACGATAGTCTGCAGGCGTGCGCAACCCCTCTGACGCGATAATGTGATTGCCTACATCTATGCAACATTCGATAGCGACAATGAAATTGTATTTGGCGCTGTCCATGGCCCGCCGATCAGCCAGAAAGTCATCCCTGGGGATTTCTGCATGCCGGCGAAGAATCTCAAGATAGCCCCTGAGGTTTTCCAGCAGGGAAGAGACCTTTTCCGGATTTACCATCAGAGGCCCCTTTCAGCCGTTCTGCGGATAAACGCCTTGCGCAGATATTCCAGATGGGGAAGGAAATCGAAATAGCGACTGCGGCAGGTCACTTCGAAATCGACGCGTTTGCTGTCATTCCCCGAATAAAGCAGCTTGCCCTCTGTCAGGATCCTGCCTCTGGCTGCAAGGGGGGCGTCATTGAGCAGCCGCACATCGATGTTCTTCATTCCTGATTGCGCTTCCAGTTCACGGCCCAGCCGGAGAAGATCCAGGGAGGAGTGGCTTTCAGCGTCCTCAAGAAGAACAGCCACATCGATGTCGCTGCCAGCGCCGGCATCACCACGGACATGCGAACCATAAAGGTAGGCGGCGATGACGCCCCGCCCTTTGGCGACCTGCCCGAAAGCCGCAGACAACCGGTTTTGAACACCTGCTTCCATGATCAACTTCCTGGATTATCTCTTTGTGGAAACCAAAGGTCTGTTCCGTACAAGTATCTTACCATCCTTGTCGGCGGTAGCCGACTGCCTGGCACTCCTGCCGGTTATGTTATTCCTGCGGCAATATGAAGATTCCCTGATGACGGCGACGGGCAGGCCGGTTATCCCTATGCCACCGGAGCCTTCGCAGGCTCGAGTCTCCTGACAGATTCCAGGGAGTCGAAATCATGGTCGTAACTGACCAGAGTGGCATCATCTGCCGCGGCCATCGCCGCTGAAAAACAGTCCGCCAGGTCCAGACTGCTTTCCGCGTAGATGGCGACGGCATGTGCGAATATATCGGCGTCCCTGATATTGATATTGGGTGTGTTGAGTATCTGCCGCATCTTACGTACTATCTCGCGCCGCCCGACTTCGTAGCAAGACTCCAGCACCCAGACGACCTCCGCCAGAATCAGGGGATGGGTGAGAAGCTCAACCTCTCCCGCGACGCCGAGCCGAATCAGTTCCAGACATTCCTTGGCCTTTTTTTCATCGTCCCCGGTGAGAAAGCGGAGGAAGATGTTGGCGTCGAGGAAACAGCGCATGCGCCCTCAACGGTCCTTCGCCCGCTTGCGCGCCCGGTCCCGGCGCACCCGGCGCCGCACCTTGCTGAAGTCTTCCGGCCTGTTCCCGGGCTCCACGGAAGCATAGGCATCCAGCAGCGTGCCGTGGACCGGCTCGATGATGACCTTCTCACCCTTTACTGTATAGACCAGGCCGTCGCCTGCCTTCAGCCCCAACTGTCTTCTGACCTCCGCCGGAATCGTGGTCTGCCCCTTGCTGGTAAGAGTGGAACGCAATGTGTACACTGTGATTCCTTACTTTTATTGTTATGCATTACATATCAGATATTGTAATGCATCGGCAGAGGAAGGACAAGGGATGAGACGGGTTCCTGGTTATGGGGGTCCTGGTGGCGTGGTAGTAAATTTATCCTTGTAGTAAGGATAATTATGTGATAATTTATCATTCTGAGAAGGATAAATTATCATAAAGCTTTTCATATGCGTGAGATCATCAGACAAAAGATCGTAGACGGAACAGCATCCGCTGCTCCGCCACTCACCCGGCGCGACGTCAGCATGCCCCGAGTCCCCGGAAAGGCAAAGGCCGTCATCGGCATGCGGCGAACCGGCAAGACCACGTTCCTGTGGCAGGTGATGGCCGACCGGCTTGCCGGAGGCATGCCCCGGGAAGGGATATTGTATTTCAACTTCGAAGACGAGCGGCTGGTGGGAATGACAGGCGCCGAACTGAACCTGTTGGTGGAAGAATACTTTCGCCTCTACCCTGAGCGGCGCGACAGGCGCGAGACGGTTTTCCTTCTCGACGAGATACAGGTCGCCGGCGGCTGGGAGGCGTTCGCCCGCCGCCTGATCGATGAAGAACGGGTGGAACTTTTCCTGTCCGGTTCATCGGCCAGGCTCCTTTCCCGGGAAGTGGCCACAAGCATGAGGGGCAGGGCCCTGGAAGTGCTGATCTATCCGTTCAGTTTCCGCGAATACCTGCGACATCTGGGTCGGGAGCCCGGGCGTTCAGCGGACAGGTTGCCCAGGGGCGAACGCAGCCGCCTGCAGAAAGATCTCGATACCTACCTGCGAAGCGGCGGCTTTCCCGAATCCGTTGGACTGTCCTTGCGAGAACGAACGGAACTTTTGCGAAGCTATATTGACGTGGCGATTCTCAGGGATGTGATCGAGCGTCATGACGTCTCGCATCCCGTCGCCCTGCACTGGCTGGTCCGTAGCCTGCTCGGCAGCCCTGCCGGCGCCTTCAGCATAAACAGATTCCATCGCGACCTTCGCTCCCAGGGATTCGCCCTGGGCAAAGATTCCCTTCATGCCTGGCTGGGTCACCTGGAGGACGCCTTCCTGGTGCGCACTCTCTGGCTCGCCACCGATTCCGAGCGGCGGCGAATGGTGAACCCGCGCAAGGCGTATCCCATCGACCCGGGGCTCATCCCCGTCTACGACCGCTCGGGCCGCAGCAACATCGGTCACGCGCTGGAGACCTGCGTGCTCCTGGAGCTGGACAGGCGGGGCGTCGATACTGCCTACATCCGCACAGGGGACGGCTTCGAGGTCGATTTCCTGGCCCGCTACCCAGAGGGCCGCGAGGAGCTGATACAGGTCTCGGCCGATATCAGCGAACCGGCGACGCTGGAGCGGGAGATACGGGCGCTTCTTTCGGCAAAAGAGGAATACCCCCGCGCCGCGCCGGTGCTGATCACACTGGACGTGCCGCCCCGCCTCTCTCTTCCCGATGAGATCAGGGTTCGGCCTGCGGTAGAGTGGTTATTGGAGGGGTGAAATACACTTGAAAAAAAAAGTTAAGAGAAAGGCAGCGGCTACGCTTTCCTATACATTGATGACTAAATCCTTTTCAGGAATAGCAGAAGATTACGAAATATTATAAAAGACGAGTTCACTCATTCTTAAAGGAATCTAATATTCTTCAGAGGCAAAGAGGCCAAGCCCGAAGTGACAGCCGAAGCCGATGGCAAGGGGACCCCTGACCGGCTCCGAGAACGTAAGTCGCCAGAAGCTGCCCTGCCGATCAGGCTGAGCCAAACCACGCTTGCTGCGGAATCGATGGAAATGCAGGGGAAAAAGATCCCTACCTCCTATCCTTATCGTCTCGAGACGTTCCAGCTTCTTCAACTCCGGCAGGCCGCGGATGGAACATTCCTTCTTGATCTGATCTTCTACCGGGAACTTCTTCTTCACATGCCAGGGGTGAAGATAAGGCGTAAGCGAAACATGGACCGATGCTTTGAGAAAAAGCCTGCTTGCGTCATCGAAATCATCGGCATCACCTATGCTCTCCAGAAGCAATCGGTATTCATCGCCTTCCCGCTTCCAGGTCCGGGTGAGTCCGCTCAAGACCCGCTGCGATGCCGCATCCATGCCTGCAGGAACCAACACCACCAGGTGATCGATCTGTCCGTCTTCGTCTGCATCCTCCGAAAGGTAAAATGCGTGGTCATGGCGATTGTCCTTGCCCATATCATGACCCGAAAGCAGCGGGGGAATCCCGTCTTCTCCGAAAATTCGCCGCGCCTTTCCCATCACTGCCTGTCGCAACCATTCCCCCACCCGCAACGAGTCTTCCATTCTCGGCAGCGGCTTTCCATATATCGAGTACCTCGCAACGGAAAAAGAAGGCGAGACCGGCCTGATGGCCTTGGGAGCTGTATTCGCCTTCAAGGTATCGTGTGGCCGCAGATATTCAATCTCGCGAGCAGCCGGTGGTGAGTTCCAGCCGGCGGCCTTGATCACCGACGTGTCTATGGCGACGGCGTCGATCCAACTTTCGGGAAGCGATGCTGCTATCTTCTTCATCTCTGCTGGTTTCATTTTTTTCTCCCTCGCCTGCGCGAGTGAATGTTCCCGGAATGAATCGTATTCTTCGGGAGTCAAGGGTCGCATGAGCGCAATGAGGTCACCCAGTACTTCGCCCGTTTCGGGATCGAAGTTATCACTGCATGGATAACAATTGAACGCACCCTTCCAGTCATCGAGTCGCCGCGCCTCGACCCATGATTCCGCCCGCCCAAGGTACCCTACTCGCTTCAGCAGCTCGTCGAGCAATTCAAGCGAAACTTTTTCGAGTTCGAGCTCTGGCCAGGCCATTACCAATTCCTCGTCTCGGCCCAAGCGAAGAAAAGCGTCGAAGATCAGTTTTTTCTTTTCCTTCCTGCCCTCATTGACAGGCATGTAATGCCTGGAATGCGCCCGTATCCCCGGCGGCGTATTGTAACTCGGCGGGGCGGCGGCCAATCCTCTCAGCATCCTATCGAATTCGCCATCCGACCATTTTGAGTCAATCATCTTCCTGTGCCATACAGCAATCAGGGCACGTATCAACCTAAAAGGTTCGGGCGGCCAGGCAATGACAGCTTCATTTACATGATGGCCCCACGGCGTGGCGTGGTAGGAACCGGCAGGAAAACGAAACCCCAGCGCTAGCATGTTACTTCTCCCACGTGACAACGGTTACGGGGGGATCGGCGAAAAGTCCCTCCTTGGTCACTGCACGAATCTGTTCCGACAGTTCCTTTTCCATCTCGGACAGTGAAGGCAACTCGAAACCATTGGGATTCGTTACCCTGATTTCGTCTACTTTCAGGTCGCATGCCGTCCGTAAGCGCAAGCCAGCCTCGAGAAAACGCTTTATCTTGTAAAAGGCCAACGTTGTCAACAGCCTCTCCGCACTCTCGCCAAGGTCATAGCCGCGCAACTGGGAGATGTCGAGATTGAAAAAAGCAATGATTTTCTCGGCAGTATATTCATCACGCGTATAGGGAACGTTTCCAAATCCCTTGGCAGTATCACCGGAAGGATTCACATGGTCATTCTTCACGCCGCCACTCTGGGCGATTCCCGCCGATTCTGCCTCTATGAAAGCCGACAGCACCCTCGGCATTCTCAATCGTCCTCCCGCCAGCTCCTTCTTTGCCAGAAACACGCCATGGAGCAATGAATTGGGGTCATACTTGAGAGCCACCATCGCCAACTTGCTGATATCGACTGCCCCTTCTTCCATGCTGGCGAGTTCCTTCTTCAGAATGTCGAACATCTTCTTGTCTTTTCCCTCAAGGATATAAGCGGAGTTGATCCTGTGAGCTTCCAATACCGAGTTCGTCAATGTTTTCCCATCTTTGTCTACGACTTTCACCAGCGGCAATCCTCGAAGCGGCTCTTTCCAATCGTTAGTGGCCATGTCCCAGCAAACAGCTTCCAACCTATTCGCCATGCTCTGGGCGGATTCGACCAGCAACATCCTGCTACCGTCGGGTCCGTCATAGACGGCAGCTCCGAGATTGGGAAAGCCTGTTGGTTGAAACCGGGTTCCCTGAAGCGGCGCCAGGTCCGCCTCTATAAGAACCCGTTGTGCTCCGTCAAGCGATGAATAATCGATAGACATCGTCTATTCCTCCTTCTTGATCAGTTGACTGCTTTTGCCTTATCACGAGGCATTTCAATGCGCTTCAACGACTCGCTCAATCCCTTTGTACCAACGGGAAAAATCAGCGCCGCCAATAAGCGCTCGCCATCGAAGTCAATATTACGTGGAGGTGTATTGGGTTTTTCCGGCAGGGAAACTCCTGCGTAACGCAAGCGCATCCAGGCTGCAACGAGGGCACGATCCACTTGACTCGAAGAGAGCAGCCCCATTATTTCGGCCGGTAGGGGTAGGCACGAATCTTCGGGCAGAAAACCGATACGTTTAAGGATCTCATCAGGAACGAAAAAGGGCTTGAGGATCGAATATACCGACGGCGGTGATAGCCAGCTCGAATCGTGCTCCCCTTTCCTTTCTTCCAGTCGCCGCGGCATCTTACATAAAGCCAGTCCCTGTAGCAAGGCATCAATCCGCGAATCATTGGTGCTGCCGTTGAGAAAAGCGGCTATGTCGGGCAAATCCGCTCCATACCTGAACCGAAAGGGCTTCTCTTCCAACTCTGCTTTCTTTGTCACCAGGTAGCGCTTCCTGGCAACCCGGACCATGTTGGCGGTCAATCTTCCTTCTTTCCAGGCAAGCAATTCACTTTCGTCGCTTTCTTCGGCCCACATATTAGACCTCGGATCTACCGGGGCAAGGTGAGCGCGCATCGGCATCGAAAGTTTTCCTTGCGTCTCTATTCCCGCCAGACTACATGCAAGGCGAAATTCTGGTGAGCCATCGAATGCACTTGTTACCCATTCTTCCGAGAGTAACGGGACCAGGTGGATCTTTTCACGACACTCCCGGCTGGTCCCGATTGTCCGTTGAATATCACCGAGAATCACCAAGAGATTCAGGAATTGTTCCCTCGAAGTATGCTGCGCCAAGGAGAAAATCCCGTTTTCGAGACGTCTGGCGAGTAGCTTGATCCTGCCGGGAGCATTGTCGTTGCCGGCAAAAGCCCTCAGTCTTTGCAGAAACCCGTATTTGTCAAGATCGGCAACGAGATCGGCCTCTGAAACCCTGCGAACGACGATACGCCCCGACGGCGTCGCCAGATACGCTTTGCCGGATCGTTCCATGAAGCTATATCTTTGAAAGCTGGTAAAGCCACTATCGACACCCAGGGACGCAATTGCGCGGATAAAATCCAACCCGTCGGCAACGATCCTTCTTCTCAGGGTCACGCGACCTTCGCGAAAAAGAGAAAAAAGCTCCATGTAGCTGGTCGGATTTCGCCACAGCGGCACCCATATCTCCGCCCTTGAATTCTTTTCTTCATCTTTGCTTGCATCGGCCATTCCGGCCGTGGTCGGTCTCACGGTAAATGGATAACTCAGTGCCGAGGGCCCAACCTTTTCCAGTCGCCGCGTTGTCGTTGCGGCAAACAACAGACTTCCTTCCATCATCAATATATAATCCCACGGATTAATCAGTGAGTCCCCTTCAAACCCTGTGGTTGCATTTGGGCCGCCGGCGCTCCCTGGATCGAACTGACCTATTGGAGCCTTGACGCCGACATCGGGTGCAGCAACCTTGAAGAGCGAACTTAATAACCATCCCCTGGAACTTTCAGGAATGGATTCCCTTTCGTCCAATGGCATTACTGCGATGACGTGCTGCATGAAATTGTTGGTAAAATCCAAGCGACCGTCGTTTCCCCCGGTTCCCAGCAACGGTGGAAACTTCAGCGCTTCATCAGTCAAGACGATTGCCGCATCCAACCATGAAAGAAGCTTTTCTGGGCCTTCTGCCCTAACCTGCTTCAGCAGTTTCTCTTTTAAATCTCCTGATGGTTTCTTTTCAAGGCGAAGCTTCCTTACCAGTCCCCTGCCGAAGCCGATGACCTCACGGTATGTTTCCAGGCGTACACAATTGCTATTCTCGATTGCAGCTATTCCCTTTTGCCTGTCCTTTGGGAAGAAACCGCTACCGCCGTTCCAAGGCGCTACAATCGGCGTGGGCCTATATTCCGACAGGAAAAAATCAACGAGTCTTTCTTTATCCAAACTACTCTCGAGCACGAAATGCTCGCCCCGCCAGTAACCCAATGCATCTTCATCGCTCTGCTCGCCAACGAGACGCAAGATGGCTAGTGCTTTCAGGTAATCGGCCAACGGAACTGGTGAGCATCCTTCGAAGACGATCTTCTCAGCCATTTGATTCCTCCTCCGCCCTTGAAGCACGCCAGTCGGCTATCCGCACCAGTGTTTCCAGCCAGGCAAGGTAAAACGGCCCGTACTCGGCAAGCAATGTTTCTGTCCTCTCCCGCCAGGACCTGCCCATTTCCCCCCGTCCCATCTCCATCAAAGCAAGATCCAGTGTCACCGGTCCAATTTTCTGCTTTCCGTCGAGATCGATCGCCGGCAACTCGTCGTCCTGCCAAACTCCTCTGGCGTATCTCCGTCCCGGGTCCTCCGGTTCTCTCTCATTAGGCCATGCCCTCAAGCTCATCCGAACTTTTCCATGGTGAGCTGCAATCAGATATGCAATCAAGTCACCATCAAGGCGATCGTGAGAGCCTTGATCATCGAGTTCGCCTCTCTCCAGCCATGCCAACATCGAAGCAAGCTCATGCCGGAAGCCGGGGCGCTCGTGCTTTCCTCGGCATGGAGACTTTGCGAGCAACCCATTCGCTGCCTCATCGCACGAGTGAAGTGTATTCTGGAATACTTCGTGAGTCTTGCCTACATCGTGCCAACGGCCGGCTACGATCACTTGATCATTCTTCTCCTCCTGCAAAGCTGTACAAAGCTGTCGTGCTTCGTCCGCGACGTCGGATAGATGCCTTGCTATCTCGATTGATATGCCGCTTTTGCTATATTGGTCGTCATCATTGGCTTCCGGTCGCTCCCCCTCGTCGTCTACAGTTATCTCCACCACCCTTTCTTTCGAGCGGGGCAGGAAACCCTGCTCTGCGTCATATCCTCCCTGCCGCGAGTCGAGCATGATGGTCATGCCCGGTCGCAGCTCGTTGCCGGCCAGGCGCCAGCGTTTTTCAACGACGTCCCATGTATATATGAGATCCCTGCTTTTACTCTTTCTTTTCTTGGCGTATTCATCCACCTGCTTCATCGAGGCACGGCATAGCTCTTCTCTATTCGGCCTAACCTGCTCGTCGATCCCGGCTTCGAAATCACGCCAGAAAACCTGTACATCAGAGCTTCCTGCATCTCGAATGTACTGAGAAACGTCGATGTCAAAACCGCTCAAATCGGGATCAGTGTTAAAAAGCTCAAGGAAATCCTTTTGCCTGAGGATGTTGTACAACAATTCTTCATCATCGGTAGCGGGGAGGTCGGTCGGAGAGCCGGAAGATATCGCTCCAAGCTTTTCTCTTGCCTTGGTCATCGGTCCTTCTTCGTATGGTGCGGACAATTCCGACGGCATATCGATCCAATAGATATCTGCCCCGGACTCATTAAACTCTCCGTAACGGTTGCAGCGTCCGAAACGCTGAACCATCGACGACCATGGGGCCAACTCGGTGAACAAGGTGCGACTGGAGATGTCGATGCCCGCCTCGACAGCCTGTGTTGCTATGATGACCCTCCCCGGCGAAGGCGGTTCTTCCGTGATTTCCCGGTTGATACGATTACGATCCGCAGTGCGGAAGCGAGAATGTACCAGGATCACCGGTACTTCAGGCATTTCTTTTTCCGCTTTCTTTTTCGTATGTTCAAAGAGCTTTTGTGCTCTTTCTACCGTATTTACGATTATGAGAGTATTGGTACTAGCACCGTTTTCATGATGACAGTCGATGACCGCTTGGGAGAGATTGTCCAGGTATGCCTTCTTTTCTTCCTCTTTCTTGCCGACGGGTTTTCCATCGAAGCATTTCAACTTCTTCTTTGCCTTCACTCTCTTCGCCGCAGTGGTAACCGCAAGATCTTTTTTCGATAGCCTTACCATGCTCAAGGTGCCTACGTGAGGTCTCAGATCCACAGTGCTCAACCATTTACGGTTCAGGGTTGCCGATACCCAAAGACTCCTGCTCGGCAAAGCTTGAAAATGTGCACGCCGGAAGGCCTCGATCTGCGCACTCGTACAGAGCCCGGGACCCATCAACTGTATTTCATCGAAAACCCAGAAAGCATCATTGTGAAGCAAGGCAAAATGTACCGGCCACTTATAGCGACTCATCGCATAGGCTCGATTGAGTGCTCGGGATAACAACATGTCTTGCGTACCCACCAGAATGGCCGCTTTCTCAGGATGGAGTTCCCATTCGTCCTCAATTTCACCGCCCATGAGAAGGTATGTTCTTGGTATTTCCAAACCTTTCTTGTGAAAAAAAGGTTCTGCCCGCTCCAGCCAACCATGAATATTGTTGCTCGTTTGTTCAACCAGCACTCGCATCGGCAAACAGTACACGAGCCGACGTGGTGTGTAAGCAGCCAATGACGGCTGTTTAAGATGCCGCCACAACCATGCGATAACAACAGCAGCGGTTTTGCCAAGCCCAGTTGGAATATCCAGCATGTCGGGCCAGTCACCATTGCCAAGCTCTACTTGGTAGGGATACGGTTCGAAATCAGTTATTTCATGAAAGAATTCCTGATAGTCCATGTGAAAGCTCTTTCTTTTCCGCCTCACACCAGTTCAATGTCCGCCGCAAATGATAACCTGCGCCTCGGACAGAAAAAAAATTGCGTTCTTCATGACACTATAATTTTCTTCTTTTATCTTGACGATTTATGATATTTTCATGACAGGGAGAGAATATCAAGGAGCTTTTTGCTCCACGTTCTTTGACAATTTAATACTTTCTTCCCTCAAGTTAGGTGCAGCCAAAGCCGAATGGTAGTTTGCTTACACAGACACATTCAGGTCAAGGGAGTAAACTGTGGAAGCGAGCAGTATACAGATCGACGACGGCAGCACGATACTCCCCGCTCGCATGCTCAACGAATTCACCTATTGCCCTCGGCTGGCCTATCTTGAGTGGATCCAGGGAGAGTTTGCGGACAACGTGGATACGGTGAAGGGCAGTTTTCATCACCGGCACGTGGATAAAGAGCCTGCGCGCAACAGAAAAAACGTCAGCGAAAGCAAAGAGGATACTATTCACGAACGCTCACTTTATCTGACCGCTGACACCCTCGGCCTTACGGCCAAGATCGACCTTGTCGTGGGCGAGAACAATGAAGTGACACCGGTGGATTATAAAAAGGGTAAGCGACCTCACGTGAAAAAGGGTGCGTGGGCGCCGGAGAGAGTTCAATTATGTGCACAGGGCCTGATATTGCGTGAACAAGAATATAGCTGTGAGAAGGGCTTCATATACTTCGTAGGCTCACGTGAAAGAGTAACCGTCGATTTCGATGAAGAGCTTGTATCTTTCACCCTTCAGCAGGCTGAAAAGATGCGACGGCTGGCTGACCGCTCCGTGATTCCGCAACCTCTCAAGGATAGCGCCAAGTGTGTGCGTTGCTCTTTGGTTGGGGTATGCCTTCCAGATGAAGTCTATTTATTGAAATATGGAAAAAAAGCTGTAAAGACGCGCAAGCTTGCGCCCGCGCGAAACGACGCCTTGCCGCTTTATGTCCAACAGCCGGGAGTCAAGGTTCACAAAGCAGGTGATGTGCTGCAGATAAGAGAAAGACAGGAAGTACTTGCTGAAGCGCGACTGATCGAAATCTCCCAATTGGCTCTTTTCGGCAGCATCCAGGTAAGTACTCAAGTTATCCGTGAACTATGCAGACGCAACATACCTATCTGCTACTTTTCGAAGAATGGCTGGTTTTACGGGATCACTCATGGCATCGTTCACAAGAATGTCGAGCTGCGCCGAGCACAATTCCGCGCAGCTTCCGAACCGCGCCGTTGTCTTGCTCTGGCCAAGCGTTTCGTACATGGAAAAATCACCAATCAGCGAACTATCCTTCGAAGAAACAACAGCGACGTCTCACAGGATGTTTTGCGAGACCTGAAGTATTGCATAGATCATGCCAAGAAAGCACGGAGCCTTGATGAACTGCTCGGGATCGAAGGTGACGCTGCTCAGATATACTTCTCCGCATTCTCCGGCATGTTGAAATGCGAGGACGATGAGAAACCCGAGTTCGTATTCAAGACCCGCAACCGCCGCCCACCACGGGATCCCGTAAACGCACTACTCTCTTTCGCCTATGCAATGCTGACCCGCGATTGGACAATCACGCTTCAAACGGTAGGTTTTGATCCATACATGGGCTTTTATCATCAGCCTCGTTATGGAAAACCGGCGCTGGCGCTGGATATGATGGAAGAATACCGGCCACTGATTGCAGAATCCGCAGTTATCACAGCTATCAACAACTGCGAGATCAGAAAAAAGGACTTCCTCATTCGCCCTGGCTCG
>CAZCCR010000029.1:0-5323 GCA_964497425.1 uncultured Gaiellales bacterium
CCCCTACCCCTGCAGCTTGCCGCCCATGCTCCACTGGTCGCGGGGGACGTCGCGGAAGACTATCCAGACGTGTTCCTTCGATGTGTCGGCGACCTGCTCGAAGACCTCGGTGATCTTCTCGGCCAGCTGCTCCTTCTGCTCGCGGGTGCGTCCCTCGTACATCTTTATCTCGACGAATGGCATCAGTCACCCACCCAGGGAGAGATCTCTTCCAGCAGCTTCTTCTTGGGCAGGGCGCCGATTAGGCGCTTCTTCACCTCGCCGCCCTCGAAGAGGAAGAGGGTGGGGATGCTGAGCACCTCGAAGGAGGCGGCGGTGGCCTGGTTGTCGTCCACGTTCAGCTTGCGCACCGCCAGCTTGCCCTGGTATTCGCCGGCTATCTCTTCGAGGATGGGCGCCATGGTGCGGCAGGGGCCGCACCATGGCGCCCAGAAATCCACCAGCACCGGCCCGTCGGCCTTGATGACCTCCGCTTCGAAGCTGTCGTCGTTTACTTCGGTGATGAGTTCGCTCACTCTTCCTCCTTTGGACGGGTAAGCAAATTACGATGGGTAATTACCGGATGGGTAATTATAGACTACTACGGCTGGTTTGTAACACCTGCAAAGGCGGGCGGCGCGGGGCCGTTTCCCCGCGCGCCCTCACTCACATCTCCTCTATGTATTTCTCCGCCTCCACCGCCGCCAGGGCGCCCTCACCCACGGCCACGGCCACCTGCTTCAGGTGGTTGGCGCGGCAGTCGCCACAGGCGAATATGCCGGGCACACTGGACTGGAGCGTGTCGTCGGTGATGATGAAGTCGCGGTCGTCCAGCTCGATGGTGCTCTCGGCGAATACGGTGTTTGGCACGGTGCCGATGTAGAAGAAGACGCCGTCCACATCGTAGCTGGTGCGCTCTCCCGTGTTCTTGTTCTCCACCACTATCTCCTCCACCTTGTCCTCGCCCAGCACCTTCTTCAGGTGGGAATCCCAGATTATCTCGATGCGTTCATTGGCGAAGGCCCGCTCCTGGACTATCTTGTCGGCCCTCAGTTCATCGCGGCGGTGCACGATATAGACCCTGGTGGCGAACTTCGTCAGGAACAGCGCCTCCTCCACGGCGGAGTTGCCGCCGCCGATGACGGCGACGGTGCTGTCCTTGTAGAAGGCGCCGTCGCAGGTGGCGCAGTAGGAGACGCCGCGACCGCGGAACTCCGCCTCCCCCGGCACCCCCAGGGTCCTCGGCTCGGAGCCGGTGGCGATGATGACCGCCCTGGCCGTGAAGGAAGCATCCTCGGTGCTCACGGTCTTGATGCCTGAATCTACGTCTGCCTCGATCCCGGTGACCGGCTGTATCTCTTCCAGTTCGGCGCCGAACTTGACCGCCTGCTGCTTCATCAGCTCCGTCAGCTCGAAGCCGCCCACCCCTTCGGGGAATCCGGGATAGTTCTCGATGACATCGGTTGTGGCCGCCTGGCCGCCGGCTGTGGCCTTCTCCAGCACAAGCGTCTTCATCCGCGCCCGTCCGGCATAGAGCGCCGCCGTCAGCCCCGCCGGGCCGGCGCCGATTATCACCACGTCATAAATGTCCGCCATGCTTCTCCTCCCTCTTCTCGGCCCTGATTCTATAACATTTCCTCATCCGGTCGAAGCGGTTCACACGCCCGCAAGGGTTTTGACTATGGCGGCATCGAATGGGTTCGGCTGCACGCGGGACATCAGACTTTGGGAAAAACCTGGGGAAAAAGAAAGCGTCTTTACGATGCCGTATGACACGCCCCCGGTAAAGGCTGAAGACGGCCGTGTGGCCGTCCCCACCCCCTTCACTTGCGGCAAAGACCCAGACCAAGCCGAGTGAAGAATCCTGAAAAACCCGATAAAGCTTTTTCGCTTTTTCGTTTATATCAAGGGGGCGCGCCTCCCGGCGCGCCCCCTTTATTTACTCTGGCCGGCGTTGCCTCACGCCTGCCGCTGGTTCTATGCCGGCGGCGGCGGTACGGTCACGCTGCACTGCCAGTTAGGACACTCGAAGGTGATGTCCTTCAGGTTATCGTGCTTGACCAGCTCGGGTTTCTCGTATTTCCGCTTGCTGTCTGACATCAACATCACCTCCTATGGTGTCGGCGGTGGGCCGGGGTACGTGTAGGTGAAGTACCACGCGTAGTCGGGGCCCATCGGCGCGTTGGGATCAGGTACGTCGTAGGCGGTCACGTACACGTTGGTCCGGAAGAAGGTCACTCCGGACGGGACCTGGTACTTGACCACCGCTATGCCGTCGCCGTTGGCGGCGATGTCGCCAGCGGGGGCAGGCAGGGCGCCCACAGCGGGTGTCACGCCGTTGGTCGCATCCGCATATACTACCGTCGTGCTGTAGGCGGTGCCGTGAGGCGCCTGGTTGACGTTCTCGCAGGAGCCACCCGGCGGCGGCGCGCCACCGCAACCGGCGGGATAGTTCATCGGTCCCGGCGGATCCGGCGGGGTGTTGGTCAGTTTCACGTTCACCGACAGGATGCCGGCGGTGTAGTCTGCCATGCTGGCCCAGAAGGCGCCTGCCGTGCTGGGAGCCAGCTTGTTGTCCGGCGGCAGCCACTCGGCCTTGACGCCCACGTGGGGCTCAGTGCCGTTCCATACTACCGGCGCGCCGACCAGGGCCAGCCTGGCCGTATCGTACTGCCAGGGCGCGCTCATGACGAATGCGCGCGGACGGGCAGCCGGCCCAGGCGTGTTGTCCGGGTCGCAGTTGGGGATAAGCGGATCGTCCGTGTAGGGATCCGTATCCGTGTAACCGGGAGCATCGTCCGGCGACGGGTCGGTGGGAAGGTCGTCGCAGTAGAGACCGTCGTCAGCTTCCCAGTCGTCTTCCCAGGCAAGCATACCGCCGTGGAGCACTTCCGCGTCGGTGAAGCCCATCTGCGCCGCCTCATAGGCAGCCCAGGAAGCACGGTAACCGGTCTGGCAGAGGAAGACCAGCTTGTCGTTCTGCTTGATCATGCCATCAGCCACCAGAGCGTTCAGGTAGTGAGCGAAGTTGGGGTTCTCCTGCATGCGCAGGTTCCACAGCGACGCGAAGGGAACGCCGGCCCAGTGGTAACCGATCCAGTACGGGTCGGAGATGGCTTCCTCATAGGTGCTGTCGGGCCAGTTCCAAACCGGGTGGCCGGTGTTGGTGTCGGTGTACAGGGGCAGCCCCAGGGCTATCTGCATGGGGCAGACGTCCGAAAGATACTCGAAGTTGGAACGGACGTCGATTATATGCACGTTCGGTGTCGTGCCGGTGTTGCCGTGGTTGGCGTCGTTGGCCAGCAGGGCATCCAGGTCGGACACCAGGATGATCGAATTGAAGCTGCCGGGGCCCGGAAGCGGCGCCGGGGTGAAGCCTGGCACCGGGGGCGGCAGCGGCTCGCCGAGGCCATAGGCACCACCAGAGGTGATCGGTCCGCTTATGGCGATGGCGAGAATAATCAGTAACGCGAGCGGCGCCAGCACGAGCAGCCTGCGGGCGCCAACCCTTTTGAATACCTTCATCCCCAAAACCTCCTAGTAGATTAACGGGGTAGATGACAGCCCCCCGCCGGACTTTTTCTTTCACCTCCTGTTGGGTCACGCCGGCTACGTGATGCTTTCGATGCTTATATATTCATATACAATAATATAGTTGTAAATTTTAATTTCAATAATGCATTTTTAGTATACATCTGGTTAATAATAACCATTTAATGGACTTTGTTGACTCGATTTGCCGATTATCAGGGTAGAAACAGATCGTAACACGCTATCTTGAAGCATAATCGTGCCTCATTGACCGGATGAACCGTCTGTAATAATATATATATATGTGACCTGTTCGCTCTTGTTTATTATCAGCCGGGATATCAAACAGTCCCTGCCATGACCGGAGATCGGAGAGGAATTGGATCCAAAGGTAAGAGATGACGTTTACCGTATGCACGCCCAGATCTGCAAGGCTCTGGCCGATCCCAAGCGTCTGCTGATCATCAACGACCTGCGAGACGGTGAGAAGACCGTCGGCGATCTGGCGGATTCTCTGGAGCTTCCCCAGGCTACCGTCTCCCAGCACCTGGCCATCCTCAGGCAGCGCTCGCTTGTCTACTCGCGCAGGCAGGGCGTCCACGTCTATTACCGCATCAGCAACGAGAAGGTCACCCGCGCCTTCGACCTGCTGCGGGAAGTGATGGCGGAGCAGATGGCCAAGGAACAGGAACTCCATGAGGCGTACAAGGAGGCCGCCGGCTCCGAGTAAGACCATACCGGCGCCGGGCCCGCGCCCGGTTGCCGCTGACACGGTATCATTTCAGGCCGGGCCCAGTCCCGGCTTTTTTATCGGTCCCCTCCCGCCCTGACCACCGCGGTCTCCCCCTCAGCGTCAGCGCTCTCACCGGTGCGCGCCGTCCGGGAAACAGGAAGAAGCTTCCCGGCTGGACGGCGGCGGTTCAAGGTTGGATAATCCCTTGGTATGGGGAACTGCCGTCTGCTTTTCGCCCCGGACCTTGCTCCGAGGCCTGTCCAGAGGTTTTTTTGGAAACAGTCGTCAATCACATACTCGCCTGGCTGCAGGACTGGGGCTACTACGTGGTCTTCTTCATGACCTTCCTGGAGAATTCGGCCTTCCTGGGCCTGGTGGCGCCGGGGGAATGGACGCTCATCCTGGCCGGGCTTCTGGCCTCCCAGGGTACGTTCGAGCTTTCCTGGCTCTACCCGGCGGCCATCTCCGGGGCGGTCCTGGGCGACCTGGCCGGATATCTGCTGGGCCGCCACGGCAGTTACCGGATCCTCATCCGCTACGGCCGCTATTTCCGCTTCAAGGAGAGCTACCTGGAGATGACCGGCAGATATTTCGACCGCCACGGCGGCAAGACCGTCTTCATCGGCCGCTTTGTTCCCTTCGTCAAGGTCTTCGCCCCCATGACCGCCGGTATCGGCCGCATGCCCTTCGGCAGGTTCCTGGCCTGGAACATCCCCGGGGTGGTACTGGCCACCTCACTGCTGATCACCGGCGGCTTCCTGTTCGGTGAGAGCTGGCAGCGTATCAACCGCTATATCGGCTGGGGCGCCGGCCTGGCCTTCGCGGTGATGGTGGTGATCATCGCCACCGCCGTCGTCATCCGCCGGCGACGGCGCATCGAGGAGAAATGAGGGCCAGGCCGGCGCCCTTTCGTCGCCGCGCCTTTTCGCTCGCCGTGTCCTTTCCTCGCCGCGCCTTTTCAGCGCCGTGCATCCCGGCACCGCGCTCAAACCCGGGGCATCAGATTCGGACTCGCTCCCCGTCCTCCAGTATCACGCTGCCGGGGAAGATGCGCTTCGCCGAGGCGAGCATCTGCTGATG
>CAZCCR010000029.1:5423-23986 GCA_964497425.1 uncultured Gaiellales bacterium
CCAGTATCACGCTGCCGGGGAAGATGCGCTTCGCCGAGGCGAGCATCTGCTGATGGCCCAGGACATCAGATCTCGACTCGCTCCCCGTCCTCCAGTATCACGCTGCCGGGGAAGATGCGCTTCGCCGAGGCGAGCATCTGCTGATGATAATCATCATCGCGGAGCGGGTTCAGATGGCAGAGCGCCAGCCGCTCCACACCGGCCGCGGCAGCCAGCTCCGCTGCCTGCCGCGCCGAAGTATGGGCCGTATATGCCACTGCGGCGATATGTTCCGTCTCCGGGTCGTCCTCCTCGCTCCCGTCTATCCAGGCCTCGTGCACCAGCAGCTTCACGCCCTGGGCGAACACCGCCGTCTCTTCATCCTTCACCGTGTCCGTAGCGAACACCAGCTCGTCTCCCACCCGAAAGCCGGCCGATGGATCGGCATGGACCTGCCGCCTCACCTGTACCGGCATACCCGCCAGACGGTGGGAGCCGGCCTCCAGGGGCTCGACGCGGAAATCGATGGGCATGTCCTGGAAGTCGTGGGGGTTGAAGGGACGGCTGAGCACGGTGGACAGCACCTCCAGCGGCTCCCTGCCGGTGATGCCACTGCCGGGCGGATGCAGGTAGACCATACTCTGATGGAACATCGCCCCCAGGTAGAAAAGCCCGACCACGTGGTCCAGGTGATAATGGCTGAGGAACAGGTGCACCTCGCGGCTGCCCTCCAGCTCATGCCGGAACTCATCCTCCAGCAGCCGGGAGAGCCCGGTGCCGGCGTCGAAGATGAACAGCGCCTGCGGCATACTCAAGAGGCCGCAGGTGGTCTGGCGGCGCCGGGTGGGTATCCAGCCGCCGCTCCCCAGCAGGGTGAACGTCACGCTCAAACCTTTCTCCTTTTCTCCGGACTATCGCGCCGGCGGCGGCCAGGGCCGCCGCCGGCGAAGCTCCTGTCTGCACCAGGCCCTATGATATAGAATAGGCAGCGGCTTTACAGCCGGTATCGAGCGAACGGAGCTATCATGAGCACTACGGTAAAGGAACTGAGACCCGGCGAGGACATCGCCGAATTCTTCATCTGCGCGCGCAAGTCGGTGCGCTCCGCTAAGAACGGCAGCACCTACCTGGCGCTCAAGCTCACCGACGCCAGCGGCGGCATCGAGGCGCGCATGTGGGATGTGGACCAGGGCGTCATCGAATCCTTCGACCAGGGAGACGTGGTGCGGGTGGAGGGTTCGGTCACCAGCGACGATTACGGCACCCAGCTCAAGGTCACCGGCATCCGCCGTGCCGGCAGCGACGATGACTACAGCCTGGAGAACCTGATGCCCTCCAGTCCCCGTCCCTTGGGCGAGATGGAGGAGGAGCTGGCGGTGATCAGGGAAGGCATCGCCGACACCCACCTGACAGCGCTGCTGGACGAGATATTCGCAACGGACATAAACTACCGCTCCTTCTGCGAGGCGCCGGCGGCCAAGGGCGTACACCATAACTACATCCACGGCCTGCTGGAACACACCATCGGCGTCTGCCGCATCTGCGATTCCCTGGCAGGTCTTTACCCCGAGGTAAACCGCGATCTGCTGCTTGCCGGGGCCATCCTCCACGACATCGGCAAGACGGTGGAGTTCAAGTACACCACCGCCATCGACTACTCGGACCCGGGACGCCTGCTGGGGCATATCGTCCTGGGCGAGCGCATCATCGCCAAGGCCGTGGGCAACCTGGACTCCTTCCCCCGGGAACTGGAGCTGCAGCTGCTGCACCTGGTGCTGGCCCACCACGGCGAGCTGGAGTTCGGTTCGCCCCAGGTGCCCCAGACCCTGGAGGCCTTCTTCCTCCACTATGCGGATAACATCGACGCCCGCGCCAATGTCTTCGCCAAGAAGCGGGTCGATACCGACGAGGACTGGAGCGACTTCGACCGCGTGCTCTCCCGCTTCCTCTACCTTAAAAGGGCGGAGGAGGATTAGGACATGGGGCGACGCCTGCCGCAGGCGCTGCGCGAGGCGGGGCTCATCTTCCTGATAACCCGCGGCGCCCTCTTCCTGATGGCGCCGCTGGCCTATCTCACCCTGCCCAAGGTAGACCCGGCGGGGCTGGATGAGGCCCCGTTCCTCAGGCCGGAGCTCACCGACACGCTCGGCGGCCTCGCCCATTACATTTTCGACATCTGGGCCCGCTGGGACGCGGTCTGGTACCTTGAGATAGCCGCCCACGGCTACTCGTCCCAGAACTTCTCCACCGCCTTCTTCCCCCTCTATCCCCTGCTGATCGTGATCTTCAAGCCTCTCTTCGCCGGCAACGGCGTGCTGGCGGGCATCTTCGTCTCCCTGGGCTGCTGCCTGGCCGCCTTTTACTTCCTCTACCGCCTGGTGGAGATGGACTACGACCGGGAGGTGGCGGGCAAGGCTGTCTTCTACCTGGCCATCTTCCCCACATCCTTCTTCTTCCAGACCATCTACAGCGAGTCCCTCTTCCTCGCTCTCTCCATCGGCTGCCTGCTGGCCGCCCGCCGGCGCGACTACGTCATCGCCGGCATCGCCGGCGCCCTGGCGACGCTCACGCGCAGCGCCGGCCTGCTGCTTCTGCTGCCGCTACTTATCATGTACATGCAGGAACGGGACTGGCAGCTGCGCGAAGTGGGCTGGGACGTGCTGCATCTTCTGCTCCTGCCCGTGGGACTGGGCGCATGGATGCTCTTCCTCGGCATCAGGTTCGGCGACCCTTTCATCTTCACCGAGGCCCAGAGCTTCTGGCTGAGGGAGTTCACCGGACCGCTCACCGGCCTCTGGGAAGGACTGAAGGCGGCGCTGAGGGGCGTCGGCACCCTGCTGGACACGCCCGACGACCTCTTCTGGCCGGTGGTGGACCGCGACTCGCGGCTCTGGGCCACCTATGACATCATCAACTTCGGCTTCACCGCCACCTTCCTCGGACTCTGCGCCGCCGCATTCCGCCGGCTGCCGCTCGCCTATGCCTCCTACGCGCTGCTGGTCGTCCTCTTCCCCCTCTCCTACGCCTCGTCCACGGTGCCGCTCTTCTCCCTGCCCCGCTTCCTGATGACCGCCTTCCCCGTGTTCATCCTCCTGGCCGTCTGGGGCGTGCGCAACCGCTGGCTGGACATGACGGTGACCGTGGCCTCCCTGGCCTTCCTCGGTTTCTTCACCGCCAAGTTCGTGGTCTGGACCTGGGTGGCATGAGCCACGCCGGTGTATACTCCCAGCAGGATGAGTGAGCGCACAGGCATCTCCAGAAGCCGTGGATGGGCGAAGCCGGGCACGGCCCTTTCCCTTGCTCTGCTGACCGTGGCCGTGCTGGCTGTGACCCTGCCATTCATCTTCAAGGCCTTCCGCATGGACGACACCTTCTTCGTCTGGCTGGGACAGCTGAAGGTTGACGACCCTCTGGCCCTGGGCCTGCCGGACCACGGGTATGAAGGCAATCTCTTTTCCCTTTACCTTGACACCCACCCGCCTCTGTTCGCCAGCTTCGTGGCGGCATTGGTATGGCTGTTCGGAGGGCCGTCTGAACCGGGCCTGCACCTGGGCTTCATCCTCTTCCCGCTGCTGGCGGCCTTCTCCATGTACTTCCTCGCCCGCCGCTTCACCGACAGCCCGCTGGCGGCGGCGCTGCTGCTGGTGGTCGCCCCCGGCTTCATGGTGATGTCACAGGCGCTGATGACCGATGTCCCCACGGTGGCCCTCTGGCTGGCGACGGTAGCGGCTTACGTGGAAGCGGTGGACCGCGATGACGGCAGGCTGCTGTGGCTGGCCGGAGCGGCAGCCTCGCTGGCGGTGCTGACCACCTACCAGTCCTTCAGCCTGCTGCCTCTGCTTTTCCTCTATGCCCTGCTCAGGCGCCGCGTCACCCTCAGGAACATGGCGCCGCTGGCGGCGGCACTGGCGGTGTTCGGCGGCGTCATCATCCTCTACCAGGTCCAGACCGGCGGCCCGCCCAAGTTCTCCTACAGCATCGGCCTCAACATGTCGGCTACCTTTATCGCCAACAAGGTGCTGGCGGCGGTGTCGGTCATCGGCGGCGCCATCGTCTTTCCCCTCTTCCTGGTCATGGGTCTGCTGAAGGGAAGACGGGACTACTTTTATTTCGCCGCGCTGATGGCGGCGCTGCTGGCCGCCTTCCTGCTGAGGGTGCCCTCGGGACGCTACAGCCTGGCGGCGGCGCTGCTGCAGGCGGTCTTCTACGCCGGCGGCGCGCTGGCCGTCTACCGTTTCCTCTCCGCCGGCGCCGACTCGGCCCTCACCAGCGAAAGGGGACCCGTGGACCTGGACAACATCTTCCTGGTGCTCTGGTTGCTGGGCGTGCTGGCCTACACCATCATCCTGCTGCCCTACGCCTCCACGCGGTACCTGCTCACCCTGTTCCCGCCGGTTATCCTGATGTTCACCCGCCATGCCCGTACCGTCTTTACCGACGGGAGGAAATGGACAGGCTTTGCCGCCGCCGCCATCGCCTGCACGGCGGCGCTGGCGCTGGCGGTCTCTGTGGCCGATTACCGGCTGGCCGGCGTCTACCGGGATTTCGCAGCCACCTATCCCCGGGAGTTGACGCAAACGGGTGGAAGGATCTGGTTCGCCGGAGAGTTCGGACTTCGCTACTATCTGGAGGAGAACGGGGGCACCTATCTGACTGCGGACAACGACGCTCCCTTACCGGGTGATTATGTCATCCTCAGCCATGAGAACATCGCCCATTTCCTGCCGCCGGGACTGAGCGAGAGGCTGGAGCTGGTGCAAAGCGTCGATTACCCGGATGCCTGGCCCTTCCGCGTATCGGACCGCTCCAGCCAGGCCGGCTTCTACAGCCAGTTCCACGGCTACCTGCCCTGGTCTCTGGGCGACGGCCCCATCGAGACCATCGATATCTATATGGTGAGATAAGGGCGCCTGGGCAGTGGTTTGAATGAGCGAACCGGGGCCCTGCGGGCCCCGGTTCGCGTTCTCCGCCTCTTTTTCCGTCTAGCCCAGCTTGGGTATCTTCGCCATCGACTCCCTGATCTTCTCCTCCGGATAGGCGTAGTCCTCAAGCTGTCCGCTGAGGTAGGAGTCATAGGCGCTCATGTCGAAATGGCCGTGTCCGCTGAGGTTGAAGAGGATGGTCTTCTCCTCGCCCGCTTCCTTCGCTTCCATCGCCTTGTCGATAGCCGCCTTGATGGCGTGGCTGGATTCGGGGGCGGGGATGATCCCCTCGGCCCGGGCGAAGGTGATGGCCGACTCGAATATCTCGTTCTGGGAATAGGCCACCGCGTCCATGTTGCCGCTGTCCACCAGGGCGCTGATCAGCGGCGCCATGGCGTGGTAACGGAGCCCGCCGGCGTGGATGCCCGGCGGCACGAAGTCGTGGCCCAGGGTGTGCATCATCATCAGCGGTGTCGACTGCAGCGTGTCACCGAAGTCATAGGTGTACTGCCCCTTGGTCACAGTAGGGCAGGCGCTGGGCTCTGCGGCGAGGAACTGGACATCCTTGCCACCGGTGAGCCGGTCGCGCATGAAGGAGAAGCAGAGGCCGGCGTAGTTGCTGCCGCCGCCGATACAGCCGATGACGATGTCCGGATAGTCACCGGCCATCTCCATCTGCAGCTGGGCTTCCTCGCCGATGATGGTCTGGTGCAGCAGCACGTGGTTGAGCACACTGCCCAGGGAGTAGTTGACGTCGTCGTGGGTGGCGGCATCCTCCACCGCCTCGCTGATGGCGATGCCCAGGCTCCCCAGCGATTCCGGGTCATCCGCCAGGATCTTCTGTCCCGACTGGGTGCGGTCCGTGGGGCTGGCCAGCACCTCGGCGCCCCAGACCTCCATCATGCTGCGGCGGTAGGGCTTCTGGTTGTAGCTAATCTTCACCATATAGACGGTGCACTCCATGCCGAACATCTGCGTCGCCAGGGCCATGGCGCTGCCCCACTGGCCGGCCCCGGTCTCGGTGGCGATGCGCTTGACCCCCGCCTCCCGGTTGAAGTACGCCTGGGGGACAGAGGTGTTGGGCTTGTGGGAGCCGGCGGGGCTGACGCCCTCGTACTTGTAGTAGATCTTCGCCGGCGTGTCCAGGACCTTCTCCAGCCTCAAGGCCCGGATCAACGGTGTCGGGCGCCACAGCTTGTATATCTCCTGCACCTCTTCGGGGATGTCGATGTACTGGTCGGTGCTGACCTCCTGCCCTATGAGCGACATGGGAAAGATGGCGGACAGGTCCTCGGGGCCGATGGGCTCGCCGGTGCCGGGGTTGAGCGGCGGCCTGAGGCTGCCCTCAGGCATATCTGGGGCGATGTTGTACCACCTGGTCGGCAGCCTGTCTTCGGAGAGTATCGTCTTGATTGCCATGGAACCTCCATATGCTTTGACTGTGCTGGTCTGTGAACTTTAGCCTGCCCGGGCGGATATGGCAAGGCCTGGCCCGGCGTCCCTGGCCGCTCGCCCTCTCGCGGCGAACCCTGGCCTGCCCAGGCGCGTATGGCAAGTATCCGGGCAGCGAGTTCCCCCGGACAGACTCAGACTTCAGAGGTATAGACCGTGCTCTCCTGGCGGGTAAGGTCTTTCAGCTTGGGGATATATTTGAAGAAGTAGGTGTGGGCTTCGTCCGAGCAGGTGATCATGTAGGTGTGGCCGTATTCGATGCGGACCTCGAAATGCTGGAAGACCATGCCCTCAGCTTCACAGACGTCCGCCGCGGCGTTCTCCGCCTTGATATCGCTCTTCTCCGTATCGAAGACATACTTGGCCTGGTCGCCGGCCCTCTCGGTGACCTCACTGACCCGGCGGTACGTGGAGAAGACCGATATGCCGTCTATCACCACGATACCGATGATCAACGCGATGATGCCGAAGAAGATGACATTGCCCATCAGGCTTCCCGACTCCTCATGGAGGAACCGTCCCGGGACGCTGCCGCTCTCCTCCCCCGCGGCGGGCAGTCTTCTTTCCGTTTTGTCCATGACGCCCTTCATTACCTGTCTACCATGATTTCGGCGGCCTGCGCCCCACTCCTGCCGGGCGGATGACGAACATGTAGTAAAAGATGCCGGCCAGCAGGGCCGCAGCGGCGACGATGATGACTATCCATACCCGTCCGGAGATGGGATGGATCACAGCGCTGTTCTCGGCGATGACCGTGTCGCCGGAGCTGAGCGAAGCGGAAAGGCGGTTCCAGCCATCGGTGTCGAAAGCCACTTCCATCACCGTGGCGCCCGGCTCGGCCCGCACTTCTTCCTGATACCCTTCCGTGAACTCCACACCGTCGCCCTCCAGCGCCAGCCTGACGTTGAAGGGATGTGGCGAGTCGTTGTTGATCGTGATTGTCGCCGTTCCCGACATCCGCCGCTGGAGCCAGGGCGTGTCCACATCTACCTTCAGCCTGCTGAACTCATCCCCGGTGACGCGCTCCACCTCGTTGAGGAACTCCAGGCCCCGGTTGGCGTCGTCGGGAGAGGCGTCTTCGCCGGCCAGGTAATCACTCTCGGCCGTGAAAAGCAGCCGTGAGAGGTCGTAGAGCACGGGCTCGTGGCCGTCCACGGCGGCCTTGTAATCCTCGAAGCTGCCGTGGGCGCGAGACAGGCGCTCGTAATAGGTCCGGGTCAGATAGCCGGTGGCAGGGTCGATATACCTCAGCAGGGTGACCGGTTCCGAGTCGGGGCGGTACTTGTCCCTGGCCTCGGCCAGTGTCAGCGTCCTCACCCAGCCTGCCTGGGAGAGGACCTGATAGACCCGCCCGCGGGCGCCGGCGTCCAAGGCGGGAGAGGGGGTGGTGGACGCCGCCACCAGCAACGGGCCGGCGTCCCCGCTCTCATACGCCTGCGCCAGCACGGCCATGAAAGCGGCCGGGTCGGGCGCGGGACCGAGCAATGCCTCCGAAGCCGCCTCATCGGCGAAGAAGACGGTGATCCGCTCGCCGCTGATATCCCTGACACGCAGGGACACCGCTCCCTCCAGTCCCTCGCCGGCCATATCGGACCTTGCC
Organism: uncultured Gaiellales bacterium; assembly: GCA_964497425.1. Taxonomy (GTDB): domain Bacteria; phylum Actinomycetota; class Thermoleophilia; order BMS3ABIN01; family BMS3ABIN01; genus BMS3ABIN01. The sequence continues at coordinate 13,377 of CAZCCR010000029.1, forward strand.
GACGCCGGCAGCACCGTGTAATCGTTGCCGGTGGCGGCCAGATAGCGCAGGGAGTCCGTGGTCACCTCCAGGCCGGGCGCGTAGCCACCATCGGGCTCCTCCGAAAGCATCAGGGTCCGCGACAGGACGTCGTCACCGATGCGGTACTGGCCGTTGCCGTCGCTCCAGCCCTGCTTGGCCAGCAACGGCAGGTTCGTATAGGCGAAAGGGGTGGACAGCAGTTCCGTGTTATCCACCGCGGCCGCGTCCGCCAGGGACTGGAGACAGGCGGTGGCGTCAGCGGCCTCGGGAGAGCTGTCAGGGTAGTCGCTGCTCCCGTCATCACGTTTGAGCGAGAAACCGCCGGCCATGTCCTGCAGCTCGTCCAGCAGCAGCGGCTCGATGGCGTAGACGGTCTTCACGTCCGGGTATCCCGTGGCGAGCTCAGCCGGCTGCAACAGGCTGCCCGCCACCCCCTGGTCTTCGCCGCAGCGGTCCAGGACGCCGGTGGAGATGAACTCGCCGCTTGCGTTCCTGTCCGGTGGGCCGCTGAGGGAGAAGACCATCACCAGGTCCAGTGGCTCCCTCTGGTCGGGCGCCACGACCGCCAGCCAGGTACGCCCGGTGAGCTGCTCGCCTTCGTCACCGACCAGGCTGAACCCGACGGGATAGCCCCCGGGGTCCAGCCCCAGGGTGGTGGTATCGGTGGCATGCAGGATGGTCTGTCCGGAGGAGATATCGAGATCGGCCTCCACCAGCTCATCCGCCAGCGGTTCGGCGTCGAAGGCGGTCGGGTCGAGCGGCGACGCCGGCGGGAACACCTCCAGCACCAGGTCGCCGCTGAGGCTGCCGCCGCCCGGGTCGACGTTGATCGTGAAGTCGATGTCGTCGCCGGGCTGATAGACCAGCTGGTCCGGGGCGGCGGTGATGGCCGCCGGCGACGACTGCGCCAGGCCGCTGCCAGAACCGGCAAGCATCAGGGCAAAGGTCAGGAGGACGAGGAGGGTCAGCAGCGCCGGCCGGACGATGGGGCCAATGTGATGGCTGGATGTGTCGCAGGTTCCTCTCAAGCTGTCATCTCTGCCGGGAATGCTGCGCGTATGATACCATAGGCGCCGACATCAACGGCATCGAGGAAACAGGGTCATAGGACTAACTTCTGGCAGATGAGCGGTAAATCCTTGCAGAAGAGCCTTCCGGCGCCGAGCGCCCTGGAAGACATACAGGAGAAGCTGGAGCCTCTGGCCTCGGAACCGGACCGGGCGGCCGTGCTGCTTGACCTGGACGGGACCCTGGCGCCCATCGTGCCGCGGCCGGAAGACGTATCCGTGCCGCCGCCGATTCTGAAGCTGATCCGTATGTTGAGTCACAGCTACCTGGCGGTGGCCATCGTCAGCGGCCGCTCCGCCAATGCCGCCAAGCGGATAGTCGGCAATTCCGAGCTGGCTTACATCGGCAACCACGGTTTCGAGACCATGATACCGGGCCACGCCACCGTCGTCTGCGAGGAGGCTCAGCCGTACCTGGCGGCGATGAAGCAGCTGGCGGAGAAGATACCGCTGGAGGCCCGCACCGAGGCGGGCGTATGGCTGGAAGACAAGACCGCTACCATCTCCTATCACTACCGGCGCGCGGCCGACGCGGAGTCGGCGCTGGAATTCATCAACAGCAAGGTGGTGCCGGAAGCGGAGAAGCTGGGCCTGGTCACCAGCAACGGCAGGATGGTGGTGGAGGTGCGACCGCCGGTGGAGATAAACAAGGGTGTCAGCGTCGGCCATCTGCTGGACCGACTGCAGACGCGCCGCGCCGTCTATATCGGAGACGACACCACGGATATCGACGCCTTCAGGGAGTTGCGCAAACGACGGCGGCGCAAGGATACGGTCATGGTCACCATCGGTGTCATATCCCGGGAGATGCCCAGGGAGCTGCCCCGTTACTGCGACCTGCTGGTCGCCCGAACCAGCGGCGTCGAAACTGTGTTACAGATCCTGTCGGGGGAGGAATCATGAACATTAGGCATGGTCGTGAGGCATGATCATGAGGCACAGCCCGGCCAGGATGAGGTCCATATCCATGACTTGGAGGAAAGATGTGTAATCCGGAGTTCAGTGAAGGGGTTCGTGAAAGGGTGCGACGGCTCATCACTCACACCGATGAGCTCAGGCTCAGGTACAGTGATGTAGCCGAGCGGCACCGTCTGGGCAACCTGGGTGAAGAGTCCCTCGAGAGCCTCAACCAGACCATCCACCGGCTGGAAGCTGATTCAGCGGCGTTCGAGCGTCTTTTGGAAAAGGCCTGACCTTGGGCGCCGGCGGCAGAGAGGTCTCCGCCCGGCAGAGCGGGATGCTGCGTTCACTGCCCTCGGTGGAGGAGCTGCTGGATTCGCCTGACCTGGTCGCTGCCGGCGAGAAGTTCGGCCGCGGCCTGGTGACGGACGCGGTCCGCGAAGTGCTGGAGGGCCTGCGCCGGGAGATCCTCGCCGGCGGCGATGTGGACCGGGAGCGCCTGCGTATCGAAAGTATCGCCGCCGCCGCCACGGCGGCGGCGGCGAAAGCAGCGCAACCTTCACTCAGGCCCCTGGTCAACGCCACCGGCGTGGTGGTCCACACCAACCTGGGCCGCTCGGTGCTGGCGGCAGAGGCTATGCGGGCGGTGGAGGAGGTCTCCGTCTCCTACTCCAACCTGGAATACGACCTGGAAGCAGGCCGGCGCGGCTCCCGCCACGACCATATCACCGACATCATCGTCCGGCTCACCGGCGCTGAGGAGGCGCTGGTGGTCAACAACAACGCCGCCGCCGTACTGCTGGCGCTGGCCACTTTCGCCGCCGGGCGCGAGGTGGTGGTCTCCCGCGGCGAGCTGATCGAGATCGGCGGCTCCTTCCGCATCCCCGACATCATGGCCTCCAGCACAGCCAGGCTGGTGGAGGTGGGCACCACCAACAAGACGAAGCTCGCGGACTACCAGGCGGCCATCGGCGATGAGACCGCCATGCTGCTGCTGGTCCATTCCAGCAACTACGCCGTGGTGGGCTTCACGGCTGAGGTGGCGGCGGACGAGCTGGCGCGGCTGGGACATGAACGCGACCTGGTGGTGACCCACGACCTGGGCAGCGGCGTGCTGGCGGACATCCCCGCGTTTGCCGATGAACCGTCCGTGTTCGACAGCCTGGAAGCGGGCATGGATGTGGTGACTTTCAGCGGCGACAAGCTGCTGGGCGGTCCCCAGGCGGGTGTGGTGGTAGGCAAGGCGGAACATATCAGGAAGATGAAGGCCCACCCCATGGCCCGGGCCATGCGCGTGGACAAGATGACCCTGGCGGCGCTGCAGGCGACGCTGGCCCTGTACCTGAGGCCCGAGAAGGCGCTGGAGAGGATCCCCACCCTGAGGATGCTCAGCGAGGATGACGCCTCGCTCCGGGCCCGCGCCCAGGAGCTTGTCTCGGGTGTGGGCGCGGCTATGGGTGAGGAAGGGAGTGCCGGGCTGGAGCAGGCAGCCTCCAAGGTGGGCGGCGGCGCCCTGCCGCTGCTGGAGCTGGACTCCTGGGTCTGCGCCGTGAGCCCGGCTTCGGTTTCTGTGGATCAGCTGGCGGCGCGGCTGCGCGGGACCGACCCGCCGGTCATCGGCCGCATCCAGAAGGAACGGTTGCTGCTGGACGCCCGCACCGTGCTGCCGCAGCAGGTGGCGGCGGTGGCAGCGGCCTTCGGACAGGCATTCTCGCAATAAGGCTATAAGACAACCCGGCCGGAACTGTAAACCATTTACCCGGAAGGCCAGGCAGATGAAGAACACCTCCGGTTCCGGAGAGAACGCCGAGGTACCTCCTCAGCTTCAGAAGTGGAATTGGGCCGCATTCTTCCTGTGGCCATGGTGGCTCAAACGTAACGGGATCCCACTGTCTGTCGGCAAGGAAAGTTTCATCCCATTATTAGGTATTTACATTTGCGGATATAAAAGCTACGGGTGGCTGTGGAAACATCAGAGATGGGTGAGCGTGGAGCAACTGTTGGAGCATCAGAGACAGCAGCTCAGGGATGTCGGAACACTTTATTTAATAATCATGTTACCTGCTTTTTTCATAGCATTATTTATCATTGTTGTCATTATCCTGATGTCTTTATAGCGAGAGATAACTCAGGGAAATAAACGGAGCAGAGCATGAGCGATAGTCGACACCTGGTCCTGGGCACCGCCGGCCACATCGACCACGGCAAGACGGCGCTGATCAAGGCGCTCACCGGGGCCGATACCGACCGGCTCAAGGAGGAGAAGGAACGCGGCATCTCCATCGAGCTGGGCTACGCCGAGCTGGAGCTGCCCTCGGGCACGAAGCTGAGCGTGGTTGACGTTCCCGGCCACGAGCGCTTCGTGCGCAACATGGTGGCCGGCGCCACCGGCATCGACATCTTCCTGCTGGTGGTGGCCGCCGACGACGGCGTCATGCCCCAGACCCGCGAGCACATGGCCATCATCGGCATGCTGGGCATCCCCCGCGGCGTGGTGGCCATCACCAAGACCGACCTGGTGGACGCGGAGATGGTGGAGCTGGTGGAGGCGGACGTGGAGGAGTTCCTCTCCGGCGGCGATTACGCCGGCTCGCCCATGGTGGCGGTCAGCTCCAAGACCGGAGCCGGTCTGCCGGAGCTGCTGGGGCTGCTGGAGACCGCCGCCGATGAGAGCGCCGGCCACGCGGCGGAGGGCCCGGCGCGGCTGCCGGTGGACCGGGTGTTCAGCCTGAAGGGCATCGGCACCGTGGTCACGGGTACCCTCTGGTCCGGGAAGCTCTGCTCCGGGGACGGCCTGCTGGTGATGCCCGACGGCCTGGAGACGCGGGCGCGCGCCGTGCAGGTACACGACCAGGAGGTGGAGTGCGCCGGGGCCGGCTCTCGCGTAGCCATCAATGTCAGCGGCGTGGACAAGGAGCGGCTCGAGCGGGGACAGATGATAACCAAAGGGGGATTCGAGCCCACCTATATGGTGGACGCCCGGCTGGACCTGCTGCCGTCGGCGCCCACCCTCAAATACGGCGCCCAGGTGCGTTTCCACCACGGCACCGCCGACGCCACCGCCAAGCTGATGTTCGCCGACCGCCAGCAGCTGGCGCCGGGGGACGGCTGCCTGGCGCAGGTGCGGCTGAAGACCAGGATCGTTCCGGCGCGGGGCGACCGCTTCATCATCCGCTCGCTCTCGCCGGTGACCACCATCGGCGGCGGCGTGGTGCTGGACCCCCACCCGCACAAGCACGGTATGGGAGAGGAACATGTGTCGCGGCTGGAGACCCTGGAGAAGGGGAATCCGTCCGAGGTCGTGGCCCTGATGCTGGCGGAGGCCCGCCCGGGCGGCCTCTCCTTCCAGCAGCTTCAGGCAGCGAGCGAGCTGCCGGCGGGAAAACTGAAGCAGATCCTGTCGGCGGCGGGAGCCGCGGGCGCAAGGGTGGCTACGGGTGAAGATGCGGTGACGGGCGAAAGCGCTGCGGCGGGCGAAGACGCTGCGGTGGAGGAAGGTGCCAAGGCGGGCGAAGACACCACGAAAGGTCCTGCCGTGGTGGCGCTTAGCGACCAGGCGGGAACACTTTATTTCTCACGTGACGCTATCGGAGATTTCAATGCCCACGTACTCGACGCGCTGGCCCGGCGCCAGGAGGAATCCCCCGCCGACCCCAGCCTCAGCCCCGACCAGCTGGGCAAAGCCACCGGGCTCCCCGAGGACGGCCGCGATTTCCAGTTGTTGTTGTCGGCGCTGGCCAGCGCCGGTGAGGTGACGGCCAAAGGCAGCCGCTGGGCGCTGGCCAGCGCCGAAGCCCGGCTCTCCGATTCCCAGAAGCAGCTGATGGAGAAGGTCGAGTCACTCCTTCAGGAGGGCGGCGCCTCACCACCCACACTGAAAGAGCTGCAGGCGGCCGCCGCGGGCAGCGCCTCCACGAGCGGCGCCTCCGCGGGCGAACTCAAGCTGGTGCTGGGCCTGCTGGTGGATAATGGCGCCGCCGTCAAGATCAAACCCGACCTCTTTTACGCTGCCGAGCCACTGTCCTCGGCCCGCGAGCAGCTTATGGCTCACTGCAGGGAACATGAGAAGATCACGCTGGCCGAGTTCCGCGACCTGCTGGGCATCAGCCGCAAGTTCGCCCAGGCGCTGCTGGAATACTTCGACCGCACCGGCGTCACCCGCCGCATCGAGGATCACCGGGTGCTGAGAAAAAAGAGGGTGTAGGGGACGTTCTTGCCTTTTTGCCTTTTTTCTTACAGCCAAACAAACTATTGTTAAAATGAAAAAGGCAAAGGCAAGAACGTCCCCGTCGCGACGCGGGAGGGCAGGGGTCTGGTGGCCCAGCCGGTCTTCAAAACCGGTAAGTGGCGGTAACCCCGTCATTGGTAGGTTCGATTCCTACGCCTTCCCGCCATTTTGTTGTGGTATTGTACTAAAATCTAAGCTCCCGACCACGGCCCAGGATACTCATATATATTACCGCAGGCATCGTCAGAGGTAGTAAATATAGTCGTTGAAAAAACCGTTACCCCTGACGGGACTTGATACTTAAGTGTGAAGGATGAGCTACCACCTGCTGTAATCGAACCAATTTGCATAGGGAACGTTGACTGGAGTTGACCCGCTTTCGTTGACACCCTGAGTTGGTACAAAATACATTAGTTTTGTACCGGAAGGGAGTCAACAATGGCCAGAGGCAAGGCATACCCGCCAGAGTTTCGCCAAGAGGCAGTAAGGCTGTACCGGCTGGGCGGCCGATCGCTTAAGGAAACGGCTGACGAGATCGGCATATCGGTAAACTCACTGGGCCGATGGGTGCGGCAGGCCAAGATCGACGAGGGCAAGACCAAGGGCCTTACCAGCGAGGAGAAGGAGATCTTACGCAAGGCCTCGCTTTTCTTCGCCCGGGAGACCGATCGGCCCAGATGAGGTTCAGACTGATCGACGAAGAGAAAGCACACCACCGGGGTCTCCCGTATCGCCTGCGCCGGAGTTATTGTCAAATGTTGTGTTTGAAGGAATCAGGCGGCGATCCTTTCCTGCTGAACTCCATCAACGAATTTGACTCCCTCAATCACCTCCGCCATTATCTCTGACCTGTTGAGCTTCCTCCATTTTTTCCGTGCCGACTGGCAGAGCTTGAACGCCATTGCCAGGCCAGTGGCGCGGGAGAGGCAGCCCTTGGTTTTGTAGGTTCTGAGCTTCACCGTGGCGAAAGTCGACTCGATGGGATTGGTTGTCCTTAAGTGCACCCAGTGCTCGGCGGGGAAGTCGTAGAACGTGAGCAGATCCTCGCGGTCCTTGGTCAGGCGTTGGGCGGCTTTCGGATATTTGGCCTCATACGCGGATACGAAGAAGTCGAACGCCTTTTCGGCGCCCTCCCTGGTCTCGGCCATCCAGATCTCCTGAAGCTGCGCCTTGGCCCGTTTCTGCGCGCTTTTCGGCAGCTTGTTCAAAACGTTGGCCGTTTTATGCACCCAGCAACGCTGGCGGCGACACTCTCCGTATACCTTCGCCAGCGCCTTCCAGAACCCCAGGACGCCGTCGCCCACGGCAATCTCGGGGCTGACCTTAAGTCCCCGGCGCCTCAGATCAAGCAGCAGCTCTTTCCAGGACTGTTCGCTTTCCCTATATCCGTCCAACAGTCCCACCAGCTCCTTATTTCCCTCCTGATCAGCGCCAATGATCACCAGCAGGCACTGCTTTTCCTCCATGCGCGCGGCCAGGTAGACGCCGTCGACCCAGAAGTAGACGTAGCGCTTGCCGGTAAGGGAACGCCGGCACCACTTCTTGAAGTCGTCTGTCCATACGGACTTGAGTCTGGATACCGTGTTCGGCGAAAGGCCGGGGGCGTCGGGGCCCAAAAGCGCGACCAGCGCCTCGGAGAAGTCGCCGGTAGAGATTCCTTTCAGATAGAGCCAGGGAATCAGCTCCTCGATGCTTCTGGTGCGCCTCAGATACGGCGGCAGGATGTTGGAGGTAAAACGAATGCCCGAGCCGCTGTTATCCCTCACCCTGGGCATCTTTACCTGCACCTGGCCGATACCGGTCTGGACCAGCCGCTCAGGCATGTGGCCGTTTCTTACCACCAGGCGTCGGCCGTTTGCATCCCTGAGCTCCTGATGCCGCTCGATGAACTCCGCAACTTCCGTCTCGATAGCTTCAGCCAGCAGACGTACGGCTCCGGTTTTTAAGACCTCGGTCAGGGCGTCGTTAGGGCTCTGGTTCGCATATTCTGCTTCTGGCCCAATCTGCGCTTGCGTGGTAGTGTTCTTCACGGCGTATCCTTTCTCTGGTTTTTCGTCAATTCCAGTTAGGATACGCCACCTTTCATCCTTGTGTCATACACAACTTTCGAGCATAGCTCTGACCTGAAGGCCGACATCGTCATCGACGCTCTGGGAATGGCGGCAACCAGACAGAGGCCCGGGCCGGGACTCGTGCACCATAGCGTCAGGAGTGGGCAATATCGCAGCCTCGCTTTCGGAAAGACACTCAGGGTTTCAGGGATAATGGCTTCGATGGGCAGCCGGGGAGACGCCTACGTCAACGCCGCAGCCGAGTTGGTGATCGCCACCATCAAGACCGAGCTCATCCACAGAAACCGCTTCAAAACCAAGGACGATGCCAGGCTGGCGGTCTTTAGATATATCGAAGGTTTCTACAACCCACTGAGGCGCCATTCAGCATTGAACTACATGAGTCCGGCAGAATATGAAAGAATGCTCGAAGAGTCAGCGGCGTGATGCCGCGTTCCAAGTAAAGGTGTCAACGGAAACGGGGTAACTCCAGTTTGTTATCCCTGTGAGCCCATGGCTCAAGAATTTTCCGGTTTCCCGCCGGCACCGTCACTAAGAAATAAGACTATGAATCACTCTGTGCGTCATACTCATCATCTAGCCAGTGTAGGGACCGGGGTAAGCAAAGCCACCATCGGCAGTTGCATACAGAATTGTCCTGAATGATCCAACACCATCTTTCACAACGTACTGCACAGTAAAGGCCACTGAGCTTCCTGCATTGATTGTACCTAGTGAGTAAGGAAATAATGGCGAAGCAACAGTAACTCCGTTTGTGTTTACGATACCAACAATCTGCACTCCCATAGCGTTAGCGCTGTTAAGTTTGTTGCCGATAACAAAATCAATCGATAATAAGCCGGCCTGGTAGTCCGAATAGCTGTTCCAGTAAACCTTGGTTAAGCTTAAAGTCAATGCAGGCTTGGTGTTGACCGTGAAAGTACTGCTGTCTGACCCGGTGTTTCCCACATGGTCACTCACGCTTACTGATACCGTGTGGGAACCTTGGCCGAGGCTGCTGGTTGAACAGCTAACCGAACTTATTCCTACATTGCAGCTTCCTGTCACGTCATTTCCATCCAGGAGCACGGAAACCGTAGAGATGTCCAAACCTGTGCCGGTGCCGTCATTGTAATCGGCGGCAATGGTCGGCGAATCGCTGAGCACCGTACCGGCAGGTGAATCAATCGTGACATTGGGGGCATCGTTGTCCGCACATGCCAGCACCGCGTCGATATTCTCTGTGGCGGCGCCTGTGGTAACCGATATCAGATCGGCAGAGTTCAAATCATTCTTATCATTGAAATATTCAGCAAGATATGTGCTGTATCTGCTATCTGCGAATTGGACCTTATAGTCCCCCGTGGCAAGGCCTGTCAGGGAATAGTTGCCCAGATCATCCGTTAAGGTAAAGTTCACGAGGCCCGGATACCATTCACCTGTCGTATTGTTAAGCTGGTATAAATCTACTAACACATTTTGCAGAGCCTGCCCGGCTTCATTGGTGACTGTGCCGGTAATGGAACCGCCGGTTGCCAGCGAGGCATCGATACCGGCGGTGACAGTTCCAGCTGCAGCCGAAACCGGATCAGCGGACGCTAAATCCGATTTATCTGAATAATATTCCGGGGCATAATCCAAGTTTGCACATCCAATGTAACAGAATCTGGTATTAAACCAAATCTTGTAATCGGCGGTTGCCAACCCATCAAGCGAATAGTCGCCGTTGACATCCGTAGAGGCGGAATCAATCCACATACCGCCCAGCTCATATATGTTGACCTCAACACCCTGTATGGGCTGCCCTGATTCATCCGTGACATTACCTGTTATTGAAGCTGAACCGGCCGCAAGAGAAGCATCGATATTGGTGACCGACCCCGACGCCGGCAGGGCTATCGTATCTGCCGAATCAAGGTCGGGTTTGTCGTTGTAATATTCAGGAGCATAGGACTGAGAAATGAATCTCACTTTGTAGTCTCCGGCTGTAAGACCGCTGATCGTGTAATTGCCGCTGACGTCGGTATCGTCGCCTCCAGCCCAGGACCAGTCGCCGCTTGCGCTGTCGTATTTGTATGCTTCAACCCATGCCCCTTGCAGTGATTGTCCTGTTTCATCAGTTACATGACCAGATATTTGCCCACCGGCCGCCAGAGAGGCATCGATGTTTGAAGTGTCGCTGCCAGCTGTTACCGGAACCAAATCAGCGGCCGCCTCGTTGGGCTTATCGTTATAGTATTCTCCAATATAATTTCCAAAACCATAAAAAATGACTTTGTAATTACCGCTATCCAGGCCGACTATGGAGTAATTGCCGTTTGCATCGGTTGAGACGATTTGATA
>CAZCCR010000030.1:0-23698 GCA_964497425.1 uncultured Gaiellales bacterium
GAGTTTGATCCTGGCTCAGGACGAACGCTGGCGGCGTGCTTAACACATGCAAGTCGAGCGAGAAAGTACCTTCGGGTGCGAGTAAAGCGGCGAACGGGAGAGTAACACGTGGGTAACCTGCCCTGGTGACCGGGACAACCATTCGAAAGGATGGCTAATACCGGATATCCTGCGTGGCCACATGGCCGCGTAGAAAACGGTAGCTTCGGCCTCCGCTCCAGGATGGGCCCGCGGCCCATTAGCTTGTTGGTAGGGTAACGGCCTACCAAGGCGACGATGGGTAGCCGGCCTGAGAGGGTGATCGGCCTCACTGGGACTGAGACACGGCCCAGACTCCTACGGGAGGCAGCAGTGGGGAATCTTGCGCAATGGGCGAAAGCCTGACGCAGCAACGCCGCGTGGGGGAAGAAGGCCTTCGGGTTGTAAACCTCTGTCAGGAGGGACGAAGCCACCTGCGTTAATAGCGTAAGGGGTGACGGTACCTCCAAAGGAAGCCCCGGCTAACTACGTGCCAGCAGCCGCGGTAATACGTAGGGGGCGAGCGTTGTCCGGATTTATTGGGCGTAAAGAGCGTGTAGGCGGCTTGGCAAGTCCGATGTGAAATCCTGCGGCTTAACCGTAGACCTGCATTGGAAACTGCCAGGCTAGAGTCTGGATGAGGAGGATGGAATTCCTGGTGTAGCGGTGAAATGCGCAGATATCAGGAGGAACACCGGTGGCGAAGGCGGTCCTCTGGGACAGTACTGACGCTGAGACGCGAAAGCGTGGGGAGCAAACAGGATTAGATACCCTGGTAGTCCACGCCGTAAACGATGGACATTAGGTGTTGGGAGTGTTGACTCTCCCAGTGCCGCAGCTAACGCATTAAATGTCCCGCCTGGGGAGTACGGCCGCAAGGCTAAAACTCAAAGGAATTGACGGGGGCCCGCACAAGCAGTGGAGCATGTGGCTTAATTCGACGCAACGCGAAGAACCTTACCAGGTCTTGACATATATGTGGTACTGAACCGAAAGGGGAAGGACCTTCGGGAGCATATACAGGTGGTGCATGGCTGTCGTCAGCTCGTGTCGTGAGATGTTGGGTTAAGTCCCGCAACGAGCGCAACCCCTGTCCTATGTTGCCAGCGGTTCGGCCGGGAACTCATGGGATACTGCCGGTGACAAACCGGAGGAAGGTGGGGATGACGTCAAGTCATCATGCCCCTTATGACCTGGGCTGCACACGTGCTACAATGGCCGGCACAAAGGGCTGCGATCCCGCGAGGGGGAGCGAATCCCAAAAAACCGGTCTCAGTTCGGATTGGAGGCTGAAACTCGCCTCCATGAAGGTGGAATTGCTAGTAATCGCGGATCAGCAATGCCGCGGTGAATACGTTCCCGGGCCTTGTACACACCGCCCGTCACACCACGAAAGTCGGCAACACCCGAAGTCCGTGAGCTAACCCTCGGGAGGCAGCGGCCGAAGGTGGGGTTGATGATTGGGGTGAAGTCGTAACAAGGTAGCCGTAGCGGAAGCTGCGGCTGGATCACCTCCTTTCTAGGGAGCATCAGCTTCTCTGGAAGCGAACGTCAACACTGGCTGGCGCCACGGCCCGCCGGCGGTCAGGCGGCAAGGATTTTGAGCTCTTGCCCCGAAAGACTAGCCGTCGGGGAAGCCCGGAGGCGTACTCATGCTGTTTAGTTTTGAGAGACCGCCGTAGAGCGCGGCTCGAGAGTCTTACCCCGGCGACAATGTGTCTGCGGGAAAAGGAGGCGGATGACAAAGCCGGTTTCATTTCTTTGATCGGATGTGGAAGAAATCGAATCTCGCAGGAAAGGGGTAACATGGATTTATCCAGGCTTTCATTGGGTGACAAGCTGGCTGTGGTAGGGGCATTGATCGGCGTTATCGCCACGTTCATGCCCTGGTACAGCTGGTCTCTGAGTGGTTTTGGCGTGGCGAGTTCAGTGTCGGCAAGCCTGTGGGACGCCAGCGGCGGCATCGCCTTCCTGATACTGGCCGCGGGCGTAGTGGCTATCGCCGTGATCGCCCTGCGGATGTTCGAGGTGTTCGACCTGAGCGAGCAGGGAGTGCCGGAAGCGCTGGTTATCCTGATCGCGGCGGCGGTGGCGGCCCTGTTCACGCTGTTCAGGCTGGCCTCCATACCCGGCGGCGCCGGCGCCTTCGGTTTCGGGCGCAGCTGGGGCCTCTGGATCGGCCTTGTGGGAGCGGCGCTGTTCGTGGTCGGCGGGCTCATCAAGTTCCAGGAGGACCGTGTCTGACGGCTGAGCATCGAGTATTGGTCCGTGGAACCGTGGGCGGGCCGGATAGTATGGACAAGTTTGACCGGCTAGCGGCCGTCAGGCCGCGTGCCGCGTTTAAGGATTGACAGGGGACATGCGTATCATGTCCCGGAAAGATTGTCGTGGGGCGGGGTTGTACTCATGTCCCACGGGAATGATGGGCCGGATCTTCCGGCGCGTACCTTGAAAACTACATAGTGGTTTTGGTGTTCTTTACGATCAAGTTAGTAAGGGCACATGGTGGATGCCTTGGCGCTGGGAGCCGATGAAGGACGCGGCAGGCTGCGATAAGCCCCGGTTAGGTGCCGAACAACCTTTGACCCGGGGATTTCCGAATGGGGGAACCCACGCGTGGTAATGCGCGCGTATCCCTGCCTGAACACATAGGGCAGGGAAGGTAAGCAGGGGAAGTGAAACATCTCAGTACCCTGAGGAAAGGAAAGAAACCTCGATTCCCTGAGTAGCGGCGAGCGAAACGGGAACAGCCCAAACCGGAAGAGTGTGACTGCTTGCAGGCTAAGCTCATCCGGGGTTGCAGGACCATCCCGGCATCACTGCAATGATGCCAGGGAGTCATAAAGTCACCGGTTAGCAGAATGCCTTGGAACAGGCAGCGATAAAGGGTAAAAGCCCCGTATGCGAAAACCGGTGGCCTCCCGGATGGTTCCTGAGTACGGCGGTACACGTGAAATTCCGTCGGAATCTGCGGGGACCACCCCGTAAGGCTAAATACTACCCAACGACCGATAGTGGACCAGTACCGTGAGGGAAAGGTGAAAAGTACCCCGGAAGGGGAGTGAAATAGTACCTGAAACCATGTGCCTACAAGCGGTGGGAGCCTGGGCTTGCCCGGGTGACCGCGTGCTTTTTGCATAACGAACCGGCGAGTTGCTCGTGTCTGGCAAGGTTAAGCGACAAGCGGAGCCGCAGCGAAAGCGAGTCTTAACAGGGCGAATCAGTCAGGCGCGGCAGACCCGAAGCCGAGCGATCTATCCATGGGCAGGGTGAAGCGAGGGTAAGACCTCGTGGAGGCCCGAACCCACTTGGGGTGAAAGCCGAGGGGATGACCTGTGGATCGGAGTGAAAGGCTAATCAAGCTCGGGGATATCTGGTTCTCTCCGAAATATATTTAGGTATAGCCTCGTGCGTTCAGTTATGGCTGTAGAGCACTGTTTGGGCTAGGGGCCCTACCAGGTTACCGAACCCATACAAACTCCGAAGACCATAACTTAAGAGCACGGGAGTCAGACTGCGGGGGATAAGCTTCGTAGTCGAGAGGGGAACAGCCCAGACCATCAGCTAAGGCCCCTAAATACTGGCTAAGTGGCAAAGGATGTTCGAGTGTCGAGACAACCAGGAGGTTGGCTTAGAAGCAGCCATTCCTTTAAAGAGTGCGTAACAGCTCACTGGTCAAGTGTTCGTGCGCCGATAATTCAACGGGGCTCAAGCCAGTTGCCGAAGCTATGGAAGCGCAGCTTGCTGCGCTTGGTAGGAGAGCATTCCGTTGCGACTGAAGCGGCGGCGACAAGCCAGCCGTGGACGCTTCGGAAGAGAGAATGCCGGTATGAGTAACGAAAGGGAAGCGAGAAACTTCCCCACCGAATGCCCGAGGTTTCCTGGGCAATGCTAATCAGCTCAGGGTTAGTCGGGACCTAAGCCGAGGCCGAAAGGCGTAGGCGATGGACAACGGGTTGATATTCCCGTACCACCATCATGCGTTTGACCGATGGGGGGACGCGGTAGGGCAAGCGGACCCTGGCGATGGTCGACCAGGGACAAGCGAGTAGGGTGGCTCTCAGGTAAATCCGGGAGCCGTTAAGCCTGAGACGTGACGTCAGCCGAAAATTGCAGTAGGCGAGCCGCTTAACCCATGCCGCCGAGAAAAGCCTCTAGGGAGCATAGATGGTGCCCGTACCGCAAACCGACACAGGTGGGCAGGTAGAGAATACCAAGGTGATCGAGAGAACCCTCGTTAAGGAACTCGGCAAAATAGTCCCGTAACTTCGGGAGAAGGGACGCCTCACCAGCGTGACGAAGACTTGCTCTTCCGAGCGCGAAGAGGTCGCAGTGACTAGGCCCAAACGACTGTTTACCAAAAACACAGGCCTCTGCAAAGTCGCAAGACGACGTATAGGGGCTGACGCCTGCCCGGTGCCGGAAGGTTACGTGGAGGGGTTAGCCTTCGGGCGAAGCTCTGAAACTAAGCCCCGGTAAACGGCGGCCGTAAACAAGTTGCGGCTCTCGTCCGGCAACGGATGAGAACAAACCTGGCTATATGCTGGAAACCCTGTGTATCCCACACTACTCATTGAATACGGTGAGCGGATCTGTCCGACGCATCGTATACAATAGTGACAATGTGATGGGTGCAGACAATCAGCAGGAAAGGCTTCCTTTGTATGATGATCGACCTCGCGGGAATCAGCAATGATTCTGGTCGAGATTCAGGAGTTGAGAGCTCAATACAATGGAAGAATCCTCAGAGGCCATACGCCAGGCCCCTGGAATTCGCGTTCCAGGGTGAAGATATGGTCCATCCCCCATGGCGACATGGGGAACAAGATGAACTATAACGGTCCTAAGGTGAATTCGTTGCCTTAGTAAAATCTGGCCATATGCTGGAACATCTGAGTATCCCGCATTACTCATTGCATGCGAAATGTTTCTGTCCGAAGCGTCGCATACAATAGTGACAACATGACGGGTGCAGACGATCAGCAGGAAAGAGCAACAGCCAGAGGTTGGGTTGTCGGGTTCATTGATGGAGAAGGAACCTTCTCTGTCTCGCTCCAACGCAATAAGACCATGACTTTGGGTTGGCAAGTGTTTCCAGAGTTTGTGGTGACGCAGGGAGCGAAGAGTCTTCACGTTCTTGAAGATTTGCAGGCGTTCTACGCTTGCGGGAAAATCTTTCGGAACCATCGCGCTGACAATCACCGGGAGGATATCTACCGGTATTGCGTCAGAAAGCGAGTGGACTTGTGTGAGACAATCATCCCGTTCTTTGAGAAAAACCCTCTTAGGACGGCTAAAGCTGATGATTTCAGGAAATTCGTCAGTGTCATGGCTCTGATTCAGAACAAAAGACATCTGGATTGGGAGTGATTGATTGATATAGCGCGCATTGTGGAGACGATGAACCGAGGCAAACCATCCAGATTGTTGCAATCCTCAGAGACTATACGCCAGACATCCAGGCTCAGGCCTGGATGAAGATATAGTCCGAACCCCATGGCGACATGGGGAGGCCGGCAGAAATGACCGGCCCGCCAATAGCAGAAGAGCGCTGTTGGTCTTCAAGTAACAGACTGAGCGAAATTCCTTGTCGGGTAAGTTCCGACCTGCACGAATGGCGTAACGATTTGGGCACTGTCTCAACGAGGGACTCGGTGAAATTGTAGTATCGGTGAAGATGCCGATTACCCGCGATAAGACGGAAAGACCCCGTGAACCTTTACTGCAGCCTGATATTGGAGTCTGGTGCACCTTGTCCAGGATAGGTGGGAGGCTTTGAAACCGGGACGCCAGTCTCGGTGGAGCCAACCTTGGGATACCACCCCTGGTGTATTGGGCTTCTAACGGTAGGCCGTTATCCGGCTACCGAACAGTGTCAGGTGGGCAGTTTAACTGGGGCGGTTGCCTCCCAAAAAGTAACGGAGGCGCCCAAAGGTTCCCTCAGCACGGTCGGAAATCGTGCGTAGAGTGTAAAGGCAGAAGGGAGCTTTACTGCGAGACCTACAAGTCGAGCAGTTGCGAAAGCAGGGCTTAGTGATCCGGCGGTTGAGAGTGGAATTGCCGTCGCTCAACGGATAAAAGGTACTCCGGGGATAACAGGCTTATCCTCCCCAAGAGTCCACATCGACGGGAGGGTTTGGCACCTCGATGTCGGCTCGTCGCATCCTGGGGCTGAAGCAGGTCCCAAGGGTTGGGCTGTTCGCCCATTAAAGCGGTACGCGAGCTGGGTTCAGAACGTCGTGAGACAGTTAAAACGAATAGGGCTAGCTGTCTATAAATTCGGCTATATGCTGGAAAGTCTGGTGTATCCTGCGCTACTCGTTGCAGAACATCTGTAACAGTGAAAATGCGACAGGTGCAGACAATCAGCAGGAAAGGCCGCATCGTTGGCACAATGGTCAAGGCGTATTATTATAGCGATGCGGAATCCTCAGAGACTATACGCCGAACACGTTCCTGGTCAGGAACGTGAAGATATAGTCCGAGCTGCATGGCGACATGCAGAGCCAGGCAGAAATGACCTGGCCGCCAACACAGCGGAAATACACAACACGGAAGCGGAGGAGTTGTTGGTAGTAACAATACTGTCGGCCCCTATCTATCGTGGGCGCAGGAGAATTGAGGGGAGTGGCTCCTAGTACGAGAGGACCGGAGCGAACGCACCTCTGGTGTATCTGTTGTCGTGCCAACGGCACTGCAGGCTAGCTACGTGCGGACGGGATAACCGCTGAAAGCATCTAAGCGGGAAGCCCACCCCAAGATAAGTTCTCCCACTGGGTTAACCAGGTAAGGGCCCTGGTAGACTACCAGGTTGATAGGCTGGATGTGTAAGCGCAGCAATGTGTTCAGCAGACCAGTACTAATTGCCCGAGGGCTTGATTTGAATACCATGCCACTATGTAGTTTTGAGGGTTACGCGCCGCATGGCCGGCAGTAAACCTGATAACTGAATATACCTTTCCGGTGATTATGCTGGCGGGGAAACACCTCTTCCCATTCCGAACAGAGAAGTTAAGCCCGCCGAGGCCGATGGTACTTGGGTGGAGACGCCCTGGGAGAGTAGGAAGTCGCCGGGATTAATTAAAAAAGCCGTCCGTGAGGGCGGCTTTTCTGTTCTATTGACCAGCTTGCTCCGAGAGGAGCAGTTTATTAAACGGCGAAATTGCGCAATATACGGGTAGAAAAAACGCTGTAACCTGTAGAGTTGCAATAACGTAACCGATAGAGTTACAATGTGACGTATGATCGTCAGCTTCGCCCACAAAGGGTTGGAAAGATTCTACCGGAGTGGCAGCAAGGCAGGTATTCAGGCGAAACACGCTAAAAGGTTGCGTTTGATTCTTTCAAACCTGGATCAGGCTGAGAGTCCGGATGACATGGATTTGCCTGGTTTGGTGCTACATGAGCTGAAAGGAAAACAAAAAGGCATATGGGCCGTCAGGGTCAGCGGGAACTGGAGAGTAACGTTCAGATTCAAGGGGCGCGACGCTGAAATCGTCGATTACGAAGATTACCATTAGCGAGGTGGCATCATGACTATGCACAACCCGGCACATCCCGGAGAAATACTGAAGGAACTGGTAATCGGCCCTTTGAGACTGTCTGTCACTGAAGCGGCCAGGCATCTTGGGGTCAGTCGAAAGACGCTGTCCAAGATCCTCAATGGTCGTGGAGCCATTACCCCGGAAATGGCCCTCAGACTGGAGATGACTTTTGGAAAACCGAGCGCCGCCCATTGGCTGAGGCTCCAGAATGCATATGATCTTTGGCGAGCTCGCCGGCATTCCAGGGAGATTCATGTTTTGCCGGTAGATGAGAATGCCGCATGAACCAACATCCAGATTCCCGTAGCCGCCTGGACATCTCTTTCTGTTCCTAAGCAAAGAAGTCAAACCCGCCGAGGCCGATGGTGCTTGGGTGGAGACGTCCTGGGAAAGTAGGAAGTCGCCGGGATATTGATTATCCGGGGATACGAATGTTAGTGTCCCCGGACTGATTTGAAAGCCGCCCCGGGAGGGGCGTTTTTTCCATTCGCCCGCTGCCTTGCAAAGCGCTACAGCGCCCTTTTTCTGCTATCCTTTCCTCTGTGAACAAACAGAACCCACCTCCATCAGAGCGCAGCGACTTCATCCGCGAGATCGTCGCCGCCGACCTTCGCGAAGGACGGCACGATACGGTCGTCACCCGCTTCCCTCCGGAGCCCAACGGCTACCTGCATATCGGGCACGCCAAATCCATCTGCCTCAACTTCGGCATCGCCCAGGAGTTCGGCGGCCGCTGCCATCTGCGCTTCGACGACACCAACCCGGTGAAGGAGGAGCAGGAGTACATCGATGCCATCGAGGATGACGTCCGCTGGCTGGGATTCGACTGGGGCGAGCACCTGTACTACGCTTCTGACTACTTCGAACAGCTCTATGATTGGGCATGCCACCTGATACGCAACGGCAAGGCCTATGTGGACGACCTCAGCGCCGAGGAGATCCGTGAGTACCGGGGCACGCTGACCGAACCGGGCAGGGAGAGCCCCTGGCGGGACCGTCCGGCCCAGGAGAGCCTCGACCTGCTTCAGCGCATGCGCGCCGGAGAGTTCCCCGACGGCAGCCGCGTGCTCAGGGCCCGGATCGACATGAGCTCCGGCAACATCAATCTGCGCGACCCTGTGCTCTATCGCATACTTCACGCAAGGCACCCCAGGACCGGCCAGGCCTGGTGCATCTACCCGACCTACGACTTCGCCCACGGGCAGTCCGACGCCATCGAGGGCATCACCCATTCAATATGCACACTGGAGTTCCAGGACCACCGGCCGCTCTATGACTGGCTCATCGACAACCTGCCGGTGCCCGCGCGCCCGCGCCAGTACGAGTTCGCGCGCCTGAATCTCACCCACACAGTCCTTTCCAAACGCACTCTGCTGCGCCTCGTCGAGGAGGGGCACGTTCGCGGCTGGGACGATCCCCGCATGCCGACGCTCTCGGGCCTCAGGCGGCGCGGCTTCCCCGCTGAAGGTATCCGCGACTTTGCTGCCGCCGTCGGTGTGGCGAAGAACGAAGGAGTGGTCGAGGTGGAGATGCTCGAGCATGCCGTGCGGAACGTGCTCAACCGCGTGGCTCTCAGGCGCTTCGCGGTCCTCAAGCCGTTGAAGGTCGTCATCGAGAACTACCCCGAAGGCCGGGTCGAGGAGCTGGAGGCGGTGAACAACCCGGAGGATGAATCCGCAGGCACCCGCAGAGTGCCCTTCTCACGCGAGCTCTGGATCGAACGGGACGACTTCATGGAGGAACCGCCGCGCAAGTTCTTCCGGCTGGCCCCGGGCCGCGAGGTCAGGCTCCGGTACGCATACTTCATCACCTGCCGCGAGGCCGTCAAGGACGACGACGGCAACATCACCGAACTCCGCTGCACCTATGACCCCGAGACCCGTGGTGGCGACGCGCCCGATGGGCGCCGCGTAAAGGCCACCCTCCATTGGCTATCGGCGGCGCACGCCCTGCCGGCGGAGGTCAGGCTATATGACCATCTCTTCCGCAGCCCGCAGCCCGGCGCGGACGGCAGTGACCCCTTCGAGGACCTGAACCCCGAGTCCGAGGCCGTGCTCGAGGAATGCTACATCGAGCCGTCGCTCAACGACCTGCCGCTCGGAGAGACCGTGCAGTTCGAACGGCTCGGCTACTTCTGCTCCGACCCTGATTCAACGCCGGGTGCGCCCGTCTTCAATCGCACACTCACGCTGCGCGACACCTGGGCCAGGATAAAGGCCAGGGAACGTCAGTAAGGGCATTGAAAGGATGGTAAAGCTCTTACAGGATAAAGTGGCTTGAGCGTGTGTGGCATGGAAAGGCTGTTGCGATTTTAAGTGGCTCGATGGACGTGGCATGGAAAGGCTGTCGCGATTCGAATCGGCTTGAGCGGGTGTGGGATAGAAAGGCTGTCGCGATCGGGCTTGAGTCAGGCCGCAGCGCAAGGTAGACTCTAGATATGCCGAAGGCCTCCAGTTGTGCCGAAGGCGCATCGCTGGCGAGTGGCCTAATGGTAAGGCACCTGACTCTGGATCAGGGGATTGAAGGTTCGAATCCTTCCTCGCCAGCCATTCCATCCATCCCTGTCTCCGTTTCCCTGTATGCTCAGGATCGTATACCGGATATGGGCGTCTCCCCCCGGTCTTATTAACTGCTCCATCGGACCTGTCGTATCTTCAGTTCGAATCGACTGACAATTGATCGATCATCGGATCGCCTATTGACCTTTTCTACATTCTAAAGTAAAGTGGTACGTCCACTTGCGGGCTAAATGGGGTATAGGGAGTCATGAGTGCGACAACAGCTGGTCCAGTTATTTGCGTGCCATCATCTGCTCCACCAGTCGGGGAGATTCTTTCCCCGTCAAACGGTGTCTGCATTTCGCATGGCGGGGTGACCGAATCTCTCGAGGGCGAACGCTGGAAACCAACGGCAAACCCTTCCCTTCTATTTCGCGCTATCACACGGAAACCGCATCAGAAACCGTTAAAAAACCACGGGAAGGTGAATCAGTCATGATTGGGAAATTCCGCCTGGTAGCCATATCGATGCTATTAGCGATGGCCGCCGTCGCGCTGACTATCTCAGCAACGGCTGCGGGCGCCGGCACGGATGCCGTGATAGACAGCGGCAGCATCGACCAGAACGAGATCTCTCTGGCCCTGGTGCCCGGCACGGTGGCGGGGCAGCCACAAGTGCTTCTGGCAGCATACAATGACGGACCGCTGTCCGGTACCACGGGGCTGGGAGTGAGCTACAGCACGGACGGGGGCGCGAACTGGACATCGCAGCAGTTATTGCCATATCCAACGCACTCTCTCGGCTACACCATGGTGGAAGCATGGGATCCGGCGGCAGCGGCCGACACCCTCGGTAACCTTTATGTCGTCCATATATCCACTGATGGGAACTGGGGTCCCGGCCCCGCTTCCGGGTTGTACGTGCACAAATCGACAAACGGTGGCGTCACCTGGCAGACGCCGGTTCCCGTCTCGGAAGATGGTCCGGCCCTGGGGTCCCCGGATCCCAATTATCGGCTCAACGACCGTGACCAGATGACCGTGGACAGGTTCTCCAGCAGTCCCCGAACCGACAATATCTATATCACCTGGATCAAAGACCGCGGCTGGAACATGTCACAGCCCTATTCTGATATCTACTTCGCCTATTCCACCAACGGCGCCGCCGGCTTCAACCTGGCGACAGGTGTGACGCAACTGAATCCCGACGGGACCTACACCAGCTTTCCCGGCCGAATCAACGACATCGGCCATGACATGGGCAACATGCCCGTCCCGGCGGTAGCGCCGGACGGTACGGTCTATGTCTCCTGGCTGGATTACAGCGTTTGGACAGGCGGGACGGGAACCATCTATCTGGACAAATCCACCGATGGCGGTGTTACCTGGGGACAGGATGTCACAGTCAGGACGATCGACCTGCCGCCACTGAACGTCAATCCGCTGGGCGACAATACCAGGGCCAAGGGAGCTCCGGTTCTCGAGGTCTCTCCCAATAATTCATCCGAGTTGTATCTGGTGTACGCGGAGAACCCGGATGTGACGACCCTGCCCGACGGTACGATCGTTGATGGCCCGGATGATGCGGACATCATGTTCATCAAGTCGACGAACGGCGGGGCTACCTGGTCTACTCCGCTGCGCGTGAACGATGATTCCACGCTGAACGACCAGATCCTGCCGTGGATAGACGTGAAGCCGAACGGCACCATCGATCTGGCATGGTATGACCGCCGCAACAGCTTCTCCGATTCACTTTGGGACGTCTTCGTCACCAAGAGCGTCGATGGCGGGACCACCTTCTCGACCAACCAGAGCATCAATGACACCAGTTTCGCCTCGCCTTCCATCGCCGGTGAGGGAAGGCTGGGCGAGTATCCCGGCCTGGCGGCGGACAGCAGCCACATGTATGTAGCATGGACCACATCGGTCGCCGATACCCTGGGCGATATCTACTTCGACAAACAGTCCAACGCCGGCATATGCACGAGCGGCAAACCGCCATTGTCCCTGGGCTCGCCCACAGCGTTCTGGGCCAGTATGGCGGACTATACGGCGGGGACCTTGAGCGTCACCTACACGATACAGAACAACGGTGTCGGCTCAGCCAATAACGCGTCTGTCACCAGCTCGACGGCGACCAACTCGGTGACATGTATCACCGGCATGCCGGTCTCGCTGGGTACCATCACGGCAAGTGGGTCGAAGTCCTTCACCTTGAAGTATTCGGTGCCCACCGGGGTAACAAGATTCATAGCCACTGTGCTTGCTGCTGCGGATGATGAATGCGGCAACAGCTATACATATCCCTGATCAGGAACCAGAACCCGGTATGGAAGGAACGTTATCCGCCCGGACAGGCGGGATGACCACATGTAGCAGCGGAATGGAAGAACATCCCAGATCGGTCCTGTCACCGGGCTGGTCGGGAGATCGTCCCGGTGTGTAGCCGGATTCGAGAGGAGCCGGGTGCGCCGGCGCCTTCGGCGCCGGCGCACCCGGGAAGCAGAAAGCCGTCCGCAAGGGCGGTTTTTTAACGCTTTTACACAGGAATCAAAAGGGCAGGAAATATGTGAAGGGAATTCACCCATCGGGATAATATAATGGATAAAAGCGATGATCGGGATAAAGGAACATGGAGAGGCGGACCTGACCGAGTTCATATGCTCGGGCACTCTGACGCTGGATGAGGTGAAGGATGTAATCGGTTCCTTCTACAGCGGTATTCCCACCACCAATGTCATTTGGGATATGACCGAAGCCGAGCTGGCGTCCATCCAGGCGCAGGATGTCCGGGGCGCGGCGCTGTTCGTGAAGGACGCTTCCCATTCCCGGCCCGGTGGCAAGACTGCTCTGGTGGGTGGCAGGCAAACGGCCTACGGGATGAGCCGCATGTACCAGTCCTTCGCCGAGCTGGCCGGGCAGGAGTCGGACGTACGGATATTCCGTTCACACGATGAGGCGCTGGCCTGGATCGAGTCAGATGGATAGGGACCCAGGCCGCATCCATCTGGCCGTGAACCTCATGGCGACGCTTGTGGCGGCGGTAATCCTGGTCACGGCAGCATGGTTGTTTGTTCAGACGTTGTGGTTCAGGCTGACGCTGACGGCCATCATCATCGCCGCGGCGCCGTTCGCGGCGCACAGATTGACGCCGAAGTTGACCGGCGGACTGCTGGACATGATATTGTCGGAAGAAAACTGAGGGAATGAGGCCGGGATGGATTATTCGGGATTCTGGGAGAACAGGAGCTATGCGGTCGTGGGTGATTCCTCCAGAAGGAAGTACCCCCAACTGACTTTCGACAAGCTCAGGCAGCAGGGTAAGGAGGTCTACGCAGTGGATCCGGTTGCGGACAGTGTCTCCGGCAAGCAGGCTTACAGCAGCCTGGGCGACCTGCCGCGCCGGGTTGACGCCGTCATCATCGAGACGCCCGCGGATGAGACAGCGGGCTGGGTGGCGGCCGCAGCGGATGCCGGCATCAGAAAGGTTTGGATACACCAGCGCTGCGATTCACCTGAATCCATCTCTCTGGCCCAGGAAAAGGACATGGAACTCTACCATGGCACCTGCGCCATCATGTATCTGTCGGAAGGTTTCTCTGTGCACGCGTTACATGGCTGGATAAACCGGCGCCTGGGGAGATACTGATGTCCGGGAACGGATCGGGAGGGATATCGGCGGGAAACCAACGCCGGCACTGTTGCACCTTCCCTTGCGGCGCTGCATGCCTGACGGTTATGGTCCTGATTCTGGTGCTGCTGCCGGGCTGCGGCGGGGGTAACGCCTCCGCCACCATCGATGAGTTGCCGCTGGCGCCGGGTCTGACGATGTATGAAGGAGCGCAGGAGATCGTGCTGGATAACACCCTTGTCGCCGCGGAGAGCGCCTTCGATGTCGATGCGTCCGGAGTGGAGGTGCGCTACTTTCTTCTGCCGGAGGGGGCAACCGGGGAAGAGGTTCTGCGGTTCTACCGGGAAGCTATGGCCGCAGACGGCTGGGGAATCGATGAAGAGAGGTCCGGCGGCGGCCTGGCACGCTGGTCGCGTGAGGGCACCGGCGGAAAGCAGGTCTTTGTCGTCAGTACGGTGCCGGCGGGCGGGGACGTCAGGATTCTGCTGGCCATCCTGGCGTCATCGTAGGGTCTGGTCAAACACTCAAAGGTCGACGTTATCACACAGCGGTAGATCATCATCTGATCATCCTGACATCCAGGAAGATCCGTATGGTTCTGTTGATTCACCCGGGAAGTTGAGAGCCCGCGTGCCCGTCTTGATGAATCCGGCGAAAGAGGATAGACTACCGCGCTGGAAACAGAATACTGGCCGGGTGCCCTCCGGACCGGATGTCCGGGGGGAGAATAGGGAAGCCGGTGAGAGACCGGCGCGGGCCCGCCGCTGTGACCGGAGACGCCCCGATTGTGATACCGGGGATATGTTCCGTCGTAGGCGCCACGAAACGGCGGACAGGATGACAAAGCCACTGGGCGTTCATGCCCGGGAAGGCGACATCGTTGCTCCGGAAGCCAGAAGACCTGCCCGGCCTTTACGGTAAGCCGCTCTTCGAGGATGCGAGAGGGCCGGCCAGTCGGCCTGCTGCCTCCACGCCTTTCGGCTGGAGGTTTTTGCTTTGATGGAGGGCGTCTTGCGGAA
This sequence comes from uncultured Gaiellales bacterium, assembly GCA_964497425.1. Classification (GTDB taxonomy): domain Bacteria; phylum Actinomycetota; class Thermoleophilia; order BMS3ABIN01; family BMS3ABIN01; genus BMS3ABIN01. The sequence continues at coordinate 14,714 of CAZCCR010000030.1, forward strand.
AGGAGCAGCAGCATGGAGACACCTCTGGAAAAGGCAATGGCGGGGAGGGCGACCGCGTCAGTGGAGCGGGCTGCGGAGATCGAAGGAGTCGCGCCGGAAGTAATCGTTGAGGGAATGGCATCCGGCGAGGCTGTCGTGGTAGCCGGCAGCCGTGACCGGGTCCGGCCGGTGGCCATAGGCGCCGGACTCCGTACCAAGGTGAACGCCAGCATCGGCACCTCTTCCGATATCGTCGATCTGGAGATGGAGAAGGAGAAAGCCGGGATTGCCGAGGAGAGCGGCGCCGACACCCTGATGGAGCTGAGCACCGCCGGTGACCTTGACCAGATAAGGCGGAGCATCATCGGCGCCATCGGGCTGCCCGTGGGCAGTGTCCCCCTATACCAGGCGAGCGTGGAATCAGCCGGACGGCTGGGTGCAGCCACCGCCATGACCGACGACCTGCTCTTCGACATCATCGAGCGCCAGGCCGCGGACGGCATCGGCTTCATGGCCATCCATTGCGGCGTTAACAGGCGGACCGTACAGGTGCTGAAGGACCAGGGCGGCCGCAATGGAGGCCTGGTAAGCCGTGGCGGCGCCTTCATGGTGGCCTGGATGGAAGAGCACCAGCGGGAGAACCCGCTATTCGAACAGTTCGATCGGCTGCTGGACATTCTCCGGCGATATGATGTCGTCCTCAGCCTGGGTAACGGCATGCGCGCCGGCGCCGTCGCCGACGCCACCGACAAGGCCCAGATCCAGGAGCTCATCATCAATGCCGAGCTGGCGGAGAGGGCGCGGAGCGCCGGGGTGCAGGCCATGCTGGAGGGTCCGGGGCATATCCCCATCGACCAGATAGAGGCCAACGTCATCCTGCAGAAGCAGCTGAGCGGCGGCAAACCGTTCTATATGCTGGGACCCATCACCACGGACATAGCGCCCGGGTATGACCACATCACCGCAGCCATCGGTTCCGCCTGGGCGGCAGCCTATGGCACCGATTTCATCTGCTATGTCACTCCGGCTGAACACCTGGGCCTGCCCTACGCCGAAGACGTGCGCCAGGGCGTGATTGCGGCGCGTATCGCCGCCCATGTCGGCGATATGGTCAAGCTCGGCAGGCACGGTCGCGATCATCAGATGGGCGATGCGCGCCGCAGGCTCGACTGGGAGAAGCAATACGCCCTTGCCATCGATCCCGAGAGGGCGCGCGCCGTCAGGGACGCCAGGCCCGGCAGCGACGGCGACGGCTGCAGCATGTGCGGCGACCAGTGCGCACTGGAGGTGGCGGAAGCCTGCATGGGTAAATGAAAGATGAGTGGATGTCTGAACCGTTCACCCGGGGCGCAATCGATGGGCGATGGTAACACCGGGTCGGTTCATGGATTCAACATAGATCAAGGGACGTTGGGTTGCGCGATCCATGCGGCTCCGGCTGAAGAAAAAGCGGTCCCGCAATGGGTCCGCAAAGGCTGCGGTGTAAACCTGAAAGGGGGTGTGGAGATAGCCGGCAAGGATCTGTCGAGGTTAGTCGGCAAGAGGCCGCAGGGGTCGCATGACAGACCCGCGGACGTTGACCACAGAGTGGCAGGGTTTAAAGGGAGTGAATCCAGCCGACAGCCGACAGCAACGATGAGCGCCGTATCAGGCGGCCGGGTCTGTGGATGCTAGGAGACCCTCTCCAGCCACCGGGATAATGCGGCCATCGCCGGCGCCAGGGCCCGGCAGCGGGTTTCCAGTCCTTTGAGGATGGAGCGGGGTTCGATACCACCACCGGAGATATAATCGGCATAGATACGCGTCCATTCACCGAGCAGCTCGGGGGTTACCTCCACGTGGAACTGGAGGCCGTAGACGTTAGCGCCGATGCGGAAGGCCTGGTTGGCGTAGGCGCTGCCGCCTGCCAGCCTCACCGCACCCGGCGGCAGGTCGAAGGTGTCGCCATGAAGCTGGAACACGGGCAGGGGAGAGGGCATGGCGGAGAAGAGCGGGTCGGAGGCGGCGTCGGCGGTAAGCTCCACCTCGGACCAGCCGACCTCACGGATGTCGCCTGCATAGACCCGCGCTCCCGCCGCCGCCGCGATTATCTGGGAGCCGAGGCAGATGCCCAGCAGGGGTTTGTCCTCCCTGATGGCCGCCCCTGCCAGGCGGATCTCGGCGTCGATGGCGGCGGACCCTCCCTCATAGACGGCCATGGGGCCGCCAAGGATGACCACGGCATCCAGGCCGGACGGCTCAGGGGGGACCGGCTGGCCGGCCCAGGCACGCACGTATTCGATCTGGAAACCCCGGGAGGAGAACGCCTCCTCCAGGGCCCCCATAGGTTCGCATTCTATGTTCTGAACGGCAAGCGCCCGCATGAACCGTCCCTTTTCCCGTTCCTTTTCGGATTGATCGTACTGGCTGAGAACCACCCAAGGGCAACTCCCCCCGGGAGCCCTGCTGATGATGAGTATAACAGCATAGCGGCGGCATCGGCCTGTGGCAGACCTGTAGCCAAGGGCCGCAGGATATCGCATGCGCGGGCCCGCTGGCTATCAGAATAGGCAGGCCCGTGACATGCCGGCGGCGCCTGCCTGGGGATTCCGGCAGAGCCGTCCCGGCAGAACGACGGCGCCGGCCCGATGGATATCAGCAGAGTGCAGGTCCATGAAATACCGGCAGCATCGGTCCGCGGCAGAACGACGGCGCCGGCCCGCGGCGGAACGGCGTCCTGGACTTGCGAAAGGCCGCCGGCGGGTTCGCGTGATACTCGCGGCAGGCAGGCGGAGGCAGGTCAAATCGCCGTCGCACAGTATTCCTCCTCCATGAGGATAACTATCGTCCACGGATATTTCCTTTCCGATTCCGGCAGCGCCGTCTACGTGCGCGAGCTGGCGCGGGAGATGAAGCGGCGAGGGCACGAAGTCACCCTGGTCTGCCAGGAGCAGGAGCCGCAGCACTTCGGATTCATCGACTGCGCCTGGCAGCTGCACAGTTCCAACCGCGAAGCGGGGATAGTATATGGTGAGGATAGAGCGGGGCGGGGGCGGGACGCCGGACCCGGTACACGAGAGGACAGCCAGGGGAGTCCTGCCGACACCGGCCGCGGGCCGGGCGGCGCCGGCTACTGCCGCCTGGTCAGGCCCCACCTGGGCGGCAGGCTGCTGACCTACGTCGCTGGTCCCTTCCCGGGCTTTGAGGCCCGACCTCTGCAGGATGCCGAGGATGAAGAAGTGGAAGCGTACCTGCAGGCGAACGTGACTGCCCTGGAGACGGTCTTCAGGCGCTGGCCGCCCCGGCTGGTCCAGGCCAATCACGCCGTCATGCAGCCCTGTATCGTACGCAGGGCTCTGGCGCCGGCCGCCGGCAAGGGGGCCGGTGAGGTGTATGCAAGGACGCGGACTGGGGAGACAGGGGGGTCATCGCGCACACCCTACATCGTCACCGTTCACGGCAGCGCCCTCAATTTCACCGTCAGGAAGGATGAGCGCATGGGTCGCTTCGCGGAGGAAGGGCTGGGCGGCGCCCGGGCCGTAGCCGCCCTCAGCCGGTCCAGCAGGGATGAGGTTGTCTCATTCTTGCGCACCAGTGGTATGGATCTGAGCGGCAAGAGTCACGTGGTGCCGCCGGGGGTGGATACGGGCCTGTTCGGGCCACAGGATGCCGGAAAGGGCGAGACGACCGGCGACGTGGCTGAGGCGGCCGTTGCCGGTGTGATCGGAAACGGCAAAAGCTCCCGTGGCAGCGCCGGGACGCTGCTTTTCGTGGGACGCCTGCTCTGGACCAAGGGACCGCAGTATGCAGTTGCGGCGCTGCCTTTAATCCTCGCCCGCAGGCCACGGACCAGGCTGTTCATAGCCGGCGACGGCCCCATGCGCGAGCCGCTCCTCAGGCTGATAGATTACCTCGACGCCGGAGACCTCGCCGGGGCCGGCCGCCTGCTGATACAGGAGCCCGAGCTCAGGAGCGGGGAAGGTTACGGCCCGGTGCTGCCGCGGATGGATGGGAAAGAGACAGAGAGTTACCTGGAGGCGGCCACGGGCAGGGTCAGGGACAGCATCACCTTCCTGGGCCATCAGTCCCATCGTCGGCTGGCGCCCCTCTACAGCGCCGCCGACCTGGTTCTCTCGCCATCTGTCTTCCCTGAAGCCTTCGCCCTGGTCAGCGCCGAAGCCATGGCTTCCGGCGCATTGCCCCTCGCCACCTATCAGACCGGACTGAGGGACCCACTGGACGCGGCAAAGTGGCTGCTGGGTGACGAGGCGTTGACGAGGCTCAGGCCCGGAAGAGAACTGACGCGGGAACTGGCGAGTACTGCTCTGCACCTGCTCGAGGCGTTCCCCACCGGCGATGCCGGATTCCGCGGAAAGCTGCACCGGCTGGCGGCGCGGGAATACTCCTGGGCGAGGGTGGCAGAGCGATATCTGGAGCTGGCCGGCGCCTTGTGACCGTCGCGCCACCCGGCTCCGTCACGTTTCCATGCGTCCGATTGCGGGTATTTTTCATAAACATCTGCTCAAGTTTTATTCCGGTTCGGGCGAAAGGTAATCAGAACCATCGACAGCCCTGTTGGATGGCCGCGGAACTCCTTTGTGGGGGGAGAATGGATGTTGGTACCGATATAGATTCATCAATAAATATCATCTCAGAAACGGTCTGGAAATCAAGGGTGTTGGCTAAAGTCTCTGCTATGGCTGTCGCCCTCTCGGCGATGGTAACCCTCTTACTCTGGTTCATGGTAACGTCCTGGATGTCCAGCCAGCGGCTCGACCATACCGTAGGTTCGCCGCATATGGTTCTGTTCATGTTTATCATGAGCAGCGGTCTGTTCCTGTTCCTGTCATGGCCGCGTAAAAAGGGAGTGAGGTACGCGGCTTCGGCTGCAGCGGCGCTGACCATCGTTTTCACAGCCGTCGTGCTCATCCAGTACGCGACCGGTGCCGCCGGCGGCCTCTACAGCCTGCTGCCGGCCAGCGCCGCCGATATCAACGGTGCGCCCGCCAACAGCGTCTCTCCCAACACAGCGGCGACCATGATGGTGATGGCCATCGCCCTGTTGCTGTTTTCCATCCGGCCAGGGGCCGGCGGCTATGAACGGGCAGCGGTCATCCTCGCTTCACTGTCCGGTCTCAACTCTTTTGTAGTGGGAGTCACCTACCTGTTCGGCGCCCCCCTGCAGGACAACAGCAAGATAGTGCCCATGTCACTGGCCTTCGCTGCCTTCGGCCTGTTGATGGCTATAGCGCTGGTGGCTGCGGCCGGGCCGGGTTACTGGCCCATGCGACTGTTTACAGGAGCCGGTCTGCGGGCCAGGCTGATGCGCGTATTCCTGCCGCTGACGATGGTAATCGTACTGATGGAAGGCGTGTTCATCCATCGGACCTATCACAGGTTCGAATCTTTCAATCCGGCCCTGGTCTCCTCGATCATGGTCCTGATATTCGTTACGGCAGCCGGTTTGCTGGTGAGCAAACTGGCCCAGGTGATCGGCGACTCGGTGGACAGGGACCAGAAACGGCGACAAGTTGCCGAAAGGGACCTGAAGAGAAGCGAGGAGCGCCTGCGGCAGCTGTTCGAAAGTTCACCCGTCTCTCTCTGGGAGGGAGACCTCTCCCAGGTCAGGGAGTACGTCGATAACCTGAAGTTGCGGGGCGTGGAAGACCTGGATTCCTATCTGAAGGAGAACGAAGAGGAAATGTTGCGCTGCGTCTCCATGGTCCGGGTTCTCAGCGTCAACGAAGCTACCCTGGCCATGTACGAGGCCGAAGACGCCGCCCGGTTGGCATCCGGTATGGCCCAGGTTTTCATCGGCCGCTCTCTGGATGCGTTCCGCTCCGTTCTCCTTGCCATTATAAACGATGGAGTCACAGAACTGGAGGTGGAAGCAGAAACCAGGACGCTCGAGGGCCGCCGCATGGACAGCGTCATCCGCCTGAACGTCGTTCCCGGCTATGAACAGACTTTGGGACGGGTGCTTATCTCTATCACCGATGTCACCGAACTCAAAAAGAAGGAGGAGGAGCTGATACTGAAAGCCCGCCAGCTGGAAGCGTCTCAGCGGGTCGCCGGGCTGGGCAGCTGGGAGTGGGATATCGCCGCCGGCAGCGTTACATGGTCTGATGAGCTCTACCGGCTGTTCGGTGTTGATCCTGAATCTTTCGAGCCTACTTACGAGAATGTCCTGGCCATGGTGCATCCCGATGACCGGCAGATGATGGACAGGGCTTACAGGAAGGCCATGGCCGATAGCTCCGCTTATCATTTCACGGCACGGGTATTGAGGCCTGAAGGCGTCGAGTGGGTGATGGAAGCGATAGGCGAGTTCACCTGTGACGAAGAAGGGAAGCTTGTGCGCGGCGGCGGTACCGCCCAGGATATCACCGGGAAGAGAGAAGCCGAGAGGGCCCTCCGGTTGACGCAGCTGTCTGTGGACAGATCGGCTGACGCCATGTTCTGGATGGATGAAGAGGGCGGGTTCTTCTATGTGAACGAGTCGGCCTGCAGGTCGCTGGGCTATTCCCGTGAGGAGCTGCTGGAGATGACGGTATTCGACATAGATCCAAACTTTCAGCGGGAAGTATGGCCGGAGCGCTGGCAAGAGGTCCAAAACCGCGGCAGTTTCCAGCTCGAATCAGTTCACAGGCGGAAGAACGGAGACACCTTTCCTGTGGAAATAACCGCCAACTACATCGAGTTCGAGGGAAAGGCCTATAACTGTGCGATTGCCCGGGACCTCACTGAACGCAACAGGGTGGAAGCGGAGCTGCGCTCCAGTGAACAGCGCTTCCGGGGATTGTTCGAGCAGGCCACCGACGGCATCTTCCTCATCTCAGCCGACACGGCCGAGATAGTCGATGTAAACACATTCGGCGCCGAAAGGCTGGGTTATGACCGGGAAGAGATGATCGGCATGAAGGTGACCGAGATAAACCCTCCCGAGGAGCCGCCGGCCATCAGGGAGCGCATGGAGAGGCAGAAGGCGGGTGAGACCATAACCTTCGAGACCAGCCATCAGCGGCGCGATGGCAGCTGGATGCCGGTTGAGATAACCTCGAGGCTGGTGAGTTACGGCGGCGGGCAGCTGCTCCAGGCTATCGTGCGGGATATCACCGAACGCAAGCAGGCGGAAGCCGAATTGCGGGCCAGCGAGGAGAAGTTCCGTACCATCGTCACCAACTCCCAACCGATAATCTTCATGATCGACAGGAATGGCGTCTTCCAGCTGTCTGAGGGCGAGTCGCTGTCATCTCTGGGCCTGAGACCGGGCCAGGTGGTAGGCATGTCGGCCTTCGAGATGTACGCTGATTTCCCTGAGATCATCGCCGGGATCGAAAGCGCTCTGGGCGGCGTGGCCAGCCGCGGCATCATCGATATCAACGGAGTCAAGTTCGACATATTCTACTCACCGCTCTTCGATGGGGAAGGCGAGGTGGCGGGCCTGATGGGCATGGCGGTCGATATCACGGAGCGGGAGGAGGCCAAGCACGAGATAGAGCGCAGCGCGCGCTATTACGACAAGATATTCTCCAGTATCAAGGACGGCATCAGCATCCTTGATAAGGATATGGTGATCCAGAGCGTCAACAACACCATGGAAGAGTGGTTCTCCTTCCGGCTGCCGCTGGAGGGAAAAAAATGTTACGAGGTCTATCACGGACGCAGTGAGCCCTGCGAAATATGCCCCGTCAAGCAGACGCTGGAGACAGCGGAACCGGCGTATAGAGTGGTGCCGAAACGCAACGAGGCGGGAGAGGTAACAGGCTGGTTCGACCTGTATTCCTTCCCGCTGCTGGACGAGGAGACCGGTCACCTGGAGAACGTCATTGAATATGTCCGCGACATCAGCCAGCAACAGCAGGCGCTGGAGGATCTCAGGCGCAGCGAGGAGAATTACCGCGCCCTTTTCGAGGAGTCGCCGCTGGCGCTGGCCATCCACCGCGACGGTGTGGTCATCGACGCCAACCAGGCCGCCGTCCGGCTTGTGGGGGGCGCTTCCAGGGAAGAATTAATCGGGACGAACGTGATCGAGTACGTGCATCCAGACTACCGGCAGCTTGCCGTAGAGCGAATGAAAGCGGTGCTGGAAGGTGAAGGCAGGGCCCCCGGGACCGAAGAGAAATTCATCCGGCTGGACGATTCAGTCATCGATGTGGAGGTCTCGGCCATGGCTGTCCAGTACGAGGGTGAGCCGGCGGTGCAGGTGGCGATACAGGACATCAGCGAACGCAGGCAGCTGGAGGAGCAGCTGAGGCAGGCGCAGAAGATGGAGAGCGTCGGCACCATGGCCGGCGGTATCGCCCACGACTTCAACAACTTCCTCACCGCCATCGAAGGCTACATCGATCTCAGTCTGATGGACATCCCCGAGGACAGTCCGGTAAGGGAGGAACTCACCGAAGCGCGCCGGTCCGCAGACCGCGCCGCCAACCTCACGCGCCAGCTGCTGCTGTTCAGCCGTCGCGAGCCTATGGATCTCAGGCCTACCGATATCAGCCGGGTGGTGGCGGACATGCAGAACATGCTCAGCCGCCTCTTGGGCGAACGTTTCACACTGAAGATCGGGCTGAAGAAGAGTGTCTGGACCGTAAAGGCCGACGCCGGACACCTGGAACAGGTGATAATGAACCTGGTGGTGAACGCACGCGACGCCATGCCCGAGGGCGGGGAGATAAGGATCGGCACGGAGAATATAGAGATCGACGCCGATTACGTCGCCGAGCACGCCGAGGCCGAGCCGGGCAAGTATGTCTGCCTCATAGTTGCCGACGAGGGAGAAGGCATGGACCCGAAGACCCAATCCCACATTTTCGATCCCTTCTTCAGCACCAAGGAAGGCAGGGAGGGCACGGGGCTGGGGCTTTCCGTCGTCTACGGCATCGTCTCCCAGCACGGTGGCTGGATCGACGTGGACAGCTCTCCCGGCCGCGGCACCATCTTCCGCATCTTCATCCCGGCGCTGCCGTTGGAACAGGAGTTGGAGCGCCCCGGCATGGAGATGGAGCAGGAGCTCAACGGCCACGG
>CAZCCR010000031.1:0-3995 GCA_964497425.1 uncultured Gaiellales bacterium
AAACCGAGGCCGAGGACGCTGCTTCAGGGCGCGAACTCGTTGCTGTAACCTGAACGTCTTGGAGACGTGAGGAATTTACAGAAGATTTTGGACTTGACCATTGGCGGCCTCATCTGGTTGTCTTTGGGCAACGGAATATGGATCTGAAAGTTGCTAATCAATTCCATGGATCTGCCGAAAAATCTGCAGAAGAAATGATTGATCTTGATGCGAACTTTCAGTTGACATTGAGATCGTGTCGGGTTTGTTTTTCCTGTAGAAAACTTTCCTTGGGGGGAAGGCGTCATGAACAGGAGGCAGGAGCAGGAGTTCGCCGAGAGGCTTGACCGGCTGGAGCTTGCCATAAAGAGGCTCACGGGTGTCATCGAGAAGCTGGACGACCGCCTGGCTGGCCGGTCCGGCGAATCCCTCAAACCTGAATCCCTCAAACCTGTTTCCTCACCTCCTGCCACACCGGAGCATGAGGTGCCTCCGCGGTCGGTTCCGGTGGAGCCAACATCCGAGACCGGGGCTCCGCAAAGAATCAGGGAACAGTCCGGCAGCAGCAAGGTGCGGCGTTCCGCACCTGTGGCAGCGACAGCGTCCCAGGCTGCTCCGCCCCCGAAGACCGCCGGCAGGGGTAAGGGGAAGGCGCCTCAGGGTCCGTCGTTCCACCTTCCCGAATCCTTCAGAAACAGCCGCAACTGGCTGAACCTTGTCGGCGTTGTCCTGTTGCTGCTGGGCGTGGTGTTCCTGTTCAAGTACACTGCAGACCAGGGCTGGCTGGTGCCGCCGCTGCGGGTTGCCGCCGGTATTGTCATCGGCCTGGCCCTGCTGGCGGCGGGCATCCATGTCCAAAAGCGGCATCCTCATTTCAGTCAGGTGTTCTCCGGCGCCGGCATCGCCGCTCTCTACATCACCGGCTTCGGGGCTTACGCACTCTACGGGCTTGTCCCGTATCATGTGTCCTTCGCCTTCCTGGCATCGGTCTCGCTGGTCGCTGTCGTCCATTCCCTGGGCCAGCGGGTTGAGACCCTTTCGCTGGTGGGCATCGCCGGCGCCCTGGCGACGCCGCTGCTGCTGCACGAGAGCATGGAGGTCCTGCCGGGCGTAGTGCTGTATGTCTGCCTGATCCTGGCAGTAGCGTCGATAGCTTACCTTTTCAGGGGCTGGCGCTCTCTGCTCTGGGTCGCCGCCACCGGCGGCTGGGCGGCGCTGGCTTCCTTCTACCTGATACTGCCGGAGCGGACGCAGTACGCCACCGCCGAGCGCGTCTCCCTGACCGCCGGCATCGCATTCATGCTGCTGGCGTTCTGGGTCGTTCCAGTACTGCGTGAGGTTCTGCGTACGCGTGACCCGGAGAGGTGGGGTTACCGTACCCCGGGACTGATGGAACGCTACCTGCAGGCTGATTATCAGCGCCTGAAGACCGTGCATGTGCACATGCTGGCCATCGCCACGCCGCTGGCGTCGCTCAGGCTATCGATGGAGGTCTGGGAAGGTCACGAGCACGCCGTCGGCTGGGTGGCCCTCGGTGTCGCCGCCGCTTTCGGCATCGCTGTGCTCTTTGTGACGCGCCGCGCCCATCCCTTGACGAACCTGGGGTATACACAGGGGATGGTCTCCATGCTGCTGGTGTCGCTGGCGATGGTGCTGCTGCTGGATGGCGACGCGCTGTTCTTCTCCTTCGTCATCCAGGCGGTGCTGATACAGATCGCGGCGATTCGGCTGAGCGACAAGTACATGCTGTTCGCAGGCCATCTCTATTTCGTCATCACCGGCGCCTGGTTCCTTGGGCGGCTGCTTTGGCTGGAACCGGCCGGCAGCGCCGTGTTCAATGCCCAGGCCCTGCCGGGGCTGGCCTTTGTCGCCGCTGCCGCCGTTCTGTCCTTCCTGCACAAGGACAGGTGGATCTCGTCGGGTTACCGCCTGGCGGCGCTGCTGGGCCTGCTGGGCCTGCTCTATCATGAACTCTCCGTCCTCGACAACGGCCAGGGCTATGTGACCGTGGCCTGGGGCGGATGCGCCGTCATCCTGCTGGTGGCGGGGCTGGTTGCCGATGATGCCTTCGCCCGCATTGCCGGGCTGGTCACGCTCTATGTCGTGGTGGGCAAGTTGCTGCTGGTGGACTTGACAGAGGTTGCAGCCATCTGGCGTATCCTGCTGTTCATCGGCTTCGGCGGCATGTTCCTGGTGCTCAGCTACTTCTATCAGTCTCTCTGGAAACAGCACAGACCGGGATTGCCGGGCGCGCGCTCCGGGCCTGGCCAAACCCCGGGGCCCTCTGCACAGGTATGAGCCATGACTGACCACGCAGCAGAGAAGCGGGGCCATGCGCCGGGATTGCGCTTTTACCTGCCTCTTGGTTTCGCCCTCCTGGCGGTGACGGTCCTGCTGCTGGTCTATTCCTTCCGTGAGTACTACACGGGTACGGGCGCAAGGGTCGAGGATTTTCCGGCGATGCCCCAGGAAACAGACACGGCCGCCGCCCGGGCGGGGGTGGAGGGAGCCTACAGGGGTGGTCCCGCCAGAACCGCTTTCTTCCCGAACTGGCAGGGCGGAGATAAGGCTCCGGCAGAGGATTGGCGCACGGACAACATGAATACTGAGGGTGTTTTCACCTCTCCCGTCGTGGCGGACGGGTCTCTGTTCATGGTTACAGGTCTTGACAGGTTCGACTTCGAACGGTTCATGCACGACGAAAGCGTGCCTGTGGGTTTTTTCGATGAGCGGATATCAACATACGGGGGCGCTGCGGTGGCCCTGGAGGCAGTGGATACGGAGACCCGTCAGGTCCGGTGGGTCTATCTGTTGTCCGAGGACTGGGGGATAGCCCCGTCAGGTCCGGTGCCGATGGTGGATGGCGGTACGGTCTACACGGGTACCGGCGATAACGGCTGTGTGCTTGCCATTGAGACCACGACGGTGGCGGAGAAATGGCGCTTTTGCGCTCAGCCTGGGGACCCGGCAACACAGGGCTACTTTCCCATCAGGGCGGCGCTGGCTGTCTCCGACGGCCTGGTCCTTGCCGGCGCCGGTGACGGCAATCTCTACGCCCTTGATGCGGCAAGCGGCGCCGAACGCTGGCGCTTCCATGCCCAGGCGCCGGTTCTCGTCGCGCCGGCGGTCTACGGCGGCATCGTCTACTTCGGGACCAGCGACGATGGCGGCGACCCCAACCTCTACGCGGTGGACCTGGCTTCAGGACGGGAGGTCTGGCGTTTTCCCACCGGCGGCCCGGTGGCGGCGACGGCGGCCGTCGCCGACGGTATCGTCTATTTCCAGAGCACTGACAGGAACCTTTACGCTCTGGACGCGGCCGACGGGCAGCTGCTCTGGCGATTCGACACCGGCCATGCGGGTTACAACTCGCCGGCGGTAGCGAAGGGCAGGGTCTTCACCAATCGCATCAGCGACGAGAACGGACACGCCTGGATCGACGCTCTGGATGCACGTGACGGCAGTATCCAGTGGGAGGCGGACCTGAAGCGCAACTACACAGGGGATCCTATCGTAGCCGGAGGGTCGCTGCTGGTGGAATCGGAAGGGCGGCTGATCTCGCTGGATGTCAGGAACGGCAGGGAACAGTGGCAACAGGGTGGCGGGGGGCAAGGTACGTCACCCACGATTGCCGATGGTGTCCTGTATGTGGGTGGACAATGGGTCAGGGCCTTACGGCCGCGAACGTGACGGCAGAAAAAAGCATACGGCAGACAAAAAATCATACTTTTTCAATTTTCAATTACGACTAAAGTATGATGAATTATGTGGGACCTTTATGTAGGTTTCAGGGGCAGGAAGAGGATCGTGGCCGCGCGTTCCGTTTCACGCCATCCTCTGGGGAGATTTCCAAGGGGGAATTACCACATGTTGGCGCCCGGTCATAGCGGTGCGCCGCGGACAGGGTGGGTCCCGCTCACCCTTATCATGGTCTTCTTCCTGCCAATATTAGCTGCTCGCGGGGGTTTGGGTTCCATGGGTGCCGCCTGTCACGGCGGGAGGGAACTGTCGGCGGC
>CAZCCR010000031.1:4095-21903 GCA_964497425.1 uncultured Gaiellales bacterium
AACTGTCGGCGGCTCTGTGATTAGCAACCCGTAGCCCATCTTTGCTATAATTCCTGAGGCTGAATCCAGCGCCGTCCGGTGCTGCCATCATACGGAGAAGAAAGTGACGGGGACATGTACGCCATAATCGATGTGGGCGGCAAGCAATACAAGGTGGAAAAGGGTGACGAGATCCTGGTGGACCGTTTGGACGCGGACGCAGGAAAGACCATGACCATTGAGCCGTTGCTGCTGGGCGGCGACAGCAGGGCGGTTACGGCGGCGGAGCTGGGGAGCGCCAGGGTGAAGGCGAAGGTGCAGGAGCACCTGCTGGGAGAGAAGGTGCTGGTGTTCAAGTACAAGCCCAAGAAGGGCAGCCGCCGCCGCAGGGGTCATCGCAGCCGCCTCTCCCGGCTCCTGATAGAGGACATCGCCGGCGGGAAGAAGGTCGAGGTAAAGGCAGGGGCGAAAGCGGCGAAAAAGCCAGCCGCCGGCAAGAAGGCCGGACCAGGGGCCAAGGCTGAGACGAAGGCGAAGGGCAAGGCGCAGAACAAGGTAAAGACAAAAGCCAAATCCAAGGCCAAACCCAAGGCTAAAGCAAAGGCCGGGGAAAAGGCCAAAGCCAAACCGAAGTCCAAGGCCAAACCGAAGGCAAAGGACAAGGCAAAGGCGAAAGCGAAACCCAAGGCCAAGTCCAAAGCCAAAGCCAAGCCGAAGGCCAAGGCAAAGCCGGCGAAAAAGACGGACAAGAAGGCGGAAGAGTAAATGGCTCACAAAAAAGGTTCAGGTACAAGCCGTAACGGCCGCGATTCCCACGCACAGAGGCTGGGATGCAAGAGTTTCGGCGGTCAGATAGTCCCGGCGGGGTCCATCATCGTCAGGCAGCGAGGCACCAGGTTCGCCCCGGGTCCGGGGGCCGGCATCGGCGGCGATGACACCATATTCGCCAAACTGACGGGCCGCGTGGTCTTCTCCCGGGGGGCCCGGCGCACGGTGAGCGTAGTGCCGGCGGAAGAGGAGACATAAGGCCTGACGATGAAAGCGGGATCGAGACACAAGGACCGCCCCGGGGGCGGTCTTTTTTTGTCCCGGAGATATTGAAGGCGGGAACCTGAGGCCATGTTCTACGACAGGGCGAAAATCGATGTCCAGGCGGGCAAGGGCGGTAACGGCTGCGCCAGCTTCCGCCGGGAGAAGTACGTCGCCCGCGGCGGTCCTGACGGCGGCGACGGCGGCGACGGCGGCGATGTCGTGATCGGAGCGACGGGCCGGCTTCGCGACCTGGCTTACTTCCAGAGCCGACGCAGCTTCAGCGCCGGCGATGGGCGTCCGGGGGGAGGGGCGAAGAAGCATGGCCGCCGGGGGGACGATCTGGTACTTGAGGTACCCTGCGGCACCCAGCTGCTGAGAGGCGACGGCGGGCTGCTGGCAGACCTGGTAGCTCCCGGTCAGCGTTTTATCGCGGCGAGCGGGGGTGAGGGTGGTCGCGGCAATGCGCGCTTTGCCACCTCCACCAGGCGGGCGCCCCGTTTCGCCGAACTGGGGCTGGAAGGGGAGAGACGGACCATCATCCTGGAGCTGAAGCTGTTGGCGGACGCAGGCCTGCTGGGTTTTCCCAACGCGGGCAAGTCCTCACTGCTTCGGCGCGTGTCACACGCCAGGCCCAAAGTGGCCGATTATCCTTTCACCACCACGGCGCCGATGCTGGGTACGGTGGAGGACGAAGATACCCATCAGCAGTTCACAGTCGCAGATATCCCCGGACTGCTGGAGGGCGCAAGCGAGGGGGTGGGGCTGGGTGACAGGTTCCTGATGCACCTGGAGCGGACCAGCCTGCTGATCCACCTGCTGGATGTCACGGGATATTACGGGCGGCCGCCACTGGAGAATTTCGTCACAATCAACCAGGAACTCGATGGTTTCAGCTCCGAACTGGCGCGGCGGGCGCAGCTGGTGGCGGTGAACAAGATCGACCTGGTCGGAAGGGAGGATCTGGCGGCGGTGAGGGAAGGGTTGTCCGCGGAAGTGGCCCGGCGCTGCCGTGATGGGGACCCTGCCTTTGCCTGGTTGCTGGAACGGGCCGACGGAGACCCGGATGCCGTTGACGGTGAACAGGCGGTGCTTACCATTTCTGCGGCGACCGGGGAAGGGTTGACCGGGCTGATGCGCCGGGCGATTGAGCTGATCGGTGAGTATGGGGAGGACAGGGTACTGGAACCGGAAGCGGTTCCGGAGGGGCATACGTTATACCGTCCCGGCGAGGATGAGCGGTGGCGTGTGGAGCAGCTTGAGGATTATTACGTCGTAAAAGGTGCTGTGGTGGAAAGGATGGTGGCGCGCACCGACTTCGCCAACGACGAGGCGATTACCTACCTGCAGGAGCGCCTGGAGCGCCTGGGAGTGAGCGACAGGCTGAGGGAGGCGGGCGCCCGGCCCGGTGACACGGTGGTCATCGGCGAGAGGGAGTTCGAGTTCTGGTAATTGTGCCGCCGGCGGAAATCCTGTATTTTTTACCGGGCCGGGCGCCCGCCGCATCCAAAGGAAACGGCGCTCACCGGCCGGGCTTCATATAAGCCGGCCACGCTTTATACGCACCGGTTCAGGCTTCATGAACAGATGGGAGCATGATGGAGAATAACTTCGCTGACAGGCTGTCGAAAGCCATCGCCGAAAGGCGCAGCCAGCTATGCGTGGGCCTGGACCCCCGGGTCGAGGCTCTGCCGGAGCATCTGTTGGAGCGATATCGCGCCGGCCTTGGCGAAGGGTGCGGCTGCCGTGAGACAGGAGAGATGTTCGAAGAGTTCTGCACCGACATCATCGAGGCAGTCGCCTCCGAGGCCGTAGCGGTCAAACCACAGCTGGCCTGCTTCGAGCAGTACGGACCTCCAGGCATACGCGCCTTCAAACATGTTTGCCGCCGGGCCGCAGAAGCCGGGCTCCTGGTTATCGCCGACGCCAAGCGCGGAGACATCGGCATTTCCGCCCGCTCCTACTCCGCCGCCTACATCGGTCGGCCGACGGGGCTGGATGGCGAGGCGGGCGGATACGGCGCCGACGCTGTAACTGTGAACCCCTGGTTCGGCGGCGACGGCGTAGAGCCGTTCCTGGACGACTGCCGACGGCATGGCGCAGGCATATTCATCCTTGTCCGCACCTCCAACCCGGGCGCTGACGAACTGCAGGGCCTTAAAACCGTCGATGGCGAAAGGGTTTTCGAAGCGGCGGCGAGACTGGTGTCTCGCTGGGGCGAGGGCCTGGAGGGGGAGAGCGGCTACAGCAGCGTCGGCGCGGTGGTGGGGGCGACACGGCCGCAGGACATACCCGGCCTGAGGCGGCTCATGCCCCATTCAATCTTCCTGCTGCCCGGATGCGGAGCCCAGGGGGCAGGTGTCGATGATGTGGCTCCGGCCTTCGACCGGAGCGGACTGGGAGCGCTTGTGACCGCCTCCCGTAGTATAATCTACGCTGGCAGCGGCGAGGATTACGCGGCTGCGGCCGCTGAAGCTGCTGCCTCCATCAGGAAGGAACTCTGGCTGTCGGCGGGCGCAAGCTGATTACGGCCCCTCACCGGAAGGCCGGCGCGCTCATGCGTGCTTCAGGGAGCCCCTGACGAGACGGCGCGGGAAGGAATGGGAGACAGGATGGCTGGGGGGACATGGAACCGGAGACTGGAGAAGAGACTTGAGCAGCATTGAATCAACGGTGATCCGGGTGCTGGCGGTGCTGGCGCTGGTCACGGCGGCGGCTACCGCCGTCATCATCACCAACAGCTCAGGGATCCTCGGCGGCGACGAAAGCGCCGCCGTGGCGGATCAGACCACTGCGGCCCAGACGGCGCCGTCACCGGAAGAAGCGCTCGACCAGCCGGCGGCAGAGGGCACTGCGACCACCGCCGGCAACACCTACGAGGTCAAACCCGGTGACAGCTTCGCCAGCATCGCCGCCGAATATAACACCAGCATTGCCCGCATCGTCGAGCTCAATCCCAATGTCAATCCGCAGAACCTCAAGCCGGGGACAGTCATCAAGGTACCCTGACGTCTGACCAGCGATGAGTTTCCGAAAAATCCCGTTCCTGTTCCTGCTCACCGTCATGGTGGTCCTGCTGGTGGTCCCTACCGCCCTGGCCCAGACCCAGCCGGTGGCGCCGGAGACCACGGCCCGTTCCGTCTACCTGATAAACGCCGACAACGGCGAGGAGATATTGACGAAAGCGCCTGATATGAGCCAGGCCATGGCCAGCACCACCAAGATGATGACGGCGCTGCTGGTGGTGGAGAACTGCGCCGACCTGGACGAGCCTGTGAGCATCAGCAAGAACGCCGCCTCCGTGGGCGAGTCTTCCATCTGGCTGGAGGAGGGTGAGACGCTGAGCGTGCGCGACCTTCTCTACGGCCTGCTGGTGCAGAGCGGCAACGATGCCGCCGTGGCCCTGGCGGAGCACCAGGCCGGCAGTGTCGAGGCGTTCGTGGGCATGATGAACCTGCGTGCGGGCACGCTGGGCCTGGAGCACACCCATTACACCAACCCCCACGGCCTGGACGACCCGGATCATTACACCTCAGCGCGCGACCTGGTGACGCTGGCCCGGGAGGTGATGAAGCATCCGGTGCTCAGGGAGATGGTAGCCACGAAAGAGGTGACCATCCCCTGGCGGGGCCACCCCGAAGGCCGGGCCCTGCTCAACCACAACCATCTGCTCTGGCTGACCCCGGCAGTCACAGGCGTCAAGACCGGTTTCACCGACGCTGCCGGTCAGTGTATCGTGGTCTACGCCAGCGACAAGGGCGTGAACCTGATGCTGTCCTACATGGGGGGGCCGTCCCTGGCCCAGAGGGACCAGGAGGTCATGGCGCTTCTGCAATACGGGTTCGACAGCTACCAGCAGCGCAAGGTGATAGCCGGCGGCGAGGCCTACGCAGACGTCGGCGTTCCTTATGACTGGGGAAGAACCATGCCGCTGGTGGCTGACGGCGACCTGGTGGAACAGGTTTATGTCCGGGATGAGATAGAATACCGTACGGTGCTGCCGGAGGATATGAGCCTGCCGGTGCACCGGGGCGACAAGGTAGGGCTGGTGGAGGCCTACGAGGGCGACATCTTCCTGGGTAGCTGCTACCTTCTGGCTACCGAGGATGTTCCGGAACCAGGCTTACTGGGCAGAATAAACTACCTGCTGGAGTCCGTGTACCATTTCCTGCTTTTCACAGCCGCCGGACGCTAGCGGGGCTTTACCGCCACCGGCGGCGGGCCGGCTGGTTGCGGGGGGTTCCCGGGAGAGACAGACAGCGATGGGAGGTTTTACAGTCAGATGATCGTGACCGTGACGCTCAACGCGGCTCTTGACCGCACCCTGACCGCGCCCAATTTCCAGATAGGTTTCCGCCATCGTGCCAGCGAGAGCCTGACTCTCCCCGGTGGCAAGGGGGTGAACATCGCCCGCGCCCTCAAGGTCCAGGAGCAGCCGGTGATCGCCACCGGTCTGGCGGGCGGCAAGACGGGAACGAGGATAGTGGAAGACCTGACCACCGAGGGCATCCTCAACGACTTCGTCCGAATCAAGGATGAGTCTCGTACATCCACCGCCATCATCGACCCCACCAGCAATACCCAGACCGAGGTGAACGAATACGGCCCTATAGTGACTGCACGTGAGCTGCAGGCGTTCATGGAGAAGCTGGCCTATTTCGCACGCGGCGCCGATGTGGTCATCCTGGCGGGGACCCTGCCGCGCAAGGTCAAGGACTCCCTTTACCGTGACATCATCAAGACCCTGAAGGAGTCCGAGGTGATGACCGTCCTCGATGTGGCCGGGGATTCCTTCAGGCATGCCATCAAGGCTGGTCCCGACATCGTCTCTCCCAACATCAACGAGGCCGAGGCGCTGATCGGCCATGAGTTCAGCGATGACGCCGATTTCATCGACGCGGCGCGCCAGCTGAGCAGGATGGGGGCGGGCTCGGGCATCATCACCCATTCCGGCGGCTGTTATGCCTATTTCAGGGAAGGGAACGGTGATGGCAGCGCCTACAAGGTTACCATCCCGCCTCTGGACCCGGTCAGCACCGTCGGTTCCGGAGACTGCTTCCTGGCCGGGTTCGTCGCCGCCATGCTGTCGGGGAAGAGCCGTGCCGATTCACTCAGACACGGTGTCGCCTGCGGCGCCGCCAGCACACAGAAGTACGGCGCTGGTGTCTTCGATCCCCACGACGCCAGGCGGCTTATCTCCAAGGCCAGGGCCGAGGAGCAGGAGGTCTGACCCAGAGGTGGACGCGGAGATACCGGTAACGGGTGCCTTCGGACGAAGAGGGCAATAAAAAAAGGAAGCTGACCAGGCTTCCTTTTTTCAGAGGATGAAGGGTGTATCCAAACTTCACCCCCACTATCGGCAGGACGCGAAAAAACCTTAACCCCTTTTTTCAGGAAATGATTGCCGACTCTGTCGCCGTCGTGCCGCCCTCATCACGGGAACCGGGAGGCATCCGGTCAATTCTTCAGGTTCACCGCCGATGCCAGGCCGATGGCCAGCACCAGGCCGCTGTAGCCGTGGTAACCGGAAAGGTAGAGGGACACGGCGGTGACGGCGCAGCCGATGGTGATGATGAGGTAGGTCAGCCTGGGCAATTCGCCTCACTTCCTGGAACGCATACAGGGATCATTTAGCCGCTGACACACGCATCATATTATACTAGGGGCTGCCGGAAACAACCTCTTCCCATCTTGCGCATGGGAACGGGAAGGAGTTTTGGACATTGATTCACGAAGGCAAACCGGACATGGATGAAAGCGGCACCGGCGCCCGGGCGGGGAACGTCATCACTCTGGACGCCATGGGTGGCGACCAGGCTCCCGATGTAATCGTCGCGGGCGCCCTGGAGGCGGCGTGCCCGGACATCCGGGTCATCCTCTCGGGCCGGACGGCGGAGATCGAACGCTGCCTGGAGACCGCATCGGCGGATAAACGCCGTTTCATAGAGGTGCTGGAGGCGCCCGATACCATCGGGTTCGACGAGGAACCGGCGCGGGCTGTGAAGGCCAAACCACGCTCATCCCTGGTGGCGGCGGTGGATACGGTGGCCCAGGGCCGGGCGGGAGGGGTGGTGTCCGCCGGCAGCACCGGTGCGACCATGGCGGCGTCGCTGCTGGGGCTCAGGCGTATCAAGGGGCTCAAGCGTCCCGGCCTCTGTGCCGTCATACCAACGCCGGGCAAGCCCACCGTGTTCATCGATGTAGGTGCCAATGCCGAGGTGAGGCCGGTCCACCTGCTGGAGTTTGCCGAGATGGCTTCCATCTTCTCCAGCGAGGTGCTGGGCGTGGACGATCCGGCGGTGGGCCTGGTGTCCATCGGCGAGGAGTCGATCAAGGGCAACAGCCTGGTGCTGGAGGCGCACCGGCTCCTGGCGGAATCAGCCACTGTGAACTTCTACGGTAATATCGAGGGTCGTGACATCGTCAGCAACCTGGTCGATGTGGTGGTGAGCGACGGTTTCACCGGCAACGTCTGCCTCAAACTGATGGAGAGCACATCCGCCGTGGTGATCGATGAGATCAGGAAGGCGGCGGAGAAGGACCTCACCGGCAGGATCGGAGGCCTGCTGCTCAGGCGCAACCTGAGGGAACTGAAGCAGAGTATCGACCCCGAGGTCTACAGCGCCGCCTACCTGCTGGGGGTGCGGGGGCTGGTGGTGGTCTGCCACGGCAACTCCAGCAGCAAGGCGATCGCCAACGCCGTCAGGACGGCTTCCCGCGCGGCCCGGCACGGCCTGGTGGACAAGATAGCCGACCGCGTCGCCACCCTGCGCGGCTCTTTTGAAAAATAACCGTCGAAGTGGTAGATTCCAGCGAAGGGTTACCTGGCCCGTGCCAACAGTTAACGGAGGTAAGATGACCAAGGATGAGATTTTCACCCAGGTGAAGGAGATAATGGTCGAGCAGCTCGGCGTGGACGACGATGACGTGAAGCCTGAGGCTTCCTTCCAGGACGACCTCGATGCCGACTCCCTCGACCTGGTGGAACTGATCATGGAGATGGAGGACCGCTTCGGCGTCAAGATCTCCGACGAAGAGGCGGAGAAGATAAAGACCGTCAACGATGCCGTGGAGTATGTAGCGGCCAACAGCTAGGCACCGACAGCCAGACACACTCATTTGGCAACACTCGCCCAACTCGCGGATGACCTGGAGCCGGGTCTCGCCCGGCAGGTGTTCACGCACTCCTCATGGGCAGCGGAACGGACCCGGTCCTACGAGCGCCTGGAGTTCCTCGGCGACAGCGTGCTGGGGCTCTGCATCAGCACGGAGATCTGTTCCCGTTATCCCGATCACAACGAAGGGGAGCTGACGGTGATGCGCGCCTACGTGGTCAGCCGCTTCACCTGCGCCAGGGTGGGCGCCGCCCTTGGCCTTTCCCGGAGGCTGGTGGAATCCGCACGGGAAGCCCAGGCTCCGGATATGGCCAATGTCGCATCGCTGGCGGAGAACGAGAACGTTCTGGCGGCGGTGGTTGAAGCGCTCATCGGCGCCCTGTACCTGCAGTTGGGCCTGGATGCCATCCTGGACCCGGTGCTGGAGGCTTTCGACGAACACATCGACTATGCAGCCAGCGAGCACATCGATTTCAAGACAGCCCTGCAGGAGGAGGCAGCGCAGCAGGGGCGGGAGGTCGCCTATGAGGTTGTCAAGGTGGAGGGGCCGCCCCATTCACGCACCTTCACCTCGGAAGTCTGCATAGACGGCAAGGTGATGGGGCGCGGCCGGGGGAAGACGAAGAAGGTTTCCCAGCAGGGGGCGGCGAAAGAGGCATTGGCAGCGTTAAGGGTAGACGGGGAGGAGGACTCCTGAGTTCCCGGCGCCCGCGGCCTAATGGCCGGCGGGTGTTTTTTCGAGTCCTGCCGGCGCCGCGGGCGCCGGATCCAAGCAGGAAAGGAGCAGGATGTATCTCAAGTCTGTGAAGGCCAGAGGCTTCAAGTCTTTCGCCCGGCCGGTGGAGTTCGCCTTCGAGCCGGGTATCACCGTCATCGTCGGCCCCAACGGCAGCGGCAAGAGCAACATCTCCGACGCCGTGGTCTGGGCCATGGGTGAGCAGAGCCCTTCCGCGGTGCGCGGCGCCACCATGCAGGATGTCATCTTCTCCGGCAGCGACCGGATGTCCCCCTCCGGCATGGCGGAGGTGGAGCTGGTCTTCGACAACAGCTGCGGCACCATCCCCCTGGATTTTTCCGAAGTGATGGTTTCGCGGCGGCTCTATCGTGACGGTGACGGGCAATACTTCATCAACAAATCCGGCTGCCGCCTCATCGACGTGGGGGAACTGCTCTCCGACGCCGGCCTGGGGCGTGACAGCCATTCCATCATCAGCCAGGGCAAGGTCGACGCCATCCTGGAAGGCAAGCCCACGGAGCGGCGCGCTCATATCGAGGAGGCGGCGGGCCTGGGCAAGTTCAAGAAGCGGCGGCGCCGGGCCGAGCGCAAGCTGGCGCGGGTGAAGGACAACCTGGACCGCCTGTCTGATGTAGAGGAAGAGGTGAAGGCCAACCTGAGACCGCTCAAGCGCCAGGCGACCGCGGCGGAACGCTCCACCAAACTGGACAACCAGATCGCCGTCGCCCGCGCCCGGTTGATCAAGGGCGAGATCCTGGCTCTCGAGGAGGACCTGGCTCGCGCGGAGGACGCCTCCAGGCGGGCGGCGGAGCGCCGCCGGCACATCGAGCAGCAGTTGGCGCAGGCCGCCGCAGAGCGGCGGGACACTGAGGAGAAGCTGGCCGAGTCCCTCAGCCGGCACAAGGAGACAGCATCTCAATACTACCGTGTCAAGGCTGAGCGGCAGGGGACGGAGCAGGTGCTGGAGGCGGTCGAGAAGCGCCGGAGCCTGCTGGAACAGGCGGGAAAGCGTGCCGGCGCCAGGATAGGCAACCTGGAAGGGCAGATCGAGCGGGTCAGCGCCGAACTGGAGCGGGCCCGGGGCGACCAGGAAGAGGGGAGCCTGAGGCGGGAGAAGATAGAGTCGGAGCTGTCGGCGCGGCAGGAAGAGCTGTCCCGCCTGGAAGCTGAGCTGGAGCAGCAGCGCAAGGCCGGTGAGGAACACAACCGAAGGCTGGGCGAGCTGGGGGCGCTGAGGGAGAGATATAGCCATCAGCTGGAGTTTCTGTCGCAACGGCGGCAGAAGCTGGCGGCCGACATCGAGAACGCCGGCGCTGCGATAGCGCAGGCAGAGGATGAGTTGGGTTCACAGGAACAGGCGCTGGAGGAGGACAGGAGGCTGCTGGGCGAGGCCGGACATAAGCTGTCGCAGGCCCGGGAGCGGGTGAAGGAGCTTTCCGCCGCCGCTGATTCCGCGGAGGAGAGGTGGCAGCAGACCTCCATTGAGCTGCGGCGCGTAGGTGAGGACCAGAAGATCGCCAAGGCCCGTCTCACCTTCATCGGCGAGAACGGTCATAGCGGCCTGTCCGAGGCGGCCAGGGAACTGATTGACGAGAAACAGCTTCAGGCGGTGGTCGACCTGATGCAGGTGGAGCCAGGGTACGAAAAAGCGGTCTCGGCGGTGATGGGGAGGATGCTCTTCGCTCTGGCGGTATCGGGAGCGGAGGAGGCCGCCGGCCTGATGGAGCTGGTCCGGGGCCGGGAGGCGGGCGCCGTCGAGTTCCTGCTCCCCGGTGGTGGAGAGGATTTCCGGAAGCGGGAGGGCGGTGATTACCTCATCGACCACGTCAGTCTGCCGGAGGAATGGGAATCCCACATCGGCCGGCTGCTGGACGGTGTCAGGGTCGTGGACAGGATACCCGCAGGCGGCATGGATACGGACGAGAGCTGGGTGACGCCGGATGGGGTCATCTATCAGGCGGAGAGGCGTATGCTTTCCTGCCGCTCCCGGACCCCCACCTCTCTGGCCCTGAAACAGCGCAACGAACGGCGCAAGCTGGAGGGCGAGCTACGCAGGGCGGAGCAGCGCCTTGGCGTGCTGGAGAGGGAGCGGGAAGAACTGGAGCGCAGGCGGGACGAAGCGCGCCGGGAGCGCGACGACTCCCGGACCGCTGCCCAGGAGGCGGCACGGGCTCTCAAGGGCCTGGAAGAGGCACTGGCCGCGGGAGAGCGCCGTCAGCGGGTTCTGGCCCAGGAGCTGGAACTGGGGCAGCAGAAGCTCGAACATTATCAGGCTGAGGAAGAGAAGCTGAGGCAGCAGGAGGGTGAGACCCGGCGGAAGCTGGCGGACACAGAGAGCTCCATGGCGGAGCTGGGCGCTGAAGGTGAAACCGGGCCGGATGCCGGCAAGGAGAAGGCCGACAGGAGAGCGGAACTGGCCGGCGAGGTGACACGGCTGCAGATCGAGGCGGCCCGCGTCAGGGAGAGGGAACATGTCGCCGTCCGCACCATCGAGCGGGTGGCGCCGGCGCTGGAGAGGCTCAGGGACGAATTGAGGCTGTCCCGCTTTCGGGTGGCAGTGAGCAGCCGTTTCCTGCCTGTATGCGGCAGGCTCATATCGGCCAATAGCCGCCTTGCCCAAGTCTATGGCAATGTCATGACCGGCATGGAACAGAAGATGAAGGAGGCGGAGAGCCTGAGCGAACGTTATTCCGCCGCCCTGAAGGAGCTGTCCCGCTCGGAAGCGGACCTGCAGCAGCAGTTGAGCCAGGCCAGCGACAGCTCCACCGAGAGCGAAGTGGGTGTATCGAAGCTGAGGGACCAGCTGGCGGAGCAGCAGGCGCAGCTGGAGGAGCTGGAAGGGAGGTTCGGCGGCGCCGGCGTCGGCGAAGCCGAGCCGGCGCCGCCCCAGGAGCTGGACGAGGTCCGTACCCAGCTGGAGCGGCTCCAGCGCCGCCGCGAGAACATCGGGCCGGTGAACCCCCTGGCCCAGAAGGAATACGAGGAGATGCTGGAGCGCCAGAACTTCCTCAAGGAGCAGCGGCAGGACCTGGAACAGAGCATGACTGATCTGCTGGGGCTCATCCGGGAGCTGACGGAGCGGATCGAGAGCACCTTCAACGAGACATTCGAGGCGGTGAAAAGGAACTTCTCGGAGGTGGTGGCGACCCTCTTCCCGGGAGGAGAGGGGCGTCTGTCGATAGTGGAACCGGAAGCGGCCGGAGCAGGGGAGACGGCTGCAGAGCCGGCGGAGGGCGAGGATGAGGATATGCTGACGGAAGAGGAGGAAGAGGATGCATCGGCCGGCATCTCCATAGACCGCCGCGGCATCGAGATCTCGGTAAAACCGGCGCGCAAGGCGGTGAGGAGTCTTTCCCTCTTTTCCGGCGGCGAGCGGTCGCTGGTGGCCATCGCCTTCCTCTTCTCCATCTTCCTGGCCCGGCCCGCGCCCTTCTACATCCTGGACGAGGTGGAGGCGGCGCTGGACGACACCAACATCGATCGGCTGCTGAACATGCTGCGCAGCTTCCAGGACCGCACCCAGTTCATCGTCATCACCCACCAGAAGCGCACGATGGAGGTGGCTGACACCCTCTACGGGGTCAGCATGGGCAGCGACGGCACCTCCAAGGTCCTTTCCCGCCGGATGACCGGCGACAAGGGCGGTCCCTCCGGCGGGCGGGAAGACGGCGACGAGGCGGCGGCCGGCGGGGAGCGCGACGGCTCCCGGGCGGCGGCCCTGGCCGGTTGAGCCGGTCCGGTCATGACGCATTCATGGGACGAGGTATTCAAGGGTGTGAAGCCGTCCGCGCCGGCGGGCGGTGAGCCGGCAGAATCCACCGAAGAGCAGGGGCAGGAAAAGAAGAAAGGATTCTTCCGCCGCCTGAAAGAGGGCATGTCCCGCAGCCGCAAGTCCATGCAGCAGCATATGTCGGCGGTGATGTTCGACCGGCTGGATGACGAACTCTGGGAGAACCTGGAAGAAACCCTCATCTTCGCGGATTGCGGCGTCAGCAGCACCGTGGCCATCGTCGATCGCATGGAGAAAGAAGCCAACGAGGGCGAGATCAATAACCGCGAACAGTTCTATTCAAGCCTGGAGCGGGCCCTGGTGGATGTGTTCGCTGAAGGGGACTACCGGATTGATGTCTCGCACCAGCCGTCGGTGATATTGATGGTGGGGGTGAACGGCACCGGCAAGACCACCACCATCGGCAAGATCGCCTGGCACCTGCAGCAGCAGGGCAAGAGCGTGCTGCTGGCCGCCGCCGACACCTTCCGCGCCGCCGCCATCGAGCAGTTGAGCGAGTGGGGCGAGCGGGTAGGCTGCCCGGTGATAAAGCAGGAGCGTGGCAGCGACCCGGGCGCCGTGGTGTTCGACGCCATCGCCGCCGCCCGCTCCCGGGGCACGGACGTGGTGATAGTGGACACCGCCGGCCGCCTGCACACCCAGGTGAACCTGATGCAGGAGCTGGCGAAGATACGGCGGGTGATCGCCAAGCAGCTCCCGGACGCCCCCCACGAGACCCTGCTGTCCATCGACGCCACCACCGGGCAGAACGGCCTGACCCAGGCGCGCCTCTTCGGTGATTCCGTCGATGTCACCGGTGTGGTGCTCACCAAGCTGGACGGCACCGCCAAGGGTGGCATCGCCGTGGCCATCTCCCACGAGCTGGGGCTGCCCATCAAGTTGATCGGAGTGGGGGAACAGATGGAGGACCTGAGGCCCTTCGACGCCCATGACTTCGCCCGGGCTCTCTTCGAGGACTGAGCCTTGAAGCTGCTGATGGTCGGCATAGGAGGCTTCTTCGGCTCCATGCTCCGTTACTGGATCGGCGGGCTGGTGATGGACCGCACCGGCGCCACCTTCCCCTGGGGCACATTCGCGGTCAACGTCTCCGGCAGCTTCCTGCTGGGGGTCGTCTTCGCCGTGGCCCTGGAGCGCTTCGCCGTGGGTGAAGGCTGGCGCATCTTCCTGGCCATCGGTTTTCTGGGAGCTTATACCACCTTCTCCACGCTGATGATGGAGTCATATACAATGCTGGAAGCGGGGGAGATGATGATGGCCGCCCTGGACATCGCCGCCAGCGTGGCCTTGGGCTTCCTCGCGTTCTATCTGGGCCTGATCATCGGGAGGCTGGTATGAGATTTGAAGGCAAGGGTAAGCTCATCAGGATTTTCATCGGTGAATCGGACAAACGCGGGCGCTATCCGCTTTACGAGGTGATAGTGAAGATGGCGCGGCAGCGGGGCATGGCCGGCGCCACCGTCTTCCGGGGCATCGAGGGCTTCGGCGCCCACAGCCGCATCCACACCACCAGGGTCCTCCGGCTCTCTGAGGACCTGCCGGTGATGATAGAGATCGCCGACACCGAAGAACGCATCCGCGAGTTCCTGCCGCACCTGGATGAACTGGTGACGGAAGGCCTGATCACCATGGAGAACGTGGAGATAATCAAGTACTCCCATGACTGACTACAGCCATCGAATCGGTCCCCTGACTGACAAGCTGCCTACTTTGCCACCGCTCCAGGTTTCGCTTTACGACGGTTTTGGGCTAGAATAACCTGAGCTGAGGACAGTGAGCACAGCAGGGTTCGCCAGGCGGAAAGCAGATGGCAGTGGTGAAACGGACCAAAGCAGCATCAGGCCTGCCCGTGGGCGGGAAGGTTGCCGGCGCCGCCGGGACCGGAGTATGCCCGCATTTCTCTCCCCGAACCCGTGAAAGCCGCGCCGTGCGCCGGCATACGGCAGATGCGCGGCATGCTGACTTCGACCTCCGAGTGAACGATGTTTGACACTCTATCCGACAAACTGACGGGCGTCCTCGACAACCTGAAGGGGCAGGGCAGCCTCACCGAGGATGACATCAACAGGGCCATGCGGGAGATCCGCCTCGCCCTGCTGGAGGCGGACGTCAACTTCAAGGTGGTCAAGCAGTTCGTGGCCGCCGTGAAGGAGAGGGCCATGGGGGAGGACGTGATGGAGAGCCTCACCCCGGGCCAGCAGGTGGTGAAGATAGTCCACGAGGAGCTGGCCTCGCTGATGGGTTCCTCCTCCACCAAGCTGACATTCTCGCCAAGGCCGCCCACGGTGGTGCTGATGGTGGGCCTGCAGGGTTCGGGCAAGACCACCGCCTGCGCCAAGCTGGCGCGGCACCTGGTCAAGCAGGGCAAGAGCCCGACCATGGTGGCCGCCGACATATACCGGCCGGCGGCGGTGGACCAGCTGAAGACCCTGGGCGAGCAGCTGAAGATACCGGTCTTCTCCATCGACGGCGGCGACGACGCGGTGGAGATCGCCCGCCGTGGCGTGGAGGAGGCCCATGCGTCCGGCCGGGATGTTACCATCATCGACACCGCCGGCCGCCTGCACATCGACGAGAAGCTGATGACGGAGCTGGTGGATATCCGCTCCACGGTCAAGCCGCACAACATATTGCTTGTGCTGGATTCCATGGCGGGGCAGGACGCGGTGAACGTGGCCGAGGAGTTCCAGCAGCAGGTGGATTTCGACGGCGTCATCCTCACCAAGCTGGACGGCGACGCCCGTGGCGGCGCCGCGCTCTCGGTGAGGGCGGTGACGGGCAAGCCGATCAAGTTCGCCTCCACCGGCGAGAAGCTCAACGCCTTCGACTACTTCCATCCGGACCGGATGGCCAGCCGCATCCTGGGCATGGGCGACGTGCTGACCCTGATAGAGAAGGCCCAGGAGACGGTGGACGAGAAGAAGGCCCGGGAGCTGGAGGAGCGCCTGCGCAAGGCGCAGTTCACCTTCGACGACTTCCTGGACCAGATGCGCAGCATGCGGAAGATGGGTCCGCTGGCGGGGATGCTGGCCATGATCCCCGGCATACCCAAACAGCTGAAGCAGACGCAGATAGACGAGAGGGAACTGGACAAGGTGGAAGCGATAATATGCTCCATGACTACAGATGAGAGGCGCGCTCCTGATATCATCAACGGCAGCCGCCGCCGCCGTATCGCCGCCGGCAGCGGCACCAGCGTGCAGGCGGTAAACCAGCTGATAAACCGCTTCAAGCAGATGCAGAAACTGATGAAGCAGATGAGCAGCGGCAAGAAGATGGGCAACATCCCGCCCGAGCTTCTCAAGGGCGGCTTTTAGGGACGGGAAGGTGGTGATTGCATGTCAGTGAAGATCAGGTTGAGCCGCGTCGGCCGCAAGAAGACGCCGGTGTACAGGATAGTGGTGACCGATTCACGCTCTCCGCGCGACGGTCGCATCATCGAGAACGTGGGCCGATACGACCCGCGGGAGGAGCCTTCACTCATCGAGATAGACGAGGAGAAGGTGCGTGACTGGATCGGCAAGGGGGCGCAGCCCAGCGGCACGGTGGCCAAGCTGCTGGAGGCGAAGGGCATCTCGTAGACAGCTGCAATTCACAGGCGGAAACGGAGGTAGAAAGTGCGAGACTTACTGGAGTACCTGGCCAAGTCTCTCGTAGATCACCCTGAAGAGGTAAAGGTACAGGAGACCGAGACCAATACGACCGTGGTGCTGGAGCTGACGGTGGCCAAGGATGACATCGGCAAGGTCATCGGCAAGCAGGGCCGTATCGCCCGCGCCCTGCGGACCATCGTCAAGGCCAGCGCCGTCAAGAACGGCAAGCGCGCCATAGTCGAGATTGTGGATTAGCGCCGCCGCCGGCAGGTTCCTTCACCTGGCAGCCATGAGGGGCAGGAGCGAGGATGATGGATACAGGCAACGCCCCTGAATGGATAGCCGTGGGCCGCGTGGAGAGGCCGCACGGCACCGGCGGAGAGGTGTTGGTGCGGGTGATGACGGACCGGGACGAGCGCTTCCGGGCCGGCTCGGGACTGTTCATCGAGGGGCGGGGAGGCGACAGCAAACATCCCGTCACCGTGGCTTCGGCCCGTAGCGGCGCCAGGGGGCTGCTGGTGAGGTTAGAGGGCTGCGATTCACGGGAGCAGGCGCAGCAGCTGGCAGGCGCCATGCTTTTCATTCCCTCCTCGGAGGTTGCCCCTCCCGAAGAAGGCTCCTATTACGCTTTCCAGCTGGAAGGCTGCGAAGTCTTTGCCGGAAGCCGCCGCCTGGGAGTGGTGGCGGCGCTGTCGGAGGCCCCGGCCAACCCCTACCTGGAGGTGGAGCCCGGCGCCGGGGGAGAGCCGGTCACCCTGCCTTTCGTCAGGGAGGTCATCCTCTCCGTAGACCTTGAGCGGCGGCACATCCATATCCCGGAGGATTTCCTGGAGTGACCCATGAGGATTGACATCTTCACCCTGTTTCCCCAGTGGTTCAACTGGTTCTTCCAGCAGCGCCACCTGAGCAACGCCGTCCAGGCGGGGAGCCTGACGGCGCGCCTGTTCGATTACCGCGACTATACGCCCCTCAAACACGGCCAGGTGGATGACACCCCCTGCGGGGGAGGCTCCGGCATGGTGTTGCGTCCCGATGTGGTCTGTGCCGCCCTGGAAGCGGTCTACGATGTCGCCTGCGACCGGGTGAGGGACAGTCAGCCCGTCTTCCTGCTTACCCCCAAGGGGCGGCGGCTGGACAGCGGACTGCTGGAGGAGCTGGAGCGGATGGAGAGCTTCACCCTGCTCTGCGGCCGCTACGAAGGCTTCGACCAGCGCATCAGCGACCACATGGCCAGCGGCGCCGTATCCATCGGCGACTACGTGGTGAGCGGCGGCGAGCTTCCCGCCATGGTGCTGGTGGATGCCCTGGCGCGCAGGCTGCCCCAGGCGCTGGGGAGCGATGAGAGCGCCCTGTATGAATCGTTTTCCGAAGCGCTGGACGGGGGGCTGGAGTATCCCCAGTACACCAAACCGGCGGATTTCCGCGGCTGGAAGGTGCCCGACGTGCTGCTGTCCGGAAACCACGCGGAGATCGAGAAGTGGCGCCGGCAGAACCGGGGGGAGCCACCCCCGCGGGAGTAATATCACTTTATGAACCTGCCGGCCGGGGTGTCAGGTGAGAGGTTAACTT
>CAZCCR010000032.1:0-8043 GCA_964497425.1 uncultured Gaiellales bacterium
CGAATCCTATCCATAATACTTTAGTATGATTCTGACTTGCGAAAAGTATGATATTCGCGGTGAAATGATGCATCCTGAGCCTCCTGACCTCTGGCCCAGACAGTCGTAATCCACTTTGCAGGTCCATCATTTTTTCGAGCTTCACAGTTCGGTTTTTTCATGAGAGATTGGATTGTTTTGGAAAACATTAATCGTGAGGCAATTCGGAATGTTGCATTTCCTGCCCGCAACCTCTAGAATTTCGAACTTGGCACTACAGAACAGGCAAACCAGTGAAGGGCGGCGCTTCAAGGCTCTCTGAGGGCCTGCTGAAAAGGGAGAGACCATGAACCAGACCATAGCCAGACTAGAGGAACAGCAGCTGCGCAAGGGTATACCCCAGTTCAAGGCCGGCGATACCGTCAAGGTCCATTTCCAGGTGATCGAGGGCAGCCGCAGCCGCGTGCAGGTTTTCCAGGGAACGGTCATCAAGCGCCAGGGCGAAGGCGCCCGCGAGACCTTCACCGTCAGGAAACATTCCTTCGGCGTCGGTGTGGAGCGCACCTTCCCCGTGCATTCCCCCAAGATCGACAGGATCGAAGTGGTGAGCGTCGGCGATGTGCGCCGCGCCAAGCTCTATTACCTGCGCTCCAAGGTCGGCAAGAAGGCCAGGGTCCGGGAAAAACAGCAGTAGGGCCGTGGCGGCCGCCTGATGGGCGAGGACCACTCAAAGCCGATGCCCCCGGAGGGCGGTTCCGGCTCCGGCGGCGGTCCGGGGTTGCCGCCGAGAGTTCCTTCTGCGGGCGCTCAGGGCGCCGCAGCCGGCAGGAAAAGCCATGCGCGCAGCATCCTCGAGTTCATCGGCATCATCCTGCTCGCTGTAGTCCTGGCCTATCTGCTCCAGGCTTACCTGGTAAAACCCTTCCAGATCCCTTCCTCCTCCATGGAGCCGGCGCTGGTTCCCGGCGACCGGGTGCTGGTGAACCGGCTGGCCTACCGCTACGGCTCTCCCCAGCGCGGCGACATCATCGTCTTCCGCTCGCCCAACGATCCCAACGTGGACTTCATCAAGCGGGTGATAGCCGTCGGCGGCGATACGGTGGAGATCCGGGAAGGCATGCTGCTGGTCAACGGCGAGCCCCAGGTAGAGGATTATGTCAAGTATGCGGATACCAGGAGCTTCCATTTCCAGCTGGTGCCGCAGGGGATGGTCTTCGTCCTGGGCGACAACCGCCCCGACAGCCAGGACGCGCGCTACTGGAAGAACCCCTGGCTGCCGGAGTCCGAGATCATCGGCAAGGCTTTCTTCAGGTACTGGCCCCTGTCACGCATAGGGACCCTGGACTAGGCCGCAGTGGCTGGCGCCCGTACAGCCGCCGGACTGTTCCGCTTCGACCGGGAGCGGGCGGGCGGCGGTGAGCTGGCGGGCGCCGACGAGGCCGGGCGGGGCTGTCTGGCGGGGCCCCTGGTGGCGGCGGCGGTAGTGTTCGACTACCGGCTGCTGGACAGCGGCCGCTACCAGCCGCTGATGGACAGGCTGGATGATTCCAAAAGACTCACCGCCGGAGCGCGGGAGACGCTCTTTCCCCTGATCATCGCCGCGGCTTCCCGTTTCACCGTGGTAGCGGCCTCCAGTTCTACTATCGATGAAGAGGGGCTGCATCGTACCAACCTGCGCCTGCTGGAGGCGAGCCTGGAGCGGCTGGCGCCCTGTCCGGCGCTGGCGCTGGTCGACGGGTACGCCTTGCCGCCGGATTCTCCCGTCGCCCATGAGCCTCTCACCAAAGGCGACTCCACCAGCGCCTGCGTGGCCGCCGCCTCGGTGCTGGCCAAGGTCAGCCGCGACCGGATGATGCGCGTCCTGCACGGGAGCTACCCCCAGTACGGTTTCGAGCGGCATGTGGGTTATGCCACCAGGGCCCACAGGCAGGCCATCGCCCGCCACGGGCTGAGCCCGCAGCATCGCCGCTCCTTCAGCATGGGTCCGCTGCCGGAGCCGCCGGAAGGACGGGAGGGGCGGTAGCGGATGCGGGAGAGGGGAGGGGGGAGGCGGGCCGGAAGCGCTGCGGAGGGCGGCGACCCCCGCCGCGGTCGCGGCCGCCGGGGGGAGCAGCTGGCCTGCCGGCATCTGCTCCATCGCGGCTGGCGCATCATCCAGACCAATTATTCCAGCCGTTACGGCGAGATAGACATCATCGCCCGCCGCGGCGACACGGTCGCCTTCATAGAGGTCAAGGCGAGGCGCGACCGCGTGATGGGCGAACCCTTCGAGGCGGTGGGGCGGCGCAAGCAGCGACAGATACGAAACATGGCCGAGACCTGGCTGATAGCGCGCCTGAACAGCGAAGAGTACCGGGACTGCCAGTTCCGCTTCGATGTCATCTCCATCATCCTGGGTGATGACGGCAGCGCCGTCGAACTGAACCATATCGAGGACGCCTTTCGCTGAAGCCCGGCACGGCCGCAGGGGGCGCGCCCGCCGGGGTCGCTGTTTCCGCCATGCCGCCGGGCGATGTTCCCGCCTGGTCCCGGCGATGTTCGGGGGCCGGCTACCATCGCCGCCGCCTATCTGATAATCTTGCAATCCCACCCTATCTCACCTCATCTCACGCAGAGGCATCTCCGCCAGCACAGGAGTGATGCCCCTTGCTTGCCAGGATGTTCAGCCAGGCGGTCCAGGGTATGGAGGCCGGACCCGTGGAAGTGGAGACGGACCTGGGCCGGGGACTGCCGGCCTTCACCATCGTCGGCCTGCCCGATACGGCCGTCCGCGAGTCCAGGGAGCGGGTCCGCGCCGGCATGACCAATTCCGGCTACGAGTTCCCCCTCAGGCGGATAACCGTGAACCTGGCGCCGGCGGACACCCGCAAGGAGGGCCCTGCCTTCGACCTGCCCATCGCCCTGTCGCTGCTGGCGGCGTCGGGGCAGATGCCCCGACGCCGCCTCCCCCGGTACGCCGCCGCCGGTGAGCTTTCCCTGGACGGGAGCGTTCGCCGTATAAACGGGGCGCTGGCCATGGCGGAGGGGGCGCGCCGCAGCAGTCAGAAGGGGCTTCTGCTGCCGGCGGCCAACGCAGCGGAGGCGTCGCTGGTGGAGGGTGTGGAGGTGATCGGGGTGGAAAGTCTGGAGCAGGCGGCATCCTTCCTGGCCGGCGAGCTTGAGCTGGAACCGCTGAAAACGGACATCACGGCGCTGGTGGCCGCCGGTAACGGTGGCTGTCCCGACCTGATGGACGTCAAGGGACAGGCGCGGGCCCGCCGGGCCCTGGAGGTGTGTGCCGCCGGCGGGCACAACCTGCTGATGGCGGGGCCTCCCGGCGCGGGCAAAACCATGCTGGCGCGGCGGCTGCCGTCCATCCTGCCCCGGGTGACGGCGGATGAGGCTCTGGAGATTACGCGAATCTACAGTGTGGCCGGCGCCCTGGCCGAAGGGACATCGCTGATGGTGGAGCGTCCCTTTCGCGCTCCGCATCATTCCATCTCCCACGCGGGCCTGGTGGGCGGCGGCAGGATGCCCCGCCCGGGGGAGGTGAGCCTCTCCCACCTGGGAGTGCTCTTCCTGGACGAGCTGCCCGAGTTCAGCCGCCTGTCCCTGGAGGCCCTGAGGCAGCCGCTGGAGGACGGGCTGGTGACGGTGTCGCGAGCCATCACTTCCGTGACCTATCCCGCCCGTTTCATGCTGGTGGCGGCCATGAACCCCTGTCCCTGCGGCCATCTGGGCGACCGCGGCAACCGCTGCCTCTGCCCGCCGGAGAAGGTGAACGCGTATCAGGGACGGGTCAGCGGTCCTCTGATGGACCGCATCGACGTTGTAGTGGAAGTGCCACCGCTCAGCCGGAAGGAGCTTTTGTCGTCACCGTCCGGGGAAGGGTCCAGCGAGGTCGCGCCCCGGGTGCTGAAGGCCCGCCGCCGCCAGTCGCGGAGGCTGAAGGAAGAGGCCGGCCTGTACTGCAACGCCCAGATGTCCAATCGCCTGACGGAACGGCACTGCCGGCTGGAGCCCGGAGCGGCAAGCCTGCTGGAGGGTGCGATCGACAGGCTTGCCCTCAGCGCCCGCGCCTATCAGCGCATCATGAGGGTGGCGCGCACCATCGCCGACCTGGACGGGGGAGAAGATATTGCCGCGGCCCATCTGGCGGAAGCCATAAGCTACCGTGGCGCCGACAGGGGAGTCGGTTATGGCGGTTGAGCGAAAGAAGACTCTGACAGCTGAGCGCGAGGCGGCGCTGGCCCTGGCCTTGTTCCTCGACACAGTGGGCCGGCCGGTGAGGCTGCCGCCCCGGGAGCTGGGGCCGCGGGACATCTGGCGCCTGCCGCTGCGGCCGCAGGCTGCGCTCCTGGGGCTGAGGGCCGCGGAAAAGGAGCGGCTGGCTGGGCTCAGGCGTTCCTTCAACCTCCCTGAAGTCGAGGAAGGGTTGCGAAGGGCGGGCGTGCTGTTCCTGCCGCGGGGAGACGACCTCTACCCGGATAGGCTGGAGCAGATTCCGGACCCGCCCCCCGGGCTTTTCGCCCGCTGCCGGCCGCTCTGCCGGGACCGGCTGGAAGCGATACTGCGCCGGGAGCGCGTGGCAGTGGTCGGGGCTCGGGCAGCGTCCCGCTACGGTATCGACGTGGCAGGGATGCTGGGGCATGACCTGGGGCTGACCGGCGTGTGTGTCGTCAGCGGTATGGCCATGGGCATCGACGCCGCCGCCCAGCGCGGGGCGCTCACGACTCCAGGTGGCAGCATCGCCGTGCTGGGCGGCGGCGTCGACAGCGTCTACCCGGCGGAGAACCACTCTTTGTATCGCCGCCTGCTGCGGCACGGGGCCGTCCTCTCCGAATATCCGCCCGGCTCTCGGCCCCGGCCCTGGCGCTTCCCGGCCCGAAACCGCATAATCGCCGGCATCTCACGGGCGGTGGTCGTGGTGGAGGCCCGGGAGAGGAGCGGCTCCCTCATCACCGCCGATTTCTGCCTGGAGCAGGGGGGAGAGGTCTGCGCTGTCCCGGGCAGCATCTTCTCCGACCTGTCCCATGGCCCCAACAATCTCATCCGCGAAGGAGCTTTGGCCGTCACGGCCGCGGAAGACCTGCTGGGAGCGCTGGGGATGGTGTCGCAGCAGGGCATGGGAGAACAGGAGAACGGTCAGAGGCTGCCGGGAATCGGGCCCCAGCAAGAAACAGAAGCAAACACGGTCGGCGGGACAGGGCCGGGGAATGAGGCCGATCCGGTAAAAAGGACAGGGCCGGGGAACGGGAAACAGACGGTGATCGTGGCGAAGACGGGGACCGGGCCCAAGCCGGGCGCCGCGGCGCGGATGGTAGCAGGGGCAAAGACGGCAACCAGGGCGCAGCGAGGGCCCGGAGAACATCACGGGACCGGGAATCGGCCCCGGCCCACAGGACCACGCCTGCCATCAGAGGTCAGCGGCAGCAGCGCTCGTGTCTGTCTGAGCGATGACGAGCGGAAAATGATGGCCCAGCTCGACGGCACGCCAAGGCAGACAGACGCCCTGGCCGCGGCCGCTCGCCTCAGCAGCCGCGCCGCGGCCGCCTGCCTGGTATCCCTGGAGATAAAGGGGCTCGCGCGTCACGAGCAGGGCAGGGGATATTCACGTTGAGTCTCCGCGCCGCCGGATGCATCCGGCGGCGCGGATGCCAAAAGAACCCGCCTCCTGCGTCAGCCCACACCCTGCCTCATTCCACACACATCCTCATCCCACATCCTGCGTCAGCCCGCCCCTATGGCAGCCCGTCACATGCCTCATCCCATGCCCTGCGTCAACTCCCCTCTGCGGCAACCCACACTCTGCGTCAACCGCTGATCCGATGAAAGCGCCCAATTTCAAGGGATGACCGCTGCCGGCGTCGAAACATACCTCGAATCGGCGTTGGCCTGTGCCGGCATTCGAGAAGCATCGGGAGAGACAAAGGGAGTCGATAAAATGGAAGCTGCTTACAAGCCGGGTGATGTCCGGGATGAGGATATGGCGATTCTGGAACGGTACCTTCAGTCCCTGGAGCAGGCGGGAAACTCAGAGAAGACCATAGTGGCCTACAGGCGTGACTGCCGCCACTTCCTGCGCTTCGTCGCCCGGGAGGGCAGGAGGTTCCCGGCGGAGGTGGATTACCGCTTTCTCAGGCTTTACGCTGCCCATCTCTCCGGTTTCGACTACCAGAAGTCCAGCATCAGCCGCAAGCTATCTTCAGTTCGGGGGCTGTTCCGTTTCTGTCGCCGCGAGGGCCTGATCGACGCCAGCCCGGCTGAACCGCTGGCCTCACCCAAACTGCCGCGGAAGCTGCCTACGGTGCTTAGACCGCTGGAGGTGGAGGCGTTTCTGGACGCCATCGAGACTGACAAGCCGCTGGGCATGCGCAACCGCGCCATCTTCGAGATGATGTACGGATGCGGCTTGCGCAGCGAGGAGGCAGTGAACCTCGATCTGGGCGATCTGGATCTCGAACAGGAGGAACTTACCGTCCGGGGCAAGGGCAACAGGACACGCGTGCTGCCAATCGGGGAGATTGCGATGGAGGCAGTACGGGTATATCTAGGAAAAGGCCGCCCTGAGCTTGTGCCGGAAGGACGCAAGGGGGATGATATACGTGAGCAGGGAGCGCTTTTCCTCTCCGTTCGGGGCAGGCGCCTGGGCACTTCGGATATCAGGCGCATAACTACAAAATACATACGAAAGGCGTCGGTGAAGACACATACGTCATCGCACGTGTTCAGGCACTGCTTTGCGACCCACCTGCTGGAGGGTGGCGCCGACCTGAGGGCGGTTCAGGAGCTGCTGGGGCACGCAGCGATCTCGACCACGCAGCGCTATACCCACGTGAGCGGCGCGCACCTGCGCAAGGTATACGAGCGGTCACATCCCCGTGCGCGCGGCTGAAGGAACAGGCGGCTAAAGGAACGGGGGGCCATAACCGATAAGGGGCGGCATAACCCTTGAGAGCCGCCGATAAATCCAGGGACGAAACAGACGAGAGGTCATGCCGGAAGAAGACAAGGAAATCATCGAACTGTGGGAACGCTACAAGAAGGACGGCGACATCCAGGCGCGGAACCGCCTTATCCTGAACTATTCGCCTCTGGTCAAATACGTCGCCGGCAGGATGGGGTCCAATTTTCCCTCCCATGTGGATGAGTCGGACCTGATCAGCTACGGTCTGCTGGGCCTGATCGGGGCCCTGGAGAGGTTCGACCCCGGCCGCAACATCAAGTTCGAGACTTACGCCATCGCCCGCATCAAGGGTTCCATACTCGACGAGCTGCGCTCCCTGGACTGGGTGCCGCGCTCCGTGCGCAGCATCGCTCGCAAGATAGAGCGCAGCAGTGCCGCCCTCGAGAACAAGCTGCACCGGGCGCCGACGGATGAGGAGATAGCGAAGGACCTGGACATATCGGAAGACGAGTTCCAGGAGGCGCTGACCAAGATCAGCAGCAGTTCCATCGTCGCCCTGGAGGAACTCTGGACCATTTCCAGCACAGGCACCGAATCAGTGGCGCTCATCGACACCATCGAGGACCGCCAGAGCAAGGACCCGGCGTCGGTTGTGGATGTGACAGAGATAAAGGAGCGGCTGGCCCACGCCATCTCCAAT
Organism: uncultured Gaiellales bacterium; assembly: GCA_964497425.1. Classification (GTDB taxonomy): domain Bacteria; phylum Actinomycetota; class Thermoleophilia; order BMS3ABIN01; family BMS3ABIN01; genus BMS3ABIN01. Next base: position 7,566 of record CAZCCR010000032.1, read on the forward strand.
CTGCCGGAACGGGAGAAGATAGTCATCGCCCTATATTATTATGAAGGGCTGACGCTGAGGGAGATCGGTGAGGTGCTGGACGTCACCGAATCACGGGTCTCGCAGCTCCACACCAAGGCCGTTCTCCGCCTCAAGGGCCGACTCAAAGACCAGGTGGACTCGGCGGCGATGGGCTAGCAGCCAGGCGGATCCTTCTGTCCGGCCTGTCCGTACGGCCGCCGGGCTGACAGGCTTTCACTGGAATCGAACAGGTCATCTTCCGGCTCAACGGCTTTCAGTTCCCTGAACGCGACCTGTTCTCAACCTGCCAAAGGACTCCCGTTGCAATCTGCCCGATCGCTGTCCGGCCTACCGCTTTTCACTGCACTCGACCCGATCGCTGTCCGGCCAACCTGCTCTGACTGGACTGGAACCGGTCATCGTCCGGCTCACCCTTCCTCAACGAACCGGACCCGCTCGCAGCCCGGCTCACCCTTCC
>CAZCCR010000032.1:8143-21180 GCA_964497425.1 uncultured Gaiellales bacterium
GCTCACCCTTCCTCAACGAACCGGACCCGCTCGCAGCCCGGCTCACCCTTCCTCAACGAACCGGACCCGCTCGCAGCCCGGCTCACCCTTCCTCACTGAACTCGACCCTGTCACCGGCAGATATGCCGTTGCGCTGGAAATAACCCTGATTGACCTCTATCGCCCATATATAGGGCTGCTTGGGCTGGTGGGGAGTGAGGGTCTCCGGCTCCATGTCCTGGATGTCCACGATGACTCGGTCATTGGAGACGAAGGCGACGGACAGGGGTATCAGCGTGTCTTTCATCCAGAACGACTCCCGCACCGGCGCCGGCCAGGTGAATATCATGCCGCTGTCATCGGGGAGTCTCTCACGTCCCATCAGTCCCCGCGCTCTCTTCTCGTAAGTGTCGGCCATCTCCACGTCGAGCCGGTGTTCTCCGCCGGCGGTGAAAAAAGTGACCGTGCCGGAGGTGAAGGCAGGGGCGGAGGAAGCGGGCCCTCTGTCCGGCAGAGTGGAACCGGTCAATGAGGCGCCGTTTTCCCCGCCGCATCCCGTAAGCAGCGTCAGGGCAATGAGCAGGAACAGGGCGGACATGATGGCGGCGGAGACCGCGACTCCCCCTGTCCCCAGGGCCTGTTTCAGGGCAACAGAAAAGGGCCGCGATGTGTTCACGACCCTTCGGCAACAAAAAAACGGTACATCAATTCTCTTACGGGTTCCTTCTTTACAGGGGATGGAACCACGCCTCGACGACTTCTACCAGGGCTGGGTGCTCTTAAGAGCCCTTGCTCTCTTCATCGCTCTGACCGCAGGTCCCCCTGATCCCGCAGTAGGCGAGGACAGCCACTACCGGGGCCAGTACCAGGATGAAAAACAGGAAGATGATGGCTTCGACTGGCACTGAGTTTCACCTCCTAAAGGTGTGATGGTTACCGCACTTCCAGTATACCACTAGCGGTGCGGGGTTGAAACAGCTTGCGACGACACGCAATCATAATCACCGCCGCCTGCCGAATGCAAGCTGCCCGCCGGCCGGATCATTCCCGCCGATGCGTGTTCGATAAATATGATACTATCTTTATCGGCTTTTGAACCGCATCCGGACAGTTTTCGCAAACTTCCGGTGGAGCCATTATAAAGGATAATGATTAATCTGACAAAAAAAATTAATCTAGTGCTATTGACACGATAAATTGATTAAGTATAGAATCCTTTCGGTTTTTTGCGGTAAGCATCAGCCTTCCCTGTCAAAATCCACAGCATAGGCGAGGAATGAAGGGTAGAACAATACTTGCGACAGCACTGCTGCTGCTGTTCCTGGTCGTCATAGGCGTCACCATCTGGGGCATAAGCTATACCAACAGCCCCGATTTTTGTGACAGTTGCCACATTATCCAGCCTTACGTAGATGCCTGGCAGAACTCCACCATGGGCCAGCATGGCGTGAACTGTATAGATTGCCATTTCGAGCCGGGCATCATCGGCTACGGCCGCGGCAAGATATATTCCCTGATGAAGCTGGCGGAGTGGGGGACACGGGATTACGACCGTCCGCCGCCGACCACCGAACTCCTGACCAATTCGGCCTGCCTGCAGAGCGGCTGCCATGATGGCGTGGTGACCAAGGGCGCCGAAAACTATCTCGACCCCAAATACTTCCCGGTGACCGAGGGCGATAACGCCGCGACGACGGTATACTTCCCTCATGATTTCCATATAAATGAGGCTCATTTGAAGTGCGCCGACTGTCATTCAGCCGTGGTCCACGGTACGGACCTTATCGACAAGCCGCAGGCCGAGCTGGATCCCGAATTCTGTTCCAACTGCCACGCGGGCGACCTGGCTCCCCAGTTGTTCGGTGATATAAAGCTTTCGGGGCGGGAACATCCCGGCGTACCCAAGATCGATACCGCTATCTGGAGGAATATCCATTGGCGTTTCGCCGATGGACCAGGCGAATACAACGGCGAGCAATACGACAAGGTCGAGAAACAGACCTGCCTGGCCTGCCATGACGAGCCGGCGAAGGCCAAGAACTGCAAGAGCTGCCATTTCGCCGAGGTGCCCGAGTTCAGTCCCACCAACGAGACGCAGGAAGCCAGCGCCGCGCCGCTGGGCATGTTCGGTATGGTGATCGGCATGTTCCTGCTGACGCTGGTGCCCTATCCCAAGGTGAAACGGTACATCTTCGAGGGCTGGATCGTGGTGGTGCTGGCGGTAGCAGTGCTGACTACGGACGTGTACGCCTTCATCAAGATAATCCAGGTGGTGGCCCAGACCACTGAAGGCAACCGCGACCTCGGGCCGGTGACCATCTGGATAGCGTACCTGCTGGCCAGCGCCAGCCTGCTGACATTCCTTTTCCACCAGGGTGTACTGAAACCGCGGCGGAGGAAACTGAGGAGAGATGGCCGAGGATAAAGAACAGAGTTACCAGCAGCAGCCGGGACCTTACCAGCCGGGCAAAGGTAAGGATGACTACGAGAAGCCGGGTGCCGTCACCAGGCGCCGCTTCCTGACTATCACCTTTGCCGGTGGAGCAGCCCTGGGGCTGGGCGCACTGGCCGCGCCGCTGGCGCGATACGCCTATCCCATAGTCAAGCCCGAGGTATATGAACGGGTGAAGGTGGCGACCAAGGCGGAGCTGGCGCCTCTCAACGAGGGAGTGCGCTTCGATTACCAGGAGATACCCTCGCAGCTGATCCAGCTGGAGAGCGGCGAGTACGCGGCCTATTCACTGGTGTGCACCCACCTTGGCTGCATCGTCAAGTGGGAGGCCAAGAAGGCGGACTTCCATTGCCCCTGCCATGCCGGCAAGTTCAACCCGCAGGGTGAAGTGATCTCGGGGCCGCCGCCGCGGCCACTGACCAAGTTAAAACTTGCTGTGGAGGGCGATGACATCTTTGTTGAAGGCGTAGAGACGGAGGCCAAGTAATGGCAGCGGAAGCAGGCAACGGCATCTTCAGGAGAGCGTGGACCGGGCTGGGTGATTTCTTCGACGAGCGCTTCGACATGCGTCGCGTCGTCAGCGAGTTCGCCAACCATAATGTGCCGGACCATGTCAACTGGCTCTACTGCTTCGGCGGCATAACCTTCCTCTGCTTCCTGATACAGCTGGTGACCGGCATCCTGCTGGCCTTTTACTACCAGCCCACCATGGACCAGGCCTACAGCAGCATCCTGCATATCATGGATGACATGCCCTTCGGTGTCTTCATCCGCAGCCTGCACGCCTGGACCGCCAACATCATGATCCTGATGGTAATCCTGCATATGCTGAGGGTCTTCTTCCACGCCGCCTACAGGCCGCCGCGGGAGTTGAACTGGATGACGGGCGTGCTGCTGTTCTTCATCACCGTCACCTTCGGGTTCTCCGGATACCTGCTGCCCATGAACCAGCTCTCATACTGGGCCACCAAGGTAGGGAGCGAGATATCGGCATCCATGCCTTTCATCGGCCCCAACATCCAGGATTTCCTGCTGGGTGGCGCCAAGATAGCGGACGCCACGCTGACACGTTTCTATGCCATCCATGTACTTATTCTGCCGGTGACCATCGTCCTGCTGCTGGGCCTGCACTTCCTGATGGTGCGCAAGCAGGGAATCGCCGATCCGCTTTAAACATTGAGCGCGGGAGCATCCGATGAACGATAACAACAGGACAGACAACAGCCACGGCAACGAGGGCGGCGTACCGTTCTTCCCTGACCATTTTCTCAAGGAAGCGGCTGTGATAGCGCTGGTGCTGGGAATCGTCGCTTTCCTGGCGTCGCTGATGCCCATGCCCGTGGGTGAGCCGGCCGACGCCCTCAAGACTCCCATCGGCATCAAGCCCGAGTGGTATTTCATGACCGTTTACCAGATCCTGAAATACGTGCCGCGCAACATCGGCGTCACTTTCACATTCCTTATCTTCCCGCCGTTCATGATACTGTTCCCGCTGCTGTACAAGCCGTATATCGGCAAGTGGAAATACGGACGGCTGGTGCTGCATACCATCGGAGCCCTGGGCGTCATAACGGCCATCTTCTTCACCATGCTGGCCTACCTGGGATTCGAGTAGGAAAGGGCAGGGGAGTTGCTCCGGCCACGAGGCCGGAGGCAGATTCTGTGATTGAAATAGTCCTGTTTCACCAGTAGAATAGCTGTCAGCAAGAGGAGTGACAGATGGAATCGATGAAAACCATAGAAGCTTTCACGGTCGTGGGTTTCGGGATGTTCGTCATGTTCTTCACCATCGGCGAACTGATCGTGACATGGCGCCGTGAACTGAGGCAGAACCGCTGCGAGATCCGCTGAGGCGGTTCGCTTTTTTTCAAGGCGGGGCAAGATGAGGCGGGGCAAGTCTCCAGTTTCACCTCAGCATGACCTCTCCGTGTGATTCGGGTATCGTCCTGAGATATCAGTAGTTGTTACTTGATGGTTGCCGAGCGGGGGCGGGGCGACTGGACGGCTGGTTGTGGGCGCTGTGGTCGGGTATCACAGTGAAGGAGGGCAGGTGGCTGGAAGTACGGCTGGAACAGTAGAGGATGGCGGCGGCAAGCGGAAAAACCCGGAGATCTTCTGGCTGGCTTTCCTCATCCTGCTCGCGATCGTCATCAGGGTGATCGCCGTGCTGGCCCGCGACATGGTCCAGTTCGACGAGGTTTCCTACGCGCGCATGGCCGATAACCTGTTGATGGGCGTACTCCCCTGGGATATCACCGGTCTCTCCACCACCCATTACTCCATTCTCTATCCGTTCATCACGGCGTCCTTCGCTGTCGTCACGCGGGATACGGTCAGCGCCGGCCACGCTGTGTCCATCCTCTTCAGTTCCCTGCTCATTCTGCCCACCTACATGTTCGGCAAGGTGATGTGGAACCGCAGGGTGGCGACGGCGGCGGCGGCGCTGGTTGCCGTGCTGCCACTGCTGGTGGACGCCGGCAGCACCGTCGACGCCTGCAACGTCTTCGCTTTCTGGCTCTTTTGCGGCCTGTTCTTCGGCTACCGCATGCAGTTCACCAAGCGCTGTATGTGCGGCGCCCTGGCCGGCACCTGCCTGGGGCTGGCCTTTCTCAGCGACCCGACGGCCCTTGTTTACATGGTGGTGCTGCTGGCCCTCCTGGTGATCATCGGCATTCGCCAGGAGGTGGCGAGCTACGCCAACAAGGCCGCCGCCCAGTTCGTGCTGTTCTTCTTCATCTTCGCCATCCCGGGTATAGTCTGGATGACATGGCAGTCGGACGGCTTCACCATCTCCGACCGGCCGGTGGAGGCGGTCTACGCCACCGTCAACGGACTGACGCCGGGAACCATCGAGTATGAGCAGGAAGTGATGTCCCTGGACGAGCAGGGGGAACTGAGGGCGGTGGCAATCAGGGAGGGGGACGGATTCTTCGCCAGCCTGGTCCATCATCCCGGCAGCACTCTCTGGGGGGCGGCCCGCAGCGCCTACCACGACTTTTTCCGTGGCGTGAACGGTATCGTACCCGTATGGCTGTTGCCGCTTATCGGCCTGGGGATGTTCAAGGTGGTGTGGACACGACGGGAGGGGCTGAAATACGCCTATTTCGCCCTGGTACTCTCGCCGTTGCTGGTACTGCCGGCCATGTGGGATGACCGTCGTTATCTGCTGGCTTACACAGGGGTGGCCCTGCTGCTGGTGGCCCGTGGGTGGATGAACTTCGAGGACTGGGGCATGGGCACCGTGGAGGAGATCGGTAACATCCGGGAGCTCTCGGCGGGGGGCAGGCGCAAGGTGCAGGTGGCGATAGCGGCGCTGGTGATAATCCCCCTGGCAGCGCTGTCGCTGTGGAATGCCTTCCGGGCTGACTACCCGGTGCAGTACAAGCAGGCTGGCGAGTGGCTGGAGCAAAGGGCGGGAGAGAGGGGAGAACAGGGGGAAGAAGAGGACCTGCGCGTGATGAGCCGGGAAGCTTCAACCGCCTTCTATGCCGGCGGTGACCTGGTGGAGATGCCCTACGCCTCACTGGATGAGACCATCGGGTACGGCCGGGATCACGAAGTCGACTACATGGTGGTGTCACGGCGCCTTGTGGAGAGCCTGAGGCCGCAACTGGCGCCGCTGATGGAGCGGGAGGGCGACATGGACGGACTGGAAGAGGTCTACCGCTCCGGCGAAGGCACTGAGGCGGAGGTTGTCATATACCGGCTGAGATGAGCGGGTCACGTTGCTGTTGTGACAATTACGATCGGGAGCCGGCCCACTCTGGGCCACGCCTCCACCCGGGATTTCTGAATCCCTCTTTTATTCGAGCCTGCCGCCCCGTCGTTGAACGAGATTGTTGGCTTGCCTCGCGGCGGCGGCGTATCTATAATTCTTTAAGCGGCCGGGAGGGTGCCGGGGATGGCACAAGGATAGATGCCCCGACCTTCAAGGCGAATCCGCGAGAAACGCCGCTGCAACATCACCTCGCGTGGGGGATTAGCTCAGCTGGGAGAGCGTTTGGCTGGCAGCCAAAAGGTCAGGGGTTCGAATCCCCTATCCTCCACCAAATTCCCGCCCTATACGAACCGCGCTCGGCTCTGTTTGATAACGATAGGCCTTTCAAATATGTCGCCAAATAAGAGTGATGCGTTTTGCCGGTAATGAGGGAACTTTTTGATTTCAATCAGGTTATCGTTAAGTCGGTCAAGCAACCGGTCAATGTCAATTTGACCGGCTTCCGTTAGCGACAGGATATCTTCAATATCCTTGAGCTCAAGCCGAGCTAGTTTACCAAGTGCGATGTCATACGGGTCGGCGACTCTTATTTCCATCTTTTGCAGATCCAATTCCAGCAATCGACAACGGCTCCGCCAATCACTCGGTGCGCTAAACGTAATATCAAAAAGCGGTGAGATGTAAACTCCGAATTCTTGCGCCAGTTCGCTTTCTCTGCCTCCCAGGCGAGCAATCTCTTCATCGACACCGATAGCATCGATGTCTGCGGTCCGGTTCTCCCGATCGTAGGCCAGGGTGATTGCGCCACCTCCTATCAGATAAAGCGTCGCCCGTTTCCTAAGTTTCTTGTCAAGCGCTCTTAGAAAATCAATGATTCTCTGATATTCCGCGGCTTCGATCGGCGCCAACTAAGTTGCTCCTTTAATTCGTTCAGCGGGAAGTCGTATAGATGCCATCTCTTACCAAGCGATGTCTGTTGCCGGGATAAATACTTTTCCAGAACATTGCTTATATCGATCTGACCGAATTCAAGCAGTGGATGGATTTGCTTAAAAGGACGAGGCTCATAGCCGGGCTTCAAGCCGGCCGATTCATACAACCAACCTATCCGGTTTTGGCATATCGCAGAAAGCGGAAGATCGGTGAATTCATATGCCTGCGGACGGAATTCTTCAAACAACCAGGAAAGCAAGCCCAGAAGTCTTGAAGGCAGACCTCTGGACACCATCAGTCGCTCGGCTGCGCTTCTGAGGATAAAGGGATCAATCGCCTGATTGTCGTAATATTGCCGCCAAAGAAAATCAGAAAAATACGCTTTCTGATTCTCGGCTTTAATCTGTTCAACGGTCAAATAGATGTGATTCATATGATTGGCGCTGGGCGAGCGCCGGCCGCTCAGCCAGTGTGAGAGCATCATGGGCGCGACTCCCAGTTGATCCGCCCACCACTTCTTGCGCCCGCGCCCATGAATCTGGCAGTCGGTTTCAATGAATTGCACAATGTCGCTTGATCTCGAAACTATACGCATGCGTATATAATTTCATACCGTGGATTTAAACGCAAGTCTTGATAGACCCAAAAAAGGATTGGGGCGGGGCAACTGCTAAAACGAGGCTTTAAGCTGAGCTTTATTGCGGGTCTTACATTGATTGCGTCTTCGAGTTTTTTAGGATGGACAGGTTCGAATAACGTACACTCAGGTCCACCAAGTCCAGAGCTTAACAAATGACTGCACAGAGTCATTTTTGTTTTGCACCCGTGACGGTGTCAACAGCAACCGGCTTTGTCCCCCCTTCAGCAAAATAATATGTCAGCTTTTCAGCAGTTTTGACAATCAGCTTTTACCGGTTCCGGTTCCTTCCTGGCTTTTTCCAGCGATATCAGTGGATTACAGGGGATTTGAACCTTCTGCCTGAACTTCCCGCCTAGATGCTCCGGCGGAGCGCCGGGTCCGGTAGCGGGGTGCGGCATGTAAAACCCAACCGTGACCGCACCCCCCCGACCCGGGGGCTGGCCTGACAGGGCTGTCGTTTCAGGCGCCCTTGCCGGCGTTCCCCGACCAATCTGATTAATTTGACTAATACCATTTAGTAATAGATAATAGCCTATACCTGCCGTGGTATCCGCGCGTAGAATCCCGGTTTTTTTCTAAGGAGGAATGATGAACGGCCTGACATTTGTGTTCAGTATCATCTTCTATATATCGATCAATATCTTTTTTATTGGTCTGATGTGGAAGTTCTGGAAGTACGTCTCCACCCCGGCGCCGCTGAAGATACCGCAGACGCCGGCGCCCAAGTCAGGGGCGGGTGTGGGCATCCGCATGTTCCAGGAGATCTTCTTCTTCAAGAGCCTGTTCAAGGGTAACCGGCTCATCTGGCTGGGCGGGTACGTGATGCACATCGGCCTGCTCTTCGTGTTCCTCAAGCACCTCCGTTTCTTCTTTCCCTCGACCCCTCCCATTGTTGACACCCTTGTCGATATCGATCTCTATTCAGGTTTCATCTTCATCGGCGGGCTCATCTTCCTCTTCATCCTGCGTCTGGCCATCGACCGGACCTTTTACGTCTCGGTCTTCAACGATTACCTGCTGCTGGGCCTGATGATCGCCATCGCCACCACCGGCCTGCTGGCCCGTTTCTGGGATTACAGCGGAACCAGGGCCATGATCCCGGACATCAAGGCCTTCGTCGGCGGACTCTTCACCTTCAGTCCCGGCAATGTTCCCCTGAACAAGCCGTTCCTGGTGCATTTTCTCTTGGTGATGACGCTTCTGATCTACTTCCCCTTCAGCAAACTGGTGCATTCCATCGGCATCTTCTTCAGCCCGACGCGCAACCAGATAGACAACACCAGGAAGAAGCGCTGGGGACCCTGGACGGTAAGGAACCCGCGCCGCTCCAAACCGGCGGAGCAGGTGGCGGTACAGCCTTCCTTCTCGGTAACGGAAGAGCCCTCGGATTCCTGACGGCTGTGGGCGAGAATCCTGAAAAAATGGTTTTGAAAGGATAGATCATGGCGGAAGAAACCGCGGAAAAAACTTTGATCGATGTAGTAACAGAATCGGAGCACAAGAAGGACTTCAAGGGCCAGGAGCTCAGCGGCGAGATCGAGACGCCGGCGGTCGAGGACGGGATGGTCATCCATGGTGTCACCGATGACGTCAAGCCCTTCTACGCCAAGCCGGAGATGCAGGAGGCCATTGGCTTTCCCGAGACCCTGGTGGACAACTGGGAAGAAAAGGCCGTGCGCAAGCTGGGAGAGTTGCTGGAGCGCTACAAGTCGCTGCAGGTCTACCTGGATATCTGCGTGCGCTGCGGCTCCTGCACCGACAAGTGCCAGTTCTATCTGGGCACCAACGATCCCAACAACATGCCGGTGGCGCGCGCCGAACTCCTGCGGCAGGTCTACAGGCGCTATTTCACCACCGAGGGCAAGGTCTTCGGCAAGCTGGCCGGCGCCCGCAAGCTGGACCTGAAGCTGCTGGCGGACTGGTACGCGTACTTTCACCAGTGCACCCAGTGCCGCCGTTGCTCGGTCTTCTGTCCCTACGGGATAGACACGGCGGAGATATCCATGGCGGCCAGGGAGATAATGGACTCCATCGGCCTGGGTCAGCAGTACTGCAACTCGGTGCTGGGCAAGCTGCTCACCATCGGTAACAACCTGGGCATGAACCCCAAGGCGCTGGCGGCGACGCTGGAGTCCACCGAGGAGGACCTGGAGGAGGAGACGGGCCAGAAGATCCGACTGCCCCTCGACGACGCCGACGCCGACATCCTGCTGATAACACCTTCGGCGGATTTCTTCGCCATGCCACACGTGGAGTCGCTCATCGGCTACGCCAAGGTCTTCCACCAGGCGGGGGTGAGCTGGACGCTCAGCTCCCACGCCTCCGAGGCCGGCAATTTCGGCATGTTCATCGGCAACTACAGCATCATGCAGAAGGCGGCCGCGCGCATCAGGACCGCCATCGAGGAACTGAAGCCCCAGCGCCTGATCGTAGGCGAGTGCGGGCACGCCTGGCGCGTGGCCTATTCCTTCTGGAACACGCTGATCGGGCCATTCGACATGTTAGACCCGCAGTATCCGGCGCCACAGCATATATGTGAATATACGCTGGACCTGGTGGAGCGCGGCGCCATCAAGCTGGACAAATCGGCCAACGACGAGTTCACGGTCACCTTCCACGACTCGTGCAACGTGGCCCGCGGCGCCGCCATGGGTGACAGGCCCGGCGGCCAGTTCACCATCCCCAGGGCACTGATCAAGGCTTCCTGCAACAAGTTCGTGGAGATGGATGAGGACACCATCCTGGAGAAGACCTTCTGCTGCGGCGGCGGCGGCGGCCTGCTCAGCGACGAGATAATGCAGATCCGGGTCCAGGGCGCCATGCCGCGGATGCAGGCGCTGCACAAGGTGATGGAGAGTGACGGAGTCAACTTCATGGCGCTCATCTGCGCCATCTGCAAGGCACAATTCACCAAGGTCCTGCCCAAGTACGGCGTGCCCATGAGCGTCGCCGGGGGCGTGCACCAGCTGGTGGGCAGGGCGATAGAACTGGGAGCGAAGGCATGAGATACAAGATACGAGCAATGGTCCTGCTGATACTCTTCGGCGCGCTTCTATACCTGCCTTTCACGGTCCACGCCGCCAACGGCAACATCTTCAACGGCCTGCCGGTGCCGCTGCTGGGTGGCAATTCTGACAGCCAGAGCAGCGACCAGTCCGCCTCCCTGGAGGAATACGCGGCCGGTCTGCCCAAGCCACAGGTGAGCAGCGGCACCATCGCCCAGTACGGCGTGGATATCGAGTACATGCGCAACCATATGTACAACCTGCAGCAGGAGGGCCAGAGCACCAAGCAGTGCGCCGCCTGTCACACCAACCGGGAGGAATTCTGTGACAAGTGCCACAACTATGTGGGTGTCAGCCCGAACATAGAATACTGACGGAGGCTCCGCGAGGGCCAGACAGGACGCGCGCAGGGTAGAAGAACAGGAATATACAGGGGGCGAAGGGTCCGCTATGGAAGCGGGCCCTTCTTATTTGGCGGCGCATACGGGTGGAGTCTGGTGGCCGGCTCCGGCCGGCGCCGGCTGTGCTGAATACGATGACGGCAATATATATCGTCGTATACCGGTCAGCTTCAATGATTGTTACGAATGTCACGTAATCGTTTGCCTTTCAGTAGTTAATCGCTTACAATTGTCGAGTTTGCTTCACAACTAAAGAGCGCCGCCGCCTGCGGCACCCTGCGGAACTCACCACTCTTTTCTTTCTTTCCAGTATCTCTTTCCCGGGCATCTCTCTGCGCGCGTGCGCGTACTCACATGTCCCGGGCCGGTGAGAGCCTGGCCGGACAGAAGGTAGATGGAGACCTCAGAGGGCCAAACGGCGGCGGGTTCGGATGGTGGGCCGCCGCAGGCAGCAGGAGAGCCGGCTCATCGCCAGCCATGCAAGCTGAAACAGGCCCAGGCAGGCCGGAAGGGATCCATGAGGTACAGGTTGGCAGGACTTGTGGCAATGGTCATCGTCGCCACCGTATCGGCAACGGTAGTGGTAGCGCAGGCATCGGACAGGCCGGTCCCGGCCAGGTCCGAGGAGGTCTTCAAGGTGGCGCGCGCGCGAATAGATAGCGTGGATGGTGCGATAAAGGGGATGGACCAGGCACAACGGTCCCAAGCCTATGCAGCCAGTATAGAGCAACTGCAGCAGCAGAAGGAGCAGGAGCGCCGGAACCGCGAGGCGACGGAGCGCTTCGGCCAGTGGGGTCCGGAACTGGTGGAGGCGGCGGCCATGTACGGGCAGGACCCGGCGGCGCTATATCGCGTCATGAGCTGTGAGAGCGGCGGCAATCCGTATGCTGACAACGGCGTCAACAAGGGCCTGTTCCAGTTCCATCCCGGCACCTTCGCCGGCACCCCCTATGGCAGCGCCAGTATCTATGACGGCCACGCGCAGATATTCGCTGCCGCCTGGATGTGGTCCCAGGGCAGGAAGGGTGAGTGGGGCTGCGCCTGAAACAGGAATAAGGGGGATACGGTTTTCTCTATTGGTATATTGATAAGCCGAACACCTTCGCAATCTACATGATTTAATCATTTTTTAACCTGGGCCCGATATGAATAATGCATCACAAAAGGACGAATTGACATGCTCGGGCAAGATTTCAATCAGATATTGCATGCGGCCCATGTTGGCGCCGAGTGGGCGTGGACGATGATATACCGCGAACTGGCCGGACCGGTATTGGGTTTCTTGCGTGCCCGTGGCGCCGCAGACCCTGAGAATCTGACCGGCGAGGTCTTCCTGCAGGTCGTTAGAGACCTTGATTCCTTCCAGGGGGGAGAGCGTGCTTTCCGTACCTGGGTCTTTACGATTACCTACCATCGTCTACTGGATGAGTCGCGTTACCGGGCGCGCCGTCCTGAGAAACCCGTTTCGGATGAAACATTGAAACATATATCATCCCGGGAAGACACTGAAAAAGAAGCTCTGCAATCGCTTCTTGTAGTAAGAATCCGGAAACTAATCGGGCGCCTGTCCTCTGCACAGCAGGATGTGCTGATACTGCGTCTCATTGGCCAGCTTACTGTGGAGGAAGTAGCCCAGGCGTTGGGAAAGCGGCCTGGTGCCGTCAAGGCTTTGCAACGACGAGGTCTGGAGTCACTCAGACAAGAGATGTTGAAGGAAAGAGTAACCTTATGAGCGATTTTGACGCTTATAAGGACATGGGACGTTTTCAAGAACACAGCGATAGCGACCTCGACCGGCTTTTTGAAGGCAAGGCGCCTGCCGGCGATTCCGGGTACGAGGACCTCGCTCTCTTCCTCGGTGAAACTAGAAGGGCTTTGACACAGCATCCTTCCGGCGAGATAGAGGAGA
>CAZCCR010000033.1:0-3448 GCA_964497425.1 uncultured Gaiellales bacterium
CACTGCCAGGCGCCGCCGCCGCAGTTGCCGCCGCTTCCCACCTGCTCGGCGAACCTGAGGTCGTCCTGGGAGTCGTTGTAATAACTGATCATCGCGTCGCCTGAAGCGTTTATCTCCAGAGACGTGTACTTGCCCATGTTGGCGGCATCATCGTGGTCATGGGAGCTGCCGCCGCCGGCGTCCACCACCGTTATGTTCCAGGAGCCGGCTATCTTCTGGGCGAACTTGAGGTCCTTGTTGGTGTCGTCGTAGTAGCTGATTGCGACGTTGCCGCCGGCGTCCACCGAGGTGTCCTTGCCCACCTTGCCCACCGTATCCACAAACTCGATCACCCAGTGGCCGCCGCCGCCCCCGTATTCCTCCCAGGTGGCGTACTTGAGGTCGTCGTGAAGCTTGTCGAAGTAGCTGATGTGCGCCAGGTCGCCGCTGTCGAAGTCGAGGGAGTTGTCATAGCCCAGTCAGTCATGGGCGCCGCCGCCGTTGATGTCCACCACCTCGGTGCTCCAGCCACCCGCCGCCAGCGCTATGCCCGTAACGACAGATGCCGACAGCGCCAACGCCGCCAGCACTAGGAGGACTTTTCCTGGAACAGCTCGCTTGTAACCCTTGTGACCCTTCACCCTTACCCACCGCCTGTTCAAAGTCGTTTACACATTGGATGTGCTGTGGGTATCAGCGGCCAGGGAACCAAACGGCTCCTACCGTCCAGCCCGAATGGGCTGAACCGAGATGTCTCCCCACCCCTTATACCTGTCTATATGCCCACCGGCGCGACCCGTATGCCTGTTTTTCACGGACCATGCCAACCCTTCAAGGCTTTTTTCGGGATACATTATACATGCGGTCAGATTTTTTTCATGATGCATTATTCCCATTTGAGAGGGTTGTTTGCATTAAAAAAAGCCTGCCGGGAAGCACGATCCACTTTTTTGTCGGCGCTTATCCGGCCGGGTAAAGGGGGAATCCCGCCAGCAGCTCTCCGGTGCGGCGCCTGAGACGGGCTGATTCATCCGCGGTCACATGGGGGCTGAGAGCGGCCAGGATGATGGAGGCCACTTCATCCATCTCCTCTTCACGGAAGCCGCGGGTGGTCACCGCCGGCGTCCCCAAACGGATGCCGCTGGTAACCGTGGGCGGCTGCTGGTCGAAGGGCACAGCGTTCTTGTTGACGGTGATACCCACCTCTTCCAGACGGTTCTCCGCCTCGATGCCGGTGATGCCTATGTTTGTCAGGTCGGCGAGGATGAGATGGTTGTCGGTGCCGCCGGAGACCAGGGAGATGCCCCCTTCCTGCAGGCGGCGGGCCAGGCGGGCGGCGTTGTCGATGGTCTGCTGCTGCCGCTGCCTGAACCCATCGCCCATGGCCAGCCTGAAACAGACCGCCTTGCCGGCGATGACATGAACCAGCGGCCCTCCCTGGAGCCCGGGAAAGACAGCCTTGTCCACGGCACGGCCGTACCTCTTCCTGCAGAGCACCACCCCGGAGCGGGGTCCCGCCAGGGTCTTGTGGGTGGTCGTTGTCACATAGTCACTGACCGCCACGGGGTCCGGATGGAGCCCCGCGGCCACCAGGCCGGCGATATGAGCCATGTCCACCATCAGCCGGGCGTTGACATCGGCGGCGATGGCGGCGAATCGCTCGAAATCTATCTGCCGGGGATAGGCGCTGGCGCCGGCGACGATCATCTTCGGACGGTGCTTATGGGCCATCGCTTCGATCTCGTCGTAGTCGAGCCGGCCGGTTTCGCGGTTCACCCCGTAACTATGCACATGGTAGAAGCGGCCGGAGAAGTTCACCTTCATTCCATGGGTGAGATGGCCGCCGTGGTCCAGCTTCATCGCCAGGATGCCGTCTCCCAGGGACAGGTCGGCGAAGTATACGGCCTGGTTGGCGCTGGAACCGCTGTGGGGCTGTACGTTTACATGCTCGGCGCCGAACAGCTCCTTGCAGCGCTCGATCGCCAGGCTCTCCACCTGGTCTACCATGTCGCAGCCGCCGTAATACCGGGCCCCGGGATAACCTTCCGCGTACTTGTTGGTAAGTACCGAGCCTACCGCTTCCAGCACGGCACGACTGGTGAAATTCTCCGAGGCGATCAGCTCTACCGTGTTGCGCTGGCGCTCCAGTTCGCCGTCCAGCATCTGCGACAGGTCCGGGTCGACCTGCTTGAGGGCGCCGACCGAATCGCCCGCCATCTTCGATTCTAGGTCCGGCTCTGCCAATTCTCTTCCAGCTCCGTTATCAGGCCAAGGCGGCGGGAGTGCCTGCCGCCCTCGAAAGGCGTGGACATCCAGACCTCCAGGATATCGAAGGCCGAGTCCTGTTCCAGGGTCCGCTGCCCCAGACACAGCACGTTGGCGTCATTGTGCCGCCGGCTCATCTCCGCCTGCACCGGGTCGCAGGGCCCGACGGCCCTGATACCGGCTATCTTGTTGGCGGTGATGCACATGCCCAGGCCGGTGCCGCAGAAGAGGATGCCCCGGTCGGCCCGGCCTGAGGACACCGCCCGGGAGACCTCGATGGCGAAGACGGGATAATCGACGCTCTCGCCGGAATCCGTACCCATGTCCATCACTTCGTGGCCACGTTCCCTCAGCCGTTCGATGAATGCCTGCTTCAATTCATATCCGGCATGGTCGGCAGCGAGAGCAACTTTCAATTCTCCTCCTTCTCCAGAAGCCCCTTGTACAAACGCGGCAGCGCCGGCGCCATCATCTCCAGCACCTGGGTATATTGCCGCTCCGAGAGCCCGATGGGGTCGGGCACATCCACTCCATCATCGCTTCCCCGCTCGAGCCGCCGGGGAAACAGCAGAGCCAAGTATATCCTATTTTCGAATTCGGGGAACTCCGCCGCCAGCTCATAACAGTGGTTACGGGTCATTCCCAGGATGAAGTCCGTCTCCGCCAGCAGGGAGCCGGTCACCTGCCGCGCCCGGTGGCCGGAGAGGTCCAGCCCCCAGCGCCGCGCCGCCCTCTGCCCCTCCCGGGTGGCCGGGTTGCCGTTGAGAGCAAAGGTGCCGGCGGAGCCGACCCGGAAACGACCGCCTGCACCCTGTTTCTCCAGGTAGTCCCTCAGCAGGGCCTCAGCCAGGGGGCTGCGGCAGATATTGCCGGTACAGACGAAGAGCACACTCTTCATTCGCACTCACCTACGGCTTCCTCCACCTTGCTCCGGGGTATGGCTCCCTCCCTGAGGACCAGCGGCCGGCGGCCGCGAGCTACGGGCCTCAGGTCCACAACCGTCGACGGCCGGCCGTATCGGCATGGGCCGGCGTCTATGACAAAACGGCAACACGACAGGATCCTTTCATCCACCTCGGCCAGCGAGGACGGTTCGGGGCTGCCGGCGAGGTTGGCGCTGGTCAGCGCCAGGGGCAGCGGCAGATGCCGGTAAAGTTCAGCCAGTTCCGGCGGCGCTACCCTGACACCGATGCTTTCAGCCTCC
>CAZCCR010000033.1:3548-6347 GCA_964497425.1 uncultured Gaiellales bacterium
TTCCGGCTCGAAATCGCGTATATCCCGCGGCAGGCTCCCCCACTCCTCGTCGGAGACATAAGGGGGGTTGGAGGCGATGAGGTCGAAGGTCGTCAGCGGGTCCAGATCCTGGAACATGTCGGACCGGATGAAGGTGATACGCCCACCCAGACCGGCGGCGCCGGCGTTTTCCTCCGCCAGCTCCAGGGCCGCCGCGTCGCGGTCGGCCGCGGTCACCTCGGCGTCGGGAAAGGATGCCGCCAGGGAGATGGCTATGGCGCCGCTGCCCGTGCCCAGGTCCAGCAGCCGGGGCGGCTGCCGCCAGTCTCTCCCCCGCAGGAAGGAGAGCGCCTCCTCCACCAGGTGTTCGGTCTCCGGCCGGGGCACCAGCACGCGCTCGTCCACCCTGAGGGTGAGATCACGGAAATGCGCCCGCCCCAGGATATAGGCCACCGGCCTGCCGCCGCCGCGGGCCATCACCAGCTCCCGGTAGCGGTCGGTCTCCGCCTTGTTGAGCGGCTGCCTGTAATTGATATAAAGGTCGATGCGGTCCACACCCAGCACCTCCGCCAGCAGCAGCTCCGCGTCCAGCCTGGGGCTGAGCGAGCCCTTCCTCTTCAGGAAGGCGGTGGATTTCAAAAGCAGGGTCGAGATGTCCGCCGGGGCGTTCACGGCGGCCCCGCTCAAACCTCGGCCGCCTTCAACTGCTCGGCCCGGTCCTGCGCCGCCAGGGCCTCGGTGAACTCGTCGATGTCGCCCTGGAGGACGGCGTCCAGCTTGTGCAGGGTGAGGTTGACCCGGTGGTCCGTCACCCGCCCCTGGGGGAAGTTGTAGGTGCGCACCTTCTGGCTGCGGTCCCCGGTGCCCACCTGGGAGCGGCGCTGGTCCGCCAGTTCCTGCTGCTGTTCCTGCAACATCTTCTCGTAGAGTCGCGCCCGCAATATCTTCATCGCCTGTTCCTTGTTCTGCAGCTGGGACTTCTCGTCCTGGCACTGGACCACCAGGCCCGTGGGCTCGTGGGTCAGCCGCACCGCCGAATCGGTGGTGTTCACCGACTGGCCGCCGGGGCCGCTGGAGCGGTAGATATCCACCCGCACGTCCGCCGGGTCTATCTCCACCTCCACCTCCTCAACCTCCGGCAGCACCGCCACGGTGGCGGTGGAGGTATGGATGCGGCCGCCGGACTCGGTGACGGGGATGCGCTGCACGCGGTGGACGCCGCTCTCGTACTTGAATACGCTGTATGCCCCCTTGCCGCTGACCTCCATGATCACTTCCTTGAAGCCGCCCATCTCCGTGGGGCTGCTGGAGAGGATCTCGGTCCTGAACTTCTTGTGCTCCGCATGCTTGGCGTACATCCGCAACAGCTCGGCGGCGAAGAGCGAGGCTTCGTCGCCGCCCGCTCCCCCCCGGATCTCGATGATCACATCCTTCTCGTCGTTGGGATCCGGCTCCAGCATGGCGGCGCGGATCTCCTCCGTCAGCCTCTCCATGGCCCGGCGGCTGGAGCCGATCTCCTCGCGCAGGTATTCCCGCATCTCCGGCTCGGTCTCGCCGTCGCCGGAGAGGATCTCCTCCGCCTCCGCCGCGCTCGCCTCTGCCTTGCGGTACTCGCTGACCAGCTTGTACGCGGGCTGCAGGTGGGCGTGGGCCTTCGACAGCTCCGCGTAGCGCTGGCGGTCCTGGACCACGGCGGGATCGCTCAGTTCGGCGTTGAGTTCCTCGTACTTCTCTTCTATCTCTCTTATCAGCTTTTCGATCATGGTGTCAGGGGTGGTTCCCGGACGCACCGGACGCGGCTCAGGCCATGACCTCCACATCGCCCTGTCCGCTCTCGTCCAGTTCCACCAGCTCCAGTTCGGCCACTCCCT
Organism: uncultured Gaiellales bacterium; assembly: GCA_964497425.1. Lineage (GTDB taxonomy): Bacteria > Actinomycetota > Thermoleophilia > BMS3ABIN01 > BMS3ABIN01 > BMS3ABIN01. The sequence continues at coordinate 5,399 of CAZCCR010000033.1, forward strand.
CCAGAGCCCTGACGGCCACTTCTATCTGGGAGAGGTCCGGTTCGCGGGTGGTAAGGCGCTGCAGGAGCATGCCAGGGTACATGATGAACTTCATGACGGTGCTATCCTTGTGCTTTCCGGCATATTTTATCACCTCGTAGGAAAGGCCGACAATCAGCGGGATGCCCACCAGCCGCGATGCCACCAGCCAGAAAAGACCGGGCACGCCCACCAGCGAGAAGATGATGATGGCCAGCACCATCACAATCAGCAGGAAGCTGGTGCCACAACGGGGATGCAGCGGCGAGAAGCGCTTGATGTTCTCCGGGGTCAGCTCCAGGCCCGACTCCAGGGCGTGAATGGTCTTGTGCTCCGCCCCATGATACTCGAACACCCGCCTGAGCTGCTTGATGCGGGAGACGGCCAGGATGTAGAGGACGAGGATGATGATGCGCAGCACGCCCTCGGCCAGGACGAAGGTAGTGGCGTTGGGAAAGCTGTCCCTGACCGCGCCCGCCGCCACCAGTGGCAGCACCACGAACAGCGCCACGGCCACCACGATACCGATGGCCAGACTCAGGGCCATCTCCTTTTTGGAGACATCCTCCTCCTCTTCGCCCATGGACTCGTTGGCCGACATGGCCAGGGTGCGGATACCCAGGGCCATGGACTCCCAGAGGGCGATGATCCCCCTCAGCACCGGCCAGCGCAGCAGGGGATAGCGGTCGGCCAGCGGCCTGAGCGGTTCGGCATACAGGCTGATATCTCCGTCGGGCCGGCGAACCGCCAGGGCCCAGTGGCGCTTGCCGCGCATCATCACACCTTCGATCACCGCCTGGCCGCCGATGGCCGCCGCCGGCTGCCTGCTGCCGCTCTCTCCGCCGCTGGCCATGGCCCTCTCAGCCGGCCGTGCCGTCCCGGCCCGACCAGGCTGCCTCTATCTCCGCCACCTCGTCCTGCCTGTAGACCT
>CAZCCR010000033.1:6447-17507 GCA_964497425.1 uncultured Gaiellales bacterium
TCCCGGCCCGACCAGGCTGCCTCTATCTCCGCCACCTCGTCCTGCCTGTAGACCTTGCCGCAGAACATCTTCTTGCCCTCACGGCATTTGCCATGGAGGCAGTCCGGACCCGACCTCTGAAACAGCAGCGGCGCCGCCGCCATCGCCAGGTAGCGCATGTGCCAGGCCAGCCGATTGATCTCCCACTGGGCCCGGCGGCAGCAGCGGATACGGATGAAGTGCCTGAGTTCCCTGGTGTTCATGGTGACGACTATGCGCGTCTCGGCGGCGTTGGGTAGCACGAAGCGGGCGTCCTCCTGCACCGCCTCCCGGCCCAGGCCCCGTTCCTCTCCCAGCTCCACCAGCCGCTGGTAGGCGGTCCGGGCCGAATCCATGGCCGCCTCGAATACCGCCAGCGCCTCCGGGTCCCCGGCGATGCCGGGAGGGACGACGAAGCCACCCTCGCCGCTGAAGCGGACATAACGCTGGGACTGCTGGCTGTAGGATGCCAGACGGTGGCGCACCAGCTGATGGGAGCAGGCGCGGGAGATGCCGTCGATGCCGAAGGTGAAGGAAGCGTGCTCCAGGGCGCTCATGTGCCCGGAGTCGATGAGAATGCCGATGAGACGCGCCACCTCCTCATCGGACATGCTCCCCCTCAGGGCGGCCGCCGTGGAAGACGAATAACAGAGTCTGCCGGCGGCGGCCACGGCGCGCTCCGGCTCGGGCGTATGGGTGAGAAGGGTTACCTTTTGGGTAGCGGACACCGGACGGACCGGCATCAGGTGGTTTTCTTCTTGCCGTACTTCCGCTGGAACCGCTCCACCCGGCCGCCGGTGTCGACCAGCTTGTGCTTGCCCGTGTAGAACGGATGGCACTTTGAACAGATCTCCACACTCAGTTCGGGCCTGGTGGACCGGGTGGTGAATTCCTCTCCACAGGAACAGCGTACCCTGGTCTCCATATATTCGGGATGGATATCCTTTTTCATTGCATTCCCCTGACGCTGTGACGGGACAAGAAATGATAACACATTAAATGGATTATAATAAGAAACGCGCCTGCTGCGGGCCTTGCCTTTGGGGAGTACTCCTTCCTAGAATATCAGGGACGAACGTCGAGCGGCCGGTGTGGTGGAGCTTTCGGGCGATTAGCTCAGTTGGTTAGAGCGCCGTCCTCACATGGCGGAGGTCACTGGTTCGAATCCAGTATCGCCCACCACATCCAGTGAAAACAGCCCGGCTCGCGTCAGGAGCCGAAGGCCGCAGCCAGGAGATGGGGGATTAGCTCAGTTGGGAGAGCGCTTGCTTCGCATGCAAGAGGTCACCGGTTCAAGTCCGGTATCCTCCACCAATCCATTGGGCGGAACGGTCATGGTGTCCCCGGATTTCCCGTGGGGGATTAGCTCAGTTGGGAGAGCACCTGGTTTGCATCCAGGAGGTCACCGGTTCGAGCCCGGTATCCTCCACCAGAGACATGGCGCGCGATACATCCTGGCCCCGGCCGTACAGAAAGGCTACGCAGGCATCAGACTGAGCGCTTGCGACCCAGCCGCCTGACCCGATGTCAATCCTGAAGAGAGCATATCCCAGGTTCTTCCACCACGGCGTCCGCGACATCGCCGCCGAGATCGGCCCGGGCGACACGGTGCTCGATGTGGGCTGCGGATATAACTCGCCGCTCAAGCACTGCGAGCATGCCTGGTCGCTGGGGATCGACCTTTTCGACGGCTATCTCCAGGCCAGCGAGCGCGCCGGCATCCACAGTGAGTATATGAAGACGGACGCCACCACAGTGGAATTCGAGCCGGACTCCTTCGACGTCGTCCTCTGCGCGCAGGTCATCGAGCATCTGACCAGAGACGATGCCTGGAGGCTGATGGAGAAGATGGAGGCCTGGGCAAGACGGAAGGTGATCATCACCACGCCCAACGGCTTCCTGCCCAAGGATGCCTGTCATGACAACATCCACCAGGAGCATCTGTCGGGATGGACGGCCGACGACCTGCGTCAGAGGGGATATTCCGTGAAGGGCATCAGCGGCATGAAGGTCATCAGGGAGCGATGCATGCCGACCATGTTCTGGCGCCGGGTCTTCGACCTTTCATCCAGGTTCATCTTCCTTTTCCCCGGTCAGGCGTTCCAGTTGCTGGCTGTGAAGAAGACCGGCCCCGGCCGGTGATGGTCGCTCATCACAGAAGCGGATGAACCTGTCGTTTTTTCTGGTTGCAGGAAGGCCGGCCCCGGCCGGTGATGGTCGCTCATCACATCAGACGATGGGTTTTAACCGACCGGAGCGGACGCCGGAACGGTTCGGAGGCGGAAATCACATACGGGGGACGGACATCATGTACCGGGGCGGATAACGGAACGGTCCCGGGATGATCATCGGGAATGTCCCGGAGCGGACGCCGGAACTCTGATGAGGCACACGCCGTAACGTTCCTGACACGGACTCCGGTACGCTTCCGGGATGAACTCCGGAACGCTTCCCAGGCGAACTCAGGAACGCTCCTGATACGAATTCCGGCTGATACGAAAACCTGAACACTCCCGCGATGAACGCCGGAACGCTCCCCAGGCGAACTTAGGAACACTCCCCAGGCGAACGCCGGAACTCTCCCGGGATGAGACTCCTGAACGCCCCTGATACGGACTCCGGCTGATACGGACACCAGAACACGCCCGGGACCATCCCCTATGAGACGTACTCGGGCAGCGAGGCATACACGAACGCCCAAAAGCGCCCTTGACCATCACCGAAAAAAGCCTGGGAAGGAGAAAGCCCCGAATAGTTTCGGGGCCTTCCAAGGGGGGCGTATCGCCCCTTACGCAAAATAGAAGTATGTTGGTTAGTATCATAACCTCTGTTCAAATAGTCGTCTATAATGCAAAATAACTATCTTCAATGATTAATATTTATCACAAAGGCTGTTTTAATAGGCATAATTGCTGGAAATGGCGGCAAAATGTCGACTGATCAGCCGACGAAGTCGACATACCCGGCCCTTACCGCATAAGCCACAGCTTCCAGCTTGCTGTGAACACCAAGCTTGCCCAGGATGTTCTGGATATGGTTGCGGGTAGTTGTGGGGCTGATGAACAGCTGCCGGGAAATGACTTCGTTGCTGAGCCCCTGGGCCAGCAGCTGGAGTATCTCCAGCTCACGGCGGGTGAGCCTGGCGGCCGTCTTCCCCGCGGTATCTTTTTCGCCGGCTGCGCCCTGCCGCGAGCGTGGCTGTTCGTAGTGCTGCACCGCCGTCTGCACGTGCCTGGCCAGCGTCTCCAGCCTGGCGTTACGTTTCCGCAGCCGGTCCATGGCCAGCTTCAGCCTGACCGCCGAGTCGACCCGTGCCGTCAGTTCTTCCCCGTCAAAGGGTTTTTCCATGAAGTCATGAGCGCCGACGGCGAAGCCTTCGACCTTTTCCTGCAGGGATGGTTTCTGCTGGATGAAGATGACGGGGGTGTGTTTTAGGATGCTGTCGCCCTTTACCATCTTGCAGATGTCCCTACCCTCGGCGGCCGATGAGTCGAGGTCGACTATGACCGCGTCCGGGCGCTCGTCGCGTGCGAGCTGGCCCGCCGCGGAGGCGTCCACGACGGTCAGCACCTCATATCCAGCCTCGGCAAGGCAGTCCTTGACGAGTTGCAGTACGTCCGGATCGTCGTCGATCACAAGTACTTTTTCGTTCGGCATGTTCGCACCCGCTGGTCGATGACTGGGCCGTATCCGCCGCCTCCGGACCGAGGTCCGGAGGCGGCGGATACGGCAGCTGCTACCGCTGCTTACGCACCCTCCCGCGCCGATCCTGCCGTATTTCCCACTATCCGCGGTAAAAAACGGTTCTAAGTATATTAATATACTCTGATTTTTTAACTTTGAAAAGGGCCAGGGGCCTCAGTGGTAACGCTTGCGGCCCTCCCGGAACAGGTCGCCGCCGTGGCTGTCCATGGCGACGATGGCGGGAAAGTCCTTCACCTCGAGACGATGGATGGCCTCCGTGCCCAGATCGGGGTATGCCACCTGCTCCGCCGAGACGATGCTCCGTGCCAGCAGGGCCCCGGCCCCGCCCAGGGCCGCCAGGTAGACTGCGCCATGTTCGCTCAGCGCTTCGGCCATTTCCTCTCCGCGCTCACCCTTGCCCATCACGGCCCTCACGCCCAGGGAGAGGATTGCCGGCGTGTAACGGTCCATCCTGATGCTGGTGGTCGGCCCGGCCGCACCGGTGGGCCGTCCGGGGGAAGGCGGCGTCGGGCCGGTATAGTAGATGACCTGCCCCACCAGGTCCACCGGCGGCTGCTTCCCCTCTTCCAGCAGGGCCACCAGCCGCCCGTGGGCCGCATCCCTTGCCGTGTAGATGATACCCCTCAGCAGCACCCGGTCGCCGGCCTTGAGAGCGCCGACCTCTTCCGCAGAGAGAGGTGGCTCGAGTATCACAGGCACTTACAGCACCCCCCTGGCTTTCCTGGCGGAGTGACACTGTATGTTCACCGCCACCGGCAGTGAAGCTATGTGGCAGGGGTGATCCTCTATGGCGACGCCGAGACATGTCACCGTACCGCCATAGCCTCCGGGACCGATGCCCAGACCGTTCACCCGCTCGAGTATCTCCGCTTCCAGCTCCGCCAGCCGCGGCAGGGCCGATGCTTCCCCCGCCGGGCGCAGCAGCGCCTCCTTGGCCAACAGGGCGGCCTTGTCCATGGTCCCGCCCACTCCCACGCCCAGGAACAGTGGTGGACAGGCCCTGGCGCCGCCCCTCTCCACCGTCTCCACGACGAAGTCCGCCACCCCCCCGGCTCCGGCGGCGGGCCTGAGCATACCCAGGCGCCCGACGTTCTCACTTCCGGCCCCCTTGGGTAGTACGGTTACTTCCAGGCTGTCGCCGGCGACCACCTGCACGTGCAGCACCGCCGGCGTGTTGTCACCGGTGTTCTTCCTCTCGAAACAGGGGGCGCTGACCATAGAGGCCCGGAGATAACCCTCATCGACCGCCCTGGCTATGCCTTCGTCCACCGCCTGCGCCAGGTCGCCGCCTGTGATAACCACTTCCTGGCCGGCCCGGACGAACACCACAGCCACCCCCGTATCCTGGCAGAGGGGGACGCGGTCGGCAGCGGCGATGCGGGCGTTCTCCATCAACGAATGAAGTACTTCGCGGCCGAGAGGGGACCGCTCGCGCTTCGCCGCGGCCTCGTAGGCCGCCATCACTTCCGGCGGCAGGTCGAAGTTAGCTTCCTGGTAGAGCCTGCAGACCAGGGCGGCGATATCCTCCGTTCCCACCTCTCTCACCGGGACCCGCCCCCACCACCTGCCGCCAGCATCTCCCTGGCGGAAGCCTCCACTTCTGAAGGATCCCTGGGTTCGCGGGCGACGCCGCTATCGGCGGCGGCGCCCGCTACTGCGGCCGCCACGGCCGGGGCCACCCTCAGGTCGAAAGCCCTGGGGATGATGTTCTCCGCCGAAAGTTCCTCCCCCACCAGGTCGGCCAGGGCCCCGGCCGCGGCGGCCTTCATCTCCTCGTTGATCACGGCCGCGCGCACGTCCAGCGCTCCCCGGAAGATGCCGGGGAAACCCAGCACGTTGTTCACCTGGTTGGGGAAATCGCTCCGGCCCGTCGCCACCACCGCCGCCCCCGCCTCTTTCGCCTGGTCCGGCATGATCTCCGGGTCGGGGTTGGCCATAGCCAGCACGATGGGCCCGCTCTCCATGGATGAGACCATCTCCGGGGTGACGGCGCCCTTGACCGATACGCCGATGAATAGGCTGGACCCCTTCATGGCCTCGGCCAGCCCTCCCTCCCTGCCGCCGCTGTTGGTCCAGTCCAGCACCTCCCGCTTGACCGGTGTCAGGTCATGACGGTGGCTGCCGATAATACCCCCCCGGTCGCAGAGGATGATGTCCGCCACGCCCTGGGAGTTCAGCATGCGGGCGATGGCGACGCCGGCGGCTCCCGCGCCGTTTATCACCACCCTCAGGCTGCCGATGTCGCGCCCGGTGACCCGGCAGGCGTTGAGCACCGCCGCCAGCACCACCACCGCCGTCCCATGCTGGTCGTCATGGAACACGGGGATGTCGCACTCGCCGACCAGGCGCCGCTCGATCTCGAAACAGGCGGGAGCTGCGATGTCCTCCAGGTTGACGCCGCCGAAGCTCGGCTGTAGCAGCTTCACCGTACGCACGATGTCGTCCACATCGCTGCTCTCCACGCAGAGGGGAAAGGCGTCCACGGCGCCGAAGGCCTTGAACAGCACGCACTTGCCCTCCATCACCGGCAGCGAGGCTCGGGCGCCGATGTTCCCCAGGCCCAGCACGGCGGAGCCGTCGCTGACCACCGCCACCGTGTTCCAGCGTCCGGTGTAGACATCCAGCAGGCCGGGGTCGCGCTCGATCTCACGGCAGGGTTCGGCCACCCCGGGCGTGTAGGCGATGGCCAGGGAACGATCGTCGTCCACGGGAGCCTTGCTCTCGATGGACAGCTTGCCGCGCCACTGACGATGCAGCCTCAGGGCTTCCTGCTTGAGGGGATCGGAGTCTCTGTTTCTCGCCATGGGCGTATTATATAGCTTTCACCGGGAACTTCCCCGCCGCCCGCGGCGACGGCCCGGCGGTGGCGCTGACACCGGCTTATGCCCCGGCTATACCGGACAGGCGACGGACGGTCCGGCCGGGAAGCTTTATTATCCGCCGCCGCTGCATTAGAGTTCATGGGAGCATGGGACGGGATACGAGACAGGCAGGTGGAGAGAACGGCGGAGAGAACGGAGGCAAACCGTTCTCGCCGCTGCGTGTCGGCGGCATGGCCCTGGAGAACGGCGTGCTCTTCCAGACCGACCGGCTCTGGGCCATGGGCATACGCGGCGAGGACGGGGAGATACAGGTGGTGTCCGGCAGGAAGATAGGCCTCGACCGCTCGTCGCGGCTGAAACGGATACCGCTGCTCCGCGGCCTGGTGACCATGGCCGAGACCCTGCTGCTGCTGCCGCGGGTGAAGGCCGACGGCGGCCGCCTGCCGCTGCCGGTGCGTTCGCCGGAAGTGCTGGCGTCCACCCTGGTCAGCGTCGCCGGCTCCATCGCCCTGAGGAACCCCAAGCGGCGCCTGTCCCCCCTTGCAGAGGAACTGCTGGCCTCGGCCCTGGCGCTGGTGCCTTCGCTGCTCGCCCTGCGGAAGAGCAGCGCCACGCAATATCACGCCGCTGAGCACAAGTCAATAAACGCCTACGAGCGGAACGGCAGGCTCACCCGGGAAGAGGCACGCACATCCCGCGCCCAGCATCCGCGCTGCGGCTCCAATGTGGTCGGACCGGCCCTGGCGCTGATGGCGGCCGGGAACCTGCTGTCCCGCAGGGTACTGGGCCGCCGCAACCAGGCGGCGCGCGTCGGCGTCAGCTTCCTCAGCCTGTCCGGCGCCATCGAACTGACACAGTGGGCCTCCAGACACCGGGAGAGCCCCTGGGCCCGGGCCTTCACCTGTCCCGGCGGAAACCTGCAACAGGCGGTGACGACGGCGGAGCCGAGCGACGCCCAGCTGGAGGTGGGCCTGGCGGCGCTGAGAGAGCTGCTGCGCCTGGAAGGCGCCTGCTCCGATGGGGTTGATCCGGCGCAGGGACAGGGATAAAAAGCAGGCCGGGCGGGTATCCCTAATTACTGCATCCCGGCTCCCGCTGGGAGCTTCATCCGACCGAGAGGTGGTGTACATGTTTTCTCATCAAGCCGTCTCTTCCCTGCAGGACTTCGAAAACGGCCGGCGCATGCCGGTAGTAAGCCTTTATCTGGATGTGGACGGTTCCCGTTTCCCCGCGCGCTCCCTGATCGAGGCCGAGCTGGGCGCCATGCTCAGGAACGCCCGTAAACCCGGGGCCATACCCATGGAACTGGACCGCGAACAGGCGGCCTCCCTGGATGAGGATCTGGAGGCCATATCCCACTTCGTGTCCATGGACTTCCAGCGCGGCGGCGCCCGCGGCCTGGCTCTTTTCACCTGCCACGCCGAAGGGCTCTGGCAGACCATCCCCCTGGGCATACCGGTTGAGAACCGTGTCTTCATCGACCGCCTGCCGCGCATAGCCCCCCTGGCGGAGCTCCTGGCCGGCCATGGACATATATGCATACTGGTCACCAGCAAGGAGACGGCGCGCATCTTCCGGGCCTTCGCCGGTTCCATCAGCGAATACACGGAGATATTCGACGAAGTGCCCGGGCGTCACGACCAGGGCGGCTGGGAGCAGTCCAAGCTGCAACGCTGGCACGACCTGGAGGTGCGCGAGCATCTCAAGCGGGCCTCGGACGCCACCCTCGCCCTCTTCAAGAAGGAGGGCTTCCAGCGGCTGGTCGTCGGCATCGCCGACGAACTCTGGCCCGAACTGGAGCGGGTGCTCCATCCCTATCTGCGGGAACGGCTGTCGGGACGCTTCTCCGTCGATATCGGCGCAGGCGCCGATGAGATAATGGAGAGGGCCGCCGCGGTCGAGCGGGAGCAAGCCCACCACCGGGAAGAGGAGATGCTGCGGTCGCTGGGGCCGGAGATGGCTGCGGGCAGGCGTTACGTCGGAGGCCTGGACGATACCCTGGCGGTCCTGAACCAGCGGCGGGTGGAAACACTCATAGTCGAATCGGGCTTCAACCGGCCGGGCCGCCGTTGCCCTGCCTGTGATTCACTCATATTCTCCGAGGAAACCTGCCCCTCCTGCAGCACCTCAGCCACTCCCTCTCCTGACATCGTCGATGACGCGAAAGAGGCGGCCATCCGGCAGGGAGCCGCCTTGCAGATGGTGGAGCAGGGACATCCGGCCATGAGCCAGGCCGGCGGCATCGCCGCCAGGCTGCGGTACTGAATCCTTTCCAAACCAAGCCAGTCTAAATACTGAAGTTTCCCCGCTGGGCCTTTTGGCGATGGCGAGCGGCTGGAAACGAGAACCTGGTGAAAGAGTCGAGGCGAAAAAGGGAAAGGAGTGGGTCAGATGACATCAGTGCTGGGATTACCGCGCAGGAACCTTTTCAACATTCTCGGTCGCCCCGCAGTTCCGGCGATCTTCCCTATCAGCCCCCGAATCGCGCCGGAACGCTGGGGCCTGAGCCGCGGCATCAGGGTGACCAGTGAGGACGACCGGACCCAGTATTCCGTCAGGCTCCCCGGAGCGAAACCGGAAGACATCGATGTGACCGCAAGCAGCGGCGTCTTGACCATCAGCGGCAGGCGGGAGCGGCAGCGTCAGTCGCGGCGCGGCGGCTACCGCTGGCAGGAGCGAAGCGTCAGCACATTCTCACGCAGTGTAGCGCTCCCCGAACAGGCCGATGCCGAAAAAGCCTATGGCGTCATCGACAGGGACGTGCTCAGGATCACGGTGCCGCACCGCCAGCCATCCCCGCCGGTCAATATAAAGATAGACGACGCCGGGAACGGGGATTGATGCAACCAGGCAAATCTTGTCCGGGGCGGGTGGACCGGTAGGCCCCGGGCACAACGACAGCGGCGCGGTTCCCCTGCTGCGCCGCTTTTTTCTGCCCTGAAAGCAGACTCTCCCCCTTAAATGATCTTGTTGCCTCGAGCGGGCCAGGTGATCGCGGGCCAATCTGGTCTCCCGGACCGGCCTTCCCGCGCGTATCCTGCCTTCCACCCCTCCATGAAAACGATGCGGGCATCGCATCATGCTCCGCCGCCATTCAGGTAAAGGACTCGCTGTGCCTTCCCTCCTTGAAAAACGTTGTGGCTATCGCAGCTTCCACCGGAATCTGATAGATTCCCAGTCAATATCATGCGCGCCGCCCTTTCGGCGGTACACGATTAACGGCACAGAAAGGACCGACTGGAGGCTTAAAATGGGTAGAAGGTCAAAATTCCTGTTCATGGCGATAGCAGTGATGGCCCTGGCCGTCATGCTGGCGGCGGCCTCCGGCTGCGGCAAGAGCAACAAGGAGCTCACGCCAACAGACATCGGGGAATACAACAAGCCCGGAACGGTGCTGGTGGAGACGACCTGGACCGCTGACGTCACCGTGCCCGAGCTCGCCTTCGACCAGGACGCGCTGGTGGCGTACCTGGTCAACCTGGCGCAGCAGGGCGTGATCGATGAGACCTGGACCGACGAAGAGATCGGCAACGAGGCCATCGCCGAGCTTGTCACGAACCCGCAGCTCTACCTGGTCGCCACCACCTCCGACAGGGTGGAGACCATGGAGTCCAGTGTCTACGGCTCTGGCATCATCGTCACCGATGACGGCTATATCGTCACCAATGCCCATGTTGTCAAAGCCTCCGATGAAGACCTGCGGCTGGGCATGGCCGAGCAGATGGCGACCAAGTATCTGGCCCAGGACCTGGCCGACTTCGAATCGGCGCTGGGTATCGATCTGCCGGAGGAATACGAGAACCGTTTCCTCACGGCGGCCGCCTCGCTCTACTCCAGCTACATGACCGTGTCCGATCCCAAGTCGAAGTCCAACATGTACCTGGTATCAGTGGGCAATGAGAGCGTCTCCGACCCCATGGTCGCCGAGAAGATAGAGGTGGGCGACCCCATCAACATCAACGAGGACACGGGCAAGGATGTGGCCGTGCTCAAGGTCAACGGCAGCAACCTGCCCACGGTGGCCGTCGGGGATGATGCCAACCTGCGCGGCGGCGAACAGGCGGTGGCGCTGGGCTATCCCTCCGCCGGCACCTTCAACCCGCTCTTCGATCTGACCAAGGATCTGACGCCCACCCTCACCCAGGGGACCATCAGCGGCCGCAAGACCATGGAAGGCGGCTGGGAAGTCATCCAGACCGACGCCACCATCGCCCACGGCAGCAGCGGCGGCCCCCTGTTCAACGACAAGGCCGAGGCCGTCGCCATCAACACCTTCGGCGGCCTGGAGTACAACGAACAGACCGGTGAATACGATACCAGGGAAGGCTTCGGCTTCGCCGTGCCCACCACCGTCATCAACGAGTTCCTGGAGCGGGCCAATGTCACACCCGCCCTGGGTTCGCTCACCCAGACATACCGTGAAGGCATCGACCTGTTCATGGACCAGCACTATAGCGCCTCCAAGAAGAAGTTCGAGCAGGTAAGGGATGCGAACGCTGAGTTCCCCTATGTACA
>CAZCCR010000034.1:0-16860 GCA_964497425.1 uncultured Gaiellales bacterium
TACCGCAGCCCTAGCGCTTGCCCACCGGGCGGAAAGATATCATTGTCTACCCCCCTCTTGTCAAGTGGCGGGCGTGGCAAGCAAATCAGCTGATACTCTCCTGCTCCAGCTCCCGCAGGCGCTCTCTGAGGGAGTCGGTGAGGGCGGTGTCGAGGGCGAGGCCCACCCCATCGATGACGCTGACCGGGCAGATGCCCAGGACGCTGCCGGTGAGGAATGCGGATGCGCGGCCGGGCTCCAGGTCATCGGTTGCGAGTGCCGCGTATTCCACTTCCAGACCCCTTTCAGCGGCGATGTCGATGACCTTCTGGCGGGTGACGCCGGCGAGGATGGGCCGCTCCTCCGGGGCCGTGGAGAGCTTCCCCTCGCGGAGGAAGAAGACGTTGCTGACGGAGCCCTCGAGGATGCGGCCGTGGCCGTCGGTGAACAGGGCCTCGAAGGCGCCGGCGGCGTGGGCCTGGCGCCGCGCCAGCACCGTGGCCAGCAGGCCGGCCGACTTGATGCGGGCGTAGCCGCCGCGGTTGAGCGGCACGGTGCGGCAGGAGACGCCCTCGTGGTAGATAGCCTCAGGGTGGCCGGAGAATTGTTCCACGGTAACCAGCAGCGTCGGCATGAGCCCCTCGGGAGGATCGATGCCGGCGGGAGCGGGTGGCGTGCCGCGCGAGAGCAGAATGCGCAGACGGCCTTCGCTCACGCCGTTCTGTTCGGCCAGGGAGAGGGCCTGGTTTTTCAGCCCCTGGGCGTCGAGGGGCGCCCTGAACCCGGCCTCATCCATGCCCTGTTTCAGCCGCTGGAAGTGGTCGTCGAAGAAGACAGGACGGCCGCCGCTCACTTTGAGGGTCTCGAAGATGGAATCGCCGTAGGAGAAGCCGCGGTCGAAGACCGGCACCACGGCGGCGGTCGCCGGCAGCAGGCGTGAGTTCAGATAGACGAAACCTGTTTGCGCTCCCATGTTGTCACTCCGGTCGAGATCTGACTCTGAACCAGCCCCCGAAGAGCTGTCCGGTTCCCGGCATCTTCATATTAACGCCGGGCAGGGCAATTTTCAGCGTTTTCCGCGATTCATCGATGATATCAGTACATGGTGTTTCCATGTCCGGTTGACCATATCCGGTGGCCATGGGCGCCGATAACAAGTATCTGGAACGGCGGCGCCATCACCGGTCATCCTGAGATCCGGCAGCCCGGATCGGTAGCCATGTCCCTCGCCAGCTCCACCGCCCGCACCATCGCCTCCGCCTTGCGCAGGGTCTCGCGGTATTCGCGCTCCGGGTCGGAGTCCGCCACGATGCCGGCGCCTGCCTGCGCGTACACGGTATCGCCGCGGCGGAGAAGGGTGCGGATGATGATGTTCATATCCATGTTGCCGTTGTAGCCGATGTAGCCGAAGCTGCCGGTATAGGGGCCGCGCCGCACCGGCTCCAGCTCGTCGATTATCTCCATGCAGCGCACCTTGGGGCAGCCGGTGATGGTGCCGCCGGGGAACATGGCCCGCAGCAGGTCCGTCGGCCCCCGCGAGTGGTGCAGCACGCCTTCGACGTTGGAGACGATGTGGATCACGTGGGAATAGGCCTCGTTGACCATCAGCTCGGTCACCCGCACGCTGCCGTAGTCGCAGACGCGCCCCAGGTCGTTGCGCTCCAGGTCCACCAGCATGATGTGCTCCGCCCGCTCCTTGGGGTCCAGGTTCAGCTCCCGGGTGAGACCGTGGTCCTCCGCCCTGTCCACGCCACGGCGGCGGGTGCCGGCGATGGGCCGCGTCTGGGCCTTGCGTCCCCTGAGCTGCACCAGCCGCTCCGGCGACGATGATATGACCTGGAAGGCGCCGCCTCCCGCGGCGGCCGCACCGCCGTCAGGGCCGCTCATATCGATATAGCCGCTGAAAGGTGAAGGATTCACCAACCTCAGCGCCTGGTACAGCCCCAGGCTGTCGCCGTCGAACCCCATCTCCAGCCGCTGGGAGAGATTGGACTGGAAGATGTCACCGGCGAGTATGTACTCCTTTGCCCGCCGAACCATGTGCCTGAAACTCTCGCGGGTCATGTTGGAGCGGGTGGCTGAGCTGAGGCTGTAGGCGTGGCGGCCGATGGCGGCGGGTGTTGGGCGCTCAGGCGCCAGTCCCTGGCGCCTGAGCGCCTTCTCCGCCTCATCCAGCTCACCCGGAGCCGCATCCTCGAAGAACAGGTGGGCCTCGCCGCGGCCATGATCGTAACAGAGAAGGTTACGGGGGAAGATGAAGAAGAGCTCGGGGAACTCAAGGTCGTCGACAGCCAGGCTGGGCAGCCGCTCGATGTAGCGCCCCGCATCGTAAGAGACCAGCCCGAAGGCGCCGCCGGAGAGTGGGACCTCCTTCGCCGGCGCTTCCTCCTCCGGCGCCAGCGCCGCCAGCGCCCTCTTCAGATCCCGGAATGGGTCTGATACGGGGTAAGTGGACCGACTGCCGCCGCTTGTGACCTCCAGGGTACCCCGCCTGACCCGCAGGCAGAGCCGCGGGTTCCAGGCCAGGAAGGAAAAACGGCAAAGCGATGGGCCGCCGCCGGCGCTGTCCAGCAGCAGGAAGGGACCGTTCCCCTCCAGGCCGAGGCAGCGGATGAGTTCCACCGGCGACCAGGCCGGGACACCGACCTGCCGGCTGTCCACGGACAGCGCAGGTTTGATCTTCTGCCAGAGAGTATCAGTCATGCCGGTTCCTCCACCGCCCGCGGGCGTGTGGCAGGCTCATTGCTGCGGAGCGGCGCTGACGAAGGAGGCGTACTTGTTGCGGAACACCAGCTCCACCGTGCCCGTCGGGCCGTTGCGGTGCTTGGCGATGATCAACTCCGCCGTGTTTCCCAGGTGTCCCGATTCCTCCTTGTCCCGGAAGATGAACAGCACCACGTCCGCATCCTGCTCGATGGCCCCCGACTCCCGCAGGTCGGAGAGCTGGGGCCGCGCCACGTTCCTCTTCTCCGGCGCCCGGGAGAGCTGCGATATGGCCATCACAGGTATCTTCAGCTCCCGCGCCATGATCTTCAGCGAGCGCGAGATCTTGGCTATCTCCTGCTCGCGGTTCTGCGAGCGGTTGTCGTCTGCATCCATCAGCTGCAGGTAATCGATGATGACCAGCCCCAGATTCTCCCTGCTGGCCAGGCGCCTGGTCTTGGCGCGTATCTCGAAGATATTGGGGGTCGCCGATTCGTCCACGAAGATGGGCGCCTTCATCAGCTGCCCGCAGGCGTCCGTCAGTTTGGACCAGTCGTCCGGCCCCACCATGCCGTTGCGGAGACGGTGGCTGTCCACCTTGCCCTGGGTGCACATCATGCGCTGGGCCAGCTCCTCCTTGCCCATCTCCAGGCTGAAAAGCAGCACCGGTATCTCCTCCTTCATCGCCACGTTCTGGGCGATGTCCAGCGCCAGGGAGGTCTTGCCCATGGACGGACGTGCCGCCAGGATGATCAGGTTGGAAGGCTGAAGCCCGGAGGTTATCCTGTCCAGGTCGATGAAGCCGGTGGGGACGCCGGTGAGGGTCTTGCCGGCGTCATGGAGCTTCTCGATGCGGTCGAACTGCTCGCCCAGGATATCCTTCAGGTGCTGTACCTGGCTGGTGTTCTGGTCGTGGGAGATGGAGAACACCATCTCCTCGCAGCTGTTGAGCAGCTCCCGCGCCTCGCCCTGGCGCTCGTAGCCCATCTCGGCGATCTTGTTCCCCACCTCGATCAGCGCCCTGAGCACCGCGTTCTCGTGGACGATCTCCGCGTAATGGGGAGCGTTGGCGGCTGCGGGTACCGTCGACGACAGCGTGTGGATATAGGCCCGGCCCCCCGCCTGTTCCAGCTGGCCCTTCAGCGTCAAATGGTCGGCGACGGTGACGATGTCGATGGCCTCGCCCTGGCTGAAGAGTTCGACGATGGAGTCGTAGATGAGCCGGTGCGATTCACGGTAGAAATCATCGCGCTGCAGCCGCTCGCCCACGGCGATGACCGCGGAGGGTGAGATGAGCATGGCGCCCAGCACCGATTCTTCCGCCTCAAGGTCGTGAGGCGGCAGGGTCGGCGCGTCCTTCAGTCTGCGGGCCATGGTCTCCTTGCCTCGTCCTTCTCCCGCCTGGTCTTCACTCGGCGGCCGCCACGATCACCTTCATCGTGGCTATCTTGCCGGTGTGCACTTCCACCTCGACCATGTAATCACCGGTCTCCTTGATGGGGTCCTCCAGCCTGACCTTCTTCTTGTCTATCTTGACCTTGCGGGCTTTCTCTATCTCCTCGGAGATGTCCGCCGCGGTGACGGAGCCGAAGAGCTTTCCATCCTCACCGGCCTGGGCGGTGACGGTGATGACCGTCCTGCCCAGCGTCTCCACCAGCTCGTCGGCCCTCTCGGCGTCGCGGGCGACCTTGGCTTCCGCCGCCGCCTGCCGCCGCCTTATCTCCTCCACCTTGCCCGGTGTCGCCACCTCGGCCAGGTTCCGGGGTAACAGGTAGTTGCGGGCGTACCCATCCGAGGCGGTGACCACCTCTCCCCGCAAGCCCAGTTTCTCCACGTCCTCCAGCAGTATGACTTCCATGCTATATTATCTCCTCTCCCTGTTAAACAGTCGTTGCCACAATTGTTTACGCTTATTGCTCTTTCTGTTGATTGTCCGGCCGTTTCCTGTTGAAACGTCGGCGGTAATCGATCCACGTGTCGAAAAGTCCCACCCAGCTCACCAGCGAGAAGAGCATCTGGACCAGGACCATGGCCGCGTAGACCATGATCCTCGCCGCCTGCGGCACCTTGTGACGCCCCAGGAAGTAGTGGGCGATGGCCAGGCCCTGTATGAAGAACAGCGCCTGGGAGACTATCATCAGGTTCATGCCGCCGAAACCGGCATAGTCCGCGAACGGCGCCTGCAGATAGGGCGCCATCAACTGTGTCGCCAGCCCGATTATCATCAGGTAGGCGAAGGCGAAATGCAGACGGAACTCGCTGAAGCCGAGCCCGGCGGGGAAGGGCTGTCTCAGCCTGCTGAACACCTGCCTGGCCAGCGCTACCGTAGCCCCGGAAAGCACGATGGAGAACACCAGCAGCAGTGCCGGCAGCAGGTAGGGCAGGACGGAGATGAAGCTGCGGAACCCGCTCACCGCCTCGTCTATGGACTGCTGGTCCATGCCCAGCCCGGCGTACAGCTCGCTGGCGGGCCCCACCGCCTGGTCCGCCATGCGGTCGAAGGCCGCCGCGGGACCCATTCCCGCGCTCACCAGCAGCGCCGTCGACCATACCAGCAACGTCACCAGGAAAAGCGCCGCCACCAGCACCAGCAGTCGCATCATCGCCGCTCCGCGCCTGAGCGCCAGCCCGGCGCCTCCACCCACGGCCGCCGCCAGCAGGAACACCAGCAGGCCGGCGAAGAGCCCGCCGAAGGCCGCTACCAGCAGCCCTGCCGCCAGGCTTGCCAAAAGACCGGTCACCGCCCCGTGCCGGGAGGTGATATACGCGACAGGCACCGGCAGCGCCGGCACCGCCGCGATGGACAGCAGGGGGACGAAGGCCAGGATGATTCCCAGAATCACCGAGAGCGCTACCGCCTTGCCGCCGTCCGCCAGCGCCGATGTGGACATGCTGCTCACCGCGCCCAGTCCTTCACCATCCCGCTGCCTCAGCGGGCTACATAGGGCAGCAGGGCCATCTCCCGGGCCCTCTTTATGGCTATCGCCAGCTGCCGCTGGTGCCTCCGGCAGGTGCCGGTGACACGTCGCGAGCGGATCTTGCCGCGGTCGGATACGTAGCGTTTCAGCTGATTGTAGTTCTTGTAATCGATCTCCTCGACCTTGTCCTTGCAGAAGTGACAATAGCGGCGCCTTTGCCCGCCGCGGTCACCCCGCCAGGACGGCTTTTTTCCTTTTCTTGGTCCTCTTGGTGCCATATTACCTTCCTGTTTCTCCATGGGCATCCGGCTATCAGCCGGACGCCCGTTTTCAATCCACAGATCTACGAGCAAGATCTTCGAGCATATGGTCACGGCAGGGCGATGAAGGAGCGGCTGCCCGCCGCAAACCGTGCCCGGTGGCGTTCCCCGTCAGAAGGGGATATCGTCGTCCGAGCCCCCGGATGATTTCTCGTCGAAGTCCGAAGTGTCGGGGTTGAGCCCCGAAGAGCCCGCCGGCACCGGTTCGGCGGCCTGGGAACCGCCGTCCTGGCGGGACCCGAGGAACTGCACCGACTGCGCCACGACCTCGACCTTGGAGCGTTTGCTGCCGTCCTGCGCTTCCCATGTGCGATAGCTCAGGCGTCCGTCGACAGCCACGGGGCGGCCCTTGTTCAGGTAACGCTCGCAGTTCTCCGCCTGGGCGCCCCAGACCACCACATCGAAGAAGTTGGCCCGGTCGACCCATTCATCGCCCTGTTTGTAACGGTCGTTCACCGCCAGCCCCAGGGTGCAGACGGATGTCCCGTTGGGCGTCTGCCTCAGCTCCGGGTCACGAGTAAGGTTGCCTACCAGTACCACACGGTTGATGCTAGCCATGATCCTCTCCTTTAACTCCCACTGGTCACTTTCTCCTTGAGGCTTACCGGCATGAACCGGATGACCTCGTCGGTTATCCTCAGGATCCTGGATATCTCGTCCAGGGTCTCCGGTTGAGCGGTGAGAGTGATGACGTAATAGTGTCCGTCGCGGAAATCGTCGATCTCGTAAGCGAGGCGCTTCTTGCCCCACTCGTCGACGTTCTCGATGGTGCCCTTGCCCGCGGTGACGATGGCCTTGATCCTCTCCAGGATCTCCTTCTGGCGCTCGCCCTCCGTTTCCGGGCTCAGGATTAGCATGATCTCGTAATTACCCGTTGTTCTCACCTCCTTCGGTCTGTAGCGGCCCCATGCAACTGCTGGAGCAGGAGTATATTATTCATGCTGTGAGGAGAGATGAGTATAGCAGATGCACCGGACGTAAGAAATCCGGTTCCCCGCCGCCTTATTTGGGGTAAGATTATCTATCATGGCCAGACACGGGTTCATCACTTTCCTCAGCGACTTCGGCCACGCCGATGACTTCGTCGGAACCTGTCACGGCGTCATCAAGAGCATCGCGCCCGAGGTGGAGATAATCGACATCACCCACGGGGTGCGGCGCCACGACATCCTCCAGGGGGCCATTATCCTGGCCAACACCCTGCCCTACATGCCTGAGAGCGTCATCCTGGCGGTGGTGGATCCCAGCGTGGGCACGGGGCGCAGGTCCGTAGCCGTCCGCACCGGCGACGACCGATATCTTGTCGGCCCGGACAACGGCCTGCTGTCGCTGGCAGCGGCGAAACTGGGCGGCCCCGCCGAGGCGGTGGAGCTGGCCTGTTCCACCTACAGCCTGCAGGAGGTCTGCAAGACCTTCGAGGGACGAGACCTGTTCGCGCCGGTGGCGGCCCACATCAGCAGGGGCGTCGGCCTGGAGCGGCTGGGGGCGGCGATGGCGGTGGAGGAGCTGGTGACCATCGACCTGCCCGAAGTCCAGACCGGTGAGAACGAAGTGGCGGCAGCCGTGATATACGTGGACAGTTTCGGCAACGTCCAGGTGCACCTGACCCGGCCGGAGCTGGAGAGCCTGGGAGCCGGCTTGGGCAGCATGCTGGAAGTACGGCATGGCGAAGAGGCATGGAGTGTACCCTTCGTGCAGTCCTTCGCCGAGGTACCACCCGATGAGCTGCTGGTATACGAGGACTCCTACCGCAAGATAGCCTTCTCCATCAATCAGGGAGACGCCGCCCGCACCTTCCAGATAAACGTGGGGGACCAGCTGGTGTTCCGGGTGCCGGAGTAGGTACGGCCGTGGCCGCCTCCTCCCACAAGCCCTCTTCTTCCGGAAAGCTTTCAGGGAAGCTCCTGCTTTTCGAGACGACCCACGCGGCGATGGAGGCGGAGGAGGAGATCATCAGCAGCGGTTTCTGGTGCGATGTCGTGCCGCGGCCGCCGGAGGCGGCCGCGGCACTCTGCGGCCTGGCCATAGAGATATCCCCCGATGACTGGCAGGAGGTCTCTGAAGCACTGGCGCGGGCGGGTATAGATTTCGAGGCCTATCCCAAGGAGGGAGAGCAGGATGCCTGAGGGAGCCGAATCACGGCAAAAGGCCGCCGGTGGCGGCCAGGAGAATGAAGACAGTCTGGACTACAGCGTTTTCGTGGCCCTGAGGACCAGGGGCCATCCCCGCTGGCTGGAGCTGCCGGTGATCATCTTCTCCCAGTCCGGTAACTGGGGCCTTTTCTGGCTCGGCCTGGGGCTGCTTCTCTGGCTTTCGGGAGCGGATTTCGGCCGTGGGATCTTCTTCTTCCTCATCCCCGTCGTCTACCTCACCCTTCTGGTCAATTACATCATCAAGTCGGCGCTGGGCCGTGAGCGGCCCGTGCACGGCGAAGCGCGCCTGAAGCCGCTGGTTGGTGTCCCCTCCAGCAAGTCATTCCCCTCATCCCATGCCGCCATGTCCTTTGCCGCCGCCGTGGCGCTCACCTTCTACTACCCGCCGTTCTGGGCCCTGTACATGTTGCTGGCCTTCCTCATGTCCTGGTCGCGGGTGTATGTAGGGGTACATTACCCCTCGGATGTAATCGGCGGCACCCTTGTGGGCCTGGGGATGGGAACGCTGATGGTGGCGCTGTTCATATTTATCTGACAGAGCCGTACAGGGGAAAGCCGGGTCGGGGACGCAGGTCGGGGACGTACTTAAACTTATGAAACTTGTGAAGGGGTTTCCGACAAGTTCAGGACATATCAAAGCAACGTAGCCGCCACGACTACGAGGCACCCACACAAGTTTCATAAGTTTAAGTACGTCCCCTTACTTCAATCTTACGAGGCAAGCAGGTACTCGGCGGAGTCGGTGATCCAGTCACCGTCGTTCACACGCCGGTCGAAACAGCTGCGGCAGACGGATTCTCCGCTACCGTCCTCGAAGCAGACATGTACCGTCGCCTTCTCCTCGCAGCCAGGCAGCTTCTCAGCGCATACCCCACTCATGTCTTCCTTTATCTCGCTTGTGTATTTGACGTTCTTTACCATGACCGATGCCCCTTTCTCATCCAGTTTCCAGATACCGTCACATCAGATAATGTATCGGCATCTTTTACTGTATTTAGACAGAGTCAGCCGCCGCACGGATTCAGCCCTGGAGACCGAAAAGCAAATATGGGGGATTCCCCTGAGAAAGCCAGGGGACGTACTTAAACTTATGAAACTTGTGGCGGTGTTTCCGACAAGATCAGGACATATCAAAGCAACGTAGCCGCCACGACTACGAGGCACCCACACAAGTTTCATAAGTTTAAGTACGTCCCCTATCATACGGAGCCCTTGCGCTGCTTTCGCCGCGGAAATATTCATGTATTCTATCCGGATGTGCCGGAAGCAAACTTCAGCACTGGCTTGCCGGCTGTCTGTGAGTTAAGGTTTCATTGTGCTTCCGCTGCATCTGTTGGCTGGAAGTTTGTTAATTCGTTAAAGAACGTCCCGGGGTGAAAGATGAAGGAGATAAGGATATCCACGGGCAGCCGGGATGATTTCATCGACATCACCGGCAGAGTTCGAGAGGCGGTGGCCGCCAGCGGCGTCAGCGACGGCGTCTGCCGCGTCTTCGTGCCCCACACCACCGCCGCCGTCACCATCAACGAGGGGGCCGATCCGGCGGTGGCGCGCGACATTATCGCCGGCCTGGACCGGGCCGTTCCCTGGGCCGCCGGCTACGCCCACGCCGAGGGCAACTCCGCCGCCCACATCAAGACCAGCCTGATGGGCTCATCGGAGACCATCCTTGTGGAGGGCGGCTCGCTTGTGCTGGGAACCTGGCAGGCCATCTACCTCTGCGAATTCGACGGGCCGCGCACCAGGAAGGTGCTGGTGCGCGTGAGCGAGCGATGAGCGTCCGGCCGCCTGATACAGACATGGACACCGATAAGGACACCGGGAGAGCGGCGGCATGACCGCCGTCCTGCTCGCCCTGCTGGCCGCCTTCTTTACCATCGCCGGCGGCGCCCTGCCGCTGGCGCGGCGCGGGCTGGGTGAGCGCGGCCTCTCGCTGCTGGTGGCCTTCTCCGCCGGCGTGTTGCTCTCCGCCGGCATCAACAGCATGCTGCCCCGGAGCTACGAGCTGGCCGGCAGCACCGCTGTGCTGGGAGTGAGCGCCGGTTTCATCCTCCTCTACCTGGCAGAGAAGGTGACGCTGGTGCACGCCTGCCGGGAGCACGGCCGGCACATCCATACCCTCAGCATCTTCGCCATCGCCGGCATCGGTTTCCACACGGCCCTGGATGGTTTCGCCATCGCCGTCAGCGGCGAGGCGGAGGCTTCCCTGGGCGCGGTGGTCGCCCTGGCGGTTCTCGCCCACCGTTTCCCCAGCGGTATCTCCTTTGCCGGGATCATGCTGGCTTCCGGTTACGAGCGCGCCCGGGCCTGGACCACACTGATAGTGCTGGCGCTGCTGGCGCCGGCAGGAGCAGCCGTCGGCCTGCTGCTCTCTGATGTGAGCGGCACCGCCCTCGGCTTCGCCGTCGGCCTATCCGCCGGCACCTTCCTCTATATCTCCACCAGCGACCTGCTGCCCGAGGCCCACGAGCGCGGCTGGCGCTACTACGGCGTGCCGGTGGCCTTCGCCGCCGGCTTCGTCATCATGCTGGCGGCGGCGCGGGCGCTGGGATGAGATGAAATAAAGATACTGCCGGTTGCGGGGTAATCGTTCAATGGGAGCGTGCTCTGTGAAGGCATAGGGCAGTGATGATGAGAATCTCAGATTACGAAGGTGGTCACAATTTGTGACCACCTCTTTCTTCTCTTCATCACTCAGCTGAAAAACGAAATCGCTCGGGAAGCGGGCCGCATTCCTCCTTACAGCCTGATTCAACGCTTTAGTGGTCACTCCATACAGCCTTGCCAGATCTGTTGCGATGATTACATTTTGACCTCGAATGTCGATTATCACTTCTCCGATGTCTGCTATCGGAATTAGTTCCCGTGTCTTGCCTGCCATTGCAATCCTCACGAGTTGCAAAAAGATTACTGTTGAAAGGCACAATAACAGACCAGCCGGACATATGTTGTCATTTCTGACGACATTAACGGCAGGTTTGATGATTCCACGAATCCATGCATTCAGCCATGGACC
This sequence comes from uncultured Gaiellales bacterium, assembly GCA_964497425.1. Lineage (GTDB taxonomy): Bacteria > Actinomycetota > Thermoleophilia > BMS3ABIN01 > BMS3ABIN01 > BMS3ABIN01. Next base: position 11,090 of record CAZCCR010000034.1, read on the forward strand.
CCAATCACCCAACCGCCTTCTCGCCAACAGCTACCCGCCGCCCGCGCCCGTTCACAACATTGTCACATTCCGTTCACCGGCTTTTAACCTGCGACGGCAGCGTATCTGTTAGCCTGTCGTCAGCATGACCGTCCCGGGACCTCACCGGTGATGGAAGTCAACATACGACGGGAGGAGAACTGTTGAAACCAGTAATAAAACGCCAAGCCGGGCGGCTGTCCGCTCTCCTGGCGGCCGCGGCCGCCATCGCTCTCCTGCTTGCCGCGACTGCCGGCTGCGGCGGAACCACCGGACAGGGCGGCGCTATCCAGGTCAAGGGCTCGGACACCATGGTAAACCTGGCCCAGAAATGGGCCGAGGAGTATATGAACGTCCACCCGGAGGTGAACATCGCCGTCACCGGCGGCGGCTCCGGCACCGGCATCTCCGCCATGATCAACGGCACCACCGACATGGCCGACGCCTCGCGGGCGATGAAGGAGGAGGAGAAGCAGAAGGCCGCCGGGCAGGGTATCGATGTGGTGGAGAACAAGGTTGCCCTGGACGGCATCGCCGTGGTGGTAAGCCCGGACAACCCCGTGACCGAACTCACCTTCGCGCAGCTGAAGGACATCTTCACCGGCAGGGTCAGCGACTGGAGCGAGGTGGGCGGCAGCCCGGGTCCCATCGTCATCCTCTCCCGCGAAAGCAACTCCGGCACCCATGTCTTCTTCAAGGAACACGTGCTGGAGAACGAGGAGTACGCTTCTGACGCCCTGCTGATGCCCTCCACCCAGGCCATCGTCGATGAGGTGAAGCAGAACGGCAACGCCATCGGCTACGTGGGCCTGGGCTACATCCAGGACGGCGTCAAGGCGGTCAAGGTGAGCAAGACCGCCGGTTCGGAAGCGGTGGCGCCTTCCGTCGAAGCGGTGCAAAGCGGCGCATACCCCGTTTCGCGGCCGCTCTATATATACACCAGGACCGATGCTTCCCAGGCGGTCCTCGACTATCTGGACTGGATCGAAGGCCCGGAAGGGCAGCAGGTGGTCAGGGAACTGGACTTCGTGCCGCTGGGGTCGTAAGGAGCCGCGCAGATGCCTGAAGGATCAAGGGAGCGGAAGGACAGCAGGTTGTGCAGCAGCTGGACTTCGTGCCGCTGGGGTCGTAAGGAGCCGCGCAGATGCCTGAAACCATGTGTGTGACAGAAGGGGAGGCGCGCGGCGGGTTCCCCGCCGCGCGCCTCCCCGGACTGGGATAGCCGGATATGAAGCGGTCACAAAAAGTGCGCGAATCGCTCATCCGCAGGGTCATCTTCCTCTGCGGCATCCTGGCCGTCGCCGTGATGGCGCTGATATTCGTCTTCCTGCTGAGGGACGCCATCTCGCTGTCACGGCACTACTCCCTGCTGGATTTCCTCACCGGCCGCAACTGGTATCCCATCTCCCAGCCGCCGGTCTTCGGCGCCCTGCCGCTGATACTGGGCTCGCTGCTGGTGACCGCCATCTCCGTGGTCATCGCCCTGCCGCTGGGCGTGGGCACGGCCATCTACCTGGCGGAGGTGGCGCCGGCCTGGCTGAGGGAGACGCTCAAGCCCGCCATCGAGGTCATCGCCGCCATCCCCTCGGTTGTGCTGGGCTTCATCGGCCTCAGGCTGCTGGCGCCGGCGGTCCAGGACATCTTCGGCATCGATACCGGCCTCACGGCGCTGACCGGCGGCGTGATGCTGGCCTTCATGGCCCTGCCGACCATCATCTCCATCGCCGAAGACGCCCTCACCTCGGTGCCTCGGTCATACCGCCAGGGATCGCTGGCCCTGGGCGCCACCCGCTGGCAGACCACGCGGCAGGTGGTGGTGCCCGCCGCCGCCTCGGGCATCTCCGCCGCGGTGATGCTTGGCATCGGACGGGCCATCGGCGAGACCATGGTGGTGCTGATGGTCACCGGCAACGCCGCCGTCATGCCCACCTCCTTCGGCGCCATCCTCAAGCCGGTGCGGACGCTGACCGGCACCATCGCCCAGGAGATGGGCGAGACCGTCTTCCAGAGCCCCCACTACTACGCGCTGTTCGCCGTGGGGCTCATCCTGTTCATCATCACCTTCATCATCAACTGGACCGCCGACGCGGTCCTGCACCGCCAGGGGAGAGGGTAGGCCATGGCCGCCGACCGGCGAAAGCGCAACCAGATGCTGGCCCACGCCACCCTCGCCCTCTTCGCCCTGCTATCGGTGGGGCCGGTGATCGCCATCATCGCCTACCTGGTCTACAAGGGAGCCGGAGCACTCAGCTGGGATTTCCTCACGGCCATGCCCCGCAACGGCATGAAGGCCGGCGGCATCTTCCCCGCCCTGGTGGGCACCATCTACCTGGTGGCCGGCACCATCATCTTCGCCGTCCCCGTGGGTACCCTGGCCGCCGTCTACCTGAGCGAGTACGCCCGCCAGGGACGCCTGACCCGGGCCATCCGCCTGGCCATCGCCAACATGGCGGGGGTGCCATCCATCGTCTACGGCCTCTTCGGCCTGGGACTTTTCGTGCTGATGATGCGGCTGGGCACCTCCCTCATCGCCGGCTCCCTCACCCTGGGGCTGCTGGTGCTGCCGGTGGTCATCACCGCCGCCGAGGAGGCGCTGCGCTCCGTTCCCCAGTCCTTCCGCGAGGCGTCGCTGGCCCTGGGCGCCACCCGCTGGCAGACCATCCGCAAAGTGGTGCTGCCCAACGCCTCGGCCGGCATCATCACCGGCACGGTGCTGGCGGTGGGACGCGCCGCCGGCGAAACCGCCGCCATCATGTTCACCGTGGCCGCCTTCTTCCTGCCCGGTCTGCCCGACTCGCCCCTCAGCCAGGCCATGGCCCTTCCCTATCACCTCTATACCGTAGCCACCCAGGTGCCGGGCATGCCTGAGGAGATGATGTGGGGCACGGCACTGGTGCTGCTGCTGCTGGTATTATGTTTCACACTGACCGCGGCACTGGTACGGCTCCGGTTCCGCAGGAAGAGGAAATGGTGATGGCGGAACACACGAACAAGGTACAGCTCGAGGATGTCACCTTCTATTACGGCGACTTCAAGGCGCTGGAGGACGTCAGCATCGACTTCAGGGCCAACCAGGTCACGGCACTGATCGGCCCCTCCGGCTGCGGCAAGTCCACGGTGCTGAGGCTGGTCAACCGCATGCACGAGGTGGCAGGCCGGACCCGGGTGGAAGGCAGGGTGCTGCTGGACGGCATGGATGTCTACTCCCGTTCCGTGGATGTGGTCGAACTCAGGTCCCGCGTGGGCGAGATATTCCAGAAGCCCAACCCCTTCCCCAGGTCCATCTATGACAACGTGGCTTACGGTCCACGGCTTCAGGGGATAAAGAAGAGGGAAGAGCTGGACGGCATCGTCGAGCGATCGCTCAGGCAGGCAGCCCTGTGGAAGGACGTGAAGAACCAGCTGAAGAAGTCGGCTATGGACCTCTCCGGCGGCCAGCAGCAGCGCCTCTGCATCGCCCGCACCCTGGCGGTGGAGCCGGAGGTGATCCTGATGGACGAGCCCTGCTCCGCCCTGGACCCGGTGGCTACCCAGCAGGTGGAGGACACCATCGACCGGCTGAAGGAGGACTACACCATCATCATCGTCACCCACAACATGCAGCAGGCGGCGCGCATCTCCCAGTACACGGGCTTCATGCTGGTGGAGGAGACAGGAGAACCGGGGCGCCTTATGGAATACGGTCCGACGGGGAAGATCTTCACCATGCCCGACAGGAAGGAAACGGAAAACTATATCACCGGGAGGTTCGGCTAGCCCATGGCCAGACAGAGTTATCACGAGGGACTGAAACTGCTCAACAACGAGATATTGCGCATGGGCAGCCTGGTGATCGAGGCAGTGGACCTCTCCACCGGGGCGCTGCTGGACGGGAACCGCGTCCAGGCCAACAGCGTCATCGCCGGCGACGAGGACATCAACGAACTCGGCCTCTGGATAGAGGGCAAGTGCCTGGCGCTGCAGGCACAGCAGCAGCCGGTGGCCGTTGACCTGAGGCTGCTGCATACCTGCCTGCTGATGAGCATGCACCTGGAGCGGGTGGGAGACCTGGCGGTGAATATCGCCAAGATAGCCAAGCGTATCGAGCGCACCGAGGCGGCCGAACCCTACTTCGAGATACTGCGCAAGATGTCGGCCCAGGCCCTGGAGGTGCTCAGGCAGGGCATCAAGGCTTTCGCCGACCGGGATGCCCGTCTGGCCGAGTCGCTGGAGAAGATCGACGAGCCCATCGACGAGATGTACAAGGAGATCCTCTCCCGCCTGCTGCATCCCAGAGAGAAAGATGAAGCGTCGGAGGCACACGAATGGGCCACCCATATCGCCCTGGCCAGCCGCTATATCGAGCGCATGGCCGACCAGGTGGTGGATATGGGCGGCCGCGTCGCCTTCCTGGTGACCGGCGAGCTGGACACGGAGTTCTTCGACCGCTCCCTGCCCGATATCAATGAGCGGTTCGGGGAATGAAGGAGGGTTAGGGGAATGAAGAATACGGGATGCGGACGCGGGGGCCCGCGCCCCCAGAACCGCGGGGCAGCCGGCCGCGGCGGGCCTGAGACATGAATACAGCCTATAGCGTCATAGTCGCGATCTCCGTCCTGACGGCCGTAGTGCTGCTCACCTATGTGATACGCCTGTTCCGGGAACGCAGGAACATCGGCGCCCACCTGCGGCCCGGCCCGGACGAGAACCTGGTGGATGCGGCAAAGCGGGTAAGTGAGCAGGCGGCCCTCTGCGACGAGATACCCCGGCTGCAGGTGCGCCTGGACATGCTGCTCAAGACCTCGCCGCTGCCGATGATCATCGTCGACCGCGAACGTGAGATAGTGAGCCTCAGCCACAGCGCCGAGGAGAAGCTGGACCAGCCGCGGCGGCGGCGGAGCCTGCTGGAGAGCATGGAGAGCCACGAGCTGGACGACGCGGTGCGCGAGGCGCTGGAAAGCCAGGAGCCGTCCGAGGCTGTCATCAGGCTCTACGCCTCCGGTCGGCGCCCCTTCCAGGTATGGCTCTTCCCGTTTCTGACACAGGGCTCGCCCGAATGCGCCATCTTCCTCAGGGACATGGCGGAGATGGTGGATTACGACCACATGCGCTCCCAGTTCGCCGCTACCGTCTCCCACGAGCTGCGCACGCCGCTGGCGGGTATCCGGGGACTGGTGGAGAGCCTGAAGGACCCCCAGCTGGGCGGCGAGGACCGCAAGCGCTTCCTTGAGCGTGTGGAAGCGGAGAGCACGCGACTGGCCCAGCTGATCGACGAGCTGCTTTTCCTCTCCGAGCTGGAGTCGGGAGCGGAAGAGGACCTGAAAGGAGACGTGCCGCTGAGGCCGCTGGTGGACGAGGTGATCGAGGGCATCGAGCCCCAGGCGCGACATTTCGAGACCAGCATCGAGAACAAGGTTCCGGAAGGCTTGCGTCTGCCGCTGGAAGGGCGCATGGCAGGGACGGTGCTCACCAACATGCTGGAGAACGCGGTCAGGTACAGCGGCCGCGGCTCGCGGGTGGAGCTGCTGGCGGAGAAGCAGCCCGGCTCGGTCAGGGTAACTGTGAGGGACGACGGCATCGGCATCGACGCCGAACACCTGCCGCACATCTTCGAACGCTTCTACCGGGTGGACAAGTCGCGCAGCAAGCGGCTGGGAGGCACGGGGCTGGGGCTCTCCATCGTCAAGCACATCATCGAGAGCGCCGGCGGCGAGGTGGAGGCCGAGAGCCGCGAGGGCTTCGGCACCAGCATCAGCTTCAGCCTGCCGCTCTGA
>CAZCCR010000035.1:0-15673 GCA_964497425.1 uncultured Gaiellales bacterium
GAGCGCTATCGGAGCGGGAGCGGAGCGAGCGCGAGGGACAGACCCCGGCCGTCCAATCGCGTACTATTCCACAAACTCCAGATAGACCATCTCGGCGGCGTCACCGGGACGGGGACCGAGCTTCATAATGCGGGTGTAGCCGCCCTGACGGTCCTCGAACCTGGAGGCGACATCGGTAAAGAGCGTATGGACCGCATCCTTGCTGCGGAGCCTGGCCAGCGCCTGGCGTCGCGCAGAGAGGTCGCCGCGCTTGCCAAGGGTCACCATCTTCTCCGCCAGCGGCTGCGCCTCCTTGGCCTTGCTCACCGTCGTCCTGATGCGCCCGTGCTCTATCAGCGAGCACACCAGGTTTCCCAGCATCGCCTTGCGATGCGAAGCATCCATGTTGAGTTTCCTGCCCTGCCTTGCGTGCCTCATATCTCTCTCCGCTCCCCTAGCTCTCGGCATCCCTCAGTGAGAGACCCATCTTCGCCAGGTTCTCCTTGACTTCCTCGATGCTCTTCTTGCCGAAGTTCGGCGTGTTGAGCAACTCCGCCTCGCTGCGCTTGACCAGGTCGCCGACGGTCTGGATACCCTCGCGCTTGAGACAGTTGTACGAACGGACACCTATCTCCAGTTCCTCGATGAGGATCTCATCCTCCTCGCCTGCGGGCTCGTCCGGACTCTCGCTCACCGAGAGCAGGTCGGCGGTGACATCGATCTCTTCGCCACCCTCGTGCTCGCCGGTGAAGAGCTGCAGCGACGAGATGAGGATCCGCGCCGCCTCCCTGAGGGAATCGTCCGGCGCCTTGCTGCCGTCGGTGGTTATCTCCATGGTCAGTTTGTCGAAGTCCGTGCGCTGGCCAACCCTGGCCCGGTCCACCTCATAAGATACCCGGGTAACCGGGGAGAAGTTGGAATCCACAGGGATGATGCCGATGGCGGCGCCCGCTGGCTTGTTCGCCTCCGCCGACGCGTAGCCACGACCCCTGCTGATGACCAGGGACATCTCCAGCTTGGCTTTCTTGCCCAGGGTAGCGATGTGCAGGTCGGGATTTATTATCTCCAGCTCCGCGGGGACGTCGATATCACCGGCGGTGGCGGCGCCGGCGCCGGATTTCTTCAGCTCCACCTCGACCTCGTCGATGTCCCCGTGCAGGGTACAGACGATGTTCTTCACGTTGAGGACGATGTCGGTGACATCTTCCTTGACGCCGGTGATGGTAGAGAACTCGTGGGCCACGCCGTCTATCTTGATCTGGGTCACAGCCGCCCCGTCCAGCGATGACAACAGTACGCGCCTGAGCGAGTTGCCGAAGGTATAGCCGAAGCCACGGTCCAGCGGCTCGACCACAAAGACTCCCTTGTTCTCATTGACCTGTTCGTGAGTGATCTTGGGAACCTGGAAAGTGAGCAATTCGTCCTCCATGTCCGTAAGTTGTGAACCTGAACCTGCCGTCAGTCCGGCCGCCGCCGGCGCCGACAGACTCATGATCGCGCTTCTAGTGCAAATATCACTTGGAATACAGCTCCACGATGAACTGTTCCTCCACCGGCACGTCGATCTCGTCCCGTTCCGGATACTTGAGAATGACCCCGGAGAGGTTGTCGTGGTCCGCCTGGAGCCACGGGGAGACGGAAGCGGTAAGATCCGTCGCTTCACCGATGGATCCACGCGCCGATGAGTTCTCCCTCACCGCCACCACGTCGTCCGGCTTCACCCGGTAGGACGGGATGTTGACACGCCTGCCGTTGACGGTGAAATGTCCGTGACGCACCAGCTGCCGCGCCTGACGGCGGGATACGGCGAAACCAAGCCGGTAGACCACGTTGTCCAGCCGCGTCTCCAGTAACCTCAACAGGTTCTCGCCGGTTATGCCGCTCTGCCTGTTGGCTTTCTCGTAATAGTTACGGAACTGTTTCTCCAGCAACCCGTAATACCGCCGCGCTTTCTGTTTCTCGCGAAGCTGCATCAGGTATTCGGTCTGTTTCACCCGGCGACGCCCGTGCTCACCGGGGCCATAGGACCTGCGGTCGATGGCGCAGCGGTCCGTGAGACAACGCTCCCCCTTCAGGTACAGTTTCAAACCCTCGCGACGGCACTGCTTGCAGGCCGGTGAAGTATCCTTAGCCAATGTTCATCCCTCTCAGACTCTCCTTCTCTTCCGCTGCCTGCAGCCATTGTGGGGTATGGGCGTCACGTCCTTGACGCTCATCACCTCCAGGCCGGCGGCCTGCAGCGAGCGAATGGCCGTCTCCCTGCCGGAGCCGGGCCCCTTGACAAAAACGTCGATCTTCTTCAAGCCATGCTCCATGCCCTTCCTGGCGCATGAATCCGCCGTGACCTGGGCGGCATAGGGCGTACTCTTGCGTGAGCCCTTGAAGCCCGCCGAGCCGGCGCTCTCCCACGCCAGCACGTTTCCATCCTTGTCGGTCAAGGCGACGATAGTGTTGTTGAATGAAGTCTTGATATGAGCCTGGCCCACGGGTACGTTCTTCTTCACCTTGCGGCGTGAGCGCCCTTTCCCTGTTTTTTGAGCTGCCATCTATCCTTCCCCTGCTAGCTTGCCTTGCGTTTCACGCCCACGGTGCGCCGGGGGCCCTTGCGGCTCCTGGCATTGGTCTTGGTACGCTGACCCCGCACGGGCATGCCGCGGCGGTGGCGTATGCCCCGGTAGCTGCCGATCTCCATCAGCCGCTTGATGTTCTGTGAGCGCTCGCGCCTGAGGTCACCTTCCACCAGGATGTTGGCGTCGAGGTAATCCCTCAGCTGCGTAACCTCTTCATCGGTCAGGTCCCTGACGTAGGTATCCCTGTCGATTCCCAGCTCATCCAGGACCCTGCCCGCCGTCGAGCGGCCCACACCGAAGATGTAGGTGAGTCCTATCTCCACCCGTTTGTCACGGGGTATGTTGACTCCCGCAATACGTGCCATCCCGTCCTCCTGGCGGTCTCGATCGATCCATTGGCGGCGGCGCTCCCGCGGAGACACCGCCCCGGGGGCGCCCGGCCCTCCGCCCTGCTATCCCTGTCGCTGCTTGTGCCTGGGGTTGGAGCAGATGACCAGCAGCTTGCCGCGCCTGCGGACCAGCTTGCAGTTCTCGCACATCGGTTTTACTGACGATCTTACTTTCATGGCTATTTGAACCTGTAGGTTATCCTTCCCCTGGTCAGGTCGTAAGGCGACAACTCCACCTTCACCCTGTCCCCGGGCAGGATACGGATATAATGCATCCTCATCTTGCCCGAAATGTGAGCAAGCACCTCGTGCTCGTTGTCGAGCATCACCTTGAACATCGTATTCGGCAGGGCCTCAGTGACCTCGCCTTCAAGTTCTATGGCTTCTTCTTTTTTTGTCATGACCTCTTTCAGAGCCAAACATGAATGCTACCACAACATGGAGGCCGCATCCAAGCCGCTGCGGTCGAAAGCGGCGCCCGCCGTCAGTATCTTCGGCCCGTCGGCGGACAGGGCCACCGTGTGTTCGAAATGGGCCGAGAGACTGCCGTCGGCGGTGGATACCGCCCACCTGTCCTCTCCCACCGTCACCCGGTACCCGCCGGCGTTTACCATCGGCTCGATGGCGAACACCATCCCTTCCTCCAGTTCCGGCCCTTCGCCGGGAACACCGAAGTTGGGTATCTGCGGCTCCTCGTGCATATGCCGTCCTATACCGTGGCCAACCAGCGAGCGCACCACCGAATACCCGTTCTGCTCCACGTACTCCTGCACCGCCGAGCATATGTCGCCCAGGTGGTTCCCCTGCCTGAAGCGGCCTATGGCCTTCAGCAGCGACGCCTCGGTGACATCCATCAGCTTGTGCGCCCCGGCGCTGACGGTGCCGACGGCCACGGTGGTGGCCGCGTCGGCGACCCAGCCCCTGAGCGTCACACCCACATCCAGGCTGATTATGTCGCCTTCAGCGAGGACGTATTCCCCGGGTATGCCGTGCACGACCATATCGTTGGGCGACACACATATGGATGCGGGGAAACCCCGGTACCCCTTGAAAGTAGGGACACCGCCCCGCTCCCGTATGAAACCCTCCGCCGCTTCGTCGAGAGCACCCGTAGTCACTCCCGGACGGCATTGCTCGCGCAGCATGTCCAGACATCCTGCGACAATCTCTCCGGCCCTCGCCATCTTGCCAATCTGGGCTGGAGACTTGCGGATAATCACTATTTCAGGAACCCTTCGTAATGCCTCATCAGCAGCTGCGACTCCATCTGCTTCAGCGTCTGCAGCGCCACACCGACGACGATCAGCACGGACGTGCCTCCGAAATAGAAGGTGATGTCGCTCCTGAAGGCGATGAGGATGTTCGGCAGTACGGCGATGATGGCCAGGAAGATGGCTCCCGGCAGGGTCAGCCGTGTCAGGACACGATCAAGATAGAGAGCCGTGGGGCGGCCGGGCCTGATGCCGGGTATGAACCCGCCGTTCTTCTTCAGGTCGTTGGCCCGCTCCACCGGGTCGAACTGCACCGCCGTATAGAAATACGTGAAACCGATGATGAAGATCGCAAACATGATCAGGAACGGCGCCCCCCGTGGGTTGAAGAAATCAGCAAAGCTCTTCATGAGGTCGCCGGGAAAGAACTGCGCCAGCGTCGGCGGGAACATCAGTATGGCCGAGGCGAAGATGACCGGTATGACCCCGGCCATGTTTATGCTGAGGGGAAGGTAAGTGCTGCCGCCGGTGGTCATCTTGCGCCCGATCTGACGTTTGGCATACTGGATGGGTATGCGTCTCTGCCCTTCCTGCACCAGTACGATGCTGACCACCACCACCAGGGCGATGACGAGGAAGATGACCGTCGAAACCAGCGTCATGGTCTGGAACTTCATTATGCCGGGCACCAGCCGGGAGACGATGCTGGCGAAGATCAGCAGAGAGATGCCGTTGCCGATGCCGTGCTGGGTGATGAGTTCGCCGATCCACATCAGCAGGGTAGTGCCGGCGGTGAGGGTTATCACTATCTCGTAAAAGGTGAGCATGCTGAAGTTGGGCAGGGCGCCCTGCTGCCGGAACAGCATCGTGTAGCCGACCGCCTGGGCCAGAGCCAGCGCCACCGTCAGGTAACGGGTATACTGGGTGATCTTCTGCTGCCCCGATTCGCCTTCGCGCGCCAGTTCCTTGAGGGACGGGAAGGCCATGGTCAGCAACTGCAGGATGATGGATGCGGTGATATAGGGCATGATGCCCAGGGCGAACACGGCGAAACGGGTGAGGGCACCGCCGGAGAAAAGGTTGAGGAAACCCAGGACACCCGCCTGCCCCTGGTTGATGAAATCCTCGATAGCCTTGATATCGACGCCCGGCACCGGGATGTGGGCTCCGAAACGGTAGACCACTATCATGGCGGCGGTGAAGATGAGCTTCATCCTCAGCTCCGGGATCTTCCAGGCGTTGGCCATGGAGGCAAACAACTATATGACCTCCGCCTTGCCGCCCGCGGCCTCGATCTTCTCCCTGGCGGACCGGCTGAAGCCCTGCGCCCTGACCGTCAGAGCCACCTTCAACTCGCCCTGACCGAGGATCTTCACCGGCTTGCGCGTGTTCTTGATGACCCCGGCCGCCACCAGTGACTCCGGCGTGACCGTCGTCCCGTCGGCGAATCCCGCCAGCCGGGATATGTTGACCCCGACGGTCTCGGTGCGGAAGGGCCCCATGGGCATGCTCATCTTCTTGTTGGGACCACGCAGTTTTCCCAGCCTCATGTAGATGGGCATCTGCCCGCCCTCGTAACCGGGCCGGACGCCGCCGCCAGAGCGGCTGTTGAACCCCTTGTGGCCCCTGCCGGCCGTCTTTCCCAGGCCGCTGCCCTCGCCGCGCCCCACCCGCTTGCGCGAGCTGCGCGAACCGGGGCCGGGCCTGAGGCTGCTGAGGTTTGTCCACGGCTCTCGCCGCTCCTCTGCCGCCTTTCCGGTTTTTTTGTCAGTCTTGTCTTCCGTGCTCATGGTCTTCCCCTGTATGGAGGGACAGCCGGCTGCCTGCCAGGCAGACGGCTAACTCTTTTTTTCGCCGGCCGGGGCCTCTTCCACGTCGACCATAAAGCTGACCTTGTGGATCATGCCCCGTATCTGCGGCGTATCGTCATGCACCACCGAGTGGCCGATGCGGCGCAGCCCCAGCGCCCTGATGGTGCGCCGGTGTTCCTGCTTGCGGCCGATGATGCTCTTCTTCTGGGTAACCTTAAGTCGCTTCAACCTGCTTCTCCGTATCCTCAGCCTGTGCCGGAACGGTCTGTCCCGCGTCCTCAGGCTGCTTCTCTCCACTGCCCAGTATCTCGCTCACGGTCTTGCCCCTGAGGGCGGCGACCTTTACCGGGTCCTTCAGCGAACGCAGCCCCTCCATGCTCGCCCGTACCATGTTGATGGGGTTGGTGGTGCCCAGACACTTGCACAGCACGTCACGGATGCCCGCCAGCTCCATCACCGCCCGGACACCGCCGCCGGCGATGATGCCCGTACCGGGGGACGCCGGTTTGAGCAGCACGCGACCGGCTCCGTAGCGGCCGATCACCTTGTGGGTGATGGTCGACTTGTAGCGGGGCACGAGGAACAGGTTCTTCTTGGCGTCTTCCACCGCCTTCTGGATGGCCAGGGGTACCTCCTTGGCCTTGCCGTAGCCGACGCCGACCTTGGTCTCGCCGTCGCCCACCACCACCAGTGCCGTGAAAGAGAACCGCCGGCCGCCCTTGACCACCTTGGCGACCCGGTTGATGGCCACGACCTTTTCCTTCAGTTCCGGTTTTTTCTCTCCCGTTTCAAAATCTTTTCGCACAACTCCACCTTCTCAGAATTGGATGCCGCCCTTGCGGGCGCCCTCGGCCAGCGCCCTGACGCGGCCATGGTAAAGATAGCTGCCCCGGTCAAAGACCACGCGCTCGATGTTCCGCTCCTTTGCCCTCGCGCCCAGCAGCTCGCCTACCTTCTCCGCCTGCTCCACCTTGTTCAGACCCTGTTCCTTCAGCTCCGCGGAGGAAGCGCTGGCCAGCGTCCGACCCGCCAGGTCGTCTATCACCTGGGCGTATATACCGCGGTTGCTGCGGAATACTGTCAGCCGCGGCCGTTCCGGCGTGCCCGTCACCTTGTTGCGCACGCGGTTGTGCCGCCGCCGCCTCATCTTCTGCCTGCTGACCAGTTGCGTGGTAGTCTTGACCATCGTTAAGCCCTCTTGCCTACCTTCCTGCGGATGTGCTCTTCCACGTACTTGATGCCTTTGCCCTTGTAGGGCTCGGGGGGGCGGATGGAGCGGATCCTCGCCGCCAGCTCGCCCACCACCTGCTTGTCGATGCCCTTGACGATTATCTGCGTCTGGCTGGGCACCTCGAACTCCGTATCCGGCTCCGGCTCTATGGTCACCGGATGGGACAACCCCACGGCCAGATCCAGGCTCTTCCCCTTGAGACTGGCGCGGTAGCCGACGCCGTTTATCTCCAGCTCGCGGCTGAATCCCGTGGTCACGCCCTCTATCATGTTGGCGATGAGGGAGCGGGTGAGTCCGTGCAGCGAACGATGCTCGCCCCTGTCGGAGGGACGCTTCACCACCACTGTCCCGTCCTCCAGGGTTATCTCCATCTCAGGAGAGAAGCTGCTGCTCAGCGTCCCCCTGGGACCCTTGACGGTCACGTTGCTGCCGTCGATCTTCACGTCGACGCCTTCAGGTATGGTTATGGGCGCTTTACCTATCCTAGACAATCCGCTCTCCGTCCGCCTTTTACCAGATAAAACAGAGCACTTCGCCGCCGACGCCGTCCTTCTCGGCCTGGCGTCCGGTCATCAGCCCCCGTGAAGTCGAGAGGATGCTGATACCCAGCCCTCCCAGCACCCGGGGGATGCTGTCTTTCCGCGCGTATACCCTGCGCCCGGGCTTGCTGATGCGTTTCAGGCCCGAGATGACCTTCTCCTTGTTATCGCCGTACTTGAGGTCGAGTACGATGTTGTCATAACTCTCACCGCGCACCAGGGCGTAGTCACTTATGTATCCTTCCTCCTTCAGCAGCCTGGCGATCTCCATCTTCAGCCGCGAGGCCGGCATCTCCACGTTCTCCTTCAGGCCCATGTTGGCGTTGCGGATTCGCGTCAGCATGTCAGCTATGGGATCTGTAACAGTCATCCGGCTACCTCCTACCAGCTGGATTTGGTCAGGCCCGGGATAACACCACGGTGCGCCAGCTCGCGCAGGCAGATGCGGCAGATGCCGAACTTGCGGAAATAGCCCCGGGGCCGGCCGCAACGGCGGCAACGGTTGTATCCCCTGGTCCGGTACTTGGGCTTGCGGCTGGCCTTTACCTGTAGCGATGTCTTAGCCATATGTTCTCCTCAGAGCTCCTTAACGCTCCCGGAAGGGCATGCCCATCTTCTCGATGAGCGCCCGCCCCTCCTCGTCGTTCTTCGCTGTCGTGGTGATGGCGATGTCCAGGCCCCTGGTCTGGCTGATGGAATCATAGTCTATCTCCGGGAAGATGATCTGTTCCCGGATACCCAGGGACATGTTGCCCCTGCCGTCGAAAGATCTGGGACTGATGCCACGGAAGTCCCGGATACGCGGCAGGGCGATGGAGACCAGCCGGTCGAGGAATTCGTACATCCTGCGTCCGCGCAGGGTGACGGTGCATCCCACCGGCATGCCCTCGCGCACCTTGAAGCTGGCGATGGATTTGCGCACCCTGGTTATCTTGGGCTTCTGCCCCGTTATCACCTGCATCTCCTCCACCGCGTCATCCAGCTGCTTGGCGTCGTCCTTGGCCTCGCCCACGCCCATGTTCACAGTGATCTTGCTCACGCAAGGCACCTGCATGGCGTTGCTGTAACCCAGCTCCTCCTGGAGCTGGGGGATTATCTCTTTTTCGTACTTCTCCCTGAGTCTTGCCAAAACCGTCCCTCTCCCGCTCAGTCGATCTCGGTGCCGCACTGTTTACAGACCCGCAGGCGGCCGCCGTCCACGCGCTTGACACCCAGCCTGACGCCTTCACCGCAACGCGAACAGTAATACATCACGTTGGAGGCGTGCACGGAAGCCTCACGCTCCAGCATCCCCTGGGGATTCTGGGGCGTGGGCCGCTTGTGACACTTGACCATGTTCAACCTCTCGATGACAACCCGGTTCCGTTCGGGGTCGACGCTGAGTATCTTGCCGGTCTTTCCCCGCTCCTTGCCGGAGATGACCTTGACGGTATCGCCTTTCCTGATTTTCATCTTGGTCCTGCTCAAATCAGCTCCTATAGTACTTCCGGCGCCAGAGAGACGATCTTCATGAAGTTCCGCTCCCGCAGCTCCCTGGCGACAGGACCGAATATACGCGTGCCGCGCGGGTTCATCGCCTGGTCGATCAGAACCGCTGCGTTCTCGTCGAAGGCGATCAGGGTGCCGTCATCCCGCCCCAGTTCCTTGCGGGTGCGGACGATGACCGCTTCGACCACCTCGCCCTTCTTCACCGCGCCGCCGGGCGCCGCCACCTTGACCGTGCCCACGATGGTGTCGCCGACACGGGCGTAGCGCCGCCTGGAACCGCCCTTGATCCTGATGCAGAGCAGTTCCCGCGCGCCGGTGTTGTCAGCCACCTTCAGTCTCGATTCAACCTGTATCAATTCTCTCCGCCTTCTCCCGCCCGGCCGTCAGCGGGCCTTCTCCACGATACCGGCCAGCCGCCAGCGCTTGGTCTTCGACAGCGGCCTGGTCTCGATGATGTCCACCGTGTCGCCGACGCCCGCTTCGTTGTTCTCGTCATGCACGGACAGCTTGCGCGACCGGCGTACGATCTTGCCGTAGAGCGGGTGTGCCTTGGTGGAGTCGATGCGTACGGTCACGGTCTTGTCCCTGCTGTCGCTGACCACTACTCCCCGGCGCTGCTTGCGCCTGGCTGAGCCGTCTTTTCTCTCTTGCGCCACTTCAGCCTCCTAGCTCTCTGCTTCCGCGATGTTCATTTCCCGCTGGCGCTGCACCGTCATGATCTTGGCGATATCCTGGCGCGCCTGCCTCAGTTTCCTCGGGTTGTCCAGCTGCCCGGTGGCATGCTGGAACCTGAGGTTGAAGAGCTGCTTGCGCGTCTCGCGCATCTTGTCCTCCAGCTCCTCATCCGTCATGTCGCGCAGTTCACTAGCCTTCAAGGAGATCACCTTCGCGTGTCACGAATTTGCAATCCACGGGCAGCTTGTGTGACGCCAGCCTCATGGCTTCACGCGCCACCTCGACCGGGACCCCGGAGAGTTCGAACATCACCCGTCCGGGCTTGACCACGGCCACCCAGTTCTCCGGCGAACCCTTGCCGCCGCCCATCCGCGTCTCAGCCGGCTTCTCCGTCACCGGCTTGTGCGGGAATATGTTGATCCAGACCTTGCCGCCACGCTTGATATGGCGCGTGATGGCGATACGGGCCGACTCTATCTGCCGGTTGGAAATCCAGCCCGGCTCCATGGCCTTGAGGCCGAACTCCCCGTACTGGATGCTGGCCCCGCCTTTGGTCTTGCCCCTCATGCGGCCGCGATGCTGCTTACGGTATTTTGTCTTCTTGGGTAAAAGCATGTTCCCGTCCCGCTATTTGCGCCGTTTCGTATCCACTTCACCCAGCCGGCTCTTCGCCTTCTTGTCGCTGTCGTAGCCGGCGGGCATGATCTCGCCCTTGTTTATCCAGACCTTGACCCCGATGCGGCCGAAGGTGGTCCGCGCCTCGGTGAAACCGTAATCGATGTCCGCCCTCAGCGTGTGCAGAGGCACCCGGCCTTCGCTGTAACCCTCGGTGCGCGCCATCTCCGCTCCTCCCAGCCTCCCGGCGCAGGCTACCTTGATGCCTTCGGCTCCGGAGCGGATGGCGGAGGTGAGGGCACGCTTCATCGCCCGGCGAAAGGCCACCCGGCCCTCCAGCTGTTCGGCGATGGACTGGGCCACCAGGTTGGCGTCCAGCTCCGGACGCTTGACCTCTATTATGTTGGCCTGCACCGCCTTGCCGGTCATGGCGTGTATCTCCTTGCGCATGGCATCCACCTCGGCGCCGCTCTTGCCGATGACGATGCCCGGACGCGCCGTGTAGATATCCACGGTGATCTTCTGGGTATCCTTCTTGATATGGATGTCCGAGAGCGCCGCGTGCCTCAGCTTCGAACGGATGTGCTTGCGGATCCTCAGATCCTCGATCAAAAAATTGGCAAACTCTTTTTCGCTGAACCAGTGGGATTTCCAGTCATGGATGATTCCCAGCCTCATGCCGCCTGGATGGACTTTCTGTCCCATGCTATCCCTCCTTCCCCGGGGTGAGTTCCACCGTTATATGGCTGGTGCGCTTGTTGATGCGGCCGGCCCGTCCCATGGCTCTGGCACGCCACCGCTTCAGCGTCGGCCCTTCGTTGACAAAGATGCTCTTTATGTACAAGTCGTCCGCGCTCATGTCCTGGTTGTTCTCAGCGTTGGCCACAGCCGAGGCCAGCAGCTTCATGACCACCCTGGCGCCCTTCTTCGGCGTGAATGCCAGTATCGTCCGCGCCTCCTCTACCTGCCTGCCGCGGACCAGGTCCGCCACCAGCCGCAGCTTGCGCGCCGATATGCGCACGTAGCGGGCGGTGGCGCTGGCGGTCTCCATCGCCTCTTCCGCCGCCGCGTCCTTCTCTTTCGCCTTTTTCCTGGTCTTTGTGTCTTCAGCCGCCAAGATCCCTTGCCTTTACTTGATCGCCGTACTGCGTTCGGTATGGTGTCCGTGGCCGCGGAAGGTCCGTGTCGGCGCGAACTCACCCAGCTTGTGTCCGACCATGCTCTCGGTGATGAATATGGGCACATGCTTGCGGCCGTCGTGAACAGCGATGGTGTGCCCCACCATCTCCGGGAAGATGGTGGACGCCCGTGACCAGGTCCTCACCATCTTCTTGTCGCCGGACTCGTTCATGGCCTCTATCCTGGCCATCAGTTTCTCCTCGACGAACGGCCCTTTCTTTATCGATCTGCTCATGGCTGGACTCCTAACGTCCCTTCTTGCGGGAACGGATGATGTAACGGTCGCTCTGCTTGCCCTTCTTGCGCGTGCGGTAACCTATGGTGGGGACGCCCCAGGGCGTCACCGGATGGCGGCCGGCGGTGGCCTTTCCCTCGCCGCCGCCATGGGGGTGATCCACCGGGTTCATCACCGTACCGCGCACTTTGGGGCGCCTGCCTTTCCAGCGGCTGCGCCCGGCCTTGCCGCCGGTGAGGTTCTCATGGGTGACGTTGCCCACCACACCGATGGTGGCCCGGCAGGATATATCCACCAGCCTCACCTCGCCGGAGGGTAGACGCAGATGGGCGAACTTTCCTTCCTTGGCCATCAGCTGCGCCGATGTTCCCGCGCCGCGCGCCATCTGGGCGCCACGCCCCGGGGTGAGCTCGATGCAATGGACCGACGCGCCCAGGGGGATGTTGGCCAGCGGCAGACAGTTACCCACCTTGATATCCGCCTCCGGACCCGACTCCACCGTTGCTCCCACCCTCAGGCCGATAGGAGCCGGGATATAGCTCTTGGCCCCGTCGTGATAGTGCAGCAGGGCGATACGCGCGGAACGGTTGGGGTCATATTCGATTGCCGCCACCCTGGCCGGCACCCCATCCTTGGTCCGCTTGAAATCGATGCTGCGGTAGCGCTGCTTGTGCCCGCCGCCGGTACGGCGCCTGGTGATGCGGCCATGAGCGTTGCGGCCGCCTTTCTTGCGCTTGCCCCGCGTCAGGCTCTTCTCGGGCCGGTCCCTGGTCACCTCGTCGAAAGTGGAGGTGGTCATGAACCTGCGACCCGGTGTGGTCGGTTTGTATCCCTTTACCGCCATGGTTTACATGCTCTCAAAGAATTCGATTTTCTGTCCCTCCGGCAGCTGCACTATCGCCTTCTTGCCGGCGTTGGTCCGCCCCTGGGTCCAGCCGCGCCTCTTGGGCTTGGGCCGGGACTTGACTACGTTGACGCCGATGACATCCACGTTGAATATCTCCTCTACCGCCCGGGCTATGGCGGGCTTGTGGGCCCGCGGGTCCACCCGGAAGGTGTAGCGGTTATGCTCGATGAGCTGATAGCTCTTCTCCGAGATGACCGGGCCGAGGATGACGGTGTAGGGGTCTCTCATCTCACTTCACCCAGTCCGTTCAGCCGCTCCAGCGCCGGCCGCGACACCAGTACGGTGCGGGCGCCCATTATCTCGGTGACCGCCAGGTTGCCGACTTCCCTCACACCCACCTCCGGCAGGTTGCGGAAGGAAAGCTCCGCGTTCCTGTCACCCTCGCCCGTCAGCACCAGCAGGGGGTAGGATACATCCAGCTGCCTGAGCGCCTCGTCCGCCGCGCCTGTCTTCGGCTCATCGAAAGCCAGGCTATCCACCACCTTCAGGCCGCCTTCGCGGGAGCGCATGCTCAGCGCCATCTTCACAGCCTTGCGCCTGACCTTGCGGTTGACCTTGAAGCTGTAGTCGCGCGGGCTGGGCCCGAAGGCGACGCCGCCGCCGGTCCAGTGAGGCATCCTGCTGGAGCCGGCGCGGGCACGGCCGGTGCCCTTCTGCCGCCAGGGCTTGACGCCGCCGCCGCGTACCATACCCCGCGTCCTGGTCGCAGCGGCGCCCTGGCGCGCGGCGGCCTGTTCGGCACGGACGACCTCATGGACGACTCCGGCCTTGAACTCCACCTCGAAGACATCGGGGTTCAGCTTGTAATCCTTCTCAGCCAGGGCCTTCACGCCGGCTGCCCCTGCCTGGGTCTCTTTTTCCTTTTTTTCCTTATCAGCCATCTGCCTATACCGTCTGTATGAAGACTATGGAGTTGCTGGCGCCGGGTACGGAGCCCTTCACCATCAACAGGTTGTTCTCCGGGTCAGTACGCACGATGGTCAACCCAGTCTGGGTTGAGCGGCGGTTGCCCATCTGCCCCGGCAGCCGCAGGCCCTTGAAGACCCGCGCCGGATAAGCGCTGGCCCCCACTGAGCCGGGAGCACGGTGGAAGTGGGCGCCATGTGAACCGGGGCCGCCGGCAAAACCGTGACGCTTGATCACGCCCGCGAAACCCTTGCCTCTGGACACGCCGCTGACCTTGACCTTCTGGCCGGCCTCGAAGGCCTCCACCGTGATCTCCTCGCCCACCTGGGCATCGGACTCACCGCGGAACTCCGCCAGGTGCCGGCGGGGCGAAACACCCGCTTTCCTGAAAAGGCCGGCGCGGGGTTTGTTCACCTGCCGCTCCCTGACCGAACCGAAACCGATCTGAACCGCGCTATAGCCGTCGTTCTCCGGGGTCTTCACCTGGGTGACGGCGCAGGGTCCAGCCTCTATCACCGTCACCGGCACGCGGCTACCTTCCTCGGTGAAAACCTGGGACATGCCCAGTTTTTTTCCAAGTATCGCTGGCATTCTCCCTATCCGACCCTACAACTTTATCTCGATATCGACGCCGGCGGGCACATCGAGGCGCATCAGCGAGTCCACCGTCTTGGGCGTCGGTTGATGGATGTCTATCAGCCGCTTGTGCGTCCTCATCTCGAAGTGCTCCCGCGAGTCCTTGTCCTTGAACGGACTCTTGATCACGCAGTAGACGTTCTTCTCCGTGGGCAGAGGCACGGGACCGACGATGGTGGCGCCGGTCCGCTGCGCCTGCTCGACGATGAGCTGCGCGCTCTTGTCGATCAGCTCGTGGTCGTATGCCTTGAGCCTTATCCTTATCTTCTGCTTGGCCATTTTCTTCCGTTTCACGCCCGGCACGGACGCTGCCGCCCGGACTGATCAAAGGCCGCCACCGGAGTGACGGCCCTTTGCAGGTTACTCGATTATCTCGATGACGTTGCCGGCGCCGACGGTGTGGCCACCCTCGCGGATAGCGAAGTCGAGGCCTTTCTCCATGGCGATGGGAGTGATCAGCTCCACCTCCATCACCGTGTTGTCGCCGGGCATCACCATCTCCACACCCTCTTCCAGGGTGATGGTGCCGGTCACGTCCGTGGTCCTGAAGTAGAACTGGGGACGATAGTTGCTGAAGAACGGCGTATGGCGGCCGCCCTCCTCCTTGGAGAGCACGTACACCTGGGCCTTGAACCTGGTGTGCGGGGTGATGGAGCCCGGCTTGGCCAGTACCTGGCCGCGCTGGATATCCTCGCGCTTGGTGCCACGCAGGAGCACGCCGATGTTGTCGCCGGCCTGGCCTTCATCGAGGATCTTCTTGAACATCTCCACGCCGGTGCAGACGGTCTTGTCGATCTCGTCCTTCATGCCGACGATCTCCACCTCGTCGTTGACGTGGATGACGCCGCGCTCGACGCGGCCGGTGGCCACGGTGCCGCGACCGGTGATGGTGAAGACATCCTCCACCGGCAGCAGGAAGGGCTTGTCGATGTCGCGCTCCGGCTCCGGCAGGTACTCGTCCACCGCGTGCATCAGCTCGATGATGGGATTGCAGGCTTCGCACTCCGTCTTGCCACAGCCACACTCCAGGGCCTTGAGGGCCGAGCCGCTGACTATGGGGATATCGTCGCCCGGGAACTCGTACTCGCTGAGCAGCTCCCGCACCTCGATCTCCACCAGTTCCAGCAGTTCGGGATCGTCCACCATGTCCACCTTGTTGAGGAAGACGATGATGTACGGTACACCTACCTGGCGCGCCAGCAGGATATGCTCGCGCGTCTGCGGCATGGGGCCATCGGCGGCGCTTACCACCAGGATGGCGCCGTCCATCTGCGCCGCGCCGGTGATCATGTTCTTGATGTA
>CAZCCR010000036.1:0-15422 GCA_964497425.1 uncultured Gaiellales bacterium
CGGATCCTGTGTATCCTACTTTGGTATGAATCGAGAAGGCGAAAAGTATGATATTCGCCGTGAAATGATGCTATTTGCGCTTTTTTACTCCAGCGCCCGCCGCGCCGCCTCGAACACGGCGCCGAGGGTTACCCCGTGCTCCCGGGCCGCCCGGCGGCAGTCCTCGTATTCCGGCGAGACGGTGATGTTGCGGCCGTGGCGGTGGCCCACTTTCACTCTTATCATGCCGTAAGGCGTCTTAACCTTCTCGACGCAGCGCTCAAGGCAGTGGCGCTCAACCGTGTCGATGCGCACGCCGAAGGTTGACGACTCCTCGAATATCATGTCAAGGTTGCGCTCGATGTCGCTGTAGGCGCAGAGCACCGAGAGCGCCACCCCCGGCCGCCCCTTCTTCATGATAACCGGCGTCAGCCAGGCATCGGTGGCCCCTTCCGCCAGCAGCCTCTCCACCAGGTAGCCCAGCTCCTCGGGAGTGCTGTCGTCGATGTTGGTCTCCAGCAGCACCTGCTGCGTCACCAGCTCCGGCTCGCCGGTTACGTCGATCTTGCCGGATATGACCCTCAGCAGATTGGGTCCCACGGTCTTCCTGGTTCCGGCGCCGTAGCCCACGGCGTCGGGCCTCATGGCGGGCAGCGGTCCGTACTCGTCGGCGAAATAGGCCACTAGCGCCGCCCCCGTGGGCGTGGCCAGCTCGCAGCGCTCAGCACCCTGCACCACCGGCACGCCCATCAGCAGGATGGTGGTCGCCGGCGCCGGCACCGGCATCAGGCCGTGCTCCGTGTCCACCATCCCCTGCCCCAGCGCCACCGGCGAAGTGACTATCTTGAAGGGGGAGAGCCTGTCCATCAGCAGGCAGGCACAGACGATGTCGATGATGCTGTCCAGCATACCCACCTCGTGGAAGTGCACCGTCTCCAGGGTCTCGCCATGGGCCGCCGCCTCGGCGCGGGCCACGCGGCTGAATACCGCCATGACGCTGGAGCGGATGGCCTCCCCCAGCCTGCTGGAGGAGATGAGCGTCTGGATGTCGGAGAGGCTGCGGGGTTCCTGTTCCTCCTCGGAGAGTTCGACCCGGAACCTGGTGGCGGCGATACCGCTCACCTTCACCGGCTCCGCCTCGATGGCCCAGCCTTCCATGTCTATCTTCTCCAGCTCGCCGCGCAGGAAGTCGATGGAGCCTACGCCCATGTCCAGCAGCGCCGCCACGAACATGTCGCCGGCCACTCCCGAGAAGCAGTCGAAGTAGAGGATATTGTCCGACATAGGCCAATCCTACGGGACACCGCCATGGTAGACAAGGGCGTCCGGCATGGCGCCCGGCGCTGGCCGCCGCCGCTTCCCGGCGCCGCTGGCCCGGGCCCACTGCCCCGTGCCGGCAGGAGCGCTACAGGAGAGACGGGTGCCCGCAGAGTATATTAAGCGTATGAGATACAGACCGCCGCCGAGACGGACAGTCGAATACGGTGAACTTCTGGCGGGAGCAGCCAAACTGCTCTGGCGCCACAGGTTCCTGCTATTCTTCGGGCTCTTCGCCGGCACGGGCACCAGCCTGGGCGGCTGGAACTGCGACTTCCCCACCGGGGACCTGGGCGGCGGAGACGGCGGCAGAGACATATCCGGCGCCGTCTCCGACTGGGTATCAGGACACTTGACCCTGGTAGTGGCGTTGGCCGTCGCGGCGGCGCTCTTCCTGCTTGCCCTCTGGCTCTGGTCGCTGCTCTGCAAGGGAGCCCTCTACGCCTCGGTGCGTGACAGCCGTGCGGGCGAAGATATCAGCTTCAGGGCCGCCATGGGGCATGGCCGGCGCCATTTCGGCCGGCTGCTGCTGTTCAACCTCTTCCTGCTGCTGCTTGTTCTGGGACTCCTGGCCATCATCGTGGCGCTGTTTGTGCTCTTTGCTTTCCTGGCGGCATCGGGAGGCAGCCTCGCCCTGGCCGGCGATATCCTGAGGGTGGCCCTGGAATGGCTGCTCGTCGGTATCCTCGTATCCAGCTTCGGCTATCTCACCTGCGTTTCCATCTTCATCGTCGCGCCCCTGGTGATGGTCATGGTGAGCTATTACGCGGTGAGGGCGGTGGTGCTGCAGGAGCTGGGCCCGGTAGACGCCATCCGCCGGGGAGTGCGCCTCTTCGTCGGGAACATCCCCCAGACCCTGCTGCTCTTCCTCATCAGCGTCGGGCTCAGCATCGGCGGCGGCATCGGCGGGCTGCTGGTGGTTTTCATCGCTGCCGTGCCGGGAATCATCGGCTGGATCGTCGCCTACCAGATGGATTTCACCACCGCCTGGATAGTCATCGCCTCTGTCCTCACCCTGCCGCTGCTGATGATGACGATCGCCGTCGCCGCCGTGGTGAACACCTTCTTCGGCATCTACTGGACAGACGCCTACCTGAGGCTTTCGGGCCCGCCGGACGGGACCGGTACGGATGAAGCTGATACCCCAGCCGAAACGGCGGAGGATGCATCGCCGGCCTAGGAGCCTGCGGGGCCGGCGGCGGCGGACGGAAAGGTGTCCAGTATCATTGACGCGGCCTTCTGGCCGGTGCCGGCGTCGGTGGCCTTGACCAGAACAACCCGGTCTCCCCGCTGGGCCATCACCCAGTAGCCGTTATATGCTTTCAAGCGCGGAAGCTGTTGCTGCTGGAAAACGAATGGCGCGCCGTACTGCCTCTCCAGGGATTCCTGCATGGTCAGGGTGAACTCGTCCGCCTCCGATACGGAATCCCAGGCCAGCGCCATCGCGGTAAGCCTCTCCCCGCCCGGCCCCTCCAGATACTCCAGGCGGCTGCCGCCCCAGCCCGCCGCCGCCCGGGAAGCCCGTACCGAACTCACGCCCAGACCCAATAGCTCCTTCATGTCGAACTCTCCCAGGTCGGTGCCGAACAGGTCCTGCCAGCCGTCCCCCAGCGCAGCAGCCAGGTCGGGCAGCTGCATCATCACCGGCGCCTCCCCCGCCGCATACTTCTCCGGATGCATTATCTGCTCCGTGGACTGCGGTGGCTCGGCATAGGCCTGGTTCACCTCGTCCCAGCCCCCGTCTTCCATCAGGGCGCCGACGAAGTCCCTGCCCTCCACATAGGGGAAGACGAGACCGTCTTCCAGGTAGGAAGAGGACCCCAAGGCCATGGGCGCCCCCAGGGAATCCAGCATCATGCCCAGTGCGTCCATCATCCCCATCTTCTCAGCGGCGTAGGATTCCTCGGCGGCGGTGGCGTCGCCCTCCATCAGGGACAGGACCGCCAGGTCCCGGTCATCGTTGCCGCTTCCATCGGGCGGCAATATCTCCAGTACGCTGAAGTTCTGGTCCTGCAGCGCGTGTGTTATCTCATGGGCGAGGGTTATCTCGCTGGTGGGACCCATCTCACCGGTCTCGCTGATCACCTTCAGCTCACCGGTCTCGTCGTCATAATAGCCGAGGATGCTGCCGCCCAGCAGGCTCTTCTCGAACTCGATCAGGTCGACATCCGGTTCCAGCAGTCCCAGCTCCTTGAGGATCTTCTCCTCCACCACCACCTCCCCGGGAGGATATTCCTCAGCAATTTGCTCATCCAGCTCCCCTGTCAGCTGGTCGCGGGTGATGTAGGCAGTGTCGATGGGATGCTTGAGCGCCAGCCCCCTGATACGTACCATGTCCTCGGTGATGGAGGCGATGGTGGCCTCCCGGGTGGCGTCGCCTGAGCCGGTGGTGGACGTGCCGGTGGTGGTGTCGGCTGTGGTAGCGGTAGTGGTTGTTTCGGGGGCGGTGGTGAGGTCTGTGGGCTCGCCGCCGCAGGCGGCGAGCCCACCCGCCATCAACACCAGCAGCAATACCAGCAGGACCGACCGCACTCCCCTGGGGCGCTCTCTTTCGCCGGCCTGTTCATCGGCACCGCCATCGAATACCGTTGGGAGCACCTGCACTCCCCCGCGGCCTTCTCCGTCGCCGGTCCAGTGACGGAGGCTGCCGCCGAAAAGCTGCAAGAGCACACGCACTCCCATGCGGTCCTCCCTGCCTCTTCTTCCGGTTGTTCCCTCTCCCGTCATCTCCGCCTCTTCCCCTGAGGACTCCCCTCTATCCCCCATCTCTCCCCCCGCTCATCGGAATCTTCCCCGATTCTATTAACTTTTCCGGCGCCGCGCCCGCCTGCTGCGGCACTGCCCTTTTCACGCCCCCGCTGATGGCATAAGATTCACAGACGAAAGAAAGACTGGAGGAAGATATGCCATCATTATCCGATCCGCTCACCGGCGGCAAGCTGGAACTGAAGAACCGCATAGTCATGCCGCCCATGGCCAACGATTTCTCCGACGGCAGCGGCGCCGTCAACGAGCGACACCTGGAGCACTACCGCGCCCGGGCCGAGGCGGACGTAGGCCTGATGGTCATCGAGCACAGCTATATCAACCCCCACGGCAAGATGACGGAGAAGCAGCTGGGTATCCACGACGACAGCCTGGTGCCGGGGCTGGGGGAACTTGCCGATACCATCCGCAAGGCCGGATCCAAAAGCGCCATCCAGATCACACACGCCGGCGCCAACACCTCATCGGATGTCTGTGACTGCCAGCCCCTGGGGCCCTCGGACGTGGCCATGCCGGGGCGGAAAGAGGCGCCGCGCCCCATGACCCTGGATGAGATAGTCGGCCTCAAGGAAGATTACCGCGCCGCCGCCCGCCGCGCGCGGGAAGCCGGCTTCGACGCCATCGAGATACACGGCGCCCACGGCTTCCTGCTCTGTGAGTTCGTCTCCCCCCACACCAACCACCGCACCGACGAGTACGGCGGCGACATGGAGGGGCGCATCCGGCTTCCCCTGGAGGTCATCGCCATCGTGCGCGAAGAGGTCGGGCCCGATTTCCCCCTGCTCTACCGCTTCGGCGCCAGCGACTTCCTCGACGACGGCCTCGATCTGCAGCAGGCGCGGGAGATAGCCCCACGGCTGGTGGCGGCGGGCATCGACATCCTCGATATCTCCGGCGGCCTCTGTGGCTCGCGCCCCAAGGATCTGGCCGGCATCCAGGGCTACTTCGTTCCCATGGCAGCCAGCATCAAGTCAGTGGTGGACGTGCCGGTCATCGGTGTCGGCGGCATCACCGATCCTGCCTTCGCCAACGGTTTCATCGAGGAAGGCAAGGTGGACCTGGTGGCGGTGGGCCGTGCGCTGCTGAAGAACCCCCACTGGGCGCGGGAGGCGCTGGCTCAACTGGCGGAGTGAGATGGCCCGTTCGCCGCAAGGACAAGACCCGGCCATATCCCCCTTCCATCCGGAGCAGGTGCCGCGCCACCTCTCCTATCCCCATCTGCCACTCCATGGCCTGTTGGAGCAGTCAGCCGAGCGCCATCCTGACGCCGTCTCCACCATCTTCTTCGGAGCGACGCTGACCTATCGGGAACTGGACCGGGAGGCCAACCGCTTCGCGCACGCCCTGGCCGACCTGGGTGCCGAAGCCGGTGACCGTCTCGCCATCCACCTGCCCAACTCGCCCCAGCTGCTCATCTGCCTCTACGGCGCCCTCAAGGCCGGCCTGATAGTCACCATGATGAACCCGCTCTATGAGAGTCGTGAACTCACTTACCAGTTGAAGGATTCGGGTGCGCGGCTGATGGTGACCCTCAGCCAGCAGGAGATACTGGAGAAAGCCTTAGCCAGCGCCGCAGAGGCACACCTGCACCATCTGGTCGTCACCAACATCAAGGACTTTTTCCCGACGGCTCTGCGCACCCTCTTCACCATGTTCAAGGAAAAGAAGGAGGGCCACCGCGCCAGCCTCGACCCCTCCCACGGCCAGCTCTGGCTGAAAGACCTGCTGAAAGGGCGGCCGGTCTCCCGGCCTGATGTTCCGGTCGACCCCCGCGACACCGCCATCCTCCAGTACACCGGTGGCACTACCGGCCTGCCCAAGGGGGCGGAGCTCACCCATCAGAACCTGGTGGCCAACCTCACCCAGGCCCGCGCCTGGATATACGACCTGACCGAAGCCGGCGAGAACATCTTCATGGTGCTGCCGCTGTTCCATGTCTACGCCCTCACCGTCTGTAACCTGGCCATCAGCCTGGCGGCGAGGATAACCCTCCTCCCCCGCTTCGATCTGAAGGAAGTGCTCAAGGCTATCGAAGAGCAGAAGCCGACTATCTTCCCCGGCATCCCCGCCATGTACGCCGCCATCAACCACTCCCTCAGCCGCGACGCCGACGGCAGCAGAAAGGCCAACATCTCCTCCATCCGCATCTGCGTCAGTGGCTCCGACAAGCTGCCCGGCGACGTCAAGGAAGAGTTCGAGCGGCTGTCCGGCGGCACCCTGGTGGAAGGGTATGGCCTAACCGAAGCCTCACCGGTCACCCACGTGAACCCCATCGACGGCAACGACCGGCTGGGCAGCATCGGCCTGCCGCTGCCGGACACGGAGGTGCGGATCGTCGACCTGGAAAGCGGCAGGGACGTGGAGCCCGGCGCCGTGGGTGAGCTCCTGGTCCGCGGCCCCCAGGTGATGAAGGGCTACTGGCAAAACCCGGAGGAGACCGCGGGCGTGCTCAGTAACGACGGCTGGCTGGACACCGGCGACGTGGCCCGCGTGGACGAGGACGGATTCTGTTATATCGTCGACCGGATGAAGGACGTCATCATCACCGGCGGCCTCAACGTCTTTCCCCGTGAGATCGAGGAGGTGCTGGGCCAGTTCCACAAGATCAGCGAGGTGGCGGTGAAAGGCATCCCCGGCCGCATCAAGGGCGAGACCATCAAGGCCTATGTGGTACTGAGGGAGAACGAACAGGCCACCGCCGCCGAGATCCGTGACTTCGCCCGCGAGAAGCTGGCGGCATACAAGGTTCCCCAGCAGGTGGAGTTCCTCCCGGAGCTCCCCAAATCCTTCCTGCGCAAGGTACTCAAGCGCAAACTCGACTGATTTCCTGCGACGACCCTCTATTTTCCCGATCCCGGGCCGATACATGTCTTGAGGGGGGAGGCCTGGGAGGGCTTAAGTGGGGCGAAACACACCAACTTATCCCGGGCCATCCGGAAACAGGCATGAACATAACCGCTGCCCGGTGCATCCGTCGGAGCCGGTGACCGGAATGTGCGGTTGCGGCACCTTCTTCTGCCGCAAGTGTTCGCCGTCCAGGGCATTTTGCCCCAGCTGTTACGAGAAGAGCCAGGCTATCGCACGCCAGGCTGTCGCTCGTCAGCCTGTATCGTCCGGCCAGCCGCGTGTTGCATTGGCCCATGCCGGCGGCGGACATACAGTCCATCTCCCCGTCCGGCCCATCTCCCGCCGGTTGTTGATCGAGGCCACCACCACCCTGATACTGGCGGTCATGATCCTGGTCACCATGTTCGCCGTCCAGCAACGGAGCATCGCTTATAGCCCGGACCCGCTGGTGAGTTACGGCATAAACGCCGGCAGGGAACCTGCGCAGGAGGCAGTCTATCCCTTTGACATCACCTACCGGCATAACGGCGTCAGGGCGACTCTTTCAGGAGATGCCACCTATGTGATAAACGCGCGCGTACAGAGTACTCGCGCCTATGATGATGAGATAAGCGACATCATACCCTACGACTTCCTGCTCTCCTGGGGAGACCTGGCTGATGAGGATGTCAGTTCAAAACTGAACTGGGAGCAGGCCGACCGCCGCGGCCAGGTTTCCGGTACCCTGGGCGGCACCGGTGGCGCCGGGGTGAGCTCCGACTACGTAATCACTCACGTGAGCAACAACCATCTCATCCCGGCCAATGATGGCATTCGCTCGGAACTGAACCGCGTGCAGCCGGGTGATATGGTGCGGATCGAAGGAAGGCTGGTGAACGTGAAGGTTTTCGCCGGCGATAACCGGGTATTGTCGATCATGACCAGCAAATCCAGGACAGACCAGGGCGACGGCGCCTGTGAGGTCATCTTCGTCGAGGGGCTGAGGGTCAACGGAGAGACCTTTTAACCGGTAGCAGACCTCTGTCGATACAGATATAGAGAAAAGAGACCGCGAAACTTGAGCCACCACTATTGGGGGCCGGGGTTAAGATTGAACCCGTCAGGCCTCCTTTTTTTTGCCCTGGTTCCCGTTCTGCCCACCCATTTTCAACCCAGCCGAACCGCGCTTTCCCGGCCACACCACACTTTCCCGAACGGGCCCAGTTCTCCTGACCGGAACTCACTCTCCGATGATCTTCACCAGGACCCGCTTCCGCCGCCGCCCGTCGAACTCGCCGTAGAAGATGCGCTCCCAGGTGCCCAGGTCCAGTCTGCCTTCCGTGACGGCTACCACCACCTCGCGCCCCATTATCTGGCGCTTGAGGTGAGCATCGCCGTTGTCTTCCCGCATGGCATTCTGGTTGTGGCGGTAGTGTTCGACCGGCTCGTGGGGCGCCAGCTGTTCCAGCCATTCCTCGTAATCCTGGTGCAGGCCCGCTTCGTCATCATTTATGAAGACGGAAGCCGTGATATGCATGGCGTTGACCAGCACCAGGCCCTCGCTGATGCCGGATTCGGACAGGCACTCCTCCACCTGGGGGGTTATATGTACGAACGCCCGGCGCGTCGGCACCTCGAACCACAGTTCCTTGCGGTAGCTCTTCATGCTTCACTTCCTTTCCCTGGAGATAAGTTTCATAAGTTTAAGTACGTCCCTGCTTTTTATCAGGCCCATCAGCCGGTCGAAATCGGTGACTTCGCGGTCGAGCCAGACGGCGACTGCCTCCGGCGGCAGGATGAAAGGCATGCGGTCGTGGACCTGCGCCACCAGTTCATTGGGTTCGGTGGTTATGATGCTGCAGCTGTATCGTTTGTCGTCCCCATCCTCGGGGTTGACCCAGACAGAGTAGATGCCGCCCAAGGGTATGACCCCCCGCTCACCCATGGAGAACTCGTGGATCTCCTTCGGCTTCAAGGTCCTACCTCCCTCTTTGCGGGTCTCAAAGAAGCTGGTTACGGGGAAGACGCAGCGCCGCCGCTCCAGCAGCTCCCGGTTGTGCCGCTTCGCCAGTGACTCGGCACGCGTATTGAACTGGGTGTAGGAAGACTTGAACTCCCTGTTCCAGTAATGGATGAGTTGCCAGTACATCTCCCGCACCCGGGTGACACCGTCGCTGTCGGTATAGAACACCGGCACGTCACGAAAGGGCAGGTAAGTGACGCCATCCTCGGGCAGCAGCCGCTCCACGTTCTCGGGTTCGGCCACCCTGACGCCGAACTGCTCTTCGAACCTGAGCAGCAACCTACTGCCACCGGTGAGATTGAACCTTCCACACATATTGACCCCCGCTGGGGACGTTCCTTAACGAAATTAAGAAACCAGATACCACACGACTTATTCTAACCCCGGGGACGTTCCTTAACGAAATTCAATAACCGAGATCAACGAACCTGCAAATGGATGGATTAAGAACAGGTGGCATTGAGTTTCTTAATTTCGTTAAGGAACGTCCCCGCCTGGATTTGTTAAGGAACGTCCCCGGTTTATATACTTACGGGGTCATGGAGATCACAGTGGACGCCATATGCAAGGAGTTCGATATCCGTCCCGAGGAGGTCTTCGCCTTCATGGATGAGATGAACATCCACCTCGGCGGAGACTTCATGCACGATATCGCCATCGACCTGCCCGACTTCCGCAAGTTCGTCGAATACCGCCGGCAGATGCTCAGGGATCAGGTCACGCGGGCCCAGGCCGACCTGGAGCAGCTGGATGACAGGGTCGACGACTTCCTCCGCCGGCAGAAGGACATCCGCTACCAGGATTTCGAGTAACCTACTGCCCGTTTAACCACGCCCAAAACCCGCGCTGCCGCCGGTTTCAGGCGCCTTGCCCCCCGCCCGCGTGCATCCCGCAGCCGTGCAGCCACCGGCGCCCCTCACGGGCCAGTAGCTCATCGGCCTCACCCGGCCCCCAGCTGCCGGGTTCGTAACGGGGACAGGGCAACTTCTCCACCTGAGACCGGAACCCGGCTATCACCGGGTCCATCAGCTCCCATCCCAGCTCCACGCCATCGCTGCGGATGAACAGGGAACGGTCCCCGGCGAGCGCATCCAGCAGCAGCCGCTCGTATGCTTCGGGTATGGCGCTGATACCGAACTCGTCCCTGTAATGGAACTCCATGTCCACCGAGCGCATGTCCGAGAGGGTGTCCGGTACTTTCGCCTCGAAGCGCAGGTGGACACCCTCATCCGGCTGCAGGCAAAGCGCCAGCATGTTGGGGGTACCGCAGAACCCCTCCGGCACATCGAACATCAAGTGTGGCGGACACTTGAACTGGACGATGACTTCCGTCACCTTGCGCCTGAGCTTCTTGCCCGAGCGCAGGTAGAAGGGGACGCCCTCCCAGCGCCAGTTGTCGATGAACAGCTGGATTGCGGCGTATGTCGCTGTCTGCGACTCAGCGTCGACGCCGGGCTCGTCATTGAAGCCTATGTAATGCCCCCGGGCGGCGTAGCGACCCACCTCCTCCTGCCTGATGGGCCGTACTGCGCTGAGAAGCTTCACCTTCTCGTTGTGCAGGGCGTCGGCGGTGAATGAGGCCGGCGGCTCCATGGCGATCAGCGCCAGCAGCTGCATCATGTGGTTCTGGAAGATATCCCTCACCACGCCAACACTGTCGTAGAACTGTCCGCGATGCTCCACCCCTACCTCTTCGGCCAGGGTGATCTGCACATGGTCGACGAAGTTGCGGTTCCAGAGGGGCTCGAAGATGGTGTTGGCGAAACGCAGCACCAGGATGTTCTGCACCGTCTCCTTGCCTACGTAGTGGTCGATGCGGAAGACCTGCTCCTCCCTCATCACCCGGTGGATCTCCCGGTTGAGGCGCCGCGCCGACTCCAGGTCGCTGCCGAAGGGTTTCTCCACAACCACCCGGCGCCAGCCCTGTTCCTCATCCAGCAGCCCGGCGGTGGCCAGGTTGGTGATGACATCGACGATGAAGCGGGGCGGGATGGCCAGGTAGAAGAGACATCCCGCCGGCGGCGGCTCACTGCCCAGCTCCCGGGCCAGCTGCTGGAAGTCCTCCGGCTCGGTGAAGCTCGCCTTCATATAGGAGATATGGCCGGCGAAGCTGTCCCAGCTGTCCCGGTCGACGCCGCCTTCCGACCTCTCGGCGATCCAGTCGTGATAGGAGCGGCGCAGTTCCTCTTCACTGGTATCGTCGATGGCCAGGCCCTGGATGATGAAGTCCGCCGGCAGGCGCTCCTTGAGGAACAGGCTGTAGAGCGCCGGGATGAGTTTGCGGTGGCACAGGTCCCCGGAAGCGCCGAAGATGACGATGGAGACCGGGCCGGCCGCCATGGCTCAGGCTTTCCTTACCTCGTGGCCGCCGAACTGGTTCCGCAGCGCCGCCAGCAGCTTGTCGGCGTAGGTCTCCCCCTCCCGGGAGCGGAAGCGCCGCTGCAGCGAGAGGGTTATCACCGGCGCCGGCACGTCCAGGTCCACGGCCTCGAGCACGGTCCAGCGCCCCTCCCCCGTGTCCGGGACCCAACCCTTGATATCGGCCAGGTCCTCGTCCTCCGCCAGCGCGCTTGAGACCAGCTCCAGCAGCCACGAGCGCACCACGCTGCCATAGCTCCAGATGTCGGCCACATCCTTAAGGCCGATGCCGAACTCCTCCTTGGCCTTCATGATCTCGAATCCCTCGGCGTAGGCCTGCATCAGGCCGTACTCGATGCCGTTGTGCACCATCTTCACGAAATGGCCGGCGCCGGAAGGCCCCACCCGTCCCCAACCCCGGTCCGGCGCCGGCGCCAGGGTCTCGAAAAGAGGACGGTGCCGTTCCACCTCCGCCTCATCCCCGCCGATCATCATGCTGTAACCCTCGGCCAGGCCCCAGATACCGCCGCTGGTCCCGACATCTATGTAGCCGATGTCCTTCTCCGCCAGCGCGGCGGCGCGGCGTCGCGTGTCCTTGTAGTTGGAATTGCCGCCGTCGATGGCCGTATCGCCCGCCTCAAGCAGCCGGGAAAGGGCGGTCACCGTGTCCTCGGTGATAGAACCGGAAGGCACCATCATCCAGACGCTGCGGGGCGGCTCAAGCGCCGCCACCAGCTCTTCCAGGGAACAGGCCCCCCGGGCGCCTTCCCCTTCCAGCGAACGGACTGCATCTTCCACGGGATCGAACACCACCAGCTCGTGGCCGCCCCCCAGCAGACGCCGGGACATATTGGCGCCCATCTTGCCCAACCCCACCATTCCCAGCTTCATGTCCTCCCCCTGTCCTGTTCTTCAGAACTATTCAGCAAGCACCCTGCTTCTTTTCTCCTCGATGCTCTGGAGCAGTTCGTCGAGGGACTCGGAGAAGAGCCGGACGCCGTCCTTCAACAGGTCGTCGGTGACCTGCTCCATGCTGATACCGGCCTCCTCCAGCTTCTCCATGGTCTCCTGCACCTCGCCGTCCAGACCGTCCTCCAGGGTCGCCGCCGCCTTGCCGTGGTCCCTGAAGGCCTCCAGGGTCGCTCCCGGCAGGGTGTTCACCGTGTCGGGACCGATCAGGTTGTCCACATAGATGGTGTCACTGTATTCGGGGTTCTTGGTGCTGGTGCTGGCCCAGAGGGGACGCTGCACGCGAGCGCCCTTCTCCCTGAGGCGGGCAAAGCGCTCACCGGTGAAGATATCCTTGTAGATGGCATAGGCCAGCTTGCTGTTGGCGATGGCCGCCTTGCCCAGCAACGGCTTCAGGTCATCGCGGCCGCCGTCTATCATCTCGTTGAGCCTGGCGTCTACGGAGGTATCGACCCTGCTGACGAAGAAGGACGCCACCGACGCCACCCGGCTGACATCTCCGCCCGACACATCCAGCTTCTCCAGCGCCGACACGTAGGCCCGGGCCACCTTTTCATAGACATCGGGGGAGAAGAGCAGGGTGATGTTAATGTTGTGGCCCTCGCTCAGCAGCTGCTCGATAGCCGGGATGGCTTCAGGGGCTCCCGGAGCCTTGGCCATGACGTTTGGGCGGTCGAGGGTCTCCAGCAACCGGCGAATCTCCTTCACAGTGCCTTCAACATCGTAGGCCAGGGCGGGATTGGGCTCGATGGACACGAAGCCGTCCCTGCCGCCCGTCGCCTCATAGACCGGCCGGAGCATGTCCGCCGCCGCGGCGATATCCTCCAGCACCAGCCTGTCGTAAATGTCGTACGCCTCCAGCCCCTGCTGCGCCAGCGCGCGGATGGCCTCGTCATATGCATCACTGCCGGTTATCGCCTTCATGAATATGGTGGGATTGGAGGTGACGCCGGTCACCCCGTCGTCTATCAGGCTCTGCATCTCTCCCGACTCGAGCGCACCCCGCTCGATATTGTCGTACCAGAGGGATTGTCCCAGTTCCTGTACCGCCTTGATCTTCTCGTCCAATTTCGACTCCTGTCCGTTTGAAAGCTGCCTGTAGCATACCCGGCCGTCTTGTTCCCATAACAGCCGCAGCCATGCCCCTGTACTGGTCCGCGGATTATCTTATCCCAATCGTGGCGGCCGGTCACCACTGCATCGTTGCAGGCCTGATCATTGAGCAAGGATGAAGAGACAGCCGGCGGCCACGACCACGCGATCCGGGCGGAACCCTTCCAGGACCGGTCATCCTGCACCGATTGAGAGGACTGCGGCATCACCGATGGAGGGAACAGCAGCATCACCGATTGAGAGGACTGCGGCATCACCGATGGAGGGAACCGCAGCATCACCGATTGAGAGGACTGAGGCATCACCGATGGAGGGAACAGCAGCATCACCGATTGAGAGGACTGAGGCATCACCGATGGAGGGAACAGCAGTATTCCGGATAGAACTCACACCAGGGGGGAATAAGACTGTCAGGACCATTGTCGAGGGTCATCGAGGCGCGGGCAGCGCCGGCAGGTGGCCATCACCCGGCCAGGAGGTCATGAATGAGCGGCAAGTCGGCAGGCAAGAAGCGAAACCGCGCGGCGCAGAGCGAGCCCCACGGTTACCAGGAGCACCCGGGCGAACGGGCGGAGAAGGACAGGAAGACCAGGGGCCCGGGCCGGAACAGGCCGGCGGCGGACACCGGCGAGAGGCAGCGCGTGACCGAGAAGATGCGTGACCTTGAGCAGCGCCGCCGCGATAAAGAGGCGCCGGGACGCGATAAAGAGGCTCCACGTTGAGTCGGGAAATCTGGTAACCTCTTCCTGCCCGATGACAGCGTGGAAGGGAGACGGATGCTGGCCGGTGAGGAAGCGGCC
The DNA here is from genome assembly GCA_964497425.1 of uncultured Gaiellales bacterium. GTDB lineage: Bacteria > Actinomycetota > Thermoleophilia > BMS3ABIN01 > BMS3ABIN01 > BMS3ABIN01. The sequence goes on from CAZCCR010000036.1 coordinate 14,152, forward strand.
TGGCAGAAGCTGGAGGCCAGGGATCCCTACGAAGCGGCCGAGGCCGCAGACGGCGAATACTGGGAGGATGACGATGTCCTGGTCGTCAGCGTCTTCGGCCAGGCATACCTGGTGGACACCGCCGGGCGGGAGATACGCGAGATCGGCATCCACGAGTTCCACCTTGAGGACACCACGCATCTGAACCTGCTGGTGCCGCTGTATCTGGCGTCATGCAAACCGTTGCCGCCCAGCGGCCGCCTGGTGAAGCCCGAGGCCCTGCCGGGAGGACAGTCCTTCTTCAAGGGGCCGCACGAACTGCCGCTGGAGGTCATCGCCCACCATTTCTGCTCTACGCCGGAACGTTTCCTGGAGGTCGGAGAGAAGCTGTGCGGCACACGCACCGACGGAGGCGACGCCGCCGTTGTCATTCCTGTTTTCAGCAAAGTACCGGTCACCGCCCTGTTATGGCTGGGCGACCTTGAGTTCCCGGCGCGGGCGCAGCTGCTTTTGGACGCCACCGCCCAAAGCCAGATGCCGCTGGACGCCCTCTGGGCCACCATGGTGATGACCTCCCAGGCGATGATCCAGCTTGCCGGACCCCATCACTGAGGAGACGGATGCTGGCCGGTGAGGTAGCGGCCTGTGAAAAGCTGGAGGCCAGGGAGCCTGTGAGGCGGCTGAGGCCGCGGATGGAGACTCGACCGCCTGGCCCGGCAGAGTCGCCTCCCCGCCGTACCGACGAGTCGTTCATGACCGGCACGCCCCCTCCATGAGCGGGCCTGCCGCCCCGGCTCAATCCATCCCGTCCAGGGCTCCCTGGTATTTGCCGGCATGGCGGGACTCGTCGCCGGCGACGGAGCGGAAGTAATGGGCCACCTGCTCGAAGCCCTCCTCCTCCGCGGTCTTCTGGAACTCGGGGTACATGCTCTCCTTCTCGTAGGTCTCCCCTTCCAGCGCCGCCTTCAGGTTGTCGCCGCTCTCCCGGATCATCCCCAGATAGGCCAGGTGGGAATGGGCGTGCAGGGTCTCGTCGGAAGCGGCCGCTTCGAAAACTTCCGCGATGTCATCCTGGCCCGCGGCCCGGGCCGCCTGGGCGAAGGCCAGATAGCGGCGGTTTGCCTGCGACTCGCCGGCGAAGGCCGCCTTCAGGTTCTCCTCGGTCTTGCTGCCGGCAAGGCCCTCGATCCCCGAGAAGGGTTCGAACTTCGACTTGGGGGCCCCACACATGGGACAGACATCGGGGTCCTGCCCCGGCAAGATGATGTTTCCACAGACACTGCACCTGCGCA
>CAZCCR010000037.1:0-15218 GCA_964497425.1 uncultured Gaiellales bacterium
TTAGTTTGTTGTACATTATTCCACAGGATTTATGGTTGCCGGTTGATGTGGCTGCAGATATTCTTCTTCGAACCATCCTGATTTCGACCCCGATTCTTTTCATATCGTTCATCCTTTTTGCTGTTGTTACACGACTCAGTGGATACGGAAAAAGTTCTTCAGGTAGCATGCGACAGCGACTCATTATTCTTGGATCAGTTACGGGTTTTTTGTTGGACCTATTTCTAAAGGCCTGGTTATTTTGGGATGGTTTGAGTTTTTATATGGATCATCCAAAGTACCAGAGCTTTTTAGTCGGTCTGATGTTAAAAGACTGGCTATTGCTGGTAGCAACTTCTCTAAGCGCGGCATTGTTAGGTGCAACTGTCGGGTATGGCTATTGGCGTGTATATATACGGTGCGATTCCAATATCTCTGAGACATGAAATCAGGGCAACGGGCCAGTCAGGTCATCTCATCGCTCTCCAATCTCGCCTTAGGCACCACCACCATCCCTGAACTTGCCTGGGCCATCCAGAGGGTCTACTGGGATTCCTGGGACGACTACTGGGCCCACCATCTCTCGATAGATTACGATCTAAGCAACGCCGGCACCGGCGCGGCCCACGGGGCAACCATTCAGGCATCCCTCTGCGCGCCCGATACCGCCTACGCAGTAACCAGCCTGCCGTTGCTTGCAACGAGGATGTTCTTTCCCTCTTGCTTTTGCTGCGCAGCTCTTAAAGCCAACTGTGTTTATCCATGCAACCCTTGACAAAAACATATAAATAGTTAATTATTTGATTATGCATCAAGGAGCTTTTCTTTCACTACCATCAAGACTTCTGCCAGGAATGTCAGGGAGCCGGGCACAGGCATGCAAGTGACCAGGGACAAGATATCGCGCGACAGGGTGGAGCTGCTGAAGGTCATCGGCCATCCCCTCAGGGTCGAGATCCTGGAGCAGCTGGAGGACGGCGTCAAGTGCGTCAGCGACTTCACAGAGTTCTTCGAGACCAGCCAGCCCAATATCTCCCAACACCTCACGGTGCTGAGGAATGCCGGTCTGATCGACTATTACATGGATGGGCGCCTGCGCTGCTATTACCTGGTCGACCCCATCGTGCCCGACATGCTGGAGCTCCTGAGAAAGCATTATGAGGAAGACCTGGAAGGACCGGAGTGCTGTCCGGTTACAAGAACAGGAAAGTACCCGGGCAACAGGAAGCACTGATTCGGTCAGGAGGCAAGATGAATGCCAAGGATAAACCCGCCAAGAAGTCTGTATCCATCATGTGTTTTCACGATGAGATGTGTCAGGTTTTCAATGCGCTGATGACGGCGCAGAGTCTGCTCAGGGCCGGCTCTAAAGTGACGATCTTCTTCGGCTCCCGTGGCATCAACGCCGTCCACAAGGAAAAGATCGACGAGCTGGTGTGTCTGCCGGACCAGCCCCAGGAGGTGCAGGACGCGGTAACGAAAAAAATGGAAGAGATGGACTTGCCCGAGATCAGCCTGATGATGGAGACCCTCTACTATGAAGGAGCAACACTCCTTGCCTGCCCACTCAACCTGGACGTTTTCGGCATGAACAGGAATGACCTGGTTTTAGGGGTGACAGTCGCCGACCCTGCCACCTACTACAAGGAAGTGATAATGGCAGCGGATATGAACCTGGCCTTTTAGCCGGGTTTTTATGAATCATTTTTTGTTCATCAGGGAAAGGAACTGACAAATGAGAGTTCTTGAGGAAAGCTACAAGGGCGTCTCGGAAGGTATGTCCATACCCCTTGACGAGCTGGGCCTGCCGGCTCCGGACAGGGGGCTGCTCATCGTCTTCTGGAAGGGCCAGTGACAGGGCTGCCGGCGGGAGGCTCCCGCCATAAAGCGCCTGTACGAGCGCTTCTCTGACAAAGGCCTCTCGGCTGTCTACATCGGTCCCTTCGAGACCGGTGAGAGCTGCCGGGAGTGGAAGAGCGAGTACGAGCTGCCCTTCGATGTCATCCCCGACGAGGAGGGGGATCTCTTCAAGAGGCTCAGCAACGGCTGGGTCCCCTACACCATCCTGGTGGGGCCGGACAGCAAGGTGGTACTCTGGGAAAGCGAGTTCCAGGAGGCTGGTTTCGCCCCCGCTGTGGAGAAGCTCTACCAGGAACCGGCGGAAGCAGAGCCCGGGGCGGAAGCGGTGCCGGAAGCAGCGGCGGCGCCCGAAGGCGAACCCGCGCCGAGGCCGACCCCCGAAAAGCGCCGCACAGCCTTCGGCGCCGAGATAGTCATCCTCGGCGGCGGCGCCGGCGGCCTGGTGGCCGCCCATCACCTGCGCCGAAAGCTCTCCGGCCGCGACCACATAACCCTGATCGACCGCTCGCCGGACCACCTGTTCCAGTCCTCGCTGCTCTGGCACGCCGTGGGCGCGCGGCGGCAGGACCAGATCCGGCGGCCGCTGTCTGACCTCGAGCGAAAGGGCGTGGAATTCGTAAACGAAGAGGTGGTGGAGATCGACACGGACGCCCGCCGGGTCAGCACGCTCTCACGCTCCATCGGCTTCGATTACCTGATCGTGGCGCTGGGAGCGGAACTGGTTCCCGAGGAGGTGACAGGCTTCGATGAGATGGCGCTCAACCTCTACGACCTGGAGGGAACGGCCAGGATACACCGCGCCCTGGAGGAGTTCGACGGCGGCAGCATCGGCGTGCTGGTCACCGACATGCCCTTCAAATGTCCCGCCGCACCATACGAGGCGGCGCTTCTGGTGGAGTCTTTCCTCCGCAGGAAGGGCGTACGTGAGCGGTGCGATGTGCACATCTTCACACCGGAGCATCAGCCCATGCCTATCGCCGGTCCGGAGATGGGGGACGCCATCGAGAAAGTGCTGAAGAGGCGCTCCATCCACTTCCATCCCCTGTTCACCTTCGAGAGGATGGACCCCGGCGAGAGGACCATCATCGCGGCGGAGGGGGAGCCGCAGCGGATGGACCTGCTGCTGGCGGTGCCGCCACACCGGGCTCCGGAGGTGGTGCTCTCCTCCGGGCTCATCGGCTCCTCCGGCTGGATGCATACGGATCCACACACCCTGGAGACGGAACATGAAGGTATCTTCGCCATCGGTGACGTGAACAATATCCGGCTGGCCAACGGCAAGAACCTGCCTATGGCGGGAGTCTTCGCCCATCATCAGGCAGGGGTGGCGGCCCGGCGCATCGCCGCCGCCATAGAGGGAGACGCTCCCCAGGCGGCCTTCGACGGCAAGGGTTACTGCTGGCTGGAGCTGGGGGACGGCAAGGCCGGCTTCGCCGGCGGCTACTTCTACACCGAACCGGAGCCACGGGTCCGCCTGTATCCGCCGCTCCGGCCCTGGCACTGGAGCAAGGTCCTGTTCGAGAAGTGGTGGCTCAGGCACTGGTTCTGAGATTGGCGTTTTCCATGCCTGAATGTTCAAGCCTGGTTCGTTGTCGTACCGCGGGCCGTACGGGCAGGCGACGGCGGCAAGCTGGTTTATTTCTGATGCTGCGGCAAGGACAAGGTTGTCGTTGATCGAAGGAAAGGCAAGGTTTCAGGAAAAGGAGGAGCGATGGACAGTATCATCAACATCCTGCTGGTGGTCCATATCGTCGCGGCCATGACCATGGCCTGGCCCTACTACGCGCTGGCGGCGGTGAACCAGAGGGTGGCGCTGGGGCCGCCGCTGGGAGACCGCACCGACCGCTACATGGAGAACATCCTCAAGAACCGCACCACCGCCTGTTTCACCTTCCAGGGTACGGTTCTGGCCAGTGGCCTCTTGCTGATCTGGGCCCGGGTGGCCGACGGGCAACGCGCCGCGGGTGACTACTTCGGCGACTGGGCCATAGACGCCAAGCTCGCCATCCTGGTGCTGATGGTGGTCATGCTGCTGTGGGTGGCCACCAGGATACAGCCCGAGGTGGACGCCCTCTTCGGCGACTACGGAGAGCTGAGCGATGAGGCCAGGGCGCGCATCGGCGCTCTCAGGCTCAGGCGCAAGAAGATGGCCACGGGCTGCATGTTTATGTCCTTCTCTGCGGCCATCTTGGGAGTGGAGAGCGTGGCGGGCTTCCCCGCCTGGCTGACGGTGGTGCTGCTGGCGGCCACGGCTCTCTGGGTCTGGCGCTCCTATTCCAGCAAAACGGCGCTGGGCTGGGTATGAAGAGGGGCAGTGTGTGAAGAGGGGTAGTGCCGGTCCTGCCGCCGGCTAGCGGCCGGCCCGCTTGCCGGCGTCGATCTGCTCCTGGACTATCTTCAGATCGCTGTCCACCATCATATGGATCATCTCCTGGAAGCTGACCCTGGGTTTCCAGCCCAGCTTCTCCCTGGCCTTGGTGGGGTCGCCGATGAGCATGTCCACCTCGGCGGGCCGGACGAACTTCGGGTCGATCACCACGTACTTCTCCCAGTCCAGCCCCTGGTAAGCGAAGGCTGTCTCCACCAGCTCCTGGACCGAATGGGTCTCACCGGAGGCGATGACGTAATCTTCAGGCTCGTCCTGCTGCAGCATCATCCACTGCATCTCAACGTAATCCATGGCGTAGCCCCAGTCGCGTTTGGCGTCCAGGTTGCCCATGCGCAGCTCATCCTGAAGGCCGAGCTTGATGCGGGCTACGGCGTCAGTGACCTTGCGGGTGACGAACTCGTAGCCGCGGCGGGGTGATTCATGGTTGAAGAGGATGCCGGAACAGGCGAACAGGTCGTAGCTCTCACGGTAGTTCACCGTGATGAAATGTCCATAAACTTTGGCGACACCATAAGGGCTGCGCGGATGGAAAGGCGTCTTCTCCGTCTGGGGCGTCTCCCTCACCTTGCCGAACATCTCCGAGGATGAAGCCTGGTAGAAGCGGGCGTCGGGCTTGACCAGCCTGAGCGCCTCCAGCATGCGGGTGACGCCCAGGGCGGTGAACTCCGCCGTCAGCACCGGCTTGGTCCAGGATGTGGGCACGAAGCTCTGGGCCGCCAGGTTGTAGACCTCGTCCGGCTCCGATTCCTGGAAGATGGAGATGAGCGACATCTGGTCCAGCAGGTCGCCCTGTATCAGCGTAAGCCTGTCGCGGATGTGCTCGATGCGCTCGAAATTCTCGGTGCTGGAACGACGCACCATGCCGAATACCTCGTATCCCTTGTCCAGCAAAAACTCCGCCAGGTATGAACCGTCCTGGCCGGTGATACCCGTTATCAGAGCTTTCTTGGCCATGTCATCCTTCCTGTCGCGATCAGCGCCGGCCGCTCCGGCCGCGCCCTCCCCGAGTCCGCGCCGGGCTGCGGCCGGCGCGCCGGGACTGCCTGCCCTCCCCTGTCGGCCGCAAGGCCGTCAAATCTTAGCTTTAGCCACGCCGCGCCAGTAGTCCAGAGCGTCTTCCAGGCTCTGCTCAAGCGGAATGGCAGGCTCCCATTCTCCCAAAGACACGAGCTTGCGGCAATCCCCCCTGACATCGGGGGTGTCCGATGGGCGCATCAGTTCAGGGATGGTCTCTATCTCCGGGTCGGCGCCGGAGAGGTCGAGCAGGCGCTTCAGGATATCGCTGATGGCATGGGAGCGCCCCGAGGCCACGTTGTATGCCTCCCCTGTCTCCCCCCGGGTCAATATCAGGTAATAGGCCCGGACGATGTCTCTCACGTCTGTGAAGTCCCGCTTCGACTCCAGGTTGCCCACTCTCAGCACCGGTTCCGCCAGCCCGGCCTCTATCTCCGCCAGCTGCCGGGCGAAGGTGGCGACTACGAAGTTCCCCACCTGGCGCGGGCCGATGTGGTTGAAGGGACGGGCGATCACCACCTCCATGCCGAAGGCATCCATGTATGCCTTCCCCAGGAACTCCTGGCTCACCTTGCTCACCGAATAGGGGTTGTTGGGGCGCAAGGGGGCGCTCTCGTCCAGGGGCAGCTCCTCGGGGAGCACCTTGCCGTAGACCTCGCTGGAGCTTATCAGCAGCACCCTGGCTGAGGGCGCCGCCTTCTGGATGCTGCGCAGCAACGTCTGGGTGCAGCCGATGTTGGTCCGCAATATGTCGACGCCCATCTCCCAGGCGCCGGCTACCTGCGCCCGGGCCGCCAGATGGATGACGGCGTCGGGCTCCTCCTGCTCAACTATGGCCGTGACGCCGAAATCGTCGGCCAGGTCGCAGTCGTAGACCGTGGGCGGCCCGCCGGGGAAGAGGTTGGTGAAGGACTGTGGCGGCTCGTTCAGGTCGATGCCCGCCACCTGCACGCTCTCGAGGCTGTCCAGGTAGAGGGCGAGGTGACTGCCGGCGAAACCGGCAATGCCGGTGACGAGCACCCTCATCAGCTGTTCCTGCTGATGAGTATCATGCGCACCAGCATCAGGATGGACATCAGTGCCGCCGCCACGTAGGTAAGCGCCGCCGCCCGCAGCACTGAACGGGCGCCGTCGGCTTCGCCCGCCACCACCATGCCGTTGCTCCTGAGCAGCTTCATGGCCCGGCTGGATGCATCGAACTCCACGGGCAGGGTCACTATCTGGAATATCACCGCTGCGGTGAAGAGGACGATGCCGATGGTCATCAGCGGCCGGAAGGCGCTCATGAACAGGCCGATGATGAAAAGGATCGGGCCGAGACTGGAGCCGAAAGAGGCGGCCGGGACCACGGCTGAGCGGATGCGCATGGGCACGTAACTTTGGGCGTGCTGGATAGCGTGGCCGGTCTCGTGGGCGGCAACTCCCAGGGCCGCCAGGGAGCCGCTGGTGGCGACGCCCTTGCTCAGCCTGAGCACGCGTGTGCGCGGGTCGTAGTGGTCGGTGAGTTCGCCCGGCACCACCTCGATGGATACATCGCCCAGGCCCTGGCTGTCCAGCAGCCTCCGGCTGGCCTGGGCGCCGCTGAGGCCGCTGGCCGCCTGTTTCTTCGAGAAACGTTTGTAGGTGCTCCTCACCTTGTACTGGGCATACAGGCTCAGGATGAGGGCGGGCGCCAGGATGACGAGGCTGGTATAGAAGATAGGGCTTCCTGCGTAGAACATTGCGTGTTTCCTCCTTGAAAAGGCTGCGTGGCCGCAGCCCGTATCTCACCATGGATTATAGCATAGCGCCCGTTTTCCATAGCGCCCGTTTTCCCATGACCACCCCGGCGCAACCGTGTCCGCCGTGAAAAGAGACCGGCCGTCCTGCCCTCACTCTTCCGCCGGCGGATCCGCTACCGCGCCCTTCAGGTCCAGGGGCTCGGGTTTCTGGTGGAACAGGCGCACCAGGCCCATTATCAGAAGCACGAAGCCTATCTCCAGCAGGGTCCACCAGAGCCTGGCCATGATGGCGAAAGCAGATGCCACGCCACTGCTGTCGAAGGCGAAGCCCAGGGTGTAGGCATAGACGCCCTCCCGCACCCCCAGGCCGCTTGGGGATATGAAGAACAGCACCGAGAGCAGCCAGGCCAGGGGGAAGCTGGCCAGGGTGATGGGAAGGTCGCCGGGTGTGATATGAGTGGTCACCGAACGGGCCATGGCGAACAGGGCCACGCCGCCCACCATCCAGAACAGGCAGTAGTAAAGCACCATGCCGATGACGGAGGAAAAGGGCAGGAACTCCTCGATGGGTTCCCGTCCCATCTTCCTGAAGGCGAAGTTGCCGACGGTGCCGATGACCGCCGGGTGCAGGGAAGCCACTGCCAGGACGGGTACGGCCAGGATCAGCCAGACCAGATCGGTGGTTTCCCGAATGAGGGGCCAGAGCGGCAGCGCCACGGACAGTACGACGGTGGCGGAGGCTATCAGCATCACCTGTTCGTAGACCACGCTGGTGAAAGAGACGCGTTTGGGCACGTTGTAGCGCTCGATCATCATCACCCGGCCTACGATCATCAGCACGTTGCCGGGCACGTAACGGGCCAGCAGGGACTTGGCCCACACATAGAACCCGGGGAGATAGGGTACGGGATGGCGGAAACGCCAGAGGATGAGCAACCAGCCCGTGGCGTGTCCCGTATAGAGGACGGCGAACATGGCCAGGGAGGCAAGCAGCCAGGGGAGGTCGAAACCCCAGTCGTATTCCCTGATGCCGTTCCAGTCGCGGACGATGACCCGGAACAGGAAGAAGAACACGACCCCGATCAGCAGCACCTGCGCCGTCAGGCGCAACCATTTCTTCTTATGTAGCTCTATACTGCCCTCCCCCTGTGATTATCAGGGACATCAGAAAGACTACGCCGAGAAGTATAGCTAATAGTGGGGGTAAATGCCCGGCGGGCGCCGTTGGGATATAATTACGGCTCCAACGGCCGACAACGACCGCGGACGGGATGATGGCAGGGATCGACCTGAAGAAAAGCCGCATAGGGGTGCTGATGGGCGGGCTCTCCCGCGAGCGTGAGATATCACTGAGGTCCGGGGCCGGCTGCCAGGAGGCCCTCACGGCCCTGGGTTACGAGGCTGTCGCCATCGACGTAGGCCGCGATATCGCCATGATGATCGCCGGAGAGGGTATCGACGTGGCCTTCATCGCCCTGCACGGCAGGTACGGCGAGGACGGCGCCATCCAGGGGCTGCTGGAGATGATGGGTATCCCCTACACCGGCTCCGGCGTCATGGCCAGCGCCCTGGCCATGAACAAGGTGCGCAGCAAGCAGCTGGTCGGCTATCACGGCATCCCCACGCCGGACTTCGCCCATTTCCGGTGTGATGACGACCTGGAGGCTGCCTGCAGAGAGGCGGTCTCGCAACTGATCTTCCCGGTCATGGTCAAACCCTGTGAAGAGGGCTCGAGCCTGGGCATAACAAAAGTCAGTGCTCCGGGGCGGCTCCACCGGGCGGTGACCGCCGCCTGCCGCGATTACGAGACGGTACTGGCGGAGCGTTTCGTAGAAGGCAAGGAGATAACCGTGGGACTGCTGGAGGACGAGGATGGCCTCAAGGCCCTGCCGGTGCTGCAGCTGGTGCCCCACGCCGAGTTCTATGACTTCGAAGCCAAGTACCAGGCGGGCATGACCGAGTTCATCATCCCGGCGGATATCCCGCCGCAGGTCGCAGAGGAGAGCCAGGAGCTGGCGCGGAGGGTCCACGAGGCCCTGGGCTGCCGTGGTTTCAGCAGGGTCGATTTCATCGTGGACGAGGAAGGTACCCCCCAGTTCACCGAGATAAACACGCTGCCGGGGATGACCGAAACATCGGATCTGCCGGCGCAGGCGCGCGAGGCCGGCATGAGCTACGAGGAGCTGGTGGAGACCATGCTCAGGACGGCCCTGCTCCGCTCATCTTCGGCCTGACGGCCGCACCGTGCCGGTGCGTGGGCCATGGGTCTGCGCTCAGTCGCGGTCGCAGCGGAGGACGCCGTTGCGGATCATGTCGCGGGCGATGCTCTCGGCGTCCACGCGGTACTGATGCCGCGCCAGTGAACGCTTCAGCTCGCGCACTCTCCGTGCGCGCCGTGCGCGATTGAGCCGCTCGATCTCTCTTGTGTCCGATGGGGCCATTGTTCTCTTTGCCGCGGGCGTGATCTCAGTGTGGGCTGCTGTGGACGGTCAACCAGGCGGGTGCGCCCGCGGCCTCGCCTTCTTACTAGAATTATCGGAATCCCGGGCTGTCGCCGTTACCCCCGGTTCGTCTCCGGCCTTTGCCGGCCGCTGTCGAGCAGGTAGAATACGGAAGGTATTGACCATCATCCGCAGACAACCATGAGCCGATTCAGATTCGGAGGCCAGGCCGCCGGGCTGGAGGGGATGGAGTTCCTCGCCGGCCACGGCTTCGATTTCGCCGACCTCAACCTCAACGAGCTGGAGAAGATACGGGAGCAGGAGCGGGAGATCATCGCAGCCGCCCGGGAGGCGGACATGTTCTTCGTGGCCCACGCGCCGGACAAGCGTGTCGATGACGACGAGGGGATGGCGGAGATAACCGCCGCGGTAGAGGCCGCCGCGCCCTTCAGGCCACGCACCATCACCATCCATCCCATCCTGGTCTCACCGTCCAACACTCCGGAGAAGATGGAGAAGAAAAGGGAGCGTGTCGGCCGCCTGGTCGAGCTCGCCGCCGGCTTCGGCTCCCTCATCGCCCTTGAGAACACGGCAGAGGCGGCGCCGGACATGGAGGAGATGCTAAGGCTCCATCCCCGGGTGATGCTGACAGTGGATATCGGGCACAGCGAGCTGCTCAGCGAGGAGAACAAGTCGCTGGGTTTCATCCGGGCCTTCCCGGACCGCATCGGCCATGTCCATATCCACGACAACGTCGGCGGCAACACCTACCATGAAGACCTGCACCTGCCGCTGGGCGAGGGCAGGATAGACTTCGCGCCCATCATGGCCGCCCTGGCCGGGCTTCCCGGCGAGGTGACCATGACCTTCGAGATGCCGCGCCAGAAGGCTTATGAGAGCCTGCTCTGGCTGCGGGAGCGGAAGCTGGTCTAGAAGCTCCCCACAGGAGCAACGGCAGGCAGGGAGGAGGGCCATGACCATAACCTACCGGGGCAAGGGGAATTTATATCTCAATATCACCAACCGCTGCCCCTCATCCTGCAGCTTCTGCCTGGGCAGCTTCACCAGCGAGGTCTTCGGCAGTGACCTGCGGCTGGAACAGGAGCCGGAGCTGGAGGAGATCCTGCGCGACCTGGAGCTGGCGTTCCTGGAGGGACCGGCGGCCGAGGTGGTCATCGCCGGCCTGGGGGAGCCGACCATGAGGCTGGAAGATGTGCTGGCCATCGTGGAGTGGTTGCGGCTGCGGCGCATCAGGTCACGGCTCGACACCAACGGGCTGGCCTCTCTGGTACATCCGGACAGGCAGGTGCCCGCTGAGCTGGCGGCGGCGGGGCTGGACAGGGTGTCCATCAGCCTTGTGGCGCACAACCCTGAAGTTTACAATCAGTTATGCCGGCCCATCTTCAGCAAGGCCTTCCGGGCTGTGATCGACTTCGCCAGGTCATGCAAGGCCGAAGGCCTGGAGGTTGAGTTGACGGCGGTGGACCAGCGGCCCGTCGACCTGGGGGCTTGCAGGAGTATGGCCGAGAAGCTGGGTGCCGGTTTCCGGGTCCGGCCCCTGGTGACCGCCACCGGACAGAAGGAGGAAGATGAGCGATAACAACGCGCCGCGGATATTGCTGGTGGATGACGAGGAAGCCATCCAGAAGCTGCTGGCCTATCCCATGGAACAGGAGGGCTATGAGATCGTCCAGGCCATGGACGGCGAGACGGCGCTGGAGGAGTTCCACAAGAAGCCCTTCGACCTTATCGTGCTTGACATCATGTTGCCGGGCAAGAGCGGCATCGATGTCTGCCGTGAGATCCGCGCAGAGAGCACTGTACCGATTATCATGCTCACGGCCAAGTCGGACGAGTTCGACAAGGTCCTGGGTCTGGAGATCGGCGCGGACGACTACATCACCAAACCGTTCAGCATCCGCGAGTTCCGCAGCAGGGTCAAGGCCCAGCTGCGGCGTATGCAGATGACCCAGTTGCCATCGGACGTGGCCAGGGAGTCGCTGGAAGTGGAACGACTGCGCATAGATTTCCTCAAGCGGAACGTCTATCTCGATGACAGGAAGGTCGATCTGACATATAAGGAGTTCGAACTGCTGAAGACCCTGGTGGGGCATCCCGGGCGGGTCTTCGACCGCGGTTCCCTGCTGCAGCTGATATGGGGTGATTCCGACTTCCGGGACCCACGCACAGTGGATGTGCATATCCGCCATCTGCGGGAGAAGGTGGAGCCCGACCCCCACGACCCGGAATACATCTTCACCGTCCGGGGGGCGGGCTACAAGTTCCGGGATATATAGCCGCCCAACCGCGGTAAGGCCCTGGCCGCCGCGGGCCGAGGGTATAGTCATGGCATCATCAACTTCAGACAAGATCCACATCGGCATCGCTTTCAAGCTCAGCCTGGTGTTCTTCTCCGTCTTCCTGCTGGCAGTGGGGATTATCTACGCCTATGTGGTCCCCCAGCTGCAGAGCCGGCTGACGGACCAGAAGCTGGGCAACATGAAGAGCTACGCGACCCTTTATTCCGAGAGCTTCCTCACCGCCTACAGCCAGGGTGCCTCACCGGTCTACCTGGACCTGCTGACCCAGCAGTACGCCGAGCGTGCCGATGCCCGCATCCTGCTGATGGATGTATCGGGCAACCTGATATCCGACTCGTTGAAAGGCCAGGCTTTCAACGCCGACGACTATCCGGTGGCGCAGCGGGCAGTGGAGATGCGGTCACCGGAAGTGGATGTCCACACCATCGAAGACCGCAATTACGGCATGGCAGCGGTGCCTCTCGGAAGCGGCAACACGGTTGTGCAGGTGGTGGTGGTCTCCTCCGCCATGGATGACGTCGAGTCGGCCGTGCAGCTGGTGCAGCGGCAGCTGACCATCGCTGCGGCGGTGGCGCTGCTCATCGCCCTGGCGGTCATCTATACCGTATCCCATTTCTTCACCCGCAGGATCAAGCGCATCGACGCCGGGGCAAGGCGTATCGCCCGGGGCGACTTCGACACCAAGGTGCCGGTGGCGGCCAAGGATGAGCTGGGCGAACTGGCGGCATCCTTCAACGAGATGGGGGCGAGGCTGGGTTCAGCCTTCCGCCAGATAGACATGGAGCAGCAAAGGGCCAGGCTGTTGCTGGACGACCTGAGCGAGGGCGTGGTCGGCATGGACGCGGAAGGAAACATCATCGTCGCCAACCCGGCGGCGAAAGCCCTGCTGGGCGTGGAGCTGGAGCCGCCGGCGCCGCTGAAGGGTAATGTGCCTGAGGAGATCTACAGCCTCTGGCGGTCCATGTCGCAGGATTGCCCGGCGCGGGAGGATACCTTCGTGCTCCCCGGGGAACGGGCGCTGATGGTGCACGTTTCGTCTCTGAGGGACCAGGCCGAGCTGGCGACGTTGATGGTGCTGCGGGACGTGAGCCAGGAGGTCAAGCTGGAACAGGCCCGGCGGGACTTCATCGCCAACGCCTCCCATGAATTCAAGACTCCCATCTTCTCCCTCTCGGGCTTTCTCGAGATACTCGAGGATGAGGAAGTGGATGAGAACACCAGGGCGGAGTTCATGGCCACCATGAGGGAGCAGGTCGATCGCCTGGCGGCGCTGGCGCGGAACCTGCTCGACCTCTCCCAGATGGACTCGGGTGTGGTAAGTGTAGAGACTGCGCCCTTCCGGCTGCGGGAAGTGGTGGAATCGGTGGCAAGGGAGTTCGAGGCCATCCCCGGGGCGGGCAGGGCCAGGATAGAGACCGAGGGCCTGCCGCCGGAACTGGTGGCGCGCGGGGACCGTGAGCGTACCGCCCAGCTGCTGCGCATCCTGATGGATAACGCCATAAAGTATTCGCCGGCGGGTTCCACCGTCTCCGTCGATGGGGTCAGGGACGGCGGCTCGGTCAGCTTCACCGTCACCGACCAGGGGCCGGGGATCCCCCGGCGGGAACTGCCGCGTGTGTTCGAACGGTTCTACCGGGGGAAGAGCGCCGGCAGGGTGAGGGGGACGGGCCTGGGGCTCTCCATCGCCCGGGAACTGGCGCGCCTGATGGACGGCGATATCAGGGTGAGCTCATCCGGCGAAGGTACCGCCATCACCGTCACCCTTCCCGCCAACGGCGGGGCGCCGGAGGCGCCTTAACAATTATTAACCTTGCTTAACCACGCTTTTGTTGGCCTGTCTCCATGAAAGGGTATAATTATCAACAATAGCCAGTAGCGCGGTGTGCGCTTTCAAGACGGAAAAAATGGAGACATCTTCTATGGATTCAACTCCCACTCAGGGGCCGGAGGGACCGGGCGGGCAGAACGACGATGATCCGGCGGGTCCGGAACAGCCCGGAATCGGAGGACCGGCAGGTGCGCCGTCAGGCCCGGGGCAGCAGAGCCAGGCACAGCAGAACCCCGGTGGCCCGGCGGGTCCGGCACAGAAGAAACATCAGGCGCGGGGAGGAATGGTCAGCAGGTTGACGGGCATCCTCGGCGGAGCTCTGGCCGGCATCGCCGGAGCGGCGATGTTCTTCCTGGTGGCATTCATGCTCCACTGGGGCGGTCTGGGACAGGAGACACAGCCCACCACCATCCCCGGGGCGCCGCCGCAGCTTTCGGCTACGCCGGTCTCCGCCGGCGGGTCCATGGGGCCGAGCCAGATATACGACCGCTACGCCGACTCGGTGGTTCAGATCGTGTCTTCATTCCAGCAGCCCAGTGATTTCTTCCACACCGGCGGCGAGGAGCAGGGGATAGGTTCGGGCTTCGTCGTCTCTTCTGACGGGTATATCCTCACCAATGCCCACGTAGTCACCACTGCCGGTTCTACGATCGGCAACAGGAGCGAGATCACCGCCGACAAGCTGGAGGTCCGTTTCAAGGACGGGAAGAAGGCCGATGCCTCCATAGTCGGTTTCGATGTCACCGGCAGCGACGTGGCGGTGATCAAGGTGGACCCGGCGGACCTGGACCTCGTTCCCGTGGCCCTGGGCGATTCGGCCGCGGTGCAGGTGGGTGAACCGGTAGTGGCCATCGGCAGCCCCTTCGGCATCTACGACAGTTCGCTCACGGCTGGCGTCGTCAGCGCGGTGGACCGCAATGTACAGTCACCCGAGTCCGGTTTCGTCATCCAGGACGCCATCCAGACCGATGCCGCCATCAACCGTGGCAACAGCGGCGGGCCCCTCTTCGATTCCAGCGGCAAGGTGATCGGCATCAACGAGCAGATCATCAGCGAGAGCGGTGGTTTCGAAGGTGTGGGGTTTGCCGTCCCCATCAACACCGCCAAGCGGGTGATGGACGAGATAATCGCCACCGGCGAAGTCGAGTATGCCTGGATGGGCGTGGTCGGCCAGACCGTTGACGAAGAGCTGGCGGCACAGGAGAACCTGCCGGTGAGCGAGGGCGCATACATCAGCAAGGTCCTCGGTGACGGCCCCGCGGCCAAAGCCGGCATCGAAGTGGGTGACATCATCACCAGGTTCGGGGATAAGGATATAACCAAGATGGAAGACGTCACGGACCTTCTGCTGGATTACAATCCCGGCGACAAGGTGACGGTGACCGTTCTCAGGAACGGCGAGCAGAAGGATCTGGAGATAGAGCTGGGCAAGCGCCCCTCCTCCATCCAGTAACATCGGGGACGTTCTTTAACGAAATTAAGTAATTCGTTGCCGGTGTGGGGATGCTTCTGATGACAGGGACGCTCTCTGAAGAGACCAGATCAGGTAATACCTGAAATTGGAAAACTGAGCCCGGGCTTTTTCCCGGGTTGACGATAACGGCGACATGTCAATGCTCCAGCAGGTTGCCGGTTTGATAGACGGGGGCGGCGGGCCCGCAGGGC
>CAZCCR010000038.1:0-14694 GCA_964497425.1 uncultured Gaiellales bacterium
CACAGGCTCGGTACTCGATGCGAGAACTTGTTGGTCTCCGTACGATCCCACTTAAATCTTTCCGCTTCCCCCCATCCCACACCCGTCCTCCGTCATAAACCGCTTGAATAGCGGGTTCAGACACAGTTTAAAAGGCTGCCAATATATCGGAGACACGCTGAAAAACTTTATGGAATAGGCATAAGGGAGTTCACTGATTTATTATACCGCCATTTGCAGGCATTTTTACCTGATTTTGACGTATTATCCGTTTATTGTGGTTCGAAGCCCCTGGACCACTCCAGCACCGCCTTCAGCAAGATGTCGCAATCCGGGTCGCCGCCCTGCTCCTGAATGCAGTTGTGCGCTCGCACCGCCAGGCCACCGAAAAAATCGTACTTACTTACATAGTCCAGCTTATCGATAAAGACACGCCTCAGCTGGCGGAATAACCAGCTCAGTTCCCTCGCGTGCGGAGTTATCAGGGCGCGGCGCCCGGCGGGAAGCTGCTGAAAGCCGATGACCAAAGGCTGGTTTCCCAGCCAGTTTCTGATCTCCTCCGTCATCTCGGGCGATATCATGACGTCGGCTCCCCGCCAGAGAGGGGTTTCGGCCGCCCTGCCAATGTAGCCGCCATCCTCGATCTTCTCCTTAAGTTCATCGAGCTGTGAATCTATGGCCTGGTTCACGTCATCACCTTCTATCTGTCCGATTGCTGATATATACTTGCGGCTCACCGCGACCGCTTGCGGATCTGGTTGTCCCGCCGGCCAATGATAGGCATGATATCAGGCGCTCCGGACAGAAGAGCATATGCTTAAAAGATACGAATTCACATCCATACTGGGCTGGTCCCTCAGCCGCTACGATGTCTTCAGCATCTGCCGGCGCAAGTACTGGTACGCATACTATGGGAAGCGCGACCCGGACCATGACCCCAAACACATAAAACGCCTCGGCAAGCTGACCAACGTGCCCATGGCCACAGGTTCCATCTTCCATGAGATGGTTGCTACCCTGCTCCGTCGATTCCTGAAGACGGACCAGCCACTGGACGAGGGCCGCTTCTTCGATTACGCCCACGGGCTGACAGAAGACGCCTGCGCACGGTGGGATTTCTCGGAGGTCTATTACGGGCAGATGGATGAGGTCGACCCCGGCCCCGTTTTCGATAAAGTGCGAAGGGCGCTGAAGAGCTTCCTGGGCAGTGAGCGTTACCGCTGGATGCTGGAGGAGGCGATGGCGGTGCGTGACAAGTGGGTTATCGAGCCGGAGACTTTCGGCGAGACCCGCATCGACGGCGTCAAGGCCTACTGCAACTTCGATTTCCTGGTGCCGCTTGGGGACCGCGTCCATATAATAGACTGGAAGGCGGGCAAGCCCGACGAGCGCAAGTTCGGACGCCAGCTGCTGGCCTACGCCACCGGCGCCAGCGGTATCTTCGGCGTGGGACCGGAGCAGATCGAGGCGGTAGTGGCCTATGTGCTGCCCCGGTACAGCGAGCAGCGGCTGGAGCTGGACGAGTCGGCGATCAGCGGTTTTGCCCAGACAGTCCGGCGAGAGACGGAGGAGATGCGCTCCCTCTGCGCCGACGTGGAGGAGAACATCCCCCTGGGGAAGGAGGAGTTCCCCATGACCGAGTCGCTGGGGCTCTGTGGGTACTGCGACTTCAGGGAGCTGTGCGGGCGTTGATACTGTAACCCTGTTCGCCGGCATCTTCTTCTCGGCGTTCCCGCATGGGCTGGCCGCCCTGTCCCGTGCTAACCCATCGCCGCTTGACGCCCGTCAATCGCGACCTGCAGTCCGCCTGTAGACGTTCGCGCATCTCCTTCAGCCGCTCGCCCGGGAGGCGCTCGTTGCCGCTCGCCCGCAACCCGCCCATTGCCACTCGCGCGGGAGGCGCTCGTTGCCACTCGTTCGTAGCCGCCTGACAACGCATTCGTCCATCACCAGTGAGGAGCTGTTCGTTCGGCGCCCGTCAGGAGCTGTTCGTCCGGCGCCCCTGGCCACTTTTCCATCTTCCTTCGCCCAATGACCCAGGGCTTCGGCGGGGTCGTGACACTCCACGCGTGCTCTGACCGCCGACCATAAAGCCTGGATACCGTGAGCTCAAGATCGCCTCCGGCCTGAACTCCGCCCTCCGGCCTGAACTCCACCGGACGAGAAAATCTCACAAGTTTCACAAGTTTCAGTACGTCCCTGATATTACGGACGAGAAAATCTCACAAGTTTCACAAGTTTCAGTACGTCCCTGATATTACAGGAACAGATCCTGCCCCGACCGGTTTCGGCAATGAAACGGGAGGAAAGGATTATTGTCAATGTAACGGATAGTCTGGAAGCCTACGGATTTTGTGACTTCTGCTCCGGAACACTGTACAGTTGTCCGGTAATGCTCCGGTTCCGCGGTTATTTCACGGCAACGACGTCGGCGTGGCCCTCGCGGAACAACACGTTGATGCCCACGTCGTTCTCATGCCGGGTCAGAGAGAGGTCGAGGGTGGCGTCCCCCACCCGCAGCCGCCTGATGCGCAGCTCCTGGAGGAACTCCGGCAGGTAGGGGTTGGTGAAGATGAGTTTTTTTTCAGCGGCGCGCGCCTCCAGCCCCAGACAGGCCTGCAGCAGAAGCATCACAGAGCCCGAGGCCCAGGCCTGGGGGGCGCAGGACACCGGGTACAGGGTGGGGCTGGCGCCGGCGCGGCGGTGAAAGCCGCAGAAGAGCTCGGGCAGGCGATGCTGGTCGAAGTAGACGCTGGCGTCGAACAGTCCCGATAGTATTCTGGCGGCCTCTTTCTTGAAGCCGTAGCGGGCGAAGCCGGCGGCGATGAGTGCGTTGTCGTGGGGCCAGACCGAGCCGTTGTGATAGGCCATGGGGTTGTAACGGGCTGCCCCGGCGGCCACCGTGCGGATACCCCAGCCGGAGTAGGACTCCTCAGCGATGAGGGTCCGGGCCACCCGCCGGGCGTGTTCCTCCCCGGCAATGCCGGTAAAGAGGCAATGTCCGGCGTTGGAAGTCACTACCCGGCACTGCCGTTTCTTCCCGTCCAGAGCCAGCGCGTAGCTGGAGAGTTCCTCGCACCAGAAGGCCTCCTCGAAGCGCTGCTGCAGCTCCCCGGCCAGCCGTTCCTGCTCCCTTGCCGCCTCCTCCATCTCCAGTCCCCGGGCCAAGGCGGCGGCGGCCATGCGGGCTGCATAGACATATCCCTGTACCTCGCAGAGGGCGATAGGCGCTTCCGCCGGCGTACCGTCCCTATGGAACACCGGATGCTGCGAATCCTTCCAGCCCTGATGAAGGAGCCCCTGCCGCGAGCGGCGCGAGTATTCCACAAAGCCGTCGCCGTCCAGGTCTCCGTAGCGGTCTATCCACTCCAGGGCGCGCTCCACGTGGGGCCAGAGCGAGCGGGCGAAGGAGACGTCGCCGGTGCGCTGGTAACAGGCGCCGGCCAGCATGACAAAGAGCGGTGTAGCGTCAACGGAGCCGTAGTAGAGGGCAAAAGGCACCTCGCCCAAGGCCGCCATCTCCCCGGAGCGGACCTCGTGCAGCACCTTCCCCGGCATGGCGTCCTGTTCGGGGATATCCCGGTCGGCCTGCCGTGCGGCCAGGTAGCTGAGCACGCCGCGCGCCAGCCCGGGGTTGTACCAGAGGCACTCCAGCGCCGTGATGATGCCGTCCCGGCCGAAGACCGTGCTGTACCAGGGCACACCGGCGTAGGGATAGGGGCCGTACTCCGTCTCCGTCCGCAACATGTGGAGGTCGGCGATGGTGCAGACCAGCAGGTCGTTGAACTGGCTGTTGGAGGAGTCGAGCTCCGGGTCGCCCGCGGCGGCGGCCGTGTGTGCGGCGGCGGCTTCCTCTTCGGCCTGGTTGTACCAGTCCCCGGGGCTGCCTTCTTCCGGTATGGCGTCCATCGCCGGTGAACGCGCCGGACCGCCGCCGGAGCCTTCTCCCCCCTCCCCTTCCATCTCACAGGAGATCATCCACTGGAAACGCGCTTCGCCCCGCGGTTCCAGCCGCAGCTGGTAATGGACCCCGGAATCATCGATCCCGACAGGCGCCGGGGCGAAGCGCAGCCGCGTCCGGCGCATGCATCCATCCAGCCCCTCGTAGGCCAGCAACAGTGAATCCTCCGTCGCCCGGGGCGGCAGCAGCCGTCCCCGCTGCCCGCGTGTGGCGCCGCGCACCTCGAAGATGTCGGCGAAATCGGCGTCAACCACCAGGGAGAAGCTCAGGTCCACGGCAGAGTTGCCATAGTTATGGATGAGCAGGCGCTCGTAACAGGTAGCCTGCCATAGCAGTTTGGACCGGAAAAGGTGTACCGCGCCGCGGGGGATCACCGCGTCTTCACCGCAAGGCAGGTCGGGGTTCATCAGGTCGACGGCCAGGCCGGAGTTGTCTTCCAGGATGGTCGAACTCAGCAGCAGCGGCCGTTCGTCCATCAGCCGCAGCACCAGCCGGGAAAGGAAGCGCGTATCCTTGTGATAGAGGCCCAGTTCACCGGTGCCGAAGCGCTCGATATCACCGAAGCGATCGAAGTTGGCGAAGGTGTCGTCGCTCTTCAGCACCCGGGTCCGGTCATCGAGGCGGGCCGAGGTGGAGAGGATATAGAAACTGTCCCGCACGCGGACGACTTCCTCGGCCAAGGGGACTACACCTCCGTCAGGGACAGCTCTTCTCTCCCGCTTCTGACCAGTCGCTCATAGACACGCAGATAGTCATGGGCCATGCGCTCAACCGTGAAGTCGCGCTCGAAGACCCGGCGGCAGCCGCGCCGGCTGACCTCCGGGATGCGCTCCAGGGCCCGGACCGCTTCAGCCGGCCCATCCACGATGAAACCCGTCTCTCCCTCTCTCATTACCTCGGGAACGGAACCGTGCCGGTAGGCTATCACCGGGGTGCCGCATGCCATTGCCTCGATCATCACCAGGCCGAAGGGTTCAGGCCAATTGATGGGGAAAAGCACCGCGAAAGCATTCCCCAGGAATTCCTGTTTCTCCTGCTCGTCGATCTCGCCGATGAAGTCCACCAGCGGGTCGTCCATCATCGGTCTCAGCACCTGCTCGAAATAGCTCCGGTCCACCCGGTCGACCTTGCCGGCGACCCTGAGGGGGATGCCGGAGCGCCGGGCGATCTCCACCGCCTGGTCGAGCCCCTTCTCGGGCGAGGTGCGTCCCAGGAAGGCCAGGTAGTCACCGGGCTCTTCCTGCAGGTGATACAGGTCCCGGGGAAGTCCGTGGTAGATGGTGGCCTGCCAGCAGGCCCAGGGCAGCGGGGCGCGCTGGGCGTCGGAGATGGACACCAGCGGCGCGTCGCGGAACTCCCGGTAAAGCGGGACCAGGTCGGCGTAGTCCAGGCGTCCGTGCAGGGTGGTGAGCTGCTCCATGGGCCAGCGCCGGGCCAGCGGGAAATGGATGTAGTCGATGTGGAAATGGACGATGTCGAACTCGTGGCAGTGCTGGAAGACCTTCTCCAGCATGACGATGTGATGGGCCAGCTGGTCGCGGCAGTTGTCATCAAGGCGCAGCGACCTGCGGCAGCCCCGTATCAGCCGCGCCCCTGTCACCGAGTCGCCGCTGGCAAACAGGGTCACCTCTTGGCCCTGGCGGACCAGCTCCTCCGTCAGATATGAAACAATACGTTCCGTGCCGCCATACAACCTCGGCGGCACGCTCTCGAATAGTGGTGCAACTTGCGCGATTCTCATATCGTTTACAGCTTCTGTCAGTTATGTCCATGCATCCAGGAATAAAACCACCGCTTTGCTCATAGTGCTCATAGCTTTTTACGGCCGCGCGCACCGGCGGTGCCTGCTGTGCGCTATGGCCGCCGACGCCCTGTCTGCGGACCCCGCCGGCCACTTTCCAAAGTTCTTTATTCCCCCGCCAGGCGCAATCTAAACAGCGGAGCGAGTCAGCCGCCGTCTGTGAGCCCGGCACAGGCCTTGTCCAGCTTCCGGTCCCGGGTCCACAGCGGCGCCCCCGTAAGGAGCGCCGAGGCGAGCAGGTGCGCGTCCACGTAGCCCAGCCCCCTGCCCATCAGGCGCTGTTCGTCTGTAAAGCGCATCACCTCTCCATGTTCGGCCATCACTGCCTGCGGCAACGCATCCAGCAGAGACAGGACTCCGGAGCGGTTCCGAAGATTCCCCAGCGCCAGCTCGCCGATGATAAAAGGATGGCAGAGGACTTCCCCCTCCTCCAGCAGCGAGCGCAGCCTGTCGTTCCCGCGGCGCAGGTGGTCTATCCAGACAGAGGTGTCCACCAGGACCGCTATCTTGCCGGAGACCTCCTGCGGGAGACCGGGCGAAGCTTCCCCTCGCTTCCTCCCAGCCTGGCCAGCCGTTTGCTGCTCTCCAGCGAGATGAGAGCTTCCAGGCCCATGCGCACCAGGGAGGTCTTCTCCCCGACGCCGGTGAGGTCTGCCGCCTTTTCCAGAAGCCTGTCGTCGATGTTCAAAGTAGTCCTCAAGTTGCCCAGCCTTTCCTGTATTCATATTTTTATGTATAAGTATGTATGATTAATGCATATATGTCAAACCTGTACCAGCCGGCCTGAAAGAAAAACCACGCACCGCGTTCCTTGACGAAATCATCTTCACGCCCATAGACTCAGAGGTACCATGAACGCGGACTCCATGCCCACCATACCTCCTGAACGCGGTGACGACCTGCATAACCTGGAGCTGGCCGGCAAGGCCGACCTCACCCTTTTCATGGCGGGCAACCAGTTCATGGTGATGGAGGAGCTGCTGGCCGCCTTCCGGGAAGAGAATCCTGACGTGGAACGGATCTTCTACGAGACGCTGCCGCCCGGTTTGGAGCTGAGGCAGATACTGGCGGGAGGCGCGGTGTTTCAGGGCCGCGTCATCGATGTGGTGCCGGACGTATATACGGCGGTCTCGGAGGATGCGATGAAGCGGCTGTCGGAGGCGGGGATGATCGCGGGCGGGGGGAGTCCGGGTGCGGGTGCGGATGCGAGTGCGGATGCGAGTACGAGTGCGGACGGCGGTGGGGAGCCGATGGGCGGCGGCCGGGACGACGCAGGTGATGGTACTGGCCCTGCGAGTGGCGCTTCTGACCCCATGGGTGAAGTACAAGGACCTGCGGGCGAAGGACTGGCACCGATGGGCGGCGGCCGGGACGACGCAGGCAGCGACTCCAATCCGGCTGGTAGTGGCCGGGACGACGCAGGCGAAAGCCGGAAGCCCGGTGGCATCGACGGCATCAGCATCGGCGGCAGCGGCGGCACCAGCGATAGCGGTAGCGCCGGTCCAGGCGGGGCGGGAAGCGATGCGGATGCAGGATACCATGTATATCTGCACAACCGCATCGTGCTGATGGTTCCCGAGGGCAACCCGGTGGGGATCGAATCGGTGGCCGACCTGGGCCGCGACGACGTTCGCATCTCCCAGCCCAACCCGGAGAACGAGGACATCGCCCACCATATCATCAACATGTACCGCCGGGCCGGCGGCGATGAGCTGGTACGGCGCATCATGGAGGAGAAACGGGTGGCCGGAACCACCCTGCTCACGCAGGTCCACCACCGGGAGACGCCGGAGCGACTGGCGGCGGGCAAGGCCGACGTGGGACCGGTCTGGGCGACGGAGGTGGAGCACGCCCGGGGAGCCCGGGGACAGGGCGGCTCCGGTGGCAATGTGGAGCAGGTGGGGCGCGCCGGCGCCGCGATGGAGATGGTCGACCCCGGGCCGGAGCTGGACCAGCGGGAGAGCATCAATTACTACATCTGCCGGCTTCGGGGCTCGGCGCAGCCGGAGAACGGCCGCCGCTTCATGGACTTCATCTTCTCGGAGCGGGCGCGGGAGGTCTACGAGAGCCATGGCTTCGTGGTGTGATTGGGGATCGGGGACGTGGGGATCGGGGACGTGGGGATCGGGGACGTTCTTTAACGAATTAACAAACTGCGCAAATCGGTATAAATCAGCCGAAGATAGAGTTTGTTAATTCGTTAAAGAACGTCCCCCCGGGTTCACGGGTTCGTATTCCTCTCCCATTGTGGTAAAACGAATAAACGCGTTTTAATCAACATCGGAGCCAGCAGCCGTATGCCGTCCTCAACCACCAGGAAAAAAAACGTATATGTCATCGGACACACGCTGCCGGATACGGACTGCGTCTGCGCCGCCATCGGGTACGCGCACTTCAAGAACCTGACCGATAAACGGTACCAGTTCACCCCCGCCCGCGCCGGTTCCATCAATGATGAGACGCGGTTCGTGATGGAGAAGTTCGGCGTCCCCACGCCCATCGAGATAGAAAGCCTCAGCCCCACCGTCAGCGACCTGGAGCTTCATAAACCGATCTCGGCCAGGGAGTGCGATTCCGTCTATTCCCTGGCACAGCTGATGCGTGAGGAAAAAGTCCGGGCAGTCCCCGTGGTGGAGGCCAAGGACAGGGTGTCGGGGATAGTGGGCCTGGGCGATATCGCCCAGTTCCATACAGCGAGCGCGGAGCTGATAGACCTTGCCCAGACGCCCATCGAGCTGGACATGTTCCTGAAGACGCTGGACGGCCGCGTGGTCGCCAACGCGGGCGGCGCCGAGACCATCAGCGGCCGGGTGCTGATCGCGGCCATGCAGCGCGCGACTCTGCTGAACATACTGCAGGAGGGGGACGTCATCGTCGCCGGCGACCAGCAGGATATCCAGTTGGACTGTATCATCGGCGGCTGCTCGACACTGATCATCACCGACGGCGCGCCCATCGGCGCCGAGGTGGCGCGGGAGGCGGAGGCGAGAGGCATCCTGACCATATCGTCACCGCATGCCGCATACGCCACCGTGCAGCTGCTGCTGCTGTCGGAGCCGGTCTCCTCGATCATGTCGCCCAAACCGGAGACCGTGGGGCTGTTCACACCCATTGTCGAGCTCAGGCGGCGCGTCCTGGACAGCGTATACCGCTCCGCTATTGTCGCCGACAGCGATGACCGGCTGATCGGTTTCGTCACCCGCACCGACCTGCTGGGTCCTGTGCGCAAACGCGCGATCCTGGTGGACCACAACGAGCTCGCACATGCGGTTGACGGCATCGAGGAGACTGAGATACTGGAGATAATCGACCACCATCGCGTCGGGGATATCTCAACGGCGGCGCCCATCTATGTGCTGAACGACCCCCTTGGGAGCACCAGCACCATCGTCGCCAGGGAGATGTTCCTGTACCAGCTGCATATTCCGCAGGCGATCGCCGGCGTGCTGCTCTCCGGCATCCTTTCCGATACGCTCAACCTGACCCTCTCCACCGCCACCGACCGCGACCGCGAGTACGCGGCCCGCCTGGCGGAGCTGGCCGGCGTCAACATCGATGAGTACGGCCCCGAACTGTTGCACGAAAGCATCAACCTGGGCGACAAGACGCCCGCGGAGCTGATAGCAGCCGACTTCCGCAAGGTGGAGCTGAGCGGCAGGAAGCTGGGCATCAGCCAGATGATGGTGCTGGACTTCGCCGAGATAGGGCTAAGGGAGCACGACCTGGTGGAGGAGCTGGAGAAGCTGCGGCGGTCTGAGGACTACGACCTCACGGTGATGCTGGTCACCAACCCGCTCGAGGCGACCCACGAACAGGTCATGGCCGCCGGTGAGACCTGGATAATCGAGAAAGCCTTCGACGTCGAGTTCGAGGACGGCGTGACGCGGATACCGCAGGTGCTGTCAAGGAAACGTGACTTCATCCCGGCGGTGGGGAAGGTGCTGGGGGCTGGGTGAGAGCGGCTTTCAGCCTGGCGGCAGCCTGATTGGCAGTACCCTGATTCGCAGCACCCTCATTCGCGGCAGCCGCTAACCCGCGTAATCCATGGTGAAACCGATCTGGAATGAGCAGCCGCCGCCGGTGACGGTCATCTTCCCGTAAGCGAAGTTATCCGCTGGGACATAGATCTCGAACTCGGTGTTGAAGGTGACATCCTCGAAATCGAGCAGCAGGTCGCCGTCCCCGTCATAGGGTAAACCCGGGTCATAACCGCTCCCCACTTGCTGGAAGTTGTTGTCGCCGTCGTCGTCCGCCAGCACAATCGTGTGAGAGTCGAAAGACATCTCCAGGGTCGAGAGGTCGATGTCATTGTTGTCCAGGTCATGGCCGTATTCGATCTGCACTTCCCCCTGGGGAAGACCGGTGAAGCCGGCGAAGGTCCAGCCGTTACAGTCCCCTTCCATGGCGTCGAAATCGATATTCCAGGCACCCGGTGTCATGCTCGGGAGGTCGATGCCGTCGGGTATGGCCATTTCGATCAGCTCCATTGTGAAGGGATAGTCACCGGCGCAGCCCTTGTTGTTGTCCCAGTGGATGGTCCCCACGATGGTCTCGTAGGTGTTGGCGACGAAGTCGATGTAGGCATCGCCCACACCGCCCTCATACGGTGTCGAAATCGTGGCAGTCCGGTAGAAATTTGTGTAATCCTCGGGAACGCCGTTGAAAGAGAGAGTCTTGCCGTCGATCAGCATCGTGGCGGCGCCACCATCCGGAGAGACGCTCAGCTCGGCAGTGCCGCTGCTGGAGATGGTGACGGGATTGCCCACGGGGCAATGGGCCGGGTCCCCGTGAAGGTAGTCGCCGCCGCCGGTCATGGCGAAACTCCAGGTGCCCGACGCGGGCACCACACCCACCCATTCGGAGGGACTGAAGATGGTCGCGTAGCCCCCGCCGTCTCCCCCTTCACCACCGCCGGCGGCATCATCGGGCGAGATGATCACCATCGCCAGCGCCGTCCCCGCCAGCAGCAACAGGATGGCGACCGCTGACAGGATAACCGCTTTCTTCCTGCGTGACGCCCTCGAACCTTGATGTCCGCCGTCTTTCGAACCGTGATGTCCGCCGTCTCCCAAACCGCTGTGCCCGCCGTCTCTCGAAGCGCTCTGTCCGTTGTATTTCGAACCGCTGTGCCCACCGTCTCTCGAACCGTTATGTCCGCCGTCTCTCGAACCGCTTTGTCCGCCGTCTTTCGAACCGTTATGTATGCCGTCTTCACTCATCAGGAACCAGCTCCCCATGTAGAAAACACCTGATAATTGTTTCGGCAGTTGACGGGCTGTGATGGATAGCTGGGTGATAGCTGGTTGGGTGGGTGAGAGTCCGGTGGTCCTGAAATATGTCAGAAGACTGCTATGGGAACCCTGTTGGAGAGATTTTCACTGCAAGGTTACAATTGTGAGATAGCGTCTCCTGGGTTTTAACAGACGATCCGGAAATCGGACGCCTTCGGTTCCGGAGCCTTTCGAAGGCTTTTCTTTATATGAGTACAAGCGTGAAATTCATTGCGGCCAACACCCGCGCCCAACAAGGATACTCTCTGGGTTGTTGAATTCACAGGGAACCACCGCGACCCGCGGATACTTCTCACTCCTCCTCCACGCTCCCGTCGTCCCTCACCCGGAGCGTGAGCCATTCGTACCTGCCCTTCTCCACCGTCCTCTCGATGCTCTTCTGCAGCGTGCGGTGCTCCCTGCTCCCGGGCTTGCGGTCGAGGAAGACCAGCTTGCTGATTGCGGGAGCGCTCTTCATGCCCTTGAAGACCAGGTAATCGACGGGATGGAAGATGACCTTGGCGTCGTCAGGGTCGAGGCGGCGGGGACGGAAGAGCGGGTCGGCCTTGCGCATGAGCCTGGCGGCGCGGCGGCGGCCTTTCTCGCGCGAAGCCTCGCGGACCACTTCCTCTTCTTCATATATCTTCTCCTCGTAGCGGTCGATCCTCTCGTCCTCGGCCTCCAGATCGTCCATCCAGTCGCGGGTGGGCCGCCTCCTGGTATAGAGCCGGCAGTCACTCAGACGGAAGAACTGGCCGGAATGGGGACAGATGCCGAATATCTGCCGCTGGGCGCTGAAGAATTTGATGATGTCACTCTTCATTTCTTCTCCAATTCGTAGGTATCGAAGGCCACCTCGCCATCATCTACCAGGTCGCGGATCTGCCGCTGTCTGGCGCTCAGGCGCGAACCGCCGGTCTTTATCTCGGAGAAGATAATGCGCGACACCCTGCCCTTGTCCGTGAGCCCCTCGAAAATGAGATAGTCGATGGGGTCGAAGAGGGAACGGCAGTCGTTCTTCTGAAAGCGGAAGCCGGGGAGGGCGGGACAGAGACGCTCGAGGATGTTGCCGATATTTACCGCCGTGGTACGGACCTCCGAGTCGGCCGGGATGCTCTTGCGCCGTTCCCTGAGCTGCTTGCGGCGTTCCTTCTGCTCGCTCCTTAGTTCCTGGTAGAGGGCGGCCGCATCCTTGGTGAAGTCGTCGAGGAAGAAGAGGCCGGCGTCGCGCAGGCGCACGGGCTCACCGCAGCAGGGACACTCCGCCATGACGTTGCCGTCCTCCAGCGCCTTGATGATGGCCCTGGCGTCGCGTTTGGTGGTCATGGGTCTCCCCGTTTTATGGCCCGCGTAAGCCGGATATCCCCTGACAAGTAGGCAGAGTCCACTGATTATACTTTGCTGTCCGGACGCAATGATATGTTTAGCGGTCCTATCCCCCGGGATAGCGAAGTTCGCCGGCTCGTGGGGTGCCAAGTATACCGGAAAGACTTTATTTGGTAAAGAAAAATACTGTCGCCACAAACGGAGGCCATCATGCTGACGAAATGGAGTTTTTCAAATTTCAAATGCTTCAGGGGCGGGACCGAGCTGGAGTTGGGGAGGTTAACCATCCTCGCCGGACCCAACAACAGCGGCAAAAGTATGCTGCTGCGATCCATCCTGCTCGTCTGCCAATCCATCAACCAGGATAATGACACCTACATTTATACCCCCAACGGGCACCTGGCCAGACTCGGTAGGTTGCTGGATACGGACCTGTTGACCGATTCTGAATACCGCGCGGCAGACCGGGTTGAGATGAAGATCGGCTGGGAATGGAGCAGGCGGGCACCGGAAAATACCCCCGAAGTCGTTACTTACCGCGAAAGCACAGCCGAGCACGATAACAAGCGCTTTTTAAGACGTCGCTCGGATGAGAGGATCACTTACGAACTAAGCACGGGCGCCCGAATCGTGAGGCGTGGACCTATGACCATTTTGCAGCCGCCTGGCATCACGGAGCTTTTCCTCAGAGCCGAATCAGGCGACGGCGATGGGGCTGAGATGCGGATCTCCAATGACCTGTGTGGCGAGGAGGATTTCGCCTCGCCGGCCCATGGAGACGGCCACGGGCAAAATGAAGGGCGTGATAATGATGTATACAGGGTCGTGCTCGACGAGAACTCACTGTCGGAACTTGATGATGAATTCATCGATGGCGATCTATGCGGCTGTTCATTCAAGGGCCTGCTTCCAGAAAAACTGGAAATAAAATTCGACAGGGCCAAGCAGGCGGCATCGCTGGTGGAGCTGTCGCTAATGGCCGCCTCGGAGCCGAGGCTCGGGCGGATATATATGCGGACGCGCAGACATCTGGACAGGAACTATGACATTCGTATTCCCGAAGCCGTAGTGGCACGGCTCCAGGAACGGTTAGAGGTGGCGCTTCCCGAACTCGAGAAGCTGGCGGGAAGCATACACATAGATGAGTGGCAGCGGCTGATGTTCAGTCTCGATGCTAAAAAGCGGCGATCGCTGGGCGATGCGGCCCGACAGATGCTCGAAGACGAAGAGGCCTGGGCCGCCGCTATCAGGGATATAGAGGCTGGCATCGGTGGTGGTGGTGATGATGATGGTGATGGTGGCTGCGATGAGCATACCGGCAGCATGAACGGCCTGGCGCATGTCGAACTGCCGTTCAGGTTGCGCCGAGCCGCGGCCGATCTGAGTGCCTTCTTTAGCGGCTCCGTGAAATATCTCGGCCCCTTGCGTCAGTCGCCCAGGTTCTACCATGATCATCCCCTCCCCCATGGTGATGACGAGATCGGCATCATGGGCGAGTACGCCGTCGCCGTTCTGTCGAAAAAGGCTGATGAGAGTGTTACCTATTTGCCTCCGGAGAATTTCTCCTGTCCGGAGATCAAGATGACCGCCAGGCCGGCAAAGCTTATGGAAGCCGTCTCGGACTGGCTGGAGTATTTCGGCATGGGCAGATTGCTCTCTGCCTTCAACGGCGGCCAACCGGGCTTCGGCTTCCTGCTCAAGATACCGGGGGCTCGCAGACCCCTGGACCCGGAAAGCGTCGGTGTGGGCGTGAGCCAAGTGCTGCCCATCCTGATCATGTGCCTCGCGGCGCCCGAGGGCACGACGATGATAATCGAACAACCCGAACTGCATCTTCATCCCCAAGCCCAGTCGCGCCTGGGAGATTTTTTCCTTTCGATGTCGCTGCTGGGCAAGCAGTGCATCCTTGAGACACACAGCGAGCATATGCTGGAGCGTATCAACTACCGTGCCGCGGCCTCCTACGGCAGGTTGCAGCCGCTGGTGAAATGCTATTTTGTCGAGGCCTGCGAAGGTCGTGGTGATGTCAGTGACAAAATGGGAAAGGGCAAGAGTATTTATGGAGGCTCAACTGTCCGCGAGGTGCCCCTGAACAACTACCAGGCAATCGTCCGCTGGCCGGAAGGGTTTTATGATGAGGGGCAGCGCAGGGAGGAGATGATAGTCAGGATCGCGAGAGAGGCGTGGGATTATCCGAATTTAGTTGATGCTGCGGGGGAGAATAATTAGAAGTCATTCTGGACAACTTCATTGATAATGATATCATGATGACAATAAAATATTAGCCTTAGGAGGAATATATGAAATTTGAAATATGCGGTCCATTTGAAATAAAAAAGAGCAATCACAGAGTTGAC
>CAZCCR010000039.1:0-12840 GCA_964497425.1 uncultured Gaiellales bacterium
CCCCGGTCCCAGTCCGCCCAGTGCTTCCTGTTTGAATGCCAACAGCTCCTCCGTATCAGATTCGGCTTTTTATCAGATTAGCCGTATCCCTCTGTTCTCCTGCACCGGCGCCCGGTAAACATGGAATGAAAAGGCCGCAGGCTCCCGCCTGCGGCCTTCAAAACCTTCATCACCAGCGCCCTGCCTACTTCACAGCTTTCTTCAGCTGGCTGCCGGCGCTGAACTTGGGCACGTTGCTGGCGGCGATCTGAATCTTTTCCTTGGTCTGCGGGTTGATGCCGGTCCGCGCCGACCTGTGCTGGACGCTGAACTTGCCAAAACCGGTGAACTGGACCTCGTTACCTCTCTGCAGCGATTCCGTCACGGTCTCGATGAAGGCATCGACTGCGGCGGCGGCCTGGGTCTTGTTCAGGTCCGCCTTGTCAGCTACGGCGCTTATAAACTCGGATTTTCCCACTTCCATACCTCCTGAGATTAAGGGTTTCAGAAGCTGGCGGTTGCACAATATCAGACGCAATTGCCCATTACAAGCGAAAAAAAGCCTGTTCGACCGTCATCTCCCGCTCACGGTCATGGCCCCGATCAGAAGGGTGGGAGCATGTATGCTGCCACCGAAGGGCACCCAGCGGCAGTCGGCGCCCACCGCCTCTATCGCCTTGAGCATTGATATGATGTCCCCGGCGATGGTCACCTCCCTTACCGGAGTTGTCAATTCTCCTCCTTCTATCAAATGACCCTCCGCCCCCACGGAGAAATCGCCGGACACGGCGTTGGCCCCTGAATGCAGGCCGCTGACCCCGGTGATGTATATACCCTTTTTCACCGCGCCGATGATATCCTCCCCTCTGCCGGAGCCGCCGGTTACCCTCAGGTTGCTGGGCCCGGCGTGGGGCATCGAGCTGTAGGAGCCCCTGACACCGTTGCCGGTGGAGTGGCGTCCGTCCTTGCGGGCTGAATAGGTATCATAAAGAAAGCCCTGCAAAATGCCGTTTTCTATCAGCGACGTCCGCCGCGTTGGTACCCCTTCTCCATCGAACGGCGCTGTGGCCAGGCCCTGGGGATGGATACCGTCGTCCAGAAGTGAGAAGGCGCCACCTGCGACCATCTTGCCCTCCAGCCCGGCGAACAGCGAGCGTTTCTTCTGCACCGACTCCCCGGTCAGCGCCTGGCCGATGACCCCCATCAGCCCGGCGGTGACGAAGGGGTCCATCACAACGGGACAGGTCATGCTTGCGCACTGGCTGGCGCCCAGCAGCGATACGGCCCGCTGGGCGGCCTCGCCGCCGCAGGCCGCCGCTTCTAGTTGCGCTGGTTCCCTTCCTGTGGTAAATGACATGCCCGTCTGCATCTCGCCGCCTTCCCGGGCGATGGCCATGGTGAAGGCGTAACAGCTGGTTTCGCGATACTCACCGGTGAAGCCTCTGCTATTGACGATGGCGACTTCGACCAGCGACTCGCTGTAGGCTGCCTGTTCCACCTGGGTCACGCGCGGGTCATGCTCGAGGGCAGCGGCCTCCACCGCCATGGCAAGGTCGATCTTCTCCCCTACCGGCGTCTTTTCCATCCTGTTGCTGTAGATGTCCAGGGAAGACAGGTCGCTTTCCGGGTCCGGCAGGCCGGTGAACTCGTCGGGGGACGTCACCCCGGCGTTTGCCGCCGCCGTTGAAGCCGCGTGCTCC
Organism: uncultured Gaiellales bacterium; assembly: GCA_964497425.1. GTDB lineage: Bacteria > Actinomycetota > Thermoleophilia > BMS3ABIN01 > BMS3ABIN01 > BMS3ABIN01. The sequence goes on from CAZCCR010000039.1 coordinate 1,680, forward strand.
ATTCCCTCCGCCGAAAGGTCGGAAGTGTAGGCGAAGCCGGATGAACCGCCTCTGAAGACGCGGATGCCGGCGCCGCTGCCGGAGCTGCTCAGCAGTTCGTCCACCTCCTGGTGATAGACCCTGATACTGGTGGAACGAGTGCGGTTCAGGTATACCTCCGCCTCATCGACACCCGTCTTTTCGGCACTCCTGAGCGCTTTCACAGCCATCTCCAGCATCACCGGCTCACACCTCCGTCCCGCCCACGGTCAGTTCCAGGATGCGCAGGGTCGGCTGGCCGCTGCCGGCGGGCACGCTCTGGCCATCCTTGCCGCAGACGCCGATGTTCATCTCGAAATCGTCCGCCACCATGTCTACGTTCTTCAGGGCGACCGGGCCGTTGCCGATGAGTGTCGCTCCCCTCAGGGGAGTGGTTATCTCTCCCTTCTCGATGCGGTACCCTTCGGAGACGCCGAAGACGAAATCGCCGGTGGCCGGGTCCACCTGGCCCCCGGACAGGGTCTTGGCGTAGAACCCGTCGTCAGTGGCCCTGAAAACGTCCTCGGGACTGCAATCACCGCCGAGGATGAAGGTGTTGGTCATACGGGGGATGGGCGGATGCCGAAAGGACTGGCGCCGTCCGTTGCCGGTGGACCTTACCCCGGCGTTGCGGGCCCTCAGACGGTCATACATGAACCCCTTCAGCACGCCGGCTTCGATGAGGACGCTGCGCTGTGCAGGCACCCCTTCGTCATCGATGATGTTGGAACCCCATTCGCCGGGGATCCCGCCGTCGTCCACCAGCGTCACCAGCTCCGACGCCACCTTCTCACCGGTCCTTTCCGCGAACACGCTGGCGCCCTTCTCCACCGAATCAGCCTCCAGGCCGTGGCCGCAGGCCTCATGAAAGAGGACCCCTCCGAAACCACGATGCATGACGACGGCCATCCTGCCACTGGGGGCCGGCCTGGAATCCAGCATCACCAGCGCCTTGCCGGCGGCGGTGGCCCCCAGCTCCGCCGGGTCGTGCTCCTCGAACAGCTCCATGCCCCGGTAGCCGCCGGCGCTGTCGTATCCGGTCTGCATCAACCCGTCCCGCACCGCCACCACCCTCACCACCAGGCGCACCCTGGTCCTCTCCTCGGCGGCGAAAGTCCCTTCCGAGTTGGCGACGGCGACCTCGCTCACCGTGTCGTTATATCCCACCATCGCCTGCACCACGTCGGCTCCGGCCGCCCGCGCCGCTTCGTCAGCGGCCCTGAGCAGCTCCACCTTCTCGCCGGCGGCTACAGCAGCAGGAGGCCGGACTATCTCATAACCGCCGGCGGACCCGGCGGTTTCAAGCGCCGTCATCCGGCCGCCGTCGCCCGCCGCGCCCTCCCCCGCCAGCCGCGCCGCGGCCAGCAGGTCCGGCTCCTCCATGCTGTCGGTGGAGACGAAAGAGATGTGCCTTCCCTTCACAGCCCTGACGGAAACGCCCCGGTCCACACCGGTGGAACTCTTCTCCAGGCGGGCGTCCTCGAAACTGAGGGTCGTTGAGCTGCGCCTCTCGGCATATATCTCGGCGAAGTCGGCTCCCTTTTCCAGGGCCGCCGCAATCGCCTTTTCCGCCTTCTCCTTCTCCAGCAGCAAACATACCTCCGTCAACGGGTTCCGTCGGACCATCATATCCTATATCAGCCGGGCTTCCCCGATAAACGTCCGGTGACACCTGATGCTCCCGGAAGAATGTATCGCTGCCGGTATGAAGAGCGCCGGCGCCGGAGACCGCCGCCCCGGTATGGCGCGCCTAAAAGAGATCGCGCGCCCTTCCGATAATGAGAAAGGAGCTTGAAAAGTTGCCAGCAGGCGGAAGGCAGGGGCGAAATGCACAGGACGCTGTTCCCTGAGGGGCGATCATGAACAACAGGCGCAGGCTTTCCCAACTCGCGCGCAGCCAGCAGGCAGAAGCACGGGCGTCCGCAGCGGCGCCGAAGGGCAGGCTGGAGGAGCTGGCCGGCGCCTTCTCCCTGCTGGTGGAGAACATCAGCAGGGTGATAGTCGGCAAGGACGACGTCATCCGGTTGGTGGCGGCGGCGATGATCAGCCGCGGCCACGTCCTGCTGGAGGACATACCCGGAGTAGGCAAGACCACCCTGGCCAAGGCCATTGCCAGGTCCATAGCCGCCAGCTACTCGCGCGTCCAGTTCACACCGGACCTGCTGCCTTCCGATATCACCGGCAGCAGCATCTACTCACCGAAGGATGAGAGGTTCTACTGGTCGCCGGGCCCGCTGTTCGCCAATATCGTGCTGGCGGACGAGATAAACCGCACCAGTCCCCGCACCCAGGCCGCTTTGCTGGAAGCCATGGAGGAGCAGCACGTCACCGTCGAGGGCGAGACCCACCAGTTGCCGTCCCCCTTCTTCGTCATCGCCACGCAGAACCCGCACGAGCTCCACGGCACCTTCCCCCTGCCCGAGGGCCAGACGGACCGATTCCTGGTCTCCATCTCCCTGGGCCTCCCGGGCAGGATGAGCGAGGAACGCATGGTCCGCGAGCAGCTGGTCGTGCACCCGCTGGAACGCCTCGAGCCAGTGGTCGACATCCATCAGATAGTGCAGCTGCAGACCGCCGCCAGACAGATAAGGGTCTCCGACGCCGTCCTCGGCTATATCATGGATATCATCGAGGGGACCCGTTCCCACGATGAGATAACCCTGGGGGCTTCCCCCCGGGCCAGCCTGGCGCTGGTGCATACCTGTCAGAGCCTGGCCTTCGTCAACGGCCGCTCATATGTCATCCCGGACGACGTCCAGACCGCAGCCGTACCGGTGCTCTCGCACCGGCTGGTGCTCGCGACAGGCCCTTCCCGGAAGAACGGCGAAGCCGCCCAGCTGGTCTCCGATATCGTCGCCGCGACCAGGGTGCCGGTCTAGGCAACCGGGCAGGTTGCCATGCCCACCCGCAAGACAATCTTCTGGCTGATCTCCGCCCTGGTCGTCTACCTCATCGCCTGGAACGTAGGCAGCGGCTGGCTCTATATCCTGGCCGCCCTGCTGCTCTCCTATCCCATGGCCTCCATCGTCCTCACCCGCCTCAATACCGGCGGCCTGGAGCTCAGGCAGTCGGCTGCGTCCGAGGCCAGCGCCGGCGGCGCCCTGAAGGCTTCCCTGGAGGTGCTCAACCACTCGCGTCTGCCCCGTTTCTTCCTCAGCCTTCAAGCCGGCTTCGGCGGCGGCAGGAGCAGCTCGTTCGTTGCCGTGGTCAGGGGCAGGGACTCTGCCCGCGTCACCCTTGGGTTCGAAGACCTCCAGCGGGGGATATACCCGGGTGGGACGGTCCTGCTTGCCAGCAGCGCTCCCATGGGCCTGGCGCGCCGCCGCCGCCACATCTCCACCGACAGCCCTCTTGTCGTCTATCCGGCATGGCATCGCCTTTCCCGCGACTGGCGTTCGGGACAGAGGGACCAGGGCCACGCCGTCGCCAGCACCATCCCCTCCCGCTGCGCCGCCGGTGATTACCTGGGAGTGCGCGATTACCGCCCCGAGGACAGCCCCCGCTCCATCCACTGGCGAACCACCGCCCGCAGCAACCGCCTGGTGGTGGTCGAATACGCCCGTCTGTCCACCATAACCCCTGTTTTCCTTGTCGACACATGCGGCGGCGGCGGAGCCGCCGCCGCCCGGGCTTTCGAGGCGCTGGTCACGGCCGCCGCCTCCCTGGTCGACCGGGAGGCGCAGCACGGGCGCAGGTTCGGCCTGGGAGCCTCTCCCCGGGAAGCATCCCGGCGAGGCCTGGGTCTCGGGCGCCGAGAGGCCATGACCTGGCTCGCGGGCGTGGAGGCCTCCGCCACCGAGCCCCTCGCCCTGGACGCATGTCTGCCCTGGCCCCTGGCGACACCGGTCCTGCTGTTGACCAGCCACCGGCAATACGCCGGACTCAACCGGTCCAGGCTCCTCAGGACATACCCCCACTCCGTGGTCATCATGGCCGACGGGCTCAGCTTCACCGACGCCGGAGAAGACAGCTCGGCCTTCATGGACCACAGCACTATCTCCGGGCTGGCCGGGCGTATGGCCGCTGCCGGCGTCCGTCTCCATACCTTCACCGAATCGGAGGATATGAGGTCTTGGCTGGAGCGCTTGTAAGATTCTACAGAAAGATCAATCCGCAGCGCCGTCCGGAGGACAGCCTGCCGCTGAGGATAAGCATCCTCGCCAGCGTCCTCGTCGCCGAGGCCACCATCCTGGCCATGGGATATTACGGCACCATGGACGTGGTGGCCATCCCCCTTCTCACCGCCGCCGGCTACTTCACCAGCTGGAAGCTCAGGCGCAGGCGCAACCTGGCACTCAAATTCGTGCTCTCGCTCCTGGTGGCGGCAGCAGCGCTGCTGTTCCTGCGCGAACTCGCCTCCAGCCTTTACGATACGCGACTGCCGCTGATCAAACTTCTGCTCTGGCTGCAGGTGCTGCACTCCTTCGACGTGCCCTCGCGCCGGGACCTGAAGTTCTCCCTGGCCAGCGGCGCCGTGCTGATCACCGCAGGCGCCGTCCTCTCCACGGGCATGGCGTACGTGCTGGGGCTCGCCTGTTTCAGCGCCGCCGCCGTCGTCGCCCTGGTCTATTTCTATCTCTCCGAGGAGGGTCAGCGCCTGGGCAGGCCGACGCCGGTGAAGGTCCGCCACGCCCTGTCCCTGGCCGCCGTCACCTGGATCACGGGGGCCTGCCTGTCACTGCCGCTGCTGCTGCTGGTCCCGCAGAGCCTGGAGGCACGCCTATACAGCCTGCCTTTCTCCGACTTCCAGCGCTTTTTCGGCGATTTCAACGGCCAGGTGGACAATCCCTACTATCCCTCCGCAGGCGACCCTTTCAACCATGAGCCCCGATTCAACCCGGATTCCTATTACGGCTTCAACTCCTACATGGATCTGCGCTCCAGGGGCAATCTGAGCGACGAGGTGGTGCTGAAGGTGAAGACGGGCAGCTATAACTTCTACCGCGGCATCGTCTTCGACCGTTACAACGGCAAGGGCTGGGAGATAAGCGATGAGAAGATGCGTGAGATAACGGTAGATTCACCGCCCTTCGACCTCAACCTGCCCAATTACCTGGCCCCTGACATCATGACCAGGGTCGAGAGCTTCTATGTCCAGCAGGATATGCCCAACGTCATCTTCACCAGCTGGAAGCCGGTGCAGCTCTTCTTCCCTGCGGACCGCATCGAGACCGACCAGTTCCAGAGCATCCGCGCCCCTTACCAGCTCACCGCCGGCACCGTCTATTCGGTGGTGACGGACCAGCCCCTGCTGGACCCGGAGTTCCTGCGCCGCTTCCCCATAGGCCGGGAGGGCGACTATGAGACGGATTCCCTCTACACGCAACTGGACTCGCCGGACCCGCGAGACCTGGCCCGGGTCAGGGACCTGGCGGAAAGCGTCACCAGGCCCTATCCCACCCGTTACGACAAGGCCGCCGCCATCGAGGACTATCTCAAGGAGAACTACCCTTACGACCTGGACATCCCGCCCCAGGACAAGGACATGGACTCGGTCGCCTATTTCCTCTTCGAACAGAAGGCCGGTTACTGCGAGCATTTCGCCTCGGCCATGGCCGTGATGGCCAGAAGCGTCGGCATCCCAGCGCGCGTCGTCACCGGTTATACCGGCGGGGAATACAACCCCTTCACCGCCATGTGGGAGATCCGGCAGAGCGACGCCCACGCCTGGGTCGAGGTCTATTTCGGCTCGGCGGGATGGGTGCCTTTCGACCCCACGCCTGGCTTTGACTACCCTTCCGGCGACAGGCAGGGAGCCTGGATGGCGGGGCGGGTGTTCACCTATCTGGGCGGACTTATTGCGGACAGCCCCTTGGGCGACGCTTTCCGTACCCTCTCAGCGGGCACGGAGCGGGTTGTGTCCCTTGCGCTCGCCCTGCCCCTCGCCTCGCTGCTGACGGCCCTGGCGGCGGCCTTGCTTGTCGCCTATGCCGGCTACCGGGGGCTGAAGAGGCTGACGCGCGGAAGGAGGTGGCGGCGGCGAATGGCTTCCACGCTGGGCGCCGGATACGGCCGGGAACCGGTGCTGAGGGACTATCTCGACCTCTCGGTGGCGCTCAGGGAGCGAGGGCTGGTCCGCGCCTCCGGAGAGACCCTTAGGGGCTTCGCCGGCAGAGTCGGACGTTTCCTGGGAGATGACGACTTCTCAAGGCTCTCGGCGATGGTGGAGCGTGTCCGTTACGGAGGTGCGGACCCCGGGCCTCTGGGCGGACGGGCAGCCGCTCTCAGGGAAGCGGTATCAGCCAGGCTGCGCTCGCGGGAAAGCTAGAGAGACTGCCGCAGAAGGTCTTCTGTCATGGAGATGAGCCTGGAGACGGCATCGCTGCTGCCCTCGTTCATGGCCAGCATGGAGCCGTCGTCGAAGTAGAGCTCCACCACCTGTTTGCGCCGGATGCGACGCATGAGGTATGTGATCCCCAGGGCAGAGGCGATGGACAACAGGAAGCTGGTGAAGAAGAACCTCCCCTTAGCCATCTTCTTCCTCCTCCGCGTCATCCCCCGCCGCCTCGCCTTCCAGAGCGGTCTTGAGGGCTGTGTTCACGTCATAGAGCACCAGGCCGACGGTGGGGTCGGGTCCGGTGGTGGCCGCCAGCCATGTGTCCTCCCCGCCGGCTACGATGAACAGGCATCCGCTTCGGGTCTGGATGAAGAGCTGGCTCAAAGGCGGCCGGCCCATCTCCCTGGCCTCGGAGCGGGCGTCCTCGAGGATGGCCCTCGCTCCCTGCACAACGGCCGACTCCCCGCCGCCGCCGTCATAGGTGCTGGCGAGCACCTGGTCGGCGCCCCTCACCAGCACGGCGGCGCGCACGCTGGCGGACATCTCCAGCAGTTCGTCCAAAGCTTCCCGGGCGTCAGGCATGGCCCTCCATGGTCAATGCGTCAACAGTGGCAAGATGGGAAAATATCACAGCAGCCGTCGCGAGACAAGGGCGGACCCGAGGAAGAAGGACGGCCCCCTGCCTCAGTCAGCGGTGCCGACGGAGATCTCACCCATATCCATGATGCCCTCCAGGCGTGAGATGAACTCACCGTCGCCGCGCACGTTGTATTCAGAGCCCAGCCTCAGCACGCGGACGCCGCCGTCGGCGAACATGCGCAGAAAGACAGGCACGCCACCGGGATAATCGCGGCAGAGCTGTTTCATCTGCGTCAGCAGGTCCGGCTTGCGCTGCAGCTCCTCGATATCAATGTCAAGGTTGATGCTCCTGGCCTGGCCCCCGCCGTCCCCGTCGCTGTCATCCTCCCCGGGACCGCCGTCATCGGGCGCGTCTTCGAGGATGCGGATGTCGGAGGCTATCATCTTTATCTCGTCCCTTCCCTTGCGGTCCAGCCTGCCCCTCACTATCACCAGGTTGTCCTCCTTCAGCAGCTCCCGGCACCTGCCGAAGAGGTCGGTGAAGACTATGACCTCCACCTCTTCCTCCAGGTCCTCGACGGTGACGAAGGCCATGGGGTCGCCCTTCCTGGTGTTCAGGCGCTTCACGCGGGATATCATGCCGATGGTGCTGACATTGGAGCGGTCCCTCATCTGTCCCAGCTGGTTGAGGCGGACGGCGTTGTTCCTGGTCATGACCTCATCGGTAAGGGCGGCAAGGGGATGGCTGGAGAGAAAGAGGCCCAGCGCCTCCTTTTCCAGCCTCAGCAACTCCTCGGAGCTGAACTCGCCGGCGGGTACCGGTGGGTCGACCACTTCCCGTGAGGCGTCGTCCTCCACCAGGTCGAAGATGGATGACTGCCCGGAGCGGCTGTCCTCCTGGCTCTGGCTGCCGGCGGAGAGCGCCTGCTGCATCACCTCCAGCATGCCCCGGCGGCTGGCGCCGGTGGAGTCCAGGGCCCCGCACTTGATCAGACTCTCCAACGCCTTGCGGTTGAGCAGGGTCGAATCCACCCGGCGGCAGAAATCGTAGATCGACTTGAAGCGGCCGTCCTCCTCCCGGGCGGCGATGATACTGTCGATGACGCCGGAACCCACGTTCTTAACCGCGTTGAGGCCGAAGCGTATCTTCCCTTCGACGACGGCGAAGCCGTTACTGCTCTCGTTGACATCCGGCGGCATCACCTCGATGCCCATGCCCTCGCAGGCATGGACGTAATAGGGGACCTTGTCCTTGGTGGACATGACGCTGGAGATGGTGGCCGCCATGTATTCCACCGGATAATTGGCCTTCAGGTATGCGGTCTGGTAGGAGACCATGGCGTAACTCACAGCATGGGACTTGTTGAAGGAGTAGTCGCCCGCCGCCTCCATCTTGCTCCAAAGCTGCCGGGCCACGGCGGCTTCGACACCGTTCCTCTCACAACCGTCGATGAAAGGCTGATAGAGGCTGGACATCAGGTCCTTCTTCTTCTTGCCGATGGCCTTGCGCAGGTCGTCCGCCTCCGCCGGCGTGAAGCCCGCCAGCTTCTTGGCGATCTCCATGTACTGTTCCTGGTAGATGATGACACCGTAGGTGGGATCCAGTATCTCCCGCAGGCGCTCGTCGTCGTAAGTCACCAGTTCCGGGTTGCGCTTGTTGCGGGCGTACTCGGAGATATACTGCATCGGGCCCGGGCGGTAGAGGGCCACCAGGGCGTAGAGGTCTTCGAAGCAGGTTGGCCGCACCTCTCTCAGCGATTCCTTCATGCCCGAGCTCTCGAACTGGAATACGCCGTCGCTCTCCCCCCGGCGCATCATGGCGTAGGTCTTCCCGTCGTCCAGCGGCACGGCAGCCAGGTCGATCTCGATGCCGCGGCTCTCCCGTATCAACCTGAGGGTGCTCTTGATGATGTCCAGGTTCCTCAGGCCGAGAAAGTCCATCTTCAGCAATCCCAGGGCCTCTATATCGCCCATGGGGAACTGGGTGACCACCTCGGCGTCGCCCTTCTGCTGCAGCGGCACGTGTTCGGTGAGGGGCCGGTCGGAGATGACCACGCCGGCGGCATGGATGGAGTCCTGCCGGATGAGGCCCTCCAGGGGCCTGGCCAGGTCGATGATCTCCTTCGTCTGCGGGTCGCTGTCGTACGCCTGCTTCAGCTCCTGCCCCGGCTCGAGACATTTCTCCAGCTGGACCCCCGGGCCTTCCGGTATCAGTTTGGCCACGTCATCCACCACCGAGTAGGAGATGCCCATCACCCTGCCGGCATCGCGGGTAGCGGCCCTGGCGGCCATTGTGCCGAAGGTGATTATCTGGGCCACGTTGCCGCGTCCGTACTTGTCGGCCACGTAGGCGAGCACCTTCTCCCTGTCCTCCGGCGAGAAGTCGATGTCGATGTCGGGCATGCTCTTGCGGCCGGGGTTGAGGAAGCGCTCGAAGAGGAGGTCATATTTCAAGGGATCGATGTCGGTGATGCCCAGACAGTAGGCGACCAGGCTGCCGGCGGCGGAACCCCGGCCGGGCCCTACGGCGATGTCGTTCTCCCGGGCGAACCTGACGAAGTCCCAGACCACCAGGAAATATGACGCGAAGCCCATCTCGGCGATGGTTCCCAGCTCGTATTCCAGACGTTCGCCGGCCTCGGGGGAAGGACCGTCCGGATAGCGCCTCTCCAGGCCCTGCTCGCAGAGCCTCCTCAGGTAGGCGTTGTCGTCACCATCCTCTCCATCGGGAAGTTCGAAGGAAGGGATATATATCTGCCCGAAGTCCATCTCCACGTTGCAGCGCCGGGCTATCTCCACGGTGGTCGCCAGCGCTTCCGGCAGCCCCGGCAGGGCCTCGGCCATCTCCCGGCCGCTGCGCAGGTAGAAACCGTCGCCCTGGAACTTGAGCCTGTCGGCGTCCAGCAACGCGCTACCGGTCTGGATGCAGAGCAGGGCGTCGTGTGAAGAGGCATCCTCGTGCCTGATGTAGTGGACGTCGTTGGTCGCCGCCAGCGGCCGCCCCAGCTCCGCCGCCAGCTCCACCAGCAGCGGGTTCACCTTGTCCTGCTCCGCCAGACCCTGGTACTGTATCTCCAGGTAGACGTTTTCCTCACCGAAGATATCCTGCAAAGCACGGAATTCCTCCGCCGCGCCTTCCTTGTCGCCGCTGTAGAGCAGATGAGCTATCCTGCCGTTGAGGCAGCCGGAGAGGGCGATGATACCCTCCGGGTGCTGCCTGAGCACTTCCATGTCGATCCGGGGCTTGTAGTAATAGCCTTCCAGAAAGCCCCGCGAGGAGATCTTCATCAGGTTGCGGTAGCCCTGGTTGTTCCGGGCCAGCAGCGTCAGGTGGAACTTCTTCTCCTTCGTGGGCCGGGCGTTGCGGTCCTCAACCACATAGGCTTCCAGACCTATGATGGGCCTGATCCCGCGGCTCTCGGCCTGGCGGTAGAGCTCCACCGCCCCGGAGAGCACACCGTGGTCGGTCACCGCCACAGCGTCCATGCCCAGCTCCCGGCAGCGGTCCAGCAGCGGCCCTATCTTGCAGGCGCCGTCGAGGATCGAGTATTCGCTGTGGACATGGAGGTGGACGAACTGCGGGTCCGGCGGGGTCGCCGACCCTTCGCCATTGGCCTTGGCGATGTCCTTGCTCAAGAGTTCTCCCTTACACTCACGACGGTAAGGATTCTAACCCTACCGCTTGCTGCGTTCAATAGCCCCCGCGCTGAAAAAACCGCAAGGTGCTGGATTCGCGGCGACCGCTCCTATGGTTGACTGTTTGGCTGTTTTATCCTGGTGTACATCAGTACGCCGATGACCATCGCCATCGCCGAGAGCGCCGCCGCGCCGACGTCCATGGGTATATGCTCGGAATAGCGGGCCATGCCCAGGAAATCGAGCCCGATCAGCAGGAAGGGGATCCCGCTCACCTCCCTGGTCGCCAACCAGTACAGGGCGATGATGATGCCCGTCACCGCCATCACGTAGCAGATGCGCTGCATGGTGCGGTGGTTGTCCATGCCCTCTTTGTAGAGCACCGGCCAGAGGGCGAAGAAAGCGTAAAGGCACGCCAGCGTGCCGCTGAGCATTCCTCCCTTGAACCTCATGAGAACCTCCCGTCACGATCGTTGGCCCGGGTAGATGTTTACTTCGACGCAGTAGCGCCAGACTCCTGTCGGGGACGTTCCTTAACGAAATTAAGAAACTCAAAAATGGGACGCCCCCGGGGACGTTCCTTAACGGGAAGCATACCGGGGACGTACTTAAACTTATATGGACTCCTCCCATTTGCCAAGAGGCTCCGGG
>CAZCCR010000040.1:0-11926 GCA_964497425.1 uncultured Gaiellales bacterium
TGCGCCTACGGCATCAACCAGGGGATGGGCGGGAACGTGCTGCTGGGGTGCAGGGTGGTCTGAGGCCGCTCCCCGGCGGAGCACGCCACCATCAACCCCCGGCAAGGCTGGTTGGAGGATATCCTCCCCCTTTAGCCAATTCAATCATACCCCTTTTTACCAGGGCGACGTCCGGGCAAAGGAACAATCGACCGTATGAACCATGAGCAGAAAAGCCACGACAACCGTCATCGTCATACTCTCAGCCGTGACCATCGGCATGGCTCTCCTGATCGTACAGGAAAGGGACGAGCAGAAGATCCTGGAAGATCATGCGGGCGACGTGACCACCACCCTTTCGCAAGCGGCTCCGGGCAGCGGTCAGGCCGTGGAAAGAACACCTGCCGCGGATGCTGAGAAGGAGGACTCCGCACAAGGTGGGAACCCCGTGGAGGAGACCGACCAGAGTAATGCCGTCGAGAACCCTCCCGAAGACGTCTCCGGCCTCGAGAAGGTGAACTCCTTCGTCACGGCCCAGAGAGCGAGCGACGGCGAAAGCATACAGTTGCTCTTCTTCCTGGAAGGTCCGGGTTATTTCACCATCCAGGAGAAGACACCCGATGGGTGGACGACAATCAGGGAGAACGCCTATTACGCCGGGACGGGAAGCCTGCCGGCGGGTAAGATGACCGGCGGTGAGAGCTCGAAGACTATAAGAGCCCTGAAGATTGTCGATGGAAGATATGTAGCAGTCAGTGATGAGTTCACCATCACCAGAGCTGATGTGTTGGCGGCCGGCGGCATAAAGACATATGCGCCGCCGCAATAAGGCTGATACCGGTACGGTTGATTCTCTATATGGCAGCAATCAGTAAGAAAATCACCAGCGGCGGCAGGTTGCAGGGACGACTGGCGCTGGTCTTCATCTTCTCCGTCCTTATGCTGGCGGCTCTGCTCGGTCTCTGCAACGACAGCGGGGCGGCGTTCGATGCTTCCTATATCACTTCTGACATCACCTTCACCGACAGCAACTCCATGACGGAAGCGGACATCCAGGCGTTCCTGGAGTCCAAGGGCAGCTATCTGGCCGGTTATCACGAGACGAGGGATTCGCAGATCGGCCCAAACAACGATGTACCTGCCCATGGATGGAGCGCGTCGAAGATAATCTGGCAGGTCGCCCACTGGTACGGTGTCAATCCGATGGTGATACTGACAACGCTGCAGAAGGAGCAGAGCCTGGTGACCAACCCGGCACCGCCCGAGTGGGCCCTGGACTGGGCCATGGGTTACGGTTGTCCCGATTCCAGCCCCTGTTCTTCCTATCAGGGCTTTGCCCTCCAGGTGGACTGGGGCACCTGGCAGCTCCGCTGGAACATGGACCTGGCCAACAGTCATGACCCACGCGTGTCGCCATATATCACCGGCAACACCATCACCATCGACAACACCCCTGTTTACCTGGGCAACGGAGCCACAGCGTCGCTGTACAGGTACACACCCCACTTCCAGGGCAATGAGAATTTCGCTTATATCTACGAGAGCTGGTTCGGCCTGCCGCTGTTCCATCCCTTCGGCTCCGTCGACTCTGTCCAGGGCGGCGAGGGCGAGTTCCGTATCAATGGATGGGCTATCGACCCGGACACCACCGCCCCCATCGACGTCCATGTTTATGTCGATGGTCATCCTGTGGCGGCAATGACGGCTTCCAGCAGCCGCCCTGATGTTGGCGCGGCTTATCCGGCCTATGGCAGCTCCCACGGCTTTTCCAGGACCCTGTCCGCAGCCCCCGGCAACCATACGGTCTGCGCATACGGCATCAATACCGGATACGGGGGAAACGCCCTGCTGGGCTGCAAGGCCGTAGAGGTACAGGACGATTCGGCAAAACGTTCCCCCTTCGGCAGCCTGGATTCCGCCCGCGGCGTCCCGTTCGGGATACAGGCGGGGGGATGGGCCATAGACCCTGACACATCAGGCGCCATCGACGTCCATATCTATGTTGACGGCCGATTGGCAGCCGTTGCCACAGCCAACGGCGACCGTCCCGATGTGGGCGCGGCCTATCCGGCCTCCGGCCCTAATCATGGTTTCACTGCTACCTTCCCGGCGTCTGCCGGAAGCCACACCGTCTGCGCTTACGGCATCAATGTGGACAGGGGTGGTAACGCCCTGCTCGGTTGCAAGACCGCAGAGGTGCCCGCCAGCCCCTCAGGCAGCAGTCCTTTCGGCAGCCTGGACGCCGCGGAGGGCCTGCCGCTCAGTCTGCGGGTGAGCGGCTGGGCGATCGATCCGGACACCGGCAATCCGATAGATGTACATGTCTACGTCGATGGCCGGCCCGTCGCGGCAATGACCGCGAATGGCAGCCGGCCGGACGTGGGCGCGGTTTATCCGCTCTCCGGCAACAACCACGGATACGACAGGACGATTTCTGTCACCGGAGGTGGCAGCCATACGGTCTGTACCTACGGCATCAATGTCGCCGGAGGCGGTAACGCCCTGCTGGGATGCAGAACAGCCGAGACGCCCAGTGACCCCACAGGCAGCGTCGATTCGGTGCAGAGCGAGTCCCTGGGGCTGAAAGCGAACGGCTGGGCCATCGATCCTGATACCACCGGACCTATCGACGTCCATTTCTACATCGACGGCCAGCCGGCGGCAGCCGCGAAAGCCGACGTAGATCGTCCCGATGTGGCCGCCGCCTATCCCGCTTTCGGCAGCCGCCACGGCTTCGACAAGGCCGTTTCCGCCAGAGCCGGCAGCCATACACTCTGCGCCTACGGCATCAATACCGGAGGCGGCAGCAACGCTTTGCTGGAATGTGAGGCGGGAGAAGTCCCGGATATCCCCGCAGGCAACCTGGATTCTGTGCGCGGCGTACCATACGGCCTTCTGGCAGGCGGCTGGGCCATCGACCCCGACACCAGCGACCCCATCGACGTACATCTGTATGTCGACGGCGCCCCTGTCGCCGCCCTCACCGCTGACCGGGAGCGCACCGACGTCGGCGCGGTGTATCCTGTTTTCGGCACCCATCACGGATTCGAGAAAGCGCTGATCGCACCCGCCGGCAGTCACACCCTTTGTGCCTACGGCATCAATGTGGCGGGTGGCGGCAACGCTTTGCTGGGTTGCAGGACAGCTACGGTACCCGTCAGCTCCTCGGGCAACAATCCTTTCGGTAATCTCGATGCCGCCCAGGCCAGCCCTGACGGCATACATGTGAGCGGCTGGGCCATCGATCCCGACAGCAGCGACCCCATCGATGTCCACATATGGGTGGATGGACAGCCTGCCGCCGCCCTGGCGGCGGACGGCAACCGACCCGATGTAGGCGCGGCCTACCCGGTCTTCGGGGACATGCACGGGTTCGACGGTAATATCCCGGCTTCCGAGGGAAGCCATACGGTCTGCGTTTACGGAATCAACCAGGGACCGGGCGGCAACGCCCTGCTTGGCTGCGGAACCGTCGACCTGGCCATCAACCCCTTCGGCAACCTCGATGGCGCCAGCGAAGGTGACCCGGGACGCATCGATGTGAGCGGCTGGGCCATCGACCCCGGCACCACCGGCCCCATCGATGTCCACATTTACGTGAACGGCCAACCCGCCGGTGTTCTGACCGCCAACGGCAGCCGGCCGGACGTGGGCGCGGTCTGGCCTGCTTACGGCGCCGGTCACGGCTTCAGCGGCAACGTGGCGGGGAGCCCCGGCAGCACCGTATGCGCCTACGGCATCAATGTCGGCGCCGGCGGCAACGCCCTGCTGGGCTGCAAGGTCATGCCGCAGACGGCCACCGTCACCGTCACGGCTGATTCCGCCTTCAATGTCACCGACGGGAACGGCGCCACGCTGGCGAGCCTGGGCGCGGGACAGATCGCGACCATCGCCTATGCTCCCGGTATCTATTACGTACAGGCGCCGGGTGTGAGCGTTTCCAGCGGTTCGTATATCATCCTGGCTCCGGCCGGCGGCGACGGCATAATGCAGGTGACCTCCTATCATGACATCTCCTCATGGGATCCCGGTATCGACGACAACCGCTTCCGCGGCAAGATCGAGGTCAGATATTCGCCCGTTTCAGACAGGCTGTGGGTTATTAACGAATTGCCTCTCGAGCTCTATCTGAGGGGAATAGCCGAGACCAGCTCCGGGGCGCCTGGGGAATTCCTCAAGACCATGAGCATCGCCGCCCGCGATTACGCCCTGTATCACGTGAATCGGGGCGGCAAGTACTACGAGAACGGACAGGATATCTTCCACCTGAAGAACAGCCGCAACGGCAACGGTGACGACCAGGTCTACAAGGGGTATGGCCTGGAATCCAGGTTCCCCGACCTGACCGCCGCCGTCACGGCGACCAACGGCCTGGTGGTCACCTATAACGGTTCGCTCGCCCTGGCAACGTATTTCTCCAATTCGGACGGCAGGACGCGCTCAGCGCAGGAAGCCTGGGGAGTCACATACTGGCCATGGCTGGCCAGCGTCCCGGACCCGGATTGTAACGGTATGACGCTGAACGGCCACGGGGTCGGCCTGAGCGGCCATGGCGCCTACAAGCGGGCGGAGCGTGGCGAAAGCTATAACGATATCCTCACCTATTATTATCAGGGAACCACTGTCCAGCCCATGGACACGAACAAGGATATCCGGGTCGCCATCTACAGTCCGGACTGAGGCGACCCCGTGCCTCCCCGGCCGGTGTTGGAGCGCAGCCCCCGCAGCGCTACCATTTCCCCTGTTATGGTAGAATACTACCCCGTCCAGCTGATATCCGGTCAGCTCTTTCCATCCGGTCGATAGATGTACCAGGACCTGAAACAGATTTACGAATACCGTGAGCTGCTGCGAACCTTCGTGAGCAAGAGCGTACGCTCGCGCTACAAGGGTTCGGTGCTCGGATTTGCGTGGAACTTCGCCATCCCCCTTCTGCAGCTGCTGGTTTTCTGGATACTCTTCGGCATCATCGTGAAGGTGGCTCCACCGGGAAACTACCCCTTCGCCATATTCCTCTTCACCGGGCTGCTGCCGTGGAACTACTTCGCCGGCTCCCTGCTGGGGGGTTCGGGTTCGGTGATGGGCAACTCCAATCTGGTGAAGAAGATATATTTCCCGCTGCAGATCCTGCCGCTGACGACCGTCCTGTCGGAGCTGGTGACGCTGTTGCTCAGCCTCATCGTGCTGGCCCTTATCGTCATCGTCTTCGGCATCGGACTCAGCTGGTATCTCGTCCTGCTGCCCATCCCCATCATCGTCGAGACTGTCATCTGTTTCGGCCTGGCCAGCCTGTTCGCCTGCGGTAATGTCTTCTACAGGGACGTGGGACACATCATGGGAATCGTCGTCATGGCCTGGATGTACCTGACCCCTGTCCTTTATCCGATAAACCTGGTCGCCGACAAGGCTCCCTGGGCAAGGTTGATGATCCACCTGAACCCGTTGACCGGGATCATCAACGCCTATCAGCTGATCATCCTGGACCACAGGTCCCCTGACTGGTTCTGGCTGGGATACTCGCTGTTGTTCTCCCTGGTTGCGTTCCTGATAGGGTTCGCTGTCTTCAATCACTACAAGTTCCAGTTCGAAGAAGAGGTATGAGCATGTCAGGCGAAAGACCGGCGATAATCGTCAAGGATGTCGTGAAGCAATACAAGATGCACCACGAGAAGGGTCGCACACTCAAGGAGGCCTTCCTCAGGCAACATATCTACCAGAAGACGGTGGACGCCATCAGAAACGTGAGTTTCCAGGTGGAGCCGGGCAGCACACTGGGCATCATCGGCAGCAACGGCTCGGGGAAGAGCACCATGCTGAAGATGATAGCCAGGACCTCCCGGCCCACCCGGGGCACCGTCGAGGTGAACGGCAAGGTCTCAGCCCTGCTGGAGCTGGGCGCTGGTTTCCATCCGGACTTCACGGGCAGAGAGAACGTGTTCCTGGACGGAGTCATCATGGGCCTTCCGCGCAGCATGATACAGGAGCGTTTCGACGAGATCATCGACTTCGCCGAGATGTGGGAGTTCATCGACGCCCCGGCCAAGACCTATTCGTCAGGTATGTACCTGCGGCTGGCCTTCTCGGTCGCGGTGAACGTCAATCCGGACATCCTGCTCATCGACGAGATACTGGCCGTGGGTGACGGCGCCTTCCAGCAGAAATGCCTGGAACGGATCGACAGGTTCAAGAGCGATGGCAAGACCATCGTATTCGTGTCGCACAACCTGGGCGCCGTTCAGAGCCTGTGCGAAGAGGCCATCTGGCTGGAGAAAGGCGAACTGCGGCTCCATGGCCCGACCAAGAAGGTGGTGGACCATTACCAGTGGGCCATAAACCAGGGCGAGGAGGCCAGGCTGGCGGAAGAGGGAGAAGACCCGGACCTCAGCCGTTGGGGAACTCGAAAAGGGGAGATCACGGGAGTGGAGCTGCTGGGCCCGGGAGATGAACCCAGGCATGTCTTCGAGACTTTCGACAAGCTGAAGGTGAGGATCACCTACCGCACCAATGAGACGGTAGAAGAACCCATATGGGGCATCGCCATCCATCGCACCGACGGGACACTGTGCTTCGGCAACAGCACCACGGAGCTGAAAACCACTCCAAAACGGTTCTCTGGTGAAGGCGAGTTGAGTTTCGAACTGGAACGCATGCCCTTCCTCCCCGGTGACTACCAGGTATCGGTGTCGTTCCACAACCTGGACAAGAGCGAGACCTATGATTACCATGACAGGAAATACCGTTTCAGGGTGATCAAGGGCCCGGAGGTCCAGGCAGGCGTTGCCAGCATCCCCCATCGTTGGACCGACTGGAAGCCGGAGGTAATGTAGTTGGCCGATAGCCGCATCTCCATCGGGATCATCAGCCATCAGCGGATCGCGAAGTCGATGGCAGGCCCCGGCATCCGCTGCTGGGAGACAGCCCGGTCACTGGCGGAGGCAGCCGATGTCAGCCTGTTCTCTCCCGAAGACACCGACCTGGAACCCGAAGATTTCCGGTTGATTCCGTACACCGATGCAGATCTGGTGGGCAAGGCGTCTTCCTGTGATATCATCCTCTGCCAGGGCTTCATCTTCAACAACTTCCCACGGCTGAAGGAGCTGGGCAAATACCTGATCGTGGACCTGTATGTTCCCATGACGCTGGAGGCATTGGCCCAGTACGAACACCAGAGCGCCGGTGAACAGGCCGCCATACAGCAACACATCCTCTCAGCCCTTTTCGAACAGCTGAGGATCGGCCACTTCTTCATCTGCGCCTCTGACCGCCAGCGGGATTTCTGGCTGGGGATGCTCAGCGCCGCCGGCAGGGTGGATCCGGCCAGTTTCGGCAGTGACTACTCGCTGCACAACCTGATCGACGTAGTCCCCTTCGGCCTTCCCGGCGACCCGCCTAAGAGTGGGGATCGGGCTTTGAAAGGTGTCCATCCGGGCATCGGGCCGGATGACAAGGTGCTACTCTGGGGCGGAGGCATCTACAACTGGCTGGACCCCTTCACGCCCATCAGGGCGGCGGCGGAACTGGCCCGCGAACGTGATGATATCAAGCTGTTCTTCATGGGGGCGAGACACCCCGACCCCAACGTTCCCGCCATGAGGGCTTACGATGAAGCGGTGGAGTTGAGCCGTGAGCTGGGCGTCCTGAACAGACACGCCTTCTTCAACGACCGATGGGTACCATACGCGGAGAGGACAGGCTACCTGCTCGACGCCGATATCGGTGTCAACGCCAACATCGATCATATCGAGACCCGCTTCTCCTTCCGGACGCGGATACTCGACTGCATCTGGTCCGCCCTGCCGGTGGTATCCACATACGGCGACTCGCTCAGCAGCATGGTGGAGCGGAGGCGCCTGGGCCTGGTGACAGAGCCGCAGGATGTGCAGGCGTACGCCGGCGCTATAAGCAGGCTGGCGGATGACGAGACGTTGCGGCGGGAGTGCCGGCAGAACCTGCGGTCCGTCGCGGCGAAGCTGCGCTGGTCGGAGGTAACCGCCCCCATCAAGGGCTTCCTCGAGCGGGTGGCTTCTGGTCGTGTCGAGAGCGATATCTCCAGGCTGCGTCTCTCCCCACCGGCTTCCTCTGAAGGGACGGCGGCAGACGATACGGTTCCGCTGATCCGCAAGGCCATATGCAGGCTGAAGAGCAGGGTCAGATGATAAGAAGAAGGCTGATCAGGGCAACACGGATCCTCTTCCGCGAGGGTCCGGCGCCGCTTGTGCGCAGTATCAACATGAGCCTGCGCAACCCCCTGGCGAGACAATACAAGCAGTGGCTGCTGGAGAACCCCCTGGATGAGACCGACATCAGCCGCATGCGTTCGGAGATGGGCGGTTTCCCCCTTTCCCCGGTCATCAGCGTCATCATCCCGGTGTATAACGTCAACGAAGAGTGGCTGCGTAAATGCCTCGATTCGGTGACCGGCCAGATCTACGACGAGTGGGAACTGTGTATCGCCGACGACGCCTCGACCAAGCCTCACGTACGCGCGGTGCTCGACGAATACAGCGCAAGGGACAGCCGGGTCAAAGTCAACTATCTGGAGAGGAACAGTGGCATCTCAGTCGCCACCAACGCCGCCCTGGAACTTGCCACCGGTGAGTATATCGCCCTGCTGGACAACGACGACGAGTTGACCGTGGATGCCCTCTTCCATGTAGCCAGGCTCATCAACGAGCATCCGGATGCAGACATGATCTACTCGGACGAGGACAAGATAAACCAGGCGGGTAACCTGTGCGAGCCGTTCTTCAAGCCGGACTGGTCCCCAAACCTGTTATGGTCGCAGATGTATACCTGCCATTTCGGCGTCTACCGCCGCAGCATAGCTGAGAAGATAGGCCTGTTCCGGGAGGGCTTCGACGGCAGCCAGGACTATGACTTCGTGCTCAGGTTCACGGAGGAGACGGACAAAGTCTTCCACATCCCCAGGATCCTCTATCACTGGCGTATCATACCCGGCTCCACAGCGGAGAAGTACGAATCCAAGGACTCGGATGTCCCTTCGCTCAAGGCCCTCACCCACGCCATGCACCGCAGAGGCATCCAGGGCATCGTGGAAAGAGGCCTGGAGATGGGCACCTTCCGCGTACGTCCGGCAATCGCGGACGAGCCGCTGGTCTCCATCATCATCCCCACCCGGGATAGAGCGGAACTTCTCCGCAGGTGCATCGACAGCATCGGGAAGCGGACCACCTGGCCCAACTACGAGATCCTGGTGGTGGACAACGGCAGCCGGGAGAGCAGCACCCGGGAGTACCTTGACCGCTTGCGGCAGGAGGAGGGCTTCCGGGTCATCGACTTCGACGGCCCCTTCAACTACTCCGCCATCAACAACAGGGCCGCGGCCATGGCGGACGGGCAGTACCTGGTATTCCTCAACAACGACACGGAAGCAGGGACGGGCGACTGGCTGGAGTCGCTGATGGAGGTGCTGCAGTTTCCAGATGCGGGAGCAGCCGGCGCCAAACTGCTCTATCCGGATGATACCGTCCAGCACGCCGGCGTCATCCTGGGACTGGGAGGTCTGGCCAACCATGCCTTTTACAGGACCGGCCATGGCAGAAGGACTTATTTCAACCAGGCCGACGTCATCAGGAACTACAGCGCCGTCACCGGCGCCTGCATGATGGTGCGCCGGGAAACCTTCGAGGAACTGGGTGGCTTCGACGAGGAGAACCTGCCGGTTGCCTATAACGACATCGACTTCTGCCTCAGGCTGAGAGAAAGGGGTTACCTGGTCCTCTACACACCCTTCGCAATCCTCTATCATCATGAAGCTGTCAGTAGAGGATACCGGGAAGATCCGGAGGCATATTACATGGCGAAGAGATGGAAAGACGTCATCGAAGAGGACCCGTACTATAACCGGAACCTGGCGCGGGACAGGTTCGACTTCAGCCTCAGACTGAAAAACCCCGGATGATGACATGGTGGGCCTGGGCGCCACCCCGGCCTCCCACCTGGCTAGCAGGCCCCACCGGTCATGTATCCAGCCCCGGCAGCAGGCTTCCTTTCACCCCCTCCTTTTTTACGGCAATCAACACACGACCTGCATCCACCGGTCATGTTTTCGCTGGCAAAGGACGAAATACCTAATAGAGGGTCCGCGCTGCCAACACGATCAACAACAGCAGGAAGTGCCATGTCGATAACCAGAATGAAAGTCCCCGGAGAGGCCGGCAAATACGGGTGGCTGGCAATTGCAGCCGCCGTTTCCATATTTTCCGTTTTTTTCGCACTACTGTTTTCCGCCCCGACCGTATTGGCGGCCCCACCGACGGTATCGCTCTCCTCAAGCTCAGTAAGCGAGTCCCCCGACTATGCTTCCGAGAACTGGCAGGATCCGTGGGATTACGGCAACACCGAGGATTTCAACGTCACGGCAGGCGTTCAATCCCTGCAGGTCTCAAACGTGGCTATGAACGGGGGCAGGCTCAAGTTCGACACGCAGCCGGGAGGATGGATAACGCCGCAGTATGCCTGGGGCGCTTTTCCTTACGGCCGTGACGGTGACATCAAACCCATCGACGCGGGAAGATATACGCGCATCCGTTTCCGCATGTGGTCTGGTGCATCGACTACGGTGGCCGGCGGCATCTTCTGGTTCACCTGCTCCAGCGGCGACCCGTCCTGCTTCAGCGCCATGTCCTTCTCCCTTCAGCCGGGCTGGAACGTTTATGATCTGCAGCTGCAGCCGGACCTCGCCGGAGGGCCATGGGCGGGACAGGTCAAATCGCTGAGGATCGTTCCCACCAGCCAGTATTCGATACACGTGGAGCTGGACTGGCTGCGTCTTTACCAGCCTGACAGCGGTGACATCACCCTGACGGTCCAGGGCGGAAGCGCCGACGAGGTCTGGTGGGATTCGGACAGCGACCCTGACAACAACGACCAGTCACAGCTTTCGAGCAGCGGCGCTGGGCGCCTGGCCTGGCATGTATCATCCGGTGGCCATGTCACCTTCCCGGCGTCGGACTTCCCGCCGGGAACCTATCGTTTCTATACGGTCCAGGGAGGACAGAAATCCGCCTACAGCCAGCCCCTGACCGTCAGCAGCCGACCCCAGCCGGTGATACTGGACCCGGATATAACCGGTGGTGATGACTACGCGACCGTCACCCGGGGCGACCCCTGGGATTTCAGCCAGTGGTCCGACATCCGCGCCGTCTCGAATTCCTCCGCGTCGCTGAGCAACGGTCTGCTCATCGGTGGATACGCCGGCCCCCATCCCGGCGACCCCCAGGTAGACCTCTCCCAGCCGGGAGCGATCAACGCTTCCCTTTACCACCGCCTTACGTACCGCGTCTACTATGACGGGCCGTTCGGGCTGGAGAACGCACCCGGTGGAGGTATGGTCTCGCGGGTGATCTGGACCGTCGATCAGAACGGCGTACCCGGCTATCACGACTCCCAGGACATGGTAATGGTCCCCGGGTGGCATACAGTGACTGTCGATCTCAAGACCGACCCCCCGTCGCTGGCGGAAGACGAGACATCCTCCAACCCCATCGGCTGGGGCGGTCCGGCCAGTGGCTGGGTGTCCAGTTTCAGGTTCGACCCCCATGAGGACCCGGGCGGACGCACCTGGTACCTCGATTATATCCGCCTGGCGCGCAACGATCGCGGCACACCCGATTTCGACATCAAGTTCCAGGACAATGCCTGGCTGGCGGGCACTACCGCCGAGCTATGGGTCGACAATGACTCCAGTGGTTTCAACGGATCACTGATCGTTGACAACATCGATGTCTCACAGGGTGTCAACACATACAATTGGAACGGCAGAGGCGTTACGTATCCCGGCAGCTGGTGGATATATATCGTCCTTCGCCACCCTGATGGTTCATACGTCAGGAGCTACGCGTCCGGGCCAGTCGACATGGAACCGCCACAGGTCAACCCCTTCGGCAGCCTGGACGGGGCAAGGGCCGCCGACGGCGGCAGGATA
>CAZCCR010000041.1:0-10551 GCA_964497425.1 uncultured Gaiellales bacterium
CACTTACATCCAGCGGACACTGGACAAGGACCCCACGGAGAACGAGGAAGAGGCGCTGATCGAACTGTTCAAGAAGCAGCGCCCGGGCGAGCCGCCCAGCCTGGAGAGCGCCAGGACGCTGGTGCAGGCGCTCTTCTTCGACCCCAAGCGCTACGACCTGACCAAAGTGGGCCGCTACAAGCTCAACACGCGCCTGGGCCTGGATGTGAAGCCCTCGGTACGAACGCTTACCAATGAAGACATCATCGCCCTTATCCGGGAACTGATCAAGCTGCCGGTGAAGCTGGGGGTCTCCGAGGACTCGGTGGATTTCGCCGCCGAGGCCATCTCCATGTCGAGGGAGGAGATAGCCCATGACCTGGATGAATACGAACATTTCGGTAACAGGCGCCTGCGCACCGTGGGCGAGCTGGTGCAGGAAGCCTTCCGCATCGGCCTCTACCGCATGGAGCGGGTGGTCAAGGAGCGCATGACCACCGAGGACGTCGATGTCATCACCCCGCAGCACATAATCAACATCCGTCCGGTGGTGGCGGCGCTGAAGGAGTTCTTCGGTTCGTCCCAGCTCTCCCAGTTCATGGACCAGACCAACACCCTGGCGGGCCTGACCCACAGGCGCCGCCTCAGCGCCCTGGGCGCCGGCGGCCTCACCCGCGAACGGGCGCCCATCGAGGTGCGTGACGTCCACCCCACCCATTACGGGCGCATGTGTCCCATCGAGACGCCGGAGGGTCCCAACATCGGCCTGATCGGCTCGCTGAGCTCCTACGCCACAGTCAACGAGTTCGGTTTCATCCAGACGCCCTATCGCAAGGTGGAAAAGGGCAGGATCACCGATGAGATCGTATACCTGGACGCCAGCGAAGAGGACAAGTTCATCATCGTCCAGGCCAACGCCAAGTTCAATCCCAAGACGAGGAAATTCATCAAGGACAATGTGCTGGCGCGCTCCCGTGACGGTGAAGTGGTGACGGTGGACCCCAAGGATGTGAATTATATGGACGTCTCGCCGCAGCAGATCGTGTCCGTGGCGACGGCGTTGATCCCGTTCCTGGAGCATAACGACGCCAACCGAGCCCTGATGGGCTCCAACATGCAGCGCCAGGCGGTGCCGCTGCTCACGTCCGAGGCGCCGCTGGTGGGCACGGGCATGGAGGCGCGGGCCGCCATCGACACCGGTGACGTGGTGCTGAGCGAACATCCCGGCACTGTCAGGGAAGTCGATGCCGAACATATCGTCATCAAGAACGACAAAGGCGATGAGAGCAAATACAGACTCTCCAAGTTCACCCGCTCCAACCAGGGGACCATAATCCATCAGAAGCCGCTTGTGGTCGAGGGCGACAAGGTGAAGATGAACACGGTCATCGCCGACGGCGCCGCCACCGATCAGGGCGAGCTGGCCCTGGGCAAGAACCTGCTGGTAGCGTTCATGAGCTGGGAAGGATACAACTTCGAGGACGCCATCATCCTCAGCGAGAAGCTGGTGAAGGAGGACACTCTCTCCTCCATACATATAGAAGAGTATGAGGTCGAGGCGCGTACCACCAAGCTGGGCGACGAGGAGATAACCCGCGACATCCCCAACCGCAGCGAGGAATCACTGGCGGATCTGGACGAGGAGGGCATCATCCGCGTCGGCGCCGAGGTCAACTCCGGCGACCTGCTGGTGGGCAAGGTCACCCCCAAGGGTGAGACGGAGCTCACCGCCGAGGAGAAGCTCATCCGCGCCATCTTCAAGGAGAAGGCGCGCGAGGTGCGCGACACCTCCCTCAAGGTCCCCCACGGCGAGGGCGGCCGCGTCATCGACGTGAAGATCTTCTCCCGCGAGGACGGCGACGACCTGGCGCCGGGCGTCAACCGCCTGGTGCGCGTATACGTGGCCAAGAAGCGCAAGATCGCCGAGGGCGACAAGCTGGCGGGCCGCCACGGCAACAAGGGCGTCATATCGAAGATAGTCCCCGAGGAGGACATGCCCTTCCTTGAGGACGGCACGCCGGTGGACATCATCCTCAATCCCCTGGGTGTTCCCTCCCGAATGAACATCGGCCAGGTGCTGGAGACGCACCTGGGCTGGGCGGCGGCCCGCGGCTGGGATGACGGCAGTGGCCGGGGAGCGCCCATGTTCGTCTCGACGCCGGTCTTCGACGGCGCCAGCGTCAGCGAGGTCGAGGAAGCGCTGATCAAATGTTACGAGAGCGATCCGGAGAAGAAGATAACCTATACGCTCAACGGTGATGAGCCCAATCCCGGCTCCGGCAAGGTCAAGCTCTATAACGGTCTCACCGGCGAGCCTTACAGTGACAAGATCACCGTCGGTTACATGTATATCCTCAAGCTGCTGCACCTGGTGGACGACAAGATCCACGCCCGTTCCACCGGGCCCTACTCGCTGGTCACCCAGCAGCCCCTGGGCGGCAAGGCCCAGTTCGGCGGCCAGAGGTTCGGCGAGATGGAGGTCTGGGCGCTGGAGGCCTACGGCGCCGCCCATACCCTGCAGGAGATGCTGACCATCAAGTCAGACGACACCATCGGCCGCGTCAAGGCTTACGAGGCCATCGTCAAGGGGGAGAACACCCCTGAGCCCAACATCCCCGAATCCTTCAAGGTGCTCTTGAAGGAGATGCAGAGCCTGGGCCTGGACGTGGGCGTGCAGAGCGAGGAAGGCGAGAGCGTCAAACTGGTTGAGGAGGACGACGAGCTCAGGCGCGCCGCAGAGGAGCTGGGTATCGACCTTTCCAGCACCAGGATGGGCGGCGAAGGCGAGGGGGCCGAAGGCGAGGGAGCCGAGGGTGAGGCTGGTGCGGATGAAGAGGGTGACGGTGAAGAGGAGCCGTCATCAGCCGAACAGGAGGCCATCAACGAAGTCGAGGTCGAGGAAGAGGAGATCGAGGTCGAATGATAGACATCAATAATTTCGATTCCATCAAGATCGGTCTGGCGTCATCGGACAAGATCAGGGCCTGGTCGTCCGGCGAGGTGACCAAGCCGGAGACCATCAACTACCGTACCCTCAAGCCGGAGAAGGACGGCCTCTTCTGCGAGCGCATCTTCGGTCCCACCAAGGACTGGGAATGTTACTGCGGCAAGTACAAGCGTGTCCGCTACAAGGGCATCATCTGCGAGCGCTGCGGCGTCGAGGTCACCCGCTCCAAGGTCAGGCGCGAGCGCATGGGCCACATCGACCTGGCGGCGCCGGTCTCGCACATATGGTTCTTCAAGGGCGTGCCCTCGCGGCTGGGCTACCTGCTGGACATTGCCCCCAAGGAGCTGGAGAAGGTGCTCTACTTCGCCGCCTCCATAGTCACCTTTGTGGACTACGAGAAGCGTGCCGCCGATGCGGATATGCTCAAGGAGAAAGTCGACGCCCAGATCGAACAGTTCCATGCTGAGAAGCAGGAGATCATCCAGGAACTGGAAGAACAGCGGGAACGGCAGCTGCGCATCCTCGACGGTGAGGCGACGGAGGATGAGATCGAGCAGGAGGCAGTGGCGCTGTTCGGCGGCCCGGAGAAGAAACTGCGCAAACTCACCAAGAAGGAGACCGTGGAGCGCAAGGCCAGGGTAGAGAGCGCCATCGCCGAGGAGATCGAAGAGACCAGGAACTACGCCGAGGAGCAGGAGGAGCGGCTGCGCAGGATATGGGAAGAGTTCCAGACTCTGGAACCCAAGCAGGTCATCGGTGACGAGCAGCTGTTCCGTGAGCTGAAGGACCGCTTCGGAAGCCCCTTCGGTTTCGGCAGTTACTTCCGCGGCGGCATGGGCGCCGAAGCGGTGCGCGAGCTGTTGGAGCAGGTGGACCTCGAGGCCGAGGTCGAGCGTCTGAACAACGACGTGGAGAACAGCAAGGGCCAGAAACACCAGCGGGCCATCAAGCGGCTGAAAGTGGTGGACGCCTTCCTCCGCAGCGGTAACGACCCGTCATGGATGATAATGGAGGCCATACCGGTGATACCGCCGGAGCTGAGGCCCATGGTCCAGCTGGACGGCGGCCGTTTCGCCACCAGCGACCTCAACGACCTTTACCGGCGCGTCATCAACCGCAACAACCGGCTCAAGCGGCTGCTGGACCTGGGCGCGCCCGAGATCATCGTCAACAACGAGAAGCGGATGCTGCAGGAGGCAGTGGACGCTCTCTTCGACAACGGGCGCCGCGGGCGCGCCGTTACCGGTCCGGGCAACCGGCCGCTGAAGTCCCTTTCTGACATGCTCAAGGGCAAGCAGGGGCGCTTCCGCCAGAACCTTCTGGGCAAGCGCGTCGATTATTCCGGCCGCTCGGTCATCGTCGCCGGTCCCAACCTGAAGCTGCACCAGTGCGGCGTGCCCAAGCTGATGGCGCTGGAACTGTTCAAACCCTTCATCATGAGCAAGCTGGTGGAGCGGGAACGGGTACAGAACATCAAGGCGGCCAAGAAGATGGTGGAGAGCATGGTGCCGGAGGTGTGGGATGTGCTGGAGCAGGTCATCGCCGAACACCCGGTGATGCTCAACCGCGCGCCGACGCTGCACAGACTGGGAATCCAGGCCTTCGAGCCTGTGCTGGTGGAGGGCAAGGCGATACAGATACATCCCCTGGTATGTGCCGCCTTCAACGCTGACTTCGACGGCGACCAGATGGCGGTGCACGTGCCCCTCTCCCCAGAGGCCCAGGCCGAGGCGCGCATCCTGATGCTTTCCGCCAACAACATCCTCTCGCCGGCCCATGGCCGGCCGCTGGCTGTGCCTTCCCAGGACATGGTGCTGGGCACCTACTTCCTCACATATTGCGAGCAGAAAGAGCTAAGCGCCATCGACCCGCAGAAGATGAAGAAAGTGCCGCCCGCCTTCGGCTCCGCCGCCGAAGCCGCCCGCGCCCACGACGAGGGCGTCATCGGACTGCAGGACCTCATCAGGCTCCGCCGGCCCGAAGGCATCATCGTCACCACCACCGGCCGCGCCATCTTCAACGAGGAGATAGACAAGGTATTGAGCGACCATCTCGGTGAGGACTACAAACCGGAGGAGCGGGAGTTTGTCAACGAGACCCTGGACAAGAACAGGATGAAGAACCTGATCGCCTCGATGATAAACAAGTACGGCGCCGTTACCGTCTCCCGGGTGCTGGATGTGGTAAAGACCCTCGGTTTCAGGCATGCCACCCTTTCCGGCGTCACCATCGGCAAGAACGACATCGTCGTGCCTCCGGAGAAGGGCGCCATCCTCGACCGTTACGAGGAAGAGGTCGGAAAGATCGATAAGCAGTACGAGAACGGTTTCATCTCGGACGGTGAGCGCCGGGACATGGTGGTCAGACTCTGGCAGGAGGCGACGGACGAGGTCGCCCGGGCCATGGACGAGAACCTGTATGAACTGAATCCGCTCTTCATGATGGCGAACTCCGGGGCGCGGGGCAACCCGGACCAGATGCACCAGCTTGCCGGGATGAGGGGCCTGATGCTCAACCCGAAGGGCGACACCATCGAGCGCCCGGTGCGGGCGAGCCTGATGGAAGGCATGAGCATGCTGGAGTTCTTCATCTCCACCCACGGCTCCCGCAAGGGCCTGGCCGACACGGCGCTCCGGACCGCCGACTCCGGCTACCTCACCCGCCGCCTGGTGGACGTGGCCCAGGACGTGATCATCCGCGAAGAGGATTGCGGCACCAAGGACCACCTGGAGCTCCCGCTCAGGCTGGAAGACAAGCGCACCCGCGGCACCAAGCTCAACGAGAGCCTGCTGGGCCGGGTGCTGGCCCAGGATGTGCCCGGGCGCCGTAAACCGCAGATCATCGCCAGGCGCAACGAAGAGATCACCGAAGAGGTGCTGGCGCAGATCGACGAGGTCCACGGAGCCAAAAAGACGCCGTATGTGCTCGCGGTGCGCTCGGTACTCAAATGCGAGTCCGAGGTCGGTGTCTGCCGGTACTGCTACGGGCGCAACCTGGCTTCGGGCGAGCTGGCCGAGATCGGAGACGCGGTCGGCATCATCGCCGCCCAGTCCATCGGCGAGCCGGGGACCCAGCTGACCATGAGGACCTTCCATCGCGGCGGCATCGCCGGCGAGGACATCACCCACGGCCTCCCCCGGGTGGTAGAGCTGTTCGAGGCGCGCAAGCCCAAGGGCCAGGCGAAGATAGCGGAGATCGCGGGCAAGGTGGAGATAGTGGACACGGAGAAGAGCCTGAAGGTGATCATCCACGGCAAGGATGGCGAGGAGAAGAGCTACGCGATGCCGCGCCGCACCAACCTCTTCGTGTCCGACGGAGACAGGATCGAAGCAGGCACCCAGCTTTGCGAAGGTTCGCTACATCCGGCGGACCTGCTCAGCATCCGCGGCAGCACCGACACGGAACTGTATATCGTGCGCGAGGTGCAGGATGTCTACCGCCGGCAGGGCGTGGATATCAACGACAAGCACATCGAGCTGGTCGCCCGGCAGATGCTGAAACGGGCTGAAGTCATCGACCGCGGCGACACCGACCTGCTGCCGGGCCAGCTGGTGGACCGGGTGCAGCTGAAGAAGATCAACGCCGAGGTCAGGAAGAACAAGGGCAAGCAGGCCAGGGCCGAACAGAGGATCCTGGGGATCACCAAGGCGTCGCTGGCGACGGACAGCTTTCTCTCCGCGGCCTCCTTCCAGGAGACCACCAAGGTGCTGACCGACGCCGCCATCGAAGGCAAGGTCGACCATCTGCGGGGCTTGAAGGAGAACGTGATCATCGGCAAACTGATCCCGGCTTCGACGGGGCTGAGGCATTACCGCACCCTGGAGATATTCTCCACCGTGCCACTGCCGGAGAAGGAGGATATGCTGGCGGTGGGCGCCGAACCGGAAGAGGAACAGCCGGCTTCTTGACTCCTGTTTTGCCCCTTGCTATACTGCGTCCTTGCGCCCCATGACGGGCGCTTAAGTCTGTAAGGAAATGGGTATAAAAACCGGGTTGCAGACTCCTCCGGCATGTCTCGAAGCGGAGGGGAGTGTCTGCTGCTCGTTTGCGTGTGCGGGTGACGCCGGCACGTCAAGCGGTGAGTAACGGAAGAAAAGACGGAAGAAAAGGCGAAGGTCGATATGCCGACTGTCAACCAGCTGGTGAGAAAAGGCCGCAAGGTCATATCGGAGAAGGTCTCGACGCCGGCGCTGAAGGGCGCGCCGCAGCGGCGGGGTGTGTGTACGCGCGTATACACCACTACGCCCAAGAAGCCCAACTCCGCCTTGCGCAAGGTAGCCAGAGTGCGGCTGACCACGGGCATGGAGGTCACCGCCTACATCCCCGGCATCGGCCATAACCTGCAGGAGCATTCGGTGGTGTTGGTCAAGGGCGGCCGCGTCAAGGACCTCCCCGGCGTGCGCTACAAGGTAGTGCGGGCGGCCCTGGACACGGCCGGCGTATCCGACCGTAGGCAGGGCCGTTCCAAGTATGGAGTGAAGGCCTCCTAGGGGAGATCATGCCGAGACGAGCCGCAGCCAGGAAACGGGAGATAACCCCCGACCCGATCTACAAGAGCAAACTGGTGACCCAGTTTGTCAACAAGATAATGCAGGGCGGCAAGAAGTCCACTGCGGAACGGATCACCTATAACGCCCTGGAGATGCTGGGAGAGAAGAAGGGCGACGATCCCGTTACCGTGCTGAAGCAGGCCGTGGACAAGGTGACGCCGCAGCTGGAGGTCAGGTCGCGGCGCGTCGGAGGCGCCACCTATCAGGTGCCGGTGGAGGTGCCGTCCCGCAGGGCGCGGACACTGGCGGTGCGCTGGATAGTCGGATTCGCCCGCGAACGGCGGGAGAAGACCATGGCGGAGCGTCTGGCCAACGAATGTCTCGACGCGATGGATAACCAGGGCGGCGCCTGGAAGAAGAAGGACGACCTGTACCGTATGGCCCAGGCGAACAAGGCTTTCGCCCATTACCGCTGGTAGGAGCGGCGGGTGGTGAAGAGAACAGGGAGCGCAGTTCCTTGAATGTCAATAAAGACAGCCGTTAACGGCAGAGAGACGAAGGTTGAAGACTTAAGATGAGCACACGGGCAACGACACTGGACAAAGGCAAGAAGAAGATCAGCATGAGGAAGTTCTCGCTCGAGAAAACCAGGAATATCGGCATCATGGCGCACATCGACGCCGGCAAGACCACGACCACCGAGAGGATCCTGTACTACAGCGGCAGGACCCACAAGATGGGCGAGGTCCATGACGGCGCAGCCGTGATGGATTGGATGGAGCAGGAGCAGGAGCGGGGTATCACCATAACCTCTGCCGCAACCAGCTGTCAGTGGAAGGATTACGGGATAAACCTTATAGACACGCCCGGGCACGTGGACTTCACAGTTGAAGTGGAGCGTTCCTTGAGAGTACTGGATGGCGCTATCGCCCTCTTCTGCTCCGTCGGCGGCGTCGAGCCCCAGTCTGAGACAGTCTGGCGGCAGGCGGACAAGTATCGCGTACCGCGCATTGCCTACGTCAACAAGATGGACCGCATGGGCGCGGACTTCTTCCAGGTGATGGACATGATGGTCCAGCGCCTTGCCGCCAACCCGCTGGCGATACAGCTTCCCATCGGCCGCGAGGAGAGCTTCAGGGGCGTCATCGACCTGGTGGAGATGAAGGCGCTGCTCTGGACCTCGGAGAAGGGCGAGACCTGGGATGTGGAGGATGTCCCCGAGGACATGAAGGAGTTCGCCCAGGACTACCGTGACCACATGATAGAGAAGCTTGCCGACCACAACGACGAACTGATGGAACTCTACCTGGAGGGGAAGGAGATCGACAGCGGTCTGCTGCGGCGGGTTATCCGCAAGGCCACCATCGATATTGCCATAACGCCGGTCCTCTGCGGCTCGGCTTTCAAGAACAAGGGTGTGCAGCCGCTGCTGGACGCAGTGCTGGACTACCTGCCGGCCCCCAGCGACGTCCCGCCGATAAAGGGTATCAGCCCCTCAACCGGCGCAGAGGAGAGCCGCAGCGCCGCCGACGACGAGCCGTTCTCCGCCCTGGCCTTCAAGGTCATGACCGATCCATATGTGGGCAAGCTGACCTATTTCCGCGTCTATTCCGGCGTCCTCGAATCGGGCAGCCACATCTACAACCCGGTGAAGGACCGCAAGGAACGTATCGGGCGCATCCTGCAGATGCATGCCAACCATCGCGAGGACCGCGACGCCATCTACGCCGGCGAACTGGCGGCGGCGGTGGGTCTGAAGTTCACCACTACAGGTGATACCCTCTGCGACAAGTCCGCTCCTATCATCCTGGAGTCGATGGAGTTTCCCCAGCCGGTCATCGCCGTGGCCATCGAGCCCAGGACCAAGGCGGACCAGGACAAGCTGGGCAGCTCCCTGCACAAGCTGGCGGAGGAGGACCCCACCTTCCAGGTGCGCACCGACGAGGAGACGGGCCAGACGGTCATCTCCGGCATGGGCGAGCTGCACCTGGAGATCATCGTCGACCGGCTGCTGAGGGAGTTCAAGGTAGACGCCAAGGTGGGCAAGCCCCAGGTGGCTTATCGCGAGACCATCCGCCAGCCGGTCCATGGCGTCGAAGGCAAGTTCGTGCGCCAGACCGGGGGCCGGGGACAGTTCGGCCGCGTGGTCATCGATGTGGAGCCGGGAGCGCCGGGTGAAGGCTATGAGTTCGAGGAGAGGATCAAGGGCGGCGTCATCCCCAAGGAATATATCCCCTCGGTCAACGAAGGCATCAGGAGCGCGCTGGACAACGGCGTGCTGGCGGGATACCCGCTGGTAGGCATCAAGGTCTCGCTGGTCGATGGGGCATATCATGAGGTCGATTCCTCCGAGATGGCGTTCCAGATCGCCGGGTCCATGGCCCTGAAGGAAGCGGTGAAGAGGGCCAAGCCGGTGCTGATGGAGCCGGTGATGGAGGTGGAGATAGTCGTTCCCGAGGAATACATGGGAGACGTCATCGGCGACCTCAACTCGCGCCGGGGCAAGATAGAGGGCATGGAGACGCGCGCCAACGCGCAGAACATCCGGGCTCACGTGCCGCTGGCGGAGATGTTCGGCTATGCCACCGACCTGCGTTCGCTGACCCAGGGACGGGCCAATTACACCATGCAGTTCGAGCGATACGAAGAGGTGCCGGGCTCGATCGCCAGGGACATCGTGGACGAGGTGAACGGCGGTTAGGAACGCTTGCCCGCCGTGTCGGTTTGATATATAGTAACTCGCTCTGTAAAACGGGTTGCAGGTCAGGAAGTTTTAAACTTATTTGCTCGAAATCAGGGAGAGGAAAGGAGCAAAGATGGCAAAGGAAAAATTCGAAAGAACAAAACCGCATCTGAACGTAGGCACCATCGGTCATATCGACCACGGCAAGACCACGCTCACCGCGGCGATCACCACCTGCCTGGCGGGGCACGGTGAGAACGTCGAGGTGAGGAGCTTCGACTCCATCGACAACGCGCCGGAGGAGCGGGAGCGCGGCATCACCATCGCCACCGCTCACGTGGAGTACGAGACCGACAAGCGCCATTACGCGCACGTCGACTGCCCCGGCCACGCCGACTACATCAAGAACATGATCACCGGCGCGGCGCAGATGGACGGCGCCATCCTGGTGG
>CAZCCR010000042.1:0-10341 GCA_964497425.1 uncultured Gaiellales bacterium
TTGCCCAGGGTGTCGAGCACCTCGCGGCGGTTGCGCGGGCGGGCCATGTCGATGAAGTCGATGACGATGATACCGCCGATGTCCCGGAGCCGCAGTTGGCGCACCACCTCCCTGCATGCCTCGATGTTGGTCTTGAGGATAGTGTTCTCCAGGCGCGAGCGTCCCACGTAGCGGCCGGTGTTCACGTCGATGATGGTCATCGCCTCGGTCTTCTCGACCACCAGGTAGCCGCCGCTGGGCAGGTCCACCCTCTTCTCCAGCGCCGCCTTCATCTGTTCGTTGACCCCGTAGGTATCCATCAGCGGCTTGCTGCCCTGGTAGAGCTCGATGCGGTCCAGCAGCTGCGGCGAGGTCTTCTTCAGGAACGACCTGATGCGGTCGTACTCCTTGCGCGCGTCAACCAGCACCCGGTCGAAGGATTCGTCGAAGATGTCGCGGATTACCTTGAGGGAGACCTCCATCTCCGAATAGAGCAGGGAGGGAGCCGACTGGCTCTTCTCCCGCCCTTTGACTATCTGCCACATCTTCTCCAGGAACCTGAGGTCGCCCTTGAGTTCCTTCTTGCTGACGCCCTCGGCGGCGGTGCGGACGATGAGACCGGCCTTCTTCACCTTCAACTCGCGGCAGAGGTTGCGCAGCCGCTGCCGCTCCTCGTCCGGCAGCTTTCGCGAGACGCCCACTCCGTCGCCGTCGGGCACGTAGACCAGGAAGCGGCCGGGGATGGAAAGCTGGGTGGTGAGGCGGGCACCCTTGGTGCCCATGGGGTCCTTGACTATCTGGACGGGAAGGTCCTGCCCGGAGCGCAGCATCTGGGTGATCTTCTTGGGACGCTTGTCCGGGTCCTCGTGGACCATCACCTCATCCACATAGAGGAAACCGTTCTTCTCCAGGCCGATGTCAACGAAGGCGGCTTCCATTCCCGGGAGCACGTTCTCGACCTTGCCCTTGTAGATGTTGCCCGCCAGCGGTTTGGTGCCTTTTCTCTCAACATAGATCTCACTGAGCCTGCCCTGCTCAAGGACCGCTACCTTGAGTTCGTTCGGCTCGGCGCTGACCAGGATCTGCCTGGCGCGATCAGCCATGACTATTCAACTGCCTTTCGATAAAGCTTCGGCCGCCCCGCCGCCTCAGCGGCCCGGGCGCGGCCCTAAACATGAAAACATCCAAGCTTTAAACCGCCCGCTTTTACCTATGGAGCGGAAAAACCTCAACTTGCTTTATTATATCTCCCCCGGGGGTTCGATAACAAAACCCCCTGCAATACAGGTTACCGGCGGCGGCCCCTTCCCGGCGCCGGCCGCGCCGGACGGCGCGGCCGGCGCACCTGTCCCGGTCGCGGCGGCCGTTTGGCCTCCTCTTCCCTCAGGCCGATGGCCGTGCGGACCATGCGCCGCACCGCCAGTTCTTCGCCGGCGAACTCCGAGAGCAGCCGCACAACCTCCTCGGGTCGCGCGGTCCCCTCCCTGGTCACTTCCATGTCGAAGGAGATGCCCGTTCCCTCTTCACCGTCGAGCATCTCCACGCGCTTCACATATCTCTTGACATCTACTTCCTTGTCCCCCTTGGGACGCTGCCTGAGCACCACCAACCCATCGGCATCGTTGAACCTCTCCAACGCTTCCGCCAGCCCGGCGCAAGCCCGCGCCAGCAGGATTCGGTAAGAGACCGATTCCACCCGCGCGGCGGATTTGCTCCGCTCCAGAATCGGTCCCACGGATTTGAGCTCCATACCCTCGGGGAGCTCCGCCCCCAGCTTCCTGGCCAGCTCCGAAAGCGGCGCCCGGCTGGTCAGGGCGAAGTCGCAGATCTCATCCTCACCCTCCACGCCCACACCCAGGGGCATGGCCAGGCTGAGGATGGGCTTGGGCCGCATACCTTCGGTGGTGGCCAGTTCGAAACCGGCGCGGCGCACGGCCCGCATCAGACAGCTGAGGGTGTCCAGGTGGGCTATGAAGCGGGCGCGCCCGGTCTTGGAAAAACGCATCTGGTAGGTGAACTTCAAGGGCCGTCCGCCTCCTTCTCCACCCTCATCCCGATGTCATCCTCGCATACGCCGCAGAGGGAGCAGCCGGCCCAGCGGCAATCCGGCGTCACCTCGCCCCTCTCCGCCCTTTCCCACTCTTCCAGCAGGAACTCCCGGTCCAGCCGGGAGTCGATATCGTCCCACGGCAGCGGCGTACCCAGGGAGAAGCTGCGGGTCGCCTCCTCCTCAACGGAGCTGGATATGGCGGCAAAGCCCTTTCCCCAGGCCTCGGGGTCGAAGCGCTCGCTCCAGGCATCGAAGCGGGCGCCCGCCCGCCAGGCGGCCTCGATGGCGTCCGCCGTCCGGTCCGTTCCCCGGGCGATGGCTCCTTCCACCAGGCTCGGTCCCAGGTCGTGCAGGCTGAGCTTGATCTGCTTGCGGGGCATGTTGCGCCTGAGGAAATCCTGTTTGCGCTCGAGCTCCCGGCGGCTTTCCATCCCCTGCCACTGGAAGGGCGTGTGGGCCTTGGGCACGAAGTTGGCGACGCTGACGTTTATCCTCACCCGGCCCTTGCCCTCCGCCGTCCGGCGCCCGATGCCGCGGGCCTCGCAGGCGATGTCGATGATCCCCTGAAGGTCCTCATCGGTCTCGGTGGGCAGACCGATCATGAAGTACAGCTTGACCGTGGTTGACCCCTGGCGGAACGCCTCCCTGACCGCCTCGCGGATATCGTCATCGCTCACCTGTTTGTTGATGACGTCACGCAGCCGCTGGCTCCCCGCCTCGGGGGCTATGGTTATGGAACCCTTGCGGGAGGAGATCACCTTCAGCAGCCTGATGGACGCCGGGTCCACCCTCAGCGACGGCAGCGACACCACCAGGCCCGGCTGCGATTCCACCAGTTCGCGCAGCATCTCCCTGATGGCGCTGTGGTCGGTGGCCGAGAGGGAGCTGAGCGATACCTCACCGTAGCCGGTGTTGGCAACCACCTCCGCGGCGGCGGCGCAGATGTCGCCGGCGCTGCGCTCGCGCACCGGCCGGTACCAGTTGCCCGCAAGGCAGAAACGGCAGCCGCGGGTACAGCCGCGGGTTATCTCCAGCACAGCGCGGTCATGCACCGCCTGCATGGTGGGGATGACGGGCCTGAGCGGCAGCTCCTCCCGTCCCAGCTCCGGAGCCACCGCCCGCGTCACCGGCGCCGGACGCGACGGCACGAATATGCCCTCGATCCCTGACAGCCGCTCGAGCTTCTCCGCCCGTGACAGCCCCCGCCCTTCCTCACACACCGCCAGCACCCGCGGCAGCACCAGCTCGCCGTCGCCGATGATGATGAAATCGAAGAACGCCGCCATGGGATGGGGGTTGCTGGCGCTTGGGCCGCCGGCGAACACCAGCGGGTAGTCCTCACCCCGCCGGTCCTGCCTGAGCGGCACTCCAGCCAGGTCCAGCATCTCCAGCACGTTGCTGTAAGTGAGTTCGTGCTGCAGGGTGATGCCCCAGAGGTCGGCGCTGCTCACCGGCTCCCAGCTCTCCAGCATGAATAGGGGGATATCCTTCTCGCGCATCAACGCCGACATGTCGGGCCAAGGGCAGTAGACCCGCTGCGCCCAGGCGCTGGAACCGTGATTGACCAGGGAATATAGTATCTGCACCGCCTGGTTGGCGATGCCTATCTCGTACACATCCGGGTAGCTGAGCGCCAGCAGCAGGGAATAATCCTGTTTCCTGACGCTGCCGACCTCGCCTCCGATATAACGGGCCGGTTTCTCCACCCTCTCCAGGAGGGATTCGATTCTTGTCTCAACAGTCTGCGGCAAACCACCATCGATCCCGGCAGCGGCCGGCCTCCCGGGAAGAAGCCCGTGGAGGCGCCCTACCTTCTCAGTTTCTTTAATCTCTCCACCAGCGGCGCCAGCCGGGACGGCGTCACCCGCACCTTGCCGTCGAAATAGGCTTTGGCCGCGCGCCCCATGGCCATGGTGCCGCTGTAGGCGACTCCACCCTTCAGCGCCCAGCCGGGGCCCGGCAGCACACACACCGCCTGTCGCGCCAGCGCCCGCAGGCTCAGTCCACTGCCTACCACCCCCAGCAGCTCCAGCGCCCGCTCAACGCCCATCGGCTCCCCGTGGGCGGCCGCCATGCGCAGCACCATCTTGGCCTGGTTGACGGTCATCACCGGCATGTCGGCGCCGGGGATTATGAACAGCAAACCGATGACGCCGTTCTGGCGCGCCGTGCGGCTGATCAGCCGGTCGCAGACCGCCTCCCTCAAAGCCGGCAGCGCCGAAGCCAGGGGTACGGCGGAGTCTCCGGCGGCGTCCGCCACCGCCGCCGCCAGCAGGTCCTGCGGGATCCGCCCGTCGGGAGCGAACCCGACCACCCGCCGCGGCCCCACGCCGGCCCCCGGGAAACTCACCTCCACGCCGGGCGCCTCGGTGAGGACCAGCACCAGGGGGACCTGGGCTGTGGCGGCCTCTTCCAGCCGCGGCGCCAGGGCGTCTTCCTCCATCTCGGACGGAGCCAGTACCAGCACCGCCACGGAGGCCCCTTCCAGGCGCATGGCGGGAATGGAACCGTTCCCTTCCGCCAGGGTGAGGCTCTCCACCAGGTAACCGGCGGCTCCCGGGTCTGCATCCCGCGTCAATGAGCGCCTCACCGCCTCGACGGCCTCGCTGTCGCTCCCTGCCACCAGCAGCCGCGCCGTCTCACCGGCCTGGCTCCTTACGTCACCGACCAGCGAAACCATCTTCCTGGGGCTAAGCGGTAATTTGAGCACGCCCGTACCTCCTGTCGCCTATCATCTTGCTGCGGATATGGATGCTCTCGAGGAGCCCTATGGCAAGCAAGTTGGAAACCATGGAGCTTCCCCCGTAGCTGATGAAGGGAAGCGTGATACCCGTGATCGGCATGATGCCGATGGTCATGCCAATATTAACAAAAAACTGGAACAGCAACATGCTGAGGGCGCCGCCGGCGATGAGACTGCCGAACAGGTTGTCGGAGATGAGCATGATACGGATGCCCCGCCACACCACCACCATGAACATGGCGAAGAGGATTGCCGCGCCCAGGAACCCCAGTTCCTCTCCCAGCACGGAGAAGACGAAGTCCGTATGGTGCTCCGGAAGGAAATTGAGCTGCGCCTGGGTCCCCTGGTAGAGACCCTTCCCGGTGAGCATGCCGGAACCGATGGCGATCTTGGATTGGATCAGGTTGTAGCCGGCGCCGCCCGGGTCATGGTCCGGGTGCAGGAAGACCAGCAGGCGGTCGACCTGGTACTGTTGCAGCAGGTGGATGCCGATGGCCGGCAGGACCTTGAGCACCAGCAGCAGGGCGCCGCTCACCGCCGCCGCCATCACGGCGAAATGGGTCCAGCGGATGCCGTAGAGGAAGAGCATGGAGATGGTCACCGCCATCAGTACCAGGGCACTGCCGAAGTCCGGCTCCAGGAAGACCAGCAGCGCCGGCAGGGTGACGTAACCCAGGGCGGTGAGGGTCGTCTGGACCTCCAGCTCCCCCCGGGGCCTGTCCGCCAGATAGGCGGCAAGCACCACCACCATGCCCAGCTTGGCCAGCTCCGAAGGCTGCAGGCTGAAGACGCCCAGGTCGATCCAGCGCTGGGAGCCCTGGGCCGCCGATCCGACGAGATACACCAGCAGGATGATGGCGATGACACCTATATAGATATGCATGCGATAGTTGCGCAGACCGCGGTAGTCCATCAGCGCCATCACCGCCATCAGCACTACGCCCAGTGCCATCGCCACCGCCTGTGTCCTCACGTAATAATACGGGCTGGGCAGATCCGGGTCGGCATGGGTGGCGCTGTATATGATCACCATGCCGTAGGCGACCAGTCCGGCCACCGCCGCCAGCAGGGCATAATCGATATGCCTCAGATAGATGCGAAGCTCCATCAGTCTCCGCCGCCTTCTCCCGTGCCCGCACCGGCCGCCCCCGCCCCGGGCGGCTGGGGCATGCTGAAATAGGACTCCAGTATCCGCTTCACCGTCGGCGCCGCCACCTTGCCGCCGCCGCCGCCCTGTTCCACCAGAACGGCGACGACCACCTGCGGGTCATCGGCGGGGGCATAGGCCACGTACCAGGCATAATCGGTCTTGCCCGCCACCTGGGCGGTGCCGGTCTTGCCCGCCACCTGGGGCGTGAAGCCGACAAAGGTGTCGCCGACGGTTGTGCCGGGCGCCGTGGCATCTCTGAGCCCCGACTGTACCGCTTCGATATTCTCCAGTGAGACGTCCAGCTGGGTGAACTCCTCCGGCTCCAGGTCGGCCAGCTCCACTCCCGTCACCTGGTCCTCCACCCTCAGCCCCACGTGGGGTGTGACCACCCTGCCGCCGTTGGCGATGGCGGCGTAGGCCGTGGCCAGCTGCAGCGGCGTCACCAGGATATCGCCCTGACCTATAGACAGGTTCACGCTGTCACCGGGCATCCACATCCTGTCTATCTCCGTCTGCCCGAAGGATTGCTTCCAGGCCGGGTCCGGCACCCTGCCGACGGCCTCGCCGGGCAGGTCGACGCCGGTCTCCCTGCCGAACCCGAACATCTCCGCCCAGCGCTGGATACCCAGGCTGTCCGCCTTGTAGAAGCGATAGCCTACGTTATAGAAATATATGTCACATGACATGACGATGGCCTTGTGCAGGTCCACGTCGCCATGCACACCCCAGCATTTGAAGGGCTGGGAGAGAACGTCCCAGACACCGGTGCAGGTGAAATCGTTGAGTTGGGTGATGATGCCCTCCTGCAACCCGGCGATGGCGGTGATGACCTTGAAGGTGGAGGCGGCCGGGTACTGGCCGGCGATGGCCCGGTTGAGCAGTGGATCGTTTGCCCCCTCGGCGTTGAGCATCTGGTAGTCGGCGTCGCTCATCCCCCCCACCCACAGCCTGGGATCGAAGGTGGGATAGCTGGCCATGGCGTATATCTGGCCGTCCTCCGGGCTCATCACCACCGCGGCAGCGCCGTTGGCCGCCAGGTAACCGGAATCATGGGCCAGGTCTATGCCGGCGGCAAGGGCCTCTTCCGTCGCCTTCTGCAGATCGCTGTCGATGGTGAGCACCACGTTGTTGCCCGGTTGCGACTGGATGTTCCTCAGCTCGCTCTTGGGACGTCCGTCGGCGTCCACTTCCACGTCCTTGCTGCCATCGGTGCCCCTGAGATACCGGTCGAACTGGTATTCGACCCCGTCCTTGCCGATCTCGTCTCCCAGACTGTAATCGGCGTACCGCGGCTGCTGGAGCTCGTCCTGGTCGATCTCCCCCACATGCCCCAGCAGATGGGCGGCGGTGCTGCCCTGGGGATAGTCCCTGAGCGGGAACTTCTTGATATCGACCCCGGGGAAATACAGCGGGATCCGTTCGATCAGGTAACTCTTCTGCTCGGGCGTGATGTCCTTCTTCACCACTACCGAGCGGTATGTGTCCTCCTGGTGCAGCTCCAGCTGCCGCTCTATCTGCTCCAGCGGCGTGCCGATGGCCTGCGCCAGCTGGGTCAGCTCCGACCGGGGGTCTTCCAGGGCCGGCGGGAACACGGTCACCGCCAGCCCGGCGCGGTTCTCCACCAGGGGCTTGCGGTTGCGGTCATAGATGATGCCGCGGGGCGCCTCTTCACGGATATGGCGCACGCGGTTGTTGTCGGCCATGGCCACGTAATCCTCACCGGCGATGATCTGCAGGAACCAGATGCGGAAAACCAGCACAGCGAAGAGCAGGACGGCGACGCCGCCCAGCACGCCTGCGCGGAAGACCAGCGACGGCAGCCTGCGCTCCCGGTTCCTGGAACGTTTACGGCTCGACAGAAAAGGCACGCTGTTTCTCACCACCCATCCACCAGCGACAGACCACGAACACGGGCGCCGCCAATAGGGCGTTGATCAGCGCCGAAGGCGCCACTATCCGGAAGAGGATGAAACTTATGGAGGCTTCCACCCCCAGCAGGAACATCACCAGGGCGTTCAGCAACTGGACGACCGTGGTCACGATGAACACGGCCAGCAGAGGCGGCACCCAGGAGTCCGGGTCGGCGCCCGCTGTATAGCGACCGCTGAAGTACCCCGCCAGGGTGTAGAGGAAGGAGGATATACCCATGGTCTGG
Source organism: uncultured Gaiellales bacterium (assembly GCA_964497425.1). Classification (GTDB taxonomy): domain Bacteria; phylum Actinomycetota; class Thermoleophilia; order BMS3ABIN01; family BMS3ABIN01; genus BMS3ABIN01. The sequence goes on from CAZCCR010000042.1 coordinate 8,078, forward strand.
ACCAGGGCTATGTCCACAAGCAGGCCGACGAAGAAACCGACGCCGGCGCCCCACATGGGACCGCGGTACATGGCGATGGCGACCACCACGATCAGCGCCACCTCCGGTCGCGCCCCCAGCACGTTGATATATGGCGCTATGGTGGTCTGAACCACCACGGCCACCAGCAGGAGGAAGAACACCTTGATCATGTAGAGTGGACTCTCCTGGACAGCCGGGATATAGCTGCGCCTGTGACCCTTGAGGATGCCGCCCCGTTTCCTGCCAGCCTGGACCATCATCCGCCATCAGCCCCTTCAACCAGCGGCGCCTGGTCGGCGCCGGCCGGCGGAATCAGCACCATGACCTCTTCCATCTTGTTGAACTCGACGAAAGGTGTTATGGAGATACGCTTGAAGTACTCTATCTCCTGGTCGGAGACCTCGTTGACCACACCGATAGGTATGCCCTTGACGAAGAGGCGACCCGTACCGGAAGTCACGACCACATCGTTCTCCTCGGCCCTGGCGTCCTTGTCGACGAAGTCCATCTCCAGCAGACCGTTGATGCTGCCGATGACGGTTCCGGCGGCGGCGCCGGGCTGCAGCTTGGCCTCCACATGACTGGTGTGGTCGATGATCAGCAGCACCTGCGCAGAGTTGGTGGCCACTGCCGATATCTGTCCCACCAGCCCCTGGCCGTTCACCACCGTCTGCCCCAGCTCGATGCCGTCGCTGCTGCCGCGGTTGATGGTAACCGTCGAGTTCCAGGCGGAAGCCGCCCGTCCGATCACCCGTGCCGGCACCTGTCCGTAATCGTCGGGGAAGGACGGCTGGTTGGTGAAGTCCAGCATCTGCCGCAGCCGCCGGTTCTCATCCCTGGCCTCACGCAGTGAGACCACCTCGGTCCGCAGCTGCTCCGCTTCCCGGCGCAACTGCTCGTTCTCACTGCGGACGTTGAAAAGCTCCGACACCCAGTCATACGCGTCCTTGAACGGCGAGGTCACGGTCGCTATGCCGGACTCCAGGGGTGAGATGATCCTCAGGCCGCCCCGCTGGGTGGAATGGAGGAGGCCGTTGACCGGCTCGCGGAAGTACCAGGTGAGCATCGCCACTGATACCAGCAACAATATGACCAACACCGCTTGACGCTTTACTACAGCCTTGCGGAACAAGATCAACCCTACTTATGCTAATCGGTTTATCAGCCGGACCGGCCGTCAGAAACGACGCTTCTGCTTGGTGTGTCGCGAAGTCTTGTGCAGCGCCTCGAATTCTTCCAGCGAGCGCCCTGAGCCCACCGCCACACAGGTAAGCGGCGACTCGGCCATGTGGATTGGCATGCCCGTCTCCTCCCGCAGGCGCTCCGGCAGCCCCTGCAGCAGCGAGCCGCCGCCTGCCAGCATCACACCCCGGTCCATGATATCGCTTGCAAGCTCCGGCGGAGTCTTGTCCAGCGTCGTCCTCAACGCATCGATGATGGCGGCGACCGGCTCCGCCAGGGCTTCCCTTATCTCCTCCGAACTCAGCACCACCGTCTTGGGCAGGCCCGTGACCAGGTCCCTTCCCCGTATCTCGGCCTGTTCTTCTTCGGCCAGGGGATAAGCGGAGCCCACTTCCAGCTTCAGCTCCTCGGCCGTCTGCGTACCTATCATCAGTTTGTATTCCTTCTTGACATGGGCGATTATCGCCTCGTCCATCTCGTCGCCGCCGACACGGATGGACTGCGACGTGACGATGCCGCCCAGGGAGATGACGGCCACCTCACTGGTGCCGCCACCGATGTCCACTATCATGTTCCCGGTGGGTTCGCTCACCGGCAGGCCGGCGCCGATGGCGGCGGCCATGGGCTCCTCAATAAGGTAGCACAGGCGCGCGCCCGCCGACAGGGTTGCTTCCTCCACCGCGCGTTTCTCCACACCGGTTACGCCTGAAGGGACACAGACGACCACTCGGGGATGGGCCCAGCGGTTCTGGTGCACCTTCTGGATGAAGTGCCGGAGCATCTGTTCGGTGACGTCGAAGTCGGCGATGACGCCGTCCTTCAGCGGCCGGATAGCGCTGATCGTGCCTGGCGTGCGGCCCAGCATCCTCTTGGCCTCGGCGCCCACCGCATGCACCTCGCTGGTGCGCTGGTCGATGGCGACCACCGAGGGCTCGCTGAGCACGATGCCCCGGCCGCGTACATATACCAGGGTGTTGGCGGTACCGAGGTCTACGGCCATGTCGCGGCCGCCGAATCCGGCGAAATAGTTCAGTAGCCTGATGAAAGTCTCCTTTCCAACT
>CAZCCR010000043.1:0-8927 GCA_964497425.1 uncultured Gaiellales bacterium
CAGCTGTTTGTCCTGGGGATTGAGGCTCACCGCTCTTTCGAAGTGCTCTCGCGCAGCTTCCGGTTCGCCCCAGAAATCCCGCTCGTATATCGCCAGCTGTTTCCATGTGGCGAAGTTCTCCGGCTCCAGCTCCGTCGCGTGCTTAAGGGTCTCCCTGGCCTCCACGGTCCGCCCCAGGCGCTGCTGCGCTCCCGCCAGTACGAACTGGGCGTCCACGGAGAAGGGGTTGAACCGTACCGCCCGCTCGGCGTCGTGGAGCGCTTCCGCCTGGTAACCCATCTCCGCTTTTCTGAGGGATGACTGTTGCAGGTGGTGGGAATACCACGGCAGCAGCAGGAGGATGATGGCGGCGGCCGCGACAGCGGCCGCCGCATATACTGCAAACCTCTGCCCCCGTTTTTTTATCCGATCATCATGCATAATATTCCGCAATTTGGGAAGGATAACCCATTGATCTGTAGAAATTGACGATGATGTTGTTATAGGATTCAGTCAACCTTTTTTTTAGAAGCTATCATAAAAACGGACAAGGGGTTATGATATGAAGTATGTGGCGTCGATCGTCGTGGCGGCTCTCCTGTTGATGATGCTGTGCGGCACTGCATTGGCGAACTGGCCCACCGGCTCACAGGGCGACCAGTATTCTGCGGTCAATGGAGCCATGCAGGACGCTGCCGCCGCAGCCGGCATCTCGGGAGACACATTCATCAGTATCTATAACGACGCGATTGTGGCTGGTGTTTCCACCTACAGTGATTCCCAGCTTAACGCCGCTTGTTCGGTCATGAGCAGTCTGTCTTCGTACAAATCAGTGCTTTCTGATTACGACACCGTCTACTCGAACCTCGACTGCAGCAGCCGTCTTGCGGGAGCGTCGACCAGGGGCGCCATGCCCAGCACGGGTATCGCAATAGTCATCCTCCTGGTCTCCGGCGGCCTGGGTATCATAGCCGCTGCCCAGCTTCTCAGGAGAAGCCGTACGAGGGCATAAACAAACCGGAACGGTACATAGAAGGGTGCGGGGGAATCCGCACCCTTTTTTATCCTCATCCTCCGCGCCTACCCACGCGCTGTCGCCGGCTCCAGCAGAAGCGCCACCGCTTCCAGGAAGTGGGATAATCCTTCTGTCCCAACGGCGGTGACCAGCTTGTGGTCCACCACCACTTTCTGTTCTACGAAAACGGCTCCGGCCTTCTTCATCATCCCCCTGATGTTTTCCGAACCAGTGACCCGGCGACCCGACACCAGACCCGCCGCCGCCAGGAACCTGGGCGCGTCACCCAGCGCCCCGACGGGCTTTTTGGCATGCTGCAGGGAGATGAGCAGGGTAAGCGCCTTCGCCTCGGCGAATACGGATTCACCGTATGGGCCGGCGGGGATGACCAGCGCATCCATATCCAACTGGTCTGTTTGCTTGAGAGAGCGCTGGGTCAATGAAATCGAGGAGCCTGGGACATGACTTCCCGCAGCCATTTCACCGGTGCTTATGGACACAACCACAGCTCCCCGCCGGCGCATCTCCCCTTCAAGCCGGGAGACCATATCTGCGTCATATCCCGGCGCGAGGTACAAACCTATGGTCCTGCCACTCAGGGTCATGGCTCTCACCACGTATCAAGCACCGTTCCTGCTTGTATACTTCCCCCATAACCTCCGGGGCAAACCGGCACGCTGATTCCCTTTAAGATTCTCTGTATCTGAAGGTAATCCTTGATTTACCCTCTTCGGGGGCGGCGGCCTCCAGTCTGTCTTTCACCTCTGCCAGCCAGCGGGCGAGCTCAGGTTCCATGCCGTCGAGGAAATCGAAATACTGGAGCCCGCACCCCTTCCTGTTGCTGATGTCGGCATCCTGCGCCTCCACCAGGCGCCAGAATATGCATTTCTCCCGCGAGCACCATGCCTCGATGCTGACACTGTGCTTCAGACGGCAGCGCTCCCTGCCTGCCTTTCTCTCCCGATGCATCCGCTTCCTTTCATCGTTTGCCCTGTTAGTTTAGCACGGACGGTGTTTTTCAAATATCGCCAATCCGGGTATATAAGACTCGTCTCATCGATCCTGGAGGCATAATTGATACCGGAGACAACCGCAGACAACATATTCGTACGGGTGCCGCCGCGGGAGGAGATGGTGCCCGTTTTCCGCATGGTGACCATCGCCCTCTCCAATCAGGTGGGCCTGAACCTGGACCAGGCGGATGATCTCAACACGGCGCTGGAAGAGCTTTTCCGCATCTTCGTCTCCGGAGAAAGCGGTGAAAGCCCGTTCTCGGTGCGATACGGTATCAGCAGCGACCGCCTGGAGGTGACCGCTGAGGGTATCCCGCTCGACCTCGACGACGACTCGGAGAAGATCAGCCGTTACAGCCGCTTTGTCATCGACAGCATCACCGACGACATCTCCGAGACACCCAATCCCCACAGCGGCTACGATATCCTGATGGTCAAATACCTTTCCATTTGAGCGCCCATTGAATCGAAAAGGGAAAAAGACTGTCGATCGGGAAGAGGTCCTGTCCCTGTTCCGCGATTATCACGAGACCAGGGATGCCAAGATCAAGAGCGCCCTGGTCGACGCCCATATGGATCTTGTGCATTCCCTTGCCCGCCGTTTCGCCGGACGGGGTGAGCCCCAGGACGACCTGGTCCAGGTCGCCTCCATCGGACTGCTCAAGGCCATCGACCGCTTCGACCCAGGCCGCAAGGTGCAGTTCTCCACTTACGCGGTCCCTACCATCATCGGCGAGCTGAAGCGTTACTTCCGCGATCGCTCCTCCACCATCCGGCTGCCACGGGGTTTGCGTGAGCGCAGCTATACCCTCAACCTGGCCATACAGAAGTTCTCACAGGAACACGGACGGCCGCCGAACATAGGTGAGATTGCAGCAGCAACGGGTATAAGTGAAGAAGAAGTCATGGAGGGGCTGGAGAGTTCCGAGGCTTCATCGGTAGCCTCTCTGGATACGACCATGGACAGCGGAGACCTGTCGCTGCTGGATGTACTCGGTCGCGACGACAGGGAGTTGAAACAACTGGATGAAAGGTTGAGCCTGGCGGGCGCTATGTCCAACCTGGACACAAGGGAACAGACCCTGCTGTACCTTCGTTTCATCGAAGGGCTCAGCCAGACGGAGATCGCCGATAGGCTGGGTATCTCGCAGATGCACGTCTCGCGCCTGCTGAGGCGGGCGCTGCAGATAATGAGGCATGACCTGATGACACCGACTTCGGGGGACATGAACTGACTTGAACGGACCGGCGGAAATGGATATCCAGCTGCTCAGCCTGGTGGTTCCGGCCAAGCCCGACTACCTGGCGATGATAAGGCTCACTGTGGCCGCCATCGCCAAGGATGCCGGCTTCTCCGACGACAGTATCGCCGACCTCAAGGTGGCTATCTCGGAGGCGGCCTCCAACGTCATCAGACATGCTTATAACCAGGACACGCCTGCGGAGGATTGCATCATCGAGATAGCCTGTTCCCGCCGCCGGAGTTGCCTGGCGATAGAGGTGATCGACCACGGCTGCGGCATGACCGTGCCTCCGCCCCCTTCCGAAGGTCTCGGTTTCGGCATCATCGGCAGCCTGATGGACAAGGTGGATGTGGAGACGGGAGAGGGCGGCACCACTGTCTGCATGGAGAAGGAGCCTGTTTCCACCAGGAGCTGAGGAAGCTATGGTGGTGCCCGAGGTGGGAGTCGAACCCACACACCTGAAAGGCGAGGGATTTTAAGTCCCTTGTGTCTACCAGTTCCACCACTCGGGCATTCCCGCTGTCACCGCCAGTATAACTGACAACGTACGTTTCAGGCGCATCGGCTGGCGCCTTCCCCTGACAATTCCCTTTTTCTGTCGTACCGGCATTGCGCAACGGTCGCTGTTGAACGCATCGTCATGAGCCGTTTCGTCCGACATCGGACATTCCAGACATACCGGCTGTCGCCTTCCCCTGACAATTCCCTTTTTCTGTCGTACCGGCATTGCGCAACGGGCGCTTTGCGAACACATAGCCGTGCGCCTGCGACCGCGTCGTCATTCACTTTTTCTAGCGACAACGGCCATTCCGCGCTTTCCGGCATGTCACCTTCCCCTTGACGGCTTTTTAAGTATTACCGGTTTCTTCCGGCTTGTATCCGACGCCTGGCGCTCAGGTTCCATGCCTGACCTATAACTCCCGCCGTACATATCTTATCGCCGCCCCGTCCAGCAGGTCTTTTTCGCTGATGTATATCTCTTCTGCTCCCGTTATTGTCATGACCCCGGCCAGTATCATGGCTCCGGCCACTATCACGTCAGCGCGGCCTTCTTCCAGTGTGGGGATCCTTCTTCTCTCCTCCGATGTCTGCTTCGCCAGCATGGACAGATGACTCTCTATCGTACCCTTGTCCATGAGGTGCCCATGCACCTTTTCCCGGTCGTATTCCTCCAGCCCCAGGTCGATGGCGGCCAGTGATGTAGCGGTTCCGGCGACTGCGACGGCTCTCTGGCTTTTCCCTACCCTGTCCCGGTCCAACCCCCGGCCGAGGACCAGTTCCGTGTGGGCGGCGGCAGCAGACAGTTCCGCCGGCTCCGGCGGGTCATGTTTGAGCATCGATTCCGTCAGGCGCACGCAACCCAGGTCGAGACTTACGCTGTAATCCGCCTCCCCGCCGGAGCCGGCGGCTACCTCGGTGCTGCCGCCGCCCACATCCATCACCATCATCCGCTCCGCCGCCGGCATCCCTATCGATGCTCCGCTGAATGTCAGCGCAGCCTCCTGCTCGCCGCTTAGTATCCTGTGATCAAAATCCGCCCAACGCGCCAGGGAGGCGATGAAATCCTCTCCGTTGGCCGCGTCACGCACCGAGCTGGTAGCCAGCAGCAGATTGTCCTGCGCTCCCAGGTACGATATGAGCTTCTGGTAACCCCGGAAGCACTGCTCCACCCGCTTCATGGCCGAGTCGGAAAGCCTTCCCGAGCCGGCTACCCCCTCCCCCAGCCTTGTCACCTGGGTCCGTCGGGCGACTTCCCTGAAATGAGGCCCTTCCACATCGGCGACCAGCATCCTCGTCGAGTTGGTGCCGGTATCTACCACAGCCACCCGCCTGGCAGACATCTATCCTCTCTTCCCTGTCATCGGACTCGCCCTTCTTCGCTCCGGACAGAGAGAGACATCCGCCTGCAGGTCTCATCACGGCACCATGGCTCTGCCAGCTCTCCCTCTATCAATGCCCCCGGACCGTAATCGCGATGAGCCAGATAAAAAGCATAATGCGCGTGCAGGCACTTTATCCTGTCATCAGAACCCGGCGCCGCGATGCCCGGCGCCCGCGCAACAACATCATCTCCCGCTCCATCCTCTCCCATCCCCGCCGCCCGCAGCCACAGCCGTCGATGCTCCTCCTGCGCCCTGGACAGTTCCTGTAAGAGGGAGGGTTCCTTCCTCACCCTATCCTCCAGCTCACCTATGAAGCCCGCGCCCTCCAGGCGCGCCAGTTCCTTTCTCAGGAATGGACAGGTGAGGTAATAGATGTTCGGGTTGGGGCTTCCATCATCTCTGAAGGGTTCATTCATGATCACTGACGGCCAACCGAAGGGGCAATGCTCAACGACACGGAACGGGATCGATGCAGCCCGGCCCAGCTGCAGCGCAACCACCTGTTCCCTTCCCAGCCCCTGGTAACGGGCGCCCGTCACCGCCCCGGCAGCATCCTGGTCAGGAGGTCACCCACTCCTCCGGAGCCGGTACCATCCGTTTCCCGCTCCACCGGCGCCAGCTCCTGTCGGCTGTCCGCCCGGTCCGGCGGCGCGGTTGACGCGGGTTCATTCTTTATCTGTTTTACCACGAAGGGCTGCTCGCCGGGCCGCACCAGGCCCAGCTCACGCCTGGCCACCTGCTCCACGTATTCATCCTGCTTGAGCCGCTCCTTCTCGTTCAGCAGCCGCTCATGCTGCTGTTTAAGTTCTCCGGTGGCCGCCCTCTCGTTCTCTATCTGACCACTACGGCTGATATATGTCTTTATCGGGGATACATATAGCGCTGCGATGACAAGCATCACCATCAGCAGTGCCAACCGCCACAGCCCCTGCCGCTTTACCCTCCGGCCTCTCATATATGGAGCGGCTACGGACTTTCCCGCCAATGCAGCCTCCATCCTCATCGTTTTCCCTTAATGATTCGCCGTTCAGCCGCCCTACCCTGCATCAGCCTCATCCTCACTGACCCTGTGGACCTTGATCAGGTTGGTCGTTCCCGGCACGTTCACATGCACCCCGGCGGTGATCACGATCTCGTCTCCACCCCTGGCCACACCGCTCTCCCTGGCTATCGACACCGCCTTTTCGAACATCTCGTCAGTGTTGCGGGCTGGTTTTACCAGGAACGGCTCGACTCCCCACATCAGCGCCAGCTGGTTCATCACGTCGGATGAGGATGTCACCGCCAGGATGGGAGCGTGCGGACGATGCTTCGACACCTGCCTTGCCGTGGTCCCTGAGCTGGTGGGCGTGACCAGCGCCCTTGCGTTCAGCGAGTCGGACAGTTCGCATGCGGCGGTGCTTATGGCGCTGGTCACCGACCGCTCTATCACATGTCTTTGGGTCACTTTACGTTTCATGGTACTTTCCACCGTACGGGCGATACGGTTCATGGTCGAAACGGCCTTCACCGGATACTTGCCGATGGCGGTCTCGCCCGAGAGCATCACCGCGTCGCTGCCGTCATAGACGGCGTTCGCCACGTCGCTGGCTTCCGCCCGTGTAGGCGTGGCGCGTTCTATCATCGTCTCCAGCATCTGGGTAGCCGTTATCACCGTCTTGGCCGTCTCACGGGAGCGCCGGATGATCTCCTTCTGCCAGTACGGCACCCGCTCGGGCTCGATCTCGACACCGAGGTCGCCGCGGGCGATCATCACGACATCGCTGGCTTCGATGATCTCATCGATGGAGCCGATGGCTTCATGCCTCTCTATCTTGGCGATTATGCCGACCGGCCTGTCGGTTCTGTCACCGATCAGACCTCTCAACTCACGGATGTCGGATGCGGATTTGACAAAGGAGAGGGCGACGTAGTCCACTCCGGCCTGCAGGGCGAAGTCCAGGTCCTGCATGTCCTTGCTGGTCATTGCGGGCAGCGAGATGGCTTCTCCGGGGAAGTTCACACCCTTGTTCGAGAGCAGCGGGCCGCCATCCATCACCCGGCAGACCACGTCGCCTCCCGCCGGGTCCTCGAGTACCTTCAGGCTGATGCGGCCATCGTCCAGTAGCACGTGGCTGCCTTTCCTCACCGTTGCGGCCAGACCGGTGTAGTTCACGGGTATCAGGCCGCTGTCACCTTTCACCCGGCGCGATGTTAGAACAACCTTCTGACCCTTTATCAACTCCACCCCGCCTGACGGCATCTCCCCCATCCTTATCTTCGGTCCCTGCAGGTCCGCGATGACCGCCAGCGGCCTCCCCAGTTCTGATGACACCTTGCGGCAGGCGACTATGGCGCCGGCATAATCCCCATGGCTGCCGTGGGAGAAGTTGAAACGTATGGCGTTCATGCCGGCTTCCATCAGCCTCTTCAGCTTTGCTTCTCCTTCGGAAGCCGGACCATAAGTTGCTATTATCTTGGTGCGTCGCGCCAGGACTTTCCTCCTTTTCCTTTATTCATGCGAAAAACTACCCCTTTTCAAATACAGTTAAATGGATTATAATTATTTAAATTCCCACGCCGGGAAGGTGCCACACCCGCTCCCGGCAATGAGTAAGCAGGACGGGTCTCCATGGGAAAGAAGATGAACAAGTGCAAAGCCCCGGGATGTAGCAAGTGGGTCGTGCACGAAGGCGAGGCGGAGTACTGCCTCGACCACCAGGGCAAGCTTGACCCGGTCTCCTCGCTGTATGTCGACAAGACCCCCGAACAGCAGGACCATGACCAAAAAATCCTGGCATTCTTCTCATATCTCCTGAAGCATCGTACTCTCGACGAGATGCTCTTCTAGCGACTCCCTCCCGGTGTCGCTCATATAATACCTCATCCGGGGGACCTGGTGATGCCATCCGGGGGATCTGGTGATGCGCGCCCGCGATATCAGGAAAGGTATGAGTGCAGAGCGTATAACAGCTCACCGGCAGGACTCATGGGATGTACGCTGGCGCCGGGTGGCGATTCCACCAGGGCATCGCTGTAGTTGAGGATGATCCTCACACCCGCCCTTGCAAGCTTATCGGTGCACCCTTGCGCCGCGTCCGCCGGCACTGCGAGCACGCCGATGATTATCTGCTTCTCCTCCACCACCCGCTTGAGGTCGGATACATGATAAACCCTCACTCCACCTGCATTCTTCCCCGCCAGCGCCGGGTCGACGTCGAATACCGCCACTATCCTGAAACCGTGATCCGGGAAGATATCCGAAGCGGCGATAGCCGAACCCAGCTTTCCGCCGCCGACCAGGCCGACATTGTGCCGTCCGGATGTATGCAGGATCTCCCTGATGCTGCTGATCAGGTGATCGACGTCGTATCCGACACCGCGCTTGCCGAACCTGCCGAAGGATGAGAGGTCGCGCCTTATCTGCGTGGGATTCACTCCGGCATACTCACTGAGGGAATGCGATGAAATAACGCTGCGTCCGGCTTTCCTGGTCTGGGTCAGGATCTGTAGATAGCGTGACAGCCGGGCGGCTACACCTGGCGGTATCCTTTCACTCTCCACGCCCACTCCTCCAGTAGCCCCCCGCTTCGACTATAACCTTAACCAATGGCGCAGTATTAATCAATTGCCTCCTGTCACGCAGGCTTAACGGCTTTAAAGGTTCGCCGGCGGCAAAGATGGGGATAATTCCGCTATTGCCGGGTGCCTGATTGATGTTTTGGGTTTATGGGGAATTGCACGGGCATACCAGCAACCGTTACGGACGCCTGCAGGAAACAGCCGATCAGGCGCTGTCTTTCCTGTATGTCGT
>CAZCCR010000044.1:0-3971 GCA_964497425.1 uncultured Gaiellales bacterium
ACTATATACAGGCACGGTTCATTGGAAGTTCCCGTTAAAACATCCACCGCTCCACTCCTTCAGCGGCTGCCTGTTGACACCCTGACGCTATCAGGGGAAACTTTCTATTGCCACCGTAATTATCTCCTCGCTCCTTCGTCATAAAGGTAGAGGAGGCAGAGATGCCAGGCGCAGACATGTCAGACAAGCAGTTGGCGGCTCTGGCCGGCCAGGGTGACGCGGAAGCGTACCGCCGGCTGTTCGAGCGCTACCAGAACCCGGTATACAACTTCGTCTACCGGCTGGTGAACAACGCCGAAGACGCCTCTGACGTCGTCCAGAACGCCTTCCTGAAGATGTACACCGTCCTCGGTGAAAGGAAGGATATCGAAAACTTCTCCGCCTACCTCTACCGGACCGCCAGGAACCTGGCCTACGACGAGATGCGACGCCGTTCCAGGTTCGCGGACATGGACGAGGAGCTGCTGGCGCCGGAGGACCCCAACATCTACGCCGATCCGCAGCGGGCGCTGATGCTGCAGGAGCAGATGGGCAAGGTCCGCAAGGCAGCCGGCCGGCTCAACGAGAACCAGCGGGCGGCGTTGATACTGAGGGAGTTGCAGGACTTCGATTACGACCGGATGTCGGAGGTCATGGGCTCCAACCGCAACGCTGTGGGAGCATTGCTCTCGCGGGCCCGGCTCAGGTTCAGAGAGGAGCTCAGGATGGCACAGGTACGGACAGAAGAGATACCCCCCGATTGTGAGGCGGTGATCGCCAGGCTCTCCCCCTATATCGACGATGAACTCTCCGTTGAGGAACGGGCTACGGTGGATGCGCACCTGCAGGAGTGCACCTTCTGTACGGCCGCCCTGGAAGAGATGCGCGAGGCCTCCCGCTCCTTCCGTATGCTGATACCGGTGGTGCCGCCGCCGGACATGGCTCAGGCCTTCACCGGCCGCCTGCAGGACCTGGCCGCCCGGGGCGGCGCCGGCGGTTCACAGACCATGGTCATGCATCAGCAGCCTGTGGCTGTCCCGCAGGAAGGCGCCGGGGGCGGATCACTGTTTTCCCGACTCTTCCACGGCAGGATGATGCTCGGACTCGCCGCGGCGGTAGTCCTGTTCGCTGTGGGCGCCTTTCTGCTGGCCGGTGAGACGGGCATCGACGATTTTGCCTTCCATGATGAAAGCGGCGCCGATGGTACCGTGGAGACTTCGGTTGTTTCCCCGGATGAACAGGAACCGGCTGTGCCTGTGGAGACGACGCATGTAGAGACACAACCGGATGAACCTCCGGCGGGAACGGTCGAGAATCCCCCGAACGAACCACAGACACCGGCATCCACGCCGCCGGCGGACAACAATCCCGGCGGTGGGACGGAACTCTCCATCGGACGGGTGACCATCAGTCCCAACCCCGTCTGGGAAGACAACCAGTTCACCGTGACAGTGGTTGTAAACGGAAGCGCGGCATCGGTCACGGCCGACTTCAGAGGCATGTCCACAGTGCCGCTCACCTACCAGTACGGCGCCGACGGCCTGGAGACCTGGAGCGCCACCGTCACGGCGGGAGCCTACGGCACTTATGCGGTCTATATCGATGCCGATGCCGGCAACGGCACATCCGTCAGCAAGTATGCGGGCTCTCTGGAAGTCATCACCCTCTACTGATATCGGCGCCCCCGCTTCGTTCCGGCCCGGTCGTTCGGCAGGCGGCCCTCTCCCTCTGTCCCGGCCCGATATGCGGCGGGAGGCGCTCCCGATTTTTGCTGGCTGAGTCATGTGACGGGCGTCGCCCCCACATAGCGCCGGCACTCTCACTTGGCGCCGGCCCGGTCGTGTGACAGACGCAGCACCCTGCTGGCGCCTTCCCTGTTGCGCAGAAGGCGGTGTCCTCCCGCCGGCGCAGCTCCGCTGATGCGAGGACGCAGCCCTGCTTCATGTGGCAGCGTAAGTTTCTGCTGCCTTCTCCGTCATATTCGTGAAGACACGGAGGAGGGAGAACAATGAACATTACCGGGAGGACAACAGAAGAGACCATTGAGTCGATGGTCGTGTGCCCCGTATGCGGGTCAGAGCTCGTCTGTCCGGTGGGGCAACGGCAGGTGGGAACGGACAGCTGGGAACTTATGCTCAGGTGTCCGGAATGTTTCGCCGGCCGCGTGGCCAGGGCCGGGACGGCGCTGGTCAGCGCTCTGGGCCGGGAATACTGCCGAACCTGCGGGGAGATAGAGCGGCAGCTGCGCGAGCTGGAGCGGCGGCATATGGAAGAGGAGTGTGGCAGGTTCATAGCCGCGCTCGAGCAGGATCTTATCCAACCGATGGATTTCTGAAAAAGGAGGCAGACGATGGCCAGCAGAGAGTACACCAGGTATCGCGCCGGAGGGTTCAGGGCCAGGAGGCCGCTGGGAACCCTGGCGCTGGCGGAGAAGAGGAGCGCGGCGGCGGAGTCACAATGGAGCGCCACCGGCTTCATGGTGCGTCACCGAATCAGCCCGGCGCGCCTGGTAAAATGGTTCGCCACCCTGTTCATGGTTGTCTGCCTTGGGGTGGTCCTCTACGTGGCGGGCAGCATCGGTTACGGTTACCTGCAGACCAGAGAGGGGCAGCAGGCGTTGCGGTCGCTGTTCTCCATAACGGGCGACGGCTCCGTCGACCCCGGCTATCTGAGCGGTGAAGCGGCTGCCCTGGACGCACGGCTCGAGAAACTAGACCCGGTGGGAGAGATAAACATCCCCGGTATCGGCTCGCGCTGGATGATAGTGCAGGGGGCGGACGGTGAGGCGCTGAAGAAAGGCCCGGGGCACATCGAGGAGACATCGCTGCCCGGGGCCGGCGGCAACTTCGCGGTGGCCGGTGACCGGGTGCTCTACGGCGCACCCTTCCTGCACCTGGACGACGTGAACGCCGGGGATGAGATCAGGGTGAAGATGCCATACGCCACTTTCACGTACCGGGTCAGGGAATCTTTCATCGTGACCCCCGATGACACCTCCGTACTGGAGCCGGTGGGTTATGAAGCCATCACCCTGCTTACCTGCGACCCGCCCTGGGATATCAAGCAGCGTATCGTCATCCGAGGCGAGCTGGAAAAGGTGGAGCCCGCGGGCACGGATATCTGACATTCAAGGTTCTCCCTTCACCTCCGGGGGCGCCGGCGCCTGTGGCGCCGGCGCCCCTTTTATTACTGATCGCCTTCCTTGCAGATTGCACGGGCCTGCGCGGTCATCATGCAACGATCCCGTACTCAGCTCCGGCTTGACCAGGATTGCCCGCGCCTGCGCTGTCATCATCGCCAGCCGGGAACGTAACCGGGCTGGTAACCGCGATCGCATCCTGATCGAACGAAAAACATCGACAGCACAGCGGGGCCCGGCGCGGAACCGTACTTTGCCGCGATTGCATCACTTCGGAGAGACGCGATCACAACTAATGGATGAGGTGCGATCATAACCCTTTGGGGAGACACGACCGCGACCCTTCCGGGAGACTCGAACGCCCCCCTTTTGGGAGACGCATTCGCATCCCTTCGGGGAGACGTGATTGCATTGCATCTGGGCAGGCAGGGCTGCTGACGCCACAGGATCATCCCATGCCATGCGGCGGCGTAAGTTTTTCAATCCATCTTCGTCATAGGTGTGAATCAGAAAAAAGGCAGGGCGGAAGGCGAACTGCCATAAAGACAAGGAAGGTGAGAAGGATGAAGGCAAGGATATTGACAACTGGATTGACCGTAGCAGCGGTGACGGTACTGGTGCTGTTGATGGCCGGGAACGCCCTGGCGGCGCCGCCAGAGGTACATGGGGCTGATTCGATGGTACCCAGTGGAGTTCTGGAGAACGCCAACATAGGCGAACAGGTCATGATTTTCAATCCGGACCTGATCGATGAGATCGAACCGATTATACCGGCATTCCCTGAAAACCCCGGCGACACCCCCGGCGACACCCCCGGAGATAATCCGGGCGACACCCCCGGCGACACCCCCGG
>CAZCCR010000044.1:4071-7926 GCA_964497425.1 uncultured Gaiellales bacterium
GGCGACACCCCCGGCGACACCCCCGGAGATAATCCTGGCGACACCCCCGGCGACAACCCGGGAGATAATGGCGGCGACACGCCGGGTCTGGATGACGGCGGCGACAACGGTGGCGAGACGCCACAGACACCGCCCTCGACCAACGATTCAGGGTCGAGCAGTCACACTACCACCACGACAACGAGCAAGCTTCCCAACACCGGTACTTCCCTGGGAATCCTGGCAGCCATCGCCCTGGTGGCAGCCGGAGCAGCCTACGTGGCGCGCAGGGCCGCGGGCAAGCGGGTGCGCTAGGAACGCAGGGCCGCTTCAATAGCGGATGCGTCAGCCGCAACGGGCTGCAAAAGGGCGGAAAAACCAAAGGGAGCGGCGCCTACGGCGCCGCTCCCTTCTTCCTGTTCGCAAAGCTCCCTACTCCTGCTCGTACAGCTGTTCCGGGAAGCCCACCACCACCAGGGCGATATCGTCTCTGAGGTTGTCACCGGAATATTCCACTGCCGCATCGATCAGCTTCTTTGCCACCTGCTGCGGGGGGATGCAGCAGTTCTCGCTGAGCGCACGGAGCAGCCGCTCCTCGCCGAATGGTTCGGCTCCCTCGGCACGGGCATCCAGAAGTCCATCTGTATAAAGGGATATGGAGCAGGCGCCGGCGATGGTGCTGCGCGAGGAGACGTACCTGTTCTCACTGAGGACTCCAAGGGGAACAGCCCGCTGGATATCCAGGGCATGGGAACTTTCCCGCCGGCAGACCAGGGGAGGGGGGTGTCCCGCCGAAGCATGGGTGATTATCATCTCACCGGTATCGATGACGGAAAGCCCTACGGTGACGAATTTCTCGATAGGCACCTGGTTATGGACCGCTGAGTTCAGGCGGGTAAGGCAGTCGCCAGGATCGTGACTCTCGGCCAGGTAGGCGCGGAGCATGTACTTGATCATGGCTATATAGGTGGCGGCGGCCAGTCCCTTGCCGCAGACATCGCCGACCACGACCGCCAGGCGGTGGTCGTCCAGCTCGATGAAGTCGTAGAAATCTCCGCCGACCTTGCCCATAGGCCCCGCGGACTGGTAAAGCAGGCCGATCTCCAGGTCGTCACGGATAAGAGCGTCAGGCAGCAGGGCCTTCTGCAGGGATTCGGCCACCAGGTGTTCCCGCTCGAAGTTCTCCGCGCTGACCAGGGCAACGGAGCTCTGGGCCGCCAGCAGGGAGATTATCTCCCGGTCCTCGTCGGTATAGGCTGCTCCGTCCGCCTTGTCGCTGAGCAGGAAGTGTCCCAGAACGCGCCCCTTGGTGTCGCGGATGGTGCCGATGAGCAGCTCTCTCAGGGGCAGGTGGCCATCGGGCAGGCGTTCCAGACCGCGCAGGTCGCTCAGGAGGGTGGCGTCCTCGCCCTTGCCGGTGAGCGCAGCGATACGCTGGTGCAGGTTGGGGATGGCGTCGCCGATGCCGCAGCGTTCCTCGTACCATGGTGCGTAATACATGGCGATCACTTCGGTCTGTCCCTGGTTGATCAGGGTCATCACCCCTACTCCGGAAGATGTTATCTCGGCGGCGGCTTTCAGCACCGACCTGAACAGACGCGGCACGTCCGTCTCGCGGTTGAGGGACAGCCCTATCCTGTGCAGGATGGAGAGGCGGGTGGCGTAACTCTGGACCTGGGCGCGGGCGTTGACCTCGGCCGCTTCCGTCTTCTTCCTTTCCGTGATGTCGCGGATGATGCCGGTGAAGAAGGTCCCGTCCCTGGTGGACCAGGTGGACAGGGACAGCTCCATGGGGAAGACGGAACCGTCCCTCCTCAGGCCGGACATCTCCACCGTCCTGCCGATGATGCGGGGCTCACTCGTCTCCATGAACCGTTTGATGCCGGCCGTATGGCGGGGCCGGTACTCTTCCGGCATCAGCATGCTGATCCTTTCCCCCTGCACCTCGTCATCCCCATAGCCGAACATGCGCTCGGCGCCCCTGTTCCATGAGGTTATCCTGCCGTCGCTATCGGCGATGATGATGGCGTCGGTGGCCGACTGCATCAGCGAGCGGTACTGTTCCTCGCTCTTCTCCAGGGATTCGTAGGTCCAGTCGTTGGCCAGGGCTACCGCTACCAGTTCGCCGAAGGCTGTCGCCAGCCTGGCGTCCTCCTCGGTGAAACCGCCTTCCTTGTTGGCCATTCCCAGTAGGCCGGCCGCCTTGCCCTGCACGATGAGCGGGGCAAAAAGGACGTTCCTCAGCTCCACATGTCCCTCCGGCAGATACCTGGCCCATTCACTGGAGGCGAAATCGTTGTCGATGACGGTGCGCTTCAGGTTCAGGGCTTCGCCGCGCAGGCCGCGGACAGGCATGGGCAGGGATTCGTCCACGGTGCAGGGAAGACCGCCGGCGTCGAGGAACAGCACCTCGTTCTCCTTGCCGTCCCTGCTTACCAGGGCGACATAGCCGCTGGTCGCGCCTGTCAGTTCCTTGCATATGTCGAAGATGGCGCGCGCCGCCTTCTCGAAGTCCTGGTATTCCAGAACCGCCCTGGCGGCGGCCAGGAGGGCCGATGTCTCCAGGCGCCGCAGGCGGGAATCGGCCAGGGCCTGCCTGAGGGCGCTCTCTTCCTCCTTGCCCTCAGCGGGCGGCCCCGACGCCTCCAGTTCCGACAGGCGCCGCCGGGCCTGTTCCAGCTCACGTATCAGGTTCTTCCTTGTCTTGAAACTGTCTTTCATGGATCAGGGAAGGATGCCCGGGGGCCTTCAGCCACCGGCTCTCAGGCTGATGGGTGAGCCGGGAGCGATATCCTTCAGCACGGTGGCGTCTCCCAGGAGCCGGCCGATATGGATGACCGGGACGGCGGCGCGGGGATTGTCATCCATGCTGGCGGGGGTGGGGCCGAAGAAGATGGCCAGGGCCTGGCCCTCCAGCCAGTAACCCAGATCGCCCACATCCATGGTCTGTTTCAGGTTCTCCGGCACCGCCGCGATGGGGAAGTCGAAATATATCTCATCCCCCCAGCGGTAGACCGAACTCTCATGGGGCAGGGAGTTGTACGCAGCGAAAGAAGTAGTGCACTCATCCAGCTCAGCCTTGAGGTCGAGGCCGGATATGGTTATGGCGATCTTCAAGGCGTATCCCCCGGAGCGGCTGTTCCTCTCTCCAGTGGATTCTACCTGCTGTTGCTCCCGGCATCAACGCCTGCGCCGGCAGCCAAGGCTGCCGGCGCAGCCTCGTCGTCTTTGGTTGGGACGCAACTCCGGCCGGGGAACGGTCCTCGATGGAGAAACCTCCGGCGGCTACAGCGCAAGCTCCTGCTCGTAGGTCCAGTCACCGTGCAGGTTGCAACGCTCGTAGGCTTTCAGCACCCCGGCGCTCTCGGTCTTGACGGTGAAGGTGACCTTCGGTGTAGTGTTGCCCCAGGTGAGGTCGCAGCGGGCGATGAACTTGTCATCGAGATAGAGGTCGATGAACTCGATGTGGTGTCCGGCCTCGCTGGGGTGCGCCAGCTGTTCACCGACCCAGATGGTGACGTCGAACTCCTCGCCTGCCCGGGGCGTGCCGTCCATATGGATCAGCGGCACGTGCTTCTTTTCCAGGTCGGTCATGTTACCGATATCGTTGACGCGGTTGATGCCTGTCGCCTGGCCGGTAGTCATGGCTCCTCCCTCGGATGCGTGTGTTATGCCGTCAAGATACGGGTTCCCGTACGATGCGTCTTTCAAACCGCCCGGCATTCTCGAGACCTTGCGCCTTTCCACCCGGTTTGGATTAGAATGGACCGAGCCGGGTAGGAATAGCTACGGATGTATGGAAACGAGCGAGGAGGATACCATGCGCAGGTGCAGTGTCTGTGGAAACATCATCTTGCCGGGGCAGGACCCCGATGT
>CAZCCR010000045.1:0-6959 GCA_964497425.1 uncultured Gaiellales bacterium
GCGCGCGCAGACCTTCCCGCCCGGGAAGGTTTTTTATTTGTCAGGAGGTGATATCCATGTTCTTCTTCAGCAAGCTGCTGGGGCAGCAGGTCAGGGACTCGCGTTCCCGGCCCGTCGGCTCCCTCAGCGACATCGTGGTCTCCCTGGAGCGTAAATATCCGGCCGCCACCAAATTCCAGGTGAAACAGGGCAAGCAACGGCTGCTCTACGACTGGGACCTGGTGCGCAGCTTCGAGGAGTCGCAGACCATCCTCCGGCTGCCGGAGGAAGAACTGGAGCCGGTGGAGCCGGTGGAGGGCGAGATCTTCCTGGCCGGCGACATCCTCGACAAGCAGATTGTGGACACGGAAGGGCACAAGCTCATCCGCGTCAACGACCTGCAGCTGGCGCGCGCCAACGGCAGCCTGCGGGTGGTGGGCGTGGACATCTCCGGCGGCGCCATCATGCGGCGCCTGGGCCTGGCCCGGCTGGCGCAGAAGCTATCGCGGCGGGTGCAGCCGTCGCTGATCGACTGGAAGACGGTGGAGCCGGTGAGCAGCGAGTCCACCGGCATGAAGCTGAAGGTCACCCACGACAAACTGGCGCTGCTTCACCCTGCGGACATCGCCGACATCGCCAACGAGCTGCCGCCGGACGAGCGGGTGGCGGTGGTGGAATCCCTGGAGGACGAGGTGGCCGCCGACACGGTGGAGGAGATGCACCCGGACTTCCAGGTCACCCTGCTCAACGACATGGACGAGCGCAAGGCGGCGGCCCTGCTCTCGGAGATGGACCCGGACGACGCCGCCGACCTGCTGGCGGACCTGCCGGAAGAGAAGGCGGCGGCGCTGCTGGCCTCCATGCGCCGCAAGGAGGCCCGCGACGTCAAGCAGTTGCTGCAGTATGAGGAGGACACCGCCGGCGGCATCATGACCACCGAGTACGTGGCCTTCCCGCCGGGGCTGACCGCCGGCGAGGCCATCGACATGCTCAGGCGCCTGGAACCGGAAGCGGAGACCATCTACTACCTCTACGTGGTTGATGACGACGGCCACCTGGTGGGCGCCCTGTCGCTGAGGGACCTGATCCTGGCCTGGCGCGACAACAAGGTATCCGATTTCATGGAGACGCACCTGATCAGCGTGCGCGACGACGCCTCCCTGGACGAGGTCGCCCAGGTGGTGGCCAAGTACAACCTGCTGGCGGTGCCGGTCATCGACGAGGATAACGTGATGAAGGGCATCATCACCGTCGACGACGCCATCGACATCACCCTGCCCCTGACCTGGAAGAAGAGGCTGCCGAAGATATTCGGCTAGGCGGCCTGGTGAAAGAGGCGGGTGAGACGCGATGAGACGGCGAGCAAGGGCGATCCGGCGTATCGGCCGCACGCGGCTGCTGGTGTTTCTGGCCATCCTGGGGCCGGGCCTGATCACTGCCAGCGCCGACAACGACGCCGGCGGCATCGCCACCTATTCCGTCGCCGGCGGCAACTACGGCTACAGCATGCTCTGGGCGCTGGTGCTGCTGGTGATAAGCCTGGTGGTGACCCAGGAGATGGGGGCGCGCATGGGGCTGGTGAGCGGCCAGGGCCTGGCGGCGCTGATCCGCGAGCGTTTCCGGGTACGGGTGGCGCTGCTGGCGATGGCAGCCATGCTGGTGGCCAACCTGGGCACCACCATCTCCGAGTTCGCCGGCATCGCCGGCGGTTTCGAGCTGCTGGGCACCTCCAAGTATTACACGGTGCCGCTGATGGCGGTGTTCATCTGGCTGCTGGTGGTGCGGGGCTCATACAAGGTGGCGGAGCGGGTGTTCCTGGCCTTTTCCGCCTTCTACGTCACCTATGTGATCTCAGGTATACTGGCCCGCCCCGACTGGGGAGAGGCGCTGAGGGGGACGCTGGTTCCCAGCTTCCAGCTGAGCGGCGGATACATATTGCTCTTCATCGCCTTCGTGGGCACCACCATCACCCCCTGGGGCCAGTTCTTCATCCAGGCCTACGTGGTGGACAAGGGCATCTCACGGGAGCATTACCGCTACACGCGCACGGAGGTGCTGGTGGGGGCGCTTGTGACGGTCACCGTGGCCTTCTTCATCATCGTCGCCTGCGCCGCCACTATCTTCGCCGCGGGCGGGGAGATAACTTCGGCGGAGGAGGCCGCCCTGGCGCTGGAGCCGCTGGCGGGGCGTTTTGCCTCGGCCCTCTTCGCCTTCGGGTTGCTGAACGCCTCGGTGCTGGCGGCGGCCATCCTGCCCCTGGCCACGGCCTACGCCTTCTGCGAGGCCTTCGGTTTCGAAGCGGGCATGAACCGCTCCTTCCGCGAGGCCCCCTTCTTCCACGGCCTCTTCACCGTCTTCATCGTACTGGGAGCGCTGGTGGCCCTGGTGCCGCGGCTGCCCCTGTTCCCCATCATGATCATCGCCCAGAGCGTCAACGGCATGCTGCTGCCCTTCATCCTCATCTTCGTGATGATCATCATCAACGACCGGCGCATCATGGGGGAGTTCGCCAACAACCGCACCCAGAACGTCATCGGCTGGGCCACCACCGCAGCGCTGATAGCCCTGAGCCTGATGCTGTTGGTATCAAGCTCGGGGACGTACTTAAACTTGTGAAACTTGTGCTGTTATACGGCTTGTTTCAGTGGATGGAGCCAAGAGTATAGAAATAAGCATGCAACATAGAAAATTCCAGTTCTGGCAGATTTCACAAGTTTCACAAGTTTAAGTACGTCCCCGGAGCCCTGTATCAGGTCGAAGATGAAGCCGGCCATGGTAAGGGAAGGCAGAGACACTGCGAGTATCGTGTTCCCCCTTTATTAACACCACATCACTAATAATCAATCAATTACGGCCGATATTGCGAATGTCATGGTTATGGATAATCCGATAGCATCCGGCGTCCCGGAATCACAATCCGGGGTTGATCCATCTGCTTTCGTCAAAGTCAGCCTCGGGCCGGTCTTCTGGTGGTGGTGCATGCTTTCCTTTGGCCTGATGGCGGCATTCATTGGTCTGGAAATCTTTGTGATATTCTTTTCCGGCCTCACCGTAACAGTCTTTGGAATCATCTTGTTCATCACCCACTTTACGCTAAACCACCTGAAAACGACGCGCCTCATCAGAAAAAACGGCGTCTTCGTATTCCCGAAGAAAACACAGGTATTGATCCTGGGAGCTGCACCTGTTTTTTTCATATCCGTGGCGCTCGCCACATATCCAGTGATCACGGCTCTCGGATCTGAGTATTTTCTGGATACTCTTTCCGAATTTACCTCGATTGTGTTTCTACTAACAGCAGTTGCCGGGGTCATTGCATTTGGTTATGAGCGCAATATGCGAAAATACGCTTCGCCATCAGAACCGTCTACACCACTCGAGCAACCTGCCGCCGGGCAAATATACAGGTCTTTTATAATAAGTGTGTCGTTTGCCGTCGCGGGTATCGTTTCCGAACTGGTTATCCTTGCCATGACCATCTATCTGCTGGACAAGACAAGCGTGGCTTATGATTGGGGATTCCTTCAAGCACCAATGTCCGTGTTACCGCTCTATTCAATCCTGCTGGCGCAATCCTGGCTGCACTGGAGAAGGCTGATGAAAGAGTCGCCCGGTAGACCGCAAGAGAACTTTCACTCCGTAGCGATCAGTACGGTGCTTCAGCTCGCATTGCTTTCGATTACCATCACTGCAGTCTTTTCGCGGGCGATGTCGGGTTTGAACTAAGCGCCTGCCGAAAGCACACCGCATTCAACTCCTGATGTTCCGTGCATTACCAGCGTTGTGCCCCACCGGTGAAAATGCAAAAAGGAAACAACATCCCCAAATCATTACACACATGTCCCCGGATAGCAGAAGGTCTCACCGTGCTGACCCTGGGCCGTTACCCGGGTGGTGGCTGTGAATGTGACCACACCCGGTGGCAACTGATACTGCAACGTGTAGGACGCGTTGCCAGCCGCGGGGATATCCCCCAGGACCAGCGGCATCGATGTGACCGTGGCGACGCCGCCGGAGCCCTGCGCATCCACAACCTGGACCGCGAAGGCATCGGGACCGGCGTTGCCCAGCGCGTAGTCCACTGACAGCAGGCCCGCCAGATAATCCGGAAGGTTCCGCCAGTAGACCGACGCCAGGCTGAGGCTGAGCGCCGGCCGCTCCCATCCATAGCTTGCGGCCCAGGGCAGATCGTCCTGCGCGCTATTAAAAACATACGGCGTGTCAACGAAGCCGTCGCCATCGCTGTCCGGGCCGGTCCAGTCGCTCCAGTAGTTGCCGCCCACGGGCGCCGGCAGGCTGAATGAGCTGCCCGCGCCCACGTCGTCGAGCACCTGGGCGGCGTTGTTGAGGAAGCTGTTATGGTAGAACAGGTTCCCGGGCGATAACGGTTCATTGGTGAACCTCATCAGACCGGCGACGGTGCTGTTTTCAATCGTGTTGTCAAAGAACTGATCGTCACTGGAAGAGCCGAGGCTGACACCGCTTTCATTGCCTGACAGGTGGTTGCCCCTGATAGTGCTGTTGTCGACCCGGAGCAGGTTCAGGCCCCAGAGGACACCGGTGATCCGGTTGTCGGCGATCACGTTTGAAGTGCTGTCGCTCAGGTAAATGCCAAAGCCCTCTCCGGAGATATCGTTACCGGCGATATAGGCGCCTTCAGGTCCACCCCCCAGGATACCCGCGTAGAATGCATCGGTCATCGTATTGCCGGTTATGGTGCAGTCGGCGGAACCTACATTGTGTATTCCCGTGATGGTTCTTTCAAAATTGTTGTCAACCAGCGAATTGCCTGTGCCGGGTCCGTCGACCTCTATACCGACATCCCACCACTTGATGTGCATGTTCCTGACCGTGACCCCGGAGCCGCCGTCGACCAGGACGGCGATGTGCGCATCAGAGCGGGCGTCGAGCAGGTGGCCTGCCCCATCCAGCGTCACGTCGTCTCCTTCGATGATGATGCGGTGGCTGGATGAGTCCGACGTCAGGGTGCAGGTGCCTGTGGACGGGTCCCAGGCGCCGAGCTGCTCACAGTCACCGCCTGTCACATCATTTCGTATATGGAGAGTTGTACCAACCTGGAAATCATCAGTGAAAGTGGCGGAATTACCCGCCATATCTGAAATGGAGAGCGTGTACCGGTAGTAACCCGGCGGCAGGTTTGCAGGAAGTGCGCACCGTTGTGAGCCGAACACAAGGTCGCAGGATGTCGGTGGTTCCCCGTTAAGACTCATGGTGGCGCTTGAAGGATCGATGCCGCTGGAAGGCGGTGAATCCCGGTATTCGGCATAAATCACGTCCGGAGCCTGGAAGTACAAGTGACGTATAGACCCGCTCGAATAAGTGGGCGCAATCGTATCCGATGAGAGGGGCAGCGGTGACTCGGCAGTGAAGCTGCTGCTGAAAGCAGTGCTGTTGCCGGCCGTGTCCGTAATGGTTCCCTCCAGAATGTGGGGCCCGGCAGTCAGATCCGGAAGCGTGCAGCTGAGGTTCACATTGGGTGTATCTGTGCAGCTTGACAGCCATATATCGGCCGAATAGGGATACAGAACATAACCATCCAGCCTGATATCAAAAACAACACTATTGTCGGAGCTTCCCGATTCGAAATAGTCGATGCTGACGACCACACCGCTGATATCGGAGGTGCCTGTGGGAGAGACGACCGTCACCTGGGGCGGGATGGTGTCGGACGAAGCATTCGCGCGGATGGGTCCGGGAAAGACCAGTAGCAACAGGATGAGCAGAATAGCAGATACCGTGGCCAAGACGTAGATTTTCAAACGCGCACTCAAGGTTCGGGTCATCCCGCCGCTCCCTCGGCTATGTTTGCATGTTCAGCACGATCCTTCGCCCATGAGAAATCTATATCCAGATTCAACCCTATGTCAAAATCACCTTCAAGAACAAAGGGGGGACCCATCAAGGTTTCCCGTCCTTTTCGGCGAATAATCATCCACAATGATAGTGATGCTGACAAGAGCGCTTCTTCACCTTATCGCCAACGCCGTGGGGCTGCTGGTGGCCGACGCGCTGCTTGATGGTTTTTCCATCAGCCTTGCCTCACTGGTGGTGGTGACCGTCATCTTCACGGTGGTGGAGGTGGTCCTCGACCCCCTGCTGGTGAAGATCTCCATCAGGAACGTGCCCTCGCTGCGCGGCGGTGTTTCCCTGGTTACCACCTTCGCCGGCCTGCTGGTCACAGACCTATTCTCGGACGGGATCAGCATAGATGGTGTCGGCACCTGGGTGCTGGCCAGCCTGGTGGTGTGGCTGGCGGCGCTGCTGGCGGGCCTACTGCTGCCCCTTTTCCTCTTCAAGAAAACACTTGAAGCACGGAGGAAGAGCTAGGACAACCTTCCCAGCAGCTCGCCTCGCGCCGCTTCCAGTTCCTCCGCCCTGCCGAAGAGGAACAGCATATCGCCGGCAGCCAGCTGGAATTCCGGCGCCGGGTTCATGACCAGCCTGCCCTCGCGCTCGATGGCGATGATGGTGGCGCCGGTCAGCGTGCGCAGGCGCGTGTCGGCGATGCTGCCGCCCACAACCGGTAGTCCCTCCGTCAACTCCAGGTGCTCCAGGTCCTCAGCCGAGAGCAGCGCCGTCAGCATCCGGGGGCGGACGGGAGGGCACTCCTCCCGGCAGAGCAGGGCGTATCGTTCGCTGCGGATAGCCGCCTTCTCCTTCTCGATGACCCGCTCGGAGGCGCCGTAGGCCGCCATCACCATCCCCGCCAGCTCCAGCGAGGTCTCGAACTCCTCGGGAACAACCTCGTCGGCGCCCAGACGGTAGAGCTCGTCGGCCTCGCCTACGAAACGGGTGCGGGCTATGATCTTCAGCGAGGCGCTGGCCTGGCGCGCCAGCGTGACGATCTGGCGGCTGAGCACCGGGTCCGCGATGGCGACGATGAGCGCCCGCGCCCGCTCGATGCCCGCATGCCTGAGCACTTCGGCCCGGGCTGCATCGCCGTAATAGATCTCCTCGCC
>CAZCCR010000046.1:0-6708 GCA_964497425.1 uncultured Gaiellales bacterium
GCGTTAGGCAACTGGACGCGCTTGGTTGAGAACGGAACGACGAGAAAGGGAGGTTAACATGCTCGAGGCTTGGGTGACGTCTCGCAAGTGGACTCTTACGCTCGTGTTTCTTGTGATTTCCTGCGCTTTCGCACTAGCGGCCATCGTCATTGGGATCGACGACAATCCGCCCGGGATTGTACTGGCCTTCTGTGCGGTTGCTGCACTCGTCTTTGCTTTTGTCCACCCGTGGCGAACCGCAAGGCAGTTCAGGCGCCTGCTCTTCGCGTCCGTGCTTGGCCTGGTTGTCTTCGCCATACTGCACAATGCTTTCGGGGCCCTAGCCGCAAAGGCAGTAACTGCGAGCGCGCTTCAAAGTGTTTTAC
The DNA here is from genome assembly GCA_964497425.1 of uncultured Gaiellales bacterium. Taxonomy (GTDB): domain Bacteria; phylum Actinomycetota; class Thermoleophilia; order BMS3ABIN01; family BMS3ABIN01; genus BMS3ABIN01. The sequence goes on from CAZCCR010000046.1 coordinate 366, forward strand.
AGGGCTTCAGCGTCGCGACCTTTTTTCTCGCGGTTCTGTTTTTCCCTGTCGCGGTCCTGATCGGAGCAGTTGGCGCGGTTGTGACATTCGTCGTGAACCGTCGTCGGCCGGGGCAAGGCCGAGAAGGCGTTGACTAACACACCGTTGCAGCGGACGGATCCGGCTTGTCACACTCCGTGCATGGCACTGCTCGCGCAACTGGAGTGACAGGCGAACGGACTCAGCCATCTCTATCTGTCTGTATGGTGTGATAGCATGCGGGCTACTCCACTTTTGCCTGATGTACTTCGGTAGATTCTCCGTTTGGCATACATATGCCAGGAGAGTTTTTCAATGACGAGTCGCTGAAATTACCCCCGATTCACTTCCGCTGTTGACAAACCGTTACCACAGGAGGTAACATTAACTGTGACAAAAGTACGGCGGGGTGGCTTCGTATTCCTGACCTGGAAGGGTGATCACACCCCGCGGCATGTACACGTATATCGCAATGGAGAACTCGTTCTGAAATGGGATTTGGAAAACCATAAGCCGATGGCGGGCCGGCAGACGCGAAAACTGCTCGAGCTTATCCGGCAGCTGGAATCCGAGGGTCTGTAATGAAGATCAGGTCGGTCAGGAAGAACAACCGCAGGCGCGCTTTCGAGGTCGCCACTTGGCGTGGCCGCTACCTCTTTCCCTACGCCAAGGCCGATCCCGCGCCGGGGGCCGGTGATCCTGTCTCCACGGTCGCGCTCGATGATGAGCTCGGCCGCGAGGGGTTCACCTACAGTCTTGCGTCCGGCAGAGAGGGTACGGTTCATGTCGAGCAGGTGCTGGAATACAATCGCGACCCGGGTTACATGCGCGACCTGCTGCTCTACAGGCTGACCCTGGAGGCGCAGAAGCGTGTCGAAGCCAGCCCTCTCTCCAAAAGGGAGCTCATCCGGCGCCTGGGCACCTCGCCGGCGCAGTTCTATCGGTTGCTCGACCCGACCAATTATCGCAAATCTATCGATAGGCTCCTCTTCCTGCTGAGCGTTCTCGACTGCGATGTCGACCTTGTTGTGCGGGAGAAGAGCGCCTGAGATACTTACTCAGTCAAGGCGGCCCAGGCGGGCAGAGCCCAATTGACAATCTGCTCTCTTCGCGGGAGGATTAGGCGGGTCAGGATAAACAGCCGGTACGGAATCTTTTTCTACTGTTACCAAAAGGTTAGGCCGCGAAAGGTGACACAAGGAGTAATTATATGATCAGCGTCGGTGTTGTGGGTGCAAGCGGCTACATGGGCGGGGAAGCCCTCCGCGTTTTACATGAGCATCCGGAGGTCGAGCTCGCCTGGGCGACGAGCCGCAAGCCGGGACCGGTCGAGGAAGTTCACCCGAACTTCTACGGCCTGAGAATGCGGTTCGTTGACATTGAAGAAGTAGAACCCCCCGACTTTGTCTTTTTGGCGCTGCCGACGGCGCCTTCTATCAGGGTGGCTGCCCGCTTCCTGGATGCGGGCTCCAGGGTTGTCGATCTCGGTTCGGCCTTCCGGCTCAGGGACCGCGCCACGTGGGAATCCGTCTATGGTCAGGCGCACGAGAGATGGGACTTGGCCCGCGAGGCCGTATATGGAATATCAGAACTCCATGAAACCGGCATACGCAAGGCCAGGCTGGTTGCGAATCCCGGGTGTTTCTCTTCAGCGGCCATCCTGGCCATGGCCCCGCTGACACGTGCGGGTCTGGTTGACCTGGAGCACCTGGTCGTCGACGGCCTTTCCGGTACCGCCGGCGCCGGCGCCGAGCTCGCGCGTGCAATCCACCATCCCGAGATCGGCGACAATGCCGTTACCTATAACATCGTCGGCCATCGCCATACCTGCGAGATGGAGCAGGAGCTTGGTCTGCTCGCCCAGGACACCGCTCAGGTGCACTTCACCTCTACGTATATCCCCATCGTGCGCGGCATTGTCGATGTCTGCCATTGTTTCCCGAACAGGGCCGTCAGACGGGGTGAGCTCCTTGAGCTATATCGGGATTTCTACCGCGATCAGCCGTTCGTGCAGGTGTTCGATCTTCCCAGGGACGAAGGGGCAAGCTGGCAGTACAAGCCATACCCTTGGGTGAGTTCGGTATCGGGCACCAACTTCTGCTACATCGGCCTGGACGTTGACGAAGACAGGGGGCGCATCGTCATCGTGAGCGTTCTGGACAGCATGGGCAAGGGAGGCGCGCACGTCGGCGTGGAGAACCTGAACCTGATGGCCGGGATCGATCGAATGACCGGTCTGACTCGCCGTGGTTCCCATCCGAGATAAGAGGATCAAACGTGTCACTGCCTTTACCCGGCTTGCGGCCTATATTCTTGAGACAGCGGCCGTGCTGTCTGCCCACCGGTGATGGGCACGATGTCAATCTTCAAAGGGGGAGAGACCAATGGAAAAGGTCGACTTCAAGAAGAAGCTGGGGCGCCTGTACAATGCCTCCGCCAAGAAGGTCGAGGTTGTCGATGTGCCGGAAATGTATTTCCTGATGATCGACGGCGAGGGCGACCCCAACACGTCACAATCCTATGGTGACGCCATCGAAGCCCTGTTCTCACTTGCGTACACATTGAAATTCATGGTCAAAAAAGGCGACATGGGGATAGATTACGGTGTCCTGCCCCTGGAAGGTCTCTGGTGGGCTGACGACATGTCCTCGTTCGCCGAGGGCAGCAAGGATGACTGGAAATGGACGGCGATGATCATGCAGCCGGAGTTCGTCACGGCAGAGATGATCGAGACGGCCACGCAGGAAGTCGAAAGGAAGAAGAACCCCGCCGCGCTTTCCCTGGTAAGGTTTGAACCCTTCCAGGAAGGAAAGGCGGCCCAGACGATGCATGTCGGCCCGTTCTCGCAGGAGGGGCCGACGATAGAGCGCCTGCATGAGTTTATCGAGGAAAGCGGCAGCCAGAGGGCCGGCAAACACCACGAGATATATCTGAGCGATATCAGGAGGGCCGCGCCGGAGAGGTGGCGAACCATCATCAGGCAGCCCATCTCCTGAGCATGTCCTGAGCAGCCCATGTCGTGACGAAGCGGCCGGCCGGTCTGTTCGCCGGGGTCGCGTCTGCAAAGCCCCGGGGTCGCGTTTACAAAGGTCGCATTCATCAGATGGAAAGGAAGGCCGAGGCGTGTTGTTGAGAAAGCCAGCCGCACTGAGCGCCGCCGCTCTCTTCCTCTGCATCAGTGCCCTTGTTATGAGCACTTGCGGCAACGGAGAAACGGATACCGGCACCGGCGCCGGCCAGCGCGCCGGGCGGGCCGTCACCGGGGAGCGCACAGACCGGCGCGGCAACGGCGGGGGCGCCGCCCAAACCCCCGACGCGACCCGCGCCGACCAGGCCAAACAGCTCACCTACGGCAGCCCCGCAAGCTCCCAGAACCCGGTCTTCTCACCCGACGGCGCGTACATAATCTACACCCGCTTTCGGGACGGCTACAATTCGGGCCCCTCGGAGCTGGTGAAGATGCGGGTCGACGGCGGCGGCGAGCAGGTCATCGTTCCGGCGGGTGAGTTCAGCAACGTCAACGTGCCCTACGGCAGCTGGGTGGGCGAGAGCATCTGCTTCTCCTCCGACCGGGGCGGCGGCGCCGACGAGATCTGGCTCGCCGCCGGCGACGGCAGCGGCCCCACCCAGGTGAGCTTCCACGACGAGGACACGGAGACCTACTATATAGAACCGGTCTTCAACCCCCGCGACCCCGGCTGGATCATCTTCGAGCACGTGACCGGCCAGGACGACGCGGAGGCGGTCCACCGGCTGGCGCTGCTGGACGTCGAGAGCGGCAGGGTCATCCTGCTTACGGACGGCAGTTTCGACGACCGCCTTCCCAGCTGGAGCCCCGACGGCAAGAGGCTCCTCTTTCAGCGCAACGAGTACGGCCGCGACGAGGGCTGGACGGTCTACGTCGCCGACATCGACACTGCCGCCGCCCAGCCGCTCTCACATATCCGGGCCGTCTCCGGCGGCGACTCCGACGATACCGACTGCTCCTGGTCCCATGACGGCGGATATGCGCTTGCGTCAAGCAACCACGGTGGCCTGCCGGTGCCCAATATCTTCCTGTTCCCGGTCGATATGGGCTCTCCCCCGGTGCGGGTCACTTCCAGCGACGAGAATGAGGACGGCGCCCCCTCCCAGTCCCCGGACGGCCGGTGGCTCGCGTTCGAGAGCCACTCCGGCCAGGACGAGCAGGAACCAGCGGAGATATTCATCATCCGCGTGCCGTGATATCGTTATGTGGTCCTGATGCGCGACCTCTGCGAGGCGAGTCAGGACGGTAAGGTGGTGGGCGCCATGCGTGTGGTCCAGTGGCGCGATTGCCAGATGAAGCCCTTCCAGGGGACCAGAACGCTTACCACCACGGTCAGGGCCGGAGGCATGGGTATCATGCGGCGCGGTGGTCCGTGGTGGGAAGATGTGGCATGCAAGCTTCAGCTATCCGGGGAAATCATCGAATCAGGGACAGCATGTATATTTCTTCAGGCGGAATAATCGCGGGTATCGTGGCCGTGACCCTGGCATGGATCGCCGTGATCCTCCTTTCCCTCTGGCTGCTGCGCCAGCCCTTCAAGCGCCAGGAACGGCTGGCGGGGATAGTCGAGAGATACTGGTCATGGAATGTATTCGAGGGAAAGAATGCCGGTGGGCCGGCGCGGAGATGGACAGTCGATTTTCTGCTTGCTTCAACCGTTGTGTCCGATTTCGTTATGGCTGCCGTTTTTGTCATTATCGGCTGGTGGTACTTCGAAGGTTCAACCGGAGACTCAACCGGCCGGCTGATGGTCTACATCATCGCGCCGATCATCGCCATGTTCGGATATGCCTTCGCAGTCATCTGGTACATCTACAGAAAATCAGTTCGCAGGCGTGAGAGGGAGGAGCTGCTCGGGAGGGTCGCCAAACAGCCTTCCACAGATCACAATCCCGAACAATGATAACCAGGGGTTGCGGTGCGGTTTCCTGTTTCGAGCCAGGGCTGTAGAGCAGTTTCCTTTCTCGAACCCAGGGCTGAAGCAGGGTTTCCTTTACCTCCCGGCAGGAGACAAGGAGACAAAAAGTGCAGGAATCAGGTATGCTATCGCCACGATGTACAAGGAAACTCCCGGACCCGGCTACATGCATCACAGGCATGCAGGATTGAGTGTGTCCCTGAACATGTCCCTGAGGTGTCCCTGAACAGGTTTGAGTAAGTCCCCGAACATACAAGTTTCATAAGTTTGAGTACGTCCCCGGATATAGACCAGGAGAAGTGCGAGAAGTGCAAGCTCTGCCTGCGCGTCTGTCCAGTGCACATGTTCACCTTCGAGGGCAGGGGCAGGGAAGGGACGATGCGCGTCGTCGCCGGCCGCCGGGAGATCTGCATGCGCTGCGGGCAGTGCATGGCGGTCTGCAAGTCCGGCGCCGTGGCGGTGGAGGGGTTCGAGTACGGCGGCAACGTCCTGCCCCTGCCCGAAAGCGGCATCGACTACCGGCAGCTGATGGATCTCCTGGCGAGGCGCCGCTCCGTCAGGAACTACAAGCAGAAGCCGGTGCCCCGCGAGACGCTCCAGCAGGTACTGGACGCCATGGACTTTGCGCCTTACGGGGCGGAACCCCGCAAGGTGGAGGTCACGGTGGTGGACGACCGGCAGGTGATCGAGTCGGCGCTGCCGCTGATCTCGAAGTTCCTCGATGACATCGTCGGCTGGGTGGAGAGCCCCATCGTCAGCAGGCTGATCAGGCACCGCAAGGGCGAGGAGACCTTCAGCACCCTGAAGCACCATATATATCCCATGGCCAGGATGGGCAACTACCGGCTGGAGCACGGCGACAGCATCACCCGGGGAGCGCCGGCGCTGCTCATCTTCCACGCGGCGCCGGACGCGGAGGAGCACACGAACAACGCCCTGATCTACGCCACTTACGCCATGCTGGCCGCCCACTCCCTGGGACTGGGGACATCGATGATCAGCCTGGTGCCCGCGGCCATCAACAAACTGCCCGAGGTGAAGCGGATATTCCGCATCCCGGAGAAAAACGAGGCGGTCATCTCTCTTATCCTCGGATATCCGCGGGTCAGATACCGCAGGGCCATCAGGAGGGACCCCAAACCGGTGGATTGGGTCGGGTGAGGGTCGGGGCGGGGGGTCGAAAAGGCAAAAAGGAAACAACGTCCCCGAAACTTTCCAACCATCCGGGATTGTCGATAAGATACTCCCATGGATATCAAGCAGCGGCCCAACCACCGGCTCTACATCGAGACGCTTCGGCGCATGACACCGGAGCAGCGGTTGATGAAATCCTTCGAACTCACCCAGTTCTCGCAGGCGCTGTTCAGACAGGGCCTGGC
>CAZCCR010000047.1:0-4660 GCA_964497425.1 uncultured Gaiellales bacterium
CGCCCGGGGACTTCGACCGAGCGCTATCGGAGCGGAAGCGGAGCGAGCGCGAGGGACAGACCCCGGCCGCTCTCCACCGCTACTGTCCCGCCCAGCGGCCATACCAGTAGTTGAGCAGACCCACGAATTCCTCAGTGGCCTTCCGGCCGCCGGCGGGCGTGGGATGGCTGTCACCCCAGGAGTCGTACGCGGAATAGTTTCCTCCCTGGTCGTTGATGTACTCCACTTCGCCGCCGCGCAGCCGGTGATGGTTACCGGAGGCGCTGCCGGCGTCGTTTGACTCACGGTCACCACCGTTGCTGGTGAGCACGTTATAGAAATCGAAGACAGCCACGTTCTGATATGGATAGTCCGCCAGCCAGTCCTCCACCAGCCAGGTGTTGAAAGCGCGGGCATTGGCAGCCTGTGCCGCGTCGGTTTCCTCCGATGACATAGGCGGGGCCGTGACGACGATGAAGAGCTTGTCCTGCCTGGTGGCGAAATAATCCAGCAGGTCGTTGTAGATGCCCTTGGCGTTGGCCACCGTATGGTTCTCCGAACCGCTGTCCTCGCCTCGCAGCGGGTTGTCCCCCTCCGTAGGCGAATCGTCCGGCAGCCCGCCCAGACCCGAGTTGGGATAACAGGATTTGAACATCACGACCTGGTTCTCACCGCCGGGGTCGGGGTTGACCTCAAGACGGGAGTATTCAGAGTTCTGGCCGTCTTCGGCGTACAGCGCCTCGGTATAAACGCCGCTTCCAGGCCCGGCGAACCATGTATACCAGTCCCCGATGTCGGTGGTGTCGCCGATGCCGTCCGGCCCCCAGCCGTAGTTGGTGTCGCTGACGAAATAGTTGGCAGCCGCCAGGGCTGCTCCCAGCCCACCACCATCGTCCGCCAGCCAGTCCTCGCCGACGGAGTGATGCACGAACACCATACGCACCGGCCGGTTTGGAGCTCCAGTGATTGTATTCCCCTCTTGACCGTCGACTGCGTCATCCCGTATCCGGCTCCCCCTTTCTCCAGAAGCGTCGTTCCTCTCCCCGCCGGTGACAGCTGACCGGCCGGCCTCATCACCGGCGCCGCCACAGCCGCCGGCAAAGACGAATACCGCGGCCAGTAACCAGATAGCCGCAACCGCAAGTGCTCCTGCCCTTCTGTCTGCGTTACTGCACATGACGGTTTCCCTTCTCCAGTTCCGCTTTTTTCGGCAAGTATTCTGCAAGTACCCTGCTATGCCTTCAATACCTGACCTCCTGCAGGCAGAGCCCGGCGGCAGGGGCCGTCTCGCCCGCCTCGGGGCGATGCCCCCCTTCAAGCAGCCGCGGCATATCATCGGGAGGACGGACACCACGGCCTATCTCCAGCATGGTACCTACCAGAGCGCGCACCATACCGCGCAGGAAGCCGCCCGCTTCGATGTCGTAGATGAACAGGTCGCCCTCCCGCCGCCAGCGGGAGAGGCTGATCTCGCGCTCGAAGCTGTCATGCTCCGTTACCGTCGGGGTGAATGCACGGAAATCATGGCGCCCGGCGATGACGGCCGCAGCTGCGCGCATCAGCTCCAGGTCGAGCCCGCCGCGGACATGGGTGAGGAAACGGTGCCGGAAAGCCGAGGGCCAGGGGCGGAGCAGCAACGAATACGAGTAACGGCGGGAGACGGCGCTGTGGCGGGCGTCGAAGCCCGGTGGCGCATCGCTGACACCGCTGATGGCGATCGTGTCCGGCAACAGCCCGTTGGCGGACCAGCGCAGGCGGCCCGGCTCCATGTCTGTAGATGCTTTGAAGCTGGCTACCTGGCCCCGGGCATGGACACCGGCGTCCGTGCGGCCGGCCACCGAGAGCCTGACCTCCTGCTGCAGGATGCGCCCCAGGACCTCTTCCAGCGTCCCTTCGATGGTCCTGAGGCCGGGCTGTTTGGCCCATCCGGCATAACCGGTGCCGTCGTACTCCAGGTCCAGCCTTATATTCCTTTTCCCTTGCGTCATGATGCCATCATTCTAACGGGTCTCCGCCGTGACCGGACATTACCTGTGTCTCAGACGCCCCTCAGCGGAGCCGCCCGAGCCAGAGAGAGGCGCCCAGCAGCGCTACTATCATCAGCGCCAGCAGCGCGTCCCTCCAGCCGAATCTCAGCTTCTGCCTGAGCGTGCGCCCGCGGCCACCGCGATAGCAGCGCGCCTCCATGGCCAGCGCCAGCTGGTCCGCATGGCGGAAGCTGATTACGAACAGAGGCACCAGGATGGGCAAGGTGTTGCGGGCGCGCCTGACCAGTCCACCGTGCGCCAGGTCCGCCCCCCGCGCCATCTGTGCCTTGATGATGCGGTCCAGTTCCGCCAGCAACGTGGGGATGAACCGAAGAGCGATGGTCATCATCAACGCCAGCTCGTAGGCAGGGAACCTGAACCTGGCCAGTGGCGCCATCAGCCGACCCAGCGCGTCGGTCAGGCGCACCGGCGGCGTGGTGAAGGTGAGCAGGGAGCTGGAGACAAGAAGCAGGAGCAGCCTCAGGGCCAGGAAGCCGCCTTCGAGGGCTCCTTCACGGTAGAATGTGAGCGGACCCAGGCGCCACAGCGCATCCCCCCCATAGAGCAGGAGCTGGAAGAGGAAGGTGACGGCGACCAGGAACAGCACCGGCCTCACACCCCGGTACAGCCAGCGCAGAGGGATGCCGGCGGCGGCGATGCCGGCGGCTGCGCCCGCGGCCATCAGCGCCAGGGCCGGGAACCCCCTGACCAGGAACAGTACCACCACGTAGAGGAAAGCGCTGATGATCTTGGTGCGGGGATCGGCCCGGTGCAGGATGGAACCCCCGGGGTAATACTGCCCTATGGCAAGGCTGGTGAGGCGCATCGCTTATCCCCCTCCGTTGCCGGCAATGGCTGTCGCGAGCATCTCCGCTGCCTCCTCCTCGTCCAGCACGGCGGAATAGCTCCGCTCCGAGCATCGCGAGAGCAGACCGCACAACCTGACGGTTCCCGGCGCCTCCAGGCCGTGACCGAGCAGAAGCTCCTCATCCTTCAGCAAAACCCGGGCCGGACCGTCCGCCGCTATCCGCCCCTCCTCGAGGATGACCAGCCGTTGGGCGAACAACGCCAGTTCGTCCATGTCGTGGGACACCATGGCGATAGCCGTGCCCCGCTCCTCGTTTATGGCCAGCAGGCGACCGACCAGGTCCCGGCGCATCATCGGGTCCAGGTAGGCGGTGGGCTCATCCAGCAGCAGGGCCCGGGGAGCCATTGCGAGGAGCCCCGCCAGCGCCACGCGCCGCTGTTCACCCGTACTGAGGGACAGGGGCACACGGTCGCTGAAAGCTTGCGCATCCAGTCCCACTCCCTCAAGAGCCTGTTTCACCCTCAGACCCAGCTCCTCGCCGGCCAGGCCCAGCCGCCTGGGACCGAAGGCCACGTCATCGTACACCGTCTTCTCGAAGAGGCAGTTCTCCGGCGACTGCAGTCCCAGGCCTATCCGCCCCGGAACCGGTCCCTGCCGGCGGCCTAGCACCACATCGTCGTGGATGACCCTGCCCGCCGATGGCTTGAGGACTCCGGCCATCACCTCCACCAGCGTCGACTTGCCGCAACCGGTGGGACCGGCGATACCCAGTCGCTCCCCGGGGCTGAGGGAAAGGGAGACCCTCTCCAGCGCCAGGGATTCCAGATGGGTCCCCGCCTGATAACAATGGCTGACATCATCCAGTTCTATACGCATACCTGCTCCGCAAGGCTGGTGAGAGTAAGGGGAAGAGGGTCCAGGGCGTGACCGCGCTTCTCCAGCTTGCAAGCCAGGCGCACCGCCAGGGGAGGCTCCAGGCTCGCCCGCTCCAACAGGTCGTCGTCACCGAAACATTCGCGGGGGGGACCATCGAAGACGAGCCTGCCCGAGTCCAGGGCCAGGATGCGGTCCGCTTCCACCAGTTCATCCATCAGATGCGTTATGTATATGATTGTGGCACCTCCGCGCCACAGGTCCTCGACCATGGCATGGAACCGGCGGCGTGAGACAGGGTCAAGCATGGAAGTGGGCTCGTCCAGTACCAGCACCTGCGGCCTCAGCGCCACCACCCCCGCCAGCACCAACCGCTGCTTCTGTCCGCCGGAGAGCCAGTGCGGCTCCCTGTCCAGCAGCCCCGCCAGGGAGAACCGCTCGGCGGCCTGGAGCACCCGTTTTTCAATCTCTGCCGGCGGCAGCCCCAGGTTCTCCAGCCCGAAGGCGATGTCGTCTCCGACGCTGGTGGCGATGATCTGGCTGTCCGGGTTCTGAAAGACCATGCCGACGGTCTCGCGGATGCGGTCATGATTGACCTTTTCACTGGTTGAGAGTCCGGCGACCTTCACTTCTCCCGCAGAGGGCAGAGTAAGCGCGTTCATCATCCGCGCCATGGTTGATTTACCGGAGCCGTTGGCCCCTACCAGGCCGACGAACTCGCCCTTTCCGATATCGACGCTGATGCCGCTCAGCGCCGGTTCAACGGTGCCACCGGCATGGGGATAGTGATAGGAGACATCCTTGAGTGAGACAATGGGCTCGTCCATGGTCGCTACTCTATCAGAACCATCCCACATCCGGACCATGAACCAGGACGGCCGGGCACTTCGACCGAGCGCTGAGCCTCAATCACATCCACCCGGGGACTTCGACCGAGCGCTATCGGAGCGGGAGCGGAGCGAGCGCGAGGGCG
>CAZCCR010000048.1:0-4413 GCA_964497425.1 uncultured Gaiellales bacterium
AACAGGAGTTGGAGCGCCCCGGCATGGAGATGGAGCAGGAGCTCAACGGCCACGGTGAGCGCGTCCTCCTGGTGGAGGACGAGGACGCGGTGAGGGCCCTGGCCAACCGGCTGCTCAGCGAGCACGGTTACCGGGTCTACGCCGCCGCCACCGCCGAGGAGGCCGGCCGTATCTTCCAGCGCGAGCAGGGACAGTTCGACCTGCTGTTCAGCGATGTTGTGCTCCCCGGCGAAGACGGGGTCAGCCTGGTCAGCCGACTGAAGAATGAACATCCCGGGCTGAGGGTGCTCCTGGCCAGCGGCTACAGCGGTGAGGAGACCAACCGGCTGCAGATAGAGGAAGAGGGTATTAACTTCATCCAGAAGCCCTATTCCCTCAAGGGGCTGATGGGGGCGGTCAGGGATATGATGAAAGAATGATCTGCCCGCTGGACGGGCAGATCATTCTGATGATCCGAATATACTGACGGTAAGCTATTTGACCGACCTGCGGCGAAGCAGGTAACCGGCTCCAACCAGGGCGGAGCCTAGGCCGCTCAGTACCAGCATGGGAGCGCCGGTCGCTGAACTTCCCGTGCTGCTCGCTCCACTACTACTGGACTGGGGCCCCGTGCTGCCGGGGCTCACCACTGTAGCGAAGGCGAACTGCGCGAACACGAGCATGATGCAAACCGTCATTACGGCGATCAAAGTTATCAGGTATGCCTTTTTCCTCAATTAATTCACCTCCCCGCAATGGACTAAAACAATCTGAAAATAACCTGTCTCTATCCGCCATATTATTCCATATTCTCAGAACAAGTCAATAAATCCTGCCTGGGCCAGGCCGGTTGTGTAACATGCCGGGGAACGCTCAGGATGTCTCGACCACGTCAGTCCTGCAGGCGTCCGCTTCCTCCTGGCTCAGGGCCACCCTGTAGACGTACAGACGGTCCAGGTTGTCCCCCTCGAACCCGTAGGGTATCACCAGCCCGATCCTGCCCAGCCATGATGTCCTGTTCTCCAGGTATTCGGTCACCAGCGGCCAACTTCGGAGGTAGTCACGCTGTTCCACCAGCTCCAGCCGGGCGGCGAAATCACTGTCGAAATACCAGCGGTTGTTCCTCGACTCCACGATATAGTCGCCGGTCTGGATGCCTTCACCGTCTACCATGGCCATCCTGTATCCTTTCTGTTCCATGTAATACTGGAAGCCCAGTCCGCCCAGGAACCAGACATGGCCGTCGGCAGGATAGTTTTCCGCAGCCCACTCCGCTTCAGCCGGATGGGTGTTCGCCCGGTCGTTCTCTCCGATGGCTATGGCCAGGGACAACGCCAGTGTGAAAGCACAGACCGCCACCGTCGCCGCGCCGATACGCCGCCTCTCCGGACCCCATGTCCTGACTATCTCCCTGGCGGCATATATCAGGACCGGAGGGATGAGGGGGATAATGAACCTGGACGAGGGGTAGGGCAGGAACATGCAGTTGTAGAAAAGGACGCCCAGGAACCATGTTCCGAGGAACACGTCATTGCTACCGCCGGCGTTGACGAGGGCGAGGGGCAGGGCGTTGAAGAGCTTCCGTAAGATGTACAGCAGAACCATTGTCCCTGCCGCCATCAACCAGGGCAACAGGAGGAGGTTGTCGGCGGAGTACGCTCCGCTCAGGTAATTGAGGATGGACCAGGCGGCGGTGGCCAGCATGACCAGGGCTGTAGCGATGTTTATCCACCTGTGCCGGGAGAATACCACCAGTGCGGCAAGGGGGAAGATGATGACACCGCCGACAAGGGTGAGCGTTCCCCTGGTCCTGACTACGATGGACATCAGGTCCATGGGCTGCACGACCGTGTTATAGGTGAAGTTCGGCGCTGTACCGTAATAGGCGAAATGGGCGGAGGTGAAAGCGAGGAACACGATCACCGGTATGGAAAGGGTGACGATGGTCCTGGGCGTGAGTCTTCTCTTCAAAAGAAGGTAGAGGAACAGAAGGGGCAGGAGGGACAGGTCCTGGTAATAGGTGAGGACGCCGAGGGAGAGCGATACTCCACCTGCTGCCATATAGGCCGGGCTGTCATCGTCGACCCCCTTCAGATAGAAAGCAGTTGCGGCAAGCCAGAAGGCCATCCCCGGCACGTCGATCATTATCAGGTGATTGGCGACCAGGAATGCGGGGGCCACCACGAGAAGCAGGGTGGCGATAAAGGCGTTCACGCGGAAGCGGCGCGCCAGGAAGTACATAGAGATCACGGCTATCAAAGGGAAGATGAGCATCTCCAGGTGCAGCAGCGGTTCAGCGACGCTGCCGGTGACCCTCAGCCACATGCTCAGGTAGAGCGATTGCAGCCGGGGGTGGGTGTCATGGTAGCTGTTGCCAGGGTAATGCACGCCGAAGTAGTCGTAATCCGGCAGATGGTGCCAGAAGGGGTGCTCCAGCTCCACCTTGGCGAACTCGACCCACTGATGGGCGTCATGGTGGACGGCCTGTCCGATGAAGGGCAGCGTCACTGCCAGCAGCAACCCCACCAGCAGCAGCAACTCCAGGTATTTTCTGGCTGTTGTCGTCATTTCTCGCTCAACTCGTCGACATTGTTGATACCTACCTCACGATAAAGTTCTCTTTGGCTCTCGCTGAGCGGATTGGGCTTTTCATCGATCCTCCAGGCGATCACCTGGTCGGAAAGCTCTCTTCCCGGGAAGAAGTCGAAAGGAAGGAACACCGAGTTCCACCAGCAGGTCTCGGTGCCGGTGCACGGGAAGAAGAATATATCATCATTGTATAGCAGGAGGGTGTCGTCACCGCGGAGCCTCTGCATCACGGAAGGATAGGGGACCCAGGCGCCGTTGCGGGCCGAGTAGACGACATGGTCTCCGGGTCTGGGCTCCTCCAGGGGGAAGGGCCTTGCGGTCTCCGCGTAGAGTTCGTTCTCGACGCCGGGAACAAGACGGAAGCCGTTGCTTTTGAGATAATGCTCGAAACCGAAAGTGCCGTTATACCATGCTCCGTCCGAACCGCTGTACCTGTCCATCGCCCACTGGGCGGCTGCCTTGCCGTCATTGGCGGTGTGGAGCGCCGTCAGGCTCAACATCGTTCCCAAAACAAGGGTAAGGGCGACAGCGGCGCCACCCAGGGCGAACCTGACAGACGCATGCCGGATGTTCTCGCGCCAGAACCTCAGCAGTATCAACACTGCCGCAGGCGCCACCGGCAGCAGGTAACGTGGCGCCGGGTAAGGCAGCAGGAACAAGGCATAGGCCAGTACGCCGAAGAACCAGGTTGCCAGGAAGATGGTGTCCCTCCCGGTGCGTGGATCCCGTCCCGCTCTTCTGAACAGCGCCGCACCGGCGCGCTCGATGACAAGATAGGCGATTGTGATGCCCGTCGGAAGCATTATGGACAACAAAACCGCCTCGGAAAGGCTGTACTGGCCCATGACATACCGGACCAGCGACCACGACCAGGTCATCGCCGAGGCAGCGACGAACGTGAGCGCGCTTGTCCATCTCAGGAAGAAGCCGCCGACGGCCGCCAGCGGCATCAGCAGCGTCCCGCCCAGCACCGTCAGGTTGCCGCGCGCCTGTTCCAGCAGGGACGATGGTTTCACGGTGTTCAGCCGCTCTCTGTACGAGAAGCGGGGAAACTGGCCGTAAGCGGCCCTGACCGCAAGCAGGTAGGCCGCGAAGAAGAGCGCCGTACAGATGATGGGGATGAAGTTGCGCAGCTGGAAGCGGCGGTTGATTACCAGGTAGACCAGGGCCAGGGGCAAGACTATCAGGCCCTGGAAGAAGGTCTGGCCGGCCAGTATCATCAGCAGCGTCGACAGTCCCAGCAGCCATCTGCTCCGCCTGTCGACGGCTGATATGTATAAGGCGACGGCGGCGATCAGGAGACATGTCCCAGGTGCGTCGACCATCTCCGTATGCGTATTCACCATCAGCATCGGGGCTGCCAGGAAAAGCAGCGCCGCCGCCAGGCCGCTGACCCGGAAGCGCCGTCCCAGGAAGAACATGCCGGCCGCTCCGATGAACGGGAAGAAAGCAAGCGAAAGATGGATGAGCACCTCCGATGGTTCACCGGCCGCCCTGATGACGAGGCTCAGGTACAGGGGCAGGAACTTGGGATGGGTCTCAAGAAAGCTGTCGTAGAGGATGCCCCTGTTGTTGAAATGGTCCGGGAGATCCTGGGCGAAAGGGTGTTCGACCTGCCGCTCGGCATAGGCGAGCGTCTCGGTGCCGTCGATGGAGAAAGCCTGTCCGGCGAAGGGGACCGTGATCGCCAGGGTGGCTACGGCGATGACCGCCAGAGAGGAGATAGTCCGGTTCCTGCCGGGCCTGGTGAGGATATCAGTGACTTTTTTCAGCATACTCCTGCAATAAATACTATATACAGGCACGGTTCATTGGAAGTTCCCGTTAAAACATCCACCGCTCCAC
>CAZCCR010000049.1:0-4352 GCA_964497425.1 uncultured Gaiellales bacterium
GATACTAACAGGCTTAGATTATATATTAATCTTGTGCTAATATAGGTTACCAAACATATTTCAAGGAGGAACAGATAATGGGAAAGGTCATAGGAATAGACTTGGGCACAACCAATTCATGTGTTGCCGTTCTGGAGGGCGGTGAGCCCACTGTCATCCCCAATTCCGAAGGCGGCAGGACCACTCCTTCGGTGGTGGCTTTCACCAAGGACGGCGAAAGGCTGGTGGGAACGGTCGCCAAGCGCCAGGCGGTGACGAACCCCGATAACACCATCACCTCTATAAAGCGGTTCATGGGCCGCAAGGAGAGCAACGTGCGCGAGGAGGAGAAGCTTGTCTCCTACGAGGTGGGCAGCGATTCCGACGGTGACGTCATAGTCAAGGCTGACGGCAAGGATTACAAACCGCAGGAGATCTCGGCGATGATCCTTCAGAAGCTGAAGCGTGACGCGGAGGATTACCTGGGCGAGAAGGTGACAGAAGCGGTGATCACCGTTCCGGCATACTTCGAGGACGCCCAGCGTCAGGCCACCAAGGACGCGGGCCGTATCGCCGGTCTGGAGGTCAAACGCATCATCAACGAGCCTACTGCTGCCTCCCTGGCCTACGGGCTGGAGAAGGAGAGCGACCAGACCATCCTGGTGTTCGACCTCGGCGGCGGTACTTTCGACGTCTCCGTGCTGGAGCTGGGCGAAGGCGTCTTCGAGGTGAAGGCTACCAGCGGCAACAACCATCTGGGCGGCGACGACTTCGACAAGCGGGTGGTCGACTGGATGGCCGACGAGTTCAAGAAGGAACAGGGCATCGACCTGCGTGAGGACAAGATGGCTGTACAACGTTTGGTGGAAGCAGCGGAGAAGGCCAAGATCGAGCTTTCCACCGCCGCTACTACCGACATCAACCTGCCTTTCGTCACCGCCGACGCCTCCGGCCCCAAGCACTTGACGATGGAGCTGACTCGCGCGAAACTCAACGAACTTACCGCAGACCTGGTGGAGAAGACGGTGGAGCCGATGAGACAGGCGATGAAGGACGCGGGCGTCAGCTCCGGCGACATCGACCAGGTGATCCTGGTCGGCGGCATGACCCGCATGCCCGCCGTGCAGGAGCAGGTGAAGAAGATAACCGGTAAAGACCCCCACAAGGGCGTGAACCCGGACGAGGTCGTGGCCGTGGGCGCAGCCATCCAGGGTGGCGTGCTCGCCGGCGAGGTGAAGGACGTGCTGCTTCTGGATGTGACCCCACTTTCACTGGGTATCGAGACCAAGGGCGGTGTCTTCACCAAGCTGATCGAGCGCAACACCACCATTCCGACCAAGAAGAGCGAGATCTTCTCCACTGCCGATGACAACCAGACCAGCGTGGAGATACACGTTCTGCAGGGCGAGCGGGAGATGGCCGCCTACAACAAGACCCTGGGCAAGTTCCAGCTGCTGGGAATCCCGCCGGCCCCCAGGGGCATCCCCCAGATCGAGGTGACTTTCGATATCGACGCCAATGGTATCGTCAACGTCTCCGCCAAGGACCTGGGAACAGGTCAGGAGCAGAAGATACAGATAACCGGCACCGGCGCGCTGAAAGAGGAAGACATCGAACAGATGGTCAAGGACGCCGAGGCCCATGCCGAGGAGGACAAGCGGCAGCGTGAGCTGGCGGACGCCCGTAACAACGGGGAGAACCTGATCTACTCCACGGAGAAATCCCTGAAGGAGATGGGCGACAAGGTGGACGCCGAGACCAGGAGCAACATCGAGAGCGGCATCGAGGACCTGAAGAAGGCGCTGGAGGGCGACGACGCCGGCGAGATCAAGGCCAGGACCGACGCCCTGATGCAGGCGTCTCACAAACTTGCCGAGGCAGTCTATCAGCAGACCCAGGCCTCCCAGGCGGGAACTGCGGGCGCAGGCGGCGCCGAAGGCCCGGAGGACGAGGTGGTCGAGGATGCCGACTACGAGATAATCGACGACGAAGAGCAGAGCTAAGCCGCCATGGCCGAGACTACTGACAGGAAGGCTGGCATCGATGGTTCCGGCAACGGAAGAAACGGTGAAGACACGGGCGGTAACGGAAAGGACGCCGGCACCGGCGCCGAGGGCACGGACAACGTCAGCGCTCATGGCGACGGCCATGTGACGGAGATCACCGAGGAGATACACAATCAGGTGGTGCGCGAGCGCGACGAATACCTCGACAGTCTCAGGCGCCTGCAGGCGGAGTTCGAGAACTTCCGCAAGCGGGTGCTCCGGGAAAGCGAGGAGGCGGCGCGCCGCGCTTCCACCGGCGTGGTCGAGGAGCTGCTTCCGGTTCTCGACAATTTCGAGCGCGCGCTTCAGGCTGCCCGTGAGCACGACGAGAAGGTGCTGGGCGAGGGTGTGGAACTGGTATACCGGCAACTGCGCGACGTTCTCGACAAGCGGGGCCTCTGCGAGGTTGCCGCCGAGGGCGAGGATTTCGACCCTGAGCATCATGAGGCCGTGCTCTGCCGCCCTTTCCCCGGTGAGGAAGAGGGCAAGGTGATGGAGGTCGTGGAGAAGGGCTACAAGCTGGATGACCGCGTTGTCCGTCCCGCCAAGGTTGTCGTCTCCGGCGCCCCACGGGAAGATGCTGCCGGCGATGAAGGTGGAGAGGCGGAGAATGGTTAGGTCTGTCCATGGATGATCTATACAAGATACTGGGCATCGACCGCAACGCCTCCCAGGATGAGATCAAGAAGGCCTATCGCAAACTTGCTCGCAAGTATCATCCCGACGCCAACCCCGGCGATAAAGAGGCAGAAGAGAAGTTCAAGAAGATATCCCACGCCCACGACGTTCTGTCAGATCCGGAGAAGCGCAAGGCCTATGATGCCGGCCCCTCATTCTATGGAGCCGGTGGCCAGGGAGCCGGCGCGGGTGGTTTCCATTTCGATCCCTCCATGTTCCAGCAGGCCGGTGGCGCCGGAGGGGCCGGCTTTGCGGATATATTCGACCTTTTCGGTGGAGGCGGCGGCTATACACAGGCTGGCCGGAGCCGCTCCCGCGGGGCCGACCTCACCTACGTCCTGAACCTGTCCTTTGAGGACTCGCTGAAGGGCGTGACGACCAGGATCGCCGTAGACAAGGATATCACCTGCCCCGACTGCGGCGGCAGCGGAGCCGCTCCCGGGACCTCACCCGTTACCTGCCCCGACTGCCAGGGGCGCGGGATGACCTCCCAGAGCCAGGGTTTCTTTGCCATGAGCCAGCCCTGCCTGCGTTGCGGCGGCAAGGGGACGCTGATCGAGAGCCCCTGTCCCCGTTGCCATGGCGGCGGGACGGTGAGGGCGCGCAAGAAGTACACGGTGAAGATTCCGCCCGGCGTCAAGAACGGCAGCAAGATCAAGCTGAAGGGTAAGGGACAGCCGTCCCCCGACGGCGGGCCCCCCGGCGACCTCTATGTCAAGGTCCAGGTCGCCTCCAGCCCGCTCTTCAAGCGAAAGGGTGATGACCTGGTTATCCAGGTGCCGGTGACCATAAGTGAGGCGGCCCTGGGCGCGAGAATCGAGGTCCCGACCACTGACGGAAAGGTATCGCTCAAGGTACCCAAGGGCTCCCAGAACGGCAGGACCCTGAGGATAAAGGGCAAGGGCGCGCCGCGTCTGAAGGGGAATGGCCGCGGCGACCTGCTGGTGAAAGTGCAGGTTGTCGTACCTTCCCGGCTCAACAAGAAACAGAAGGAAGCCCTGGAGCAGTTCGCCCAGGCCAGCCGCGAGAACCCCAGGGAGAGGATGGGAGCCGTCTGACCCTCTCGCCGGAACTTACGGGATGCCTTGATGCAGACGATCGGAGCAGGTAATGACGAAGCAGAAAAAGGAAAGAGCACTCTTCATGATTTCTGTAGCCGCCGAACTGGCGGGCATGCACCCCCAGACCCTGCGCATCTATGAGCAGAAAGGCCTTATAACCCCCGCGCGTACGCCGAAGAACACCCGTCTTTACTCGGAAGAGGACGTGGAGCGCCTGCGCTACATCCAGACCCTCACCTCCGAGATGGGCATGAACCTGGCAGGCGTGGAGCGGGTGCTTGAGCTTGAGGAGCGCATCGAATCCATGAAGAGACGAATAGCTTCCCTGCGCAAGGAGATCGAGGAAACCGCCATGAGGCTTGAACGCGAAGTCGAGGCGGTCCACCGCACCTACCGCCGCGAACTGGTGCCACTCCCTAAAAGCGAGATAGTGAAGAAGACCCGGGACGTTCTTTAACGAACTTAACTAATTCAAAGCTCAGGGACGTTCTTTAACGAGATTAAGTTATTCATCAATCTTCGCAGATAATGGTTTTTATACTTCCAAGTTTCTTAATTTCGTTAAGGAACGTCCCCGGGGGGTTGGTCG
>CAZCCR010000050.1:0-3664 GCA_964497425.1 uncultured Gaiellales bacterium
GCCAACAAGCGGAGGGCGGCCCCCCTGGCGGGGGGCCGCCCTCCGACGTTTCCGGGACAGGCTCATGATCGGCGGGGAGAAGCTCACGTTGACAGTGGACAGGCAAGGGGACAGGCTCACGATCGGCAGGGACAGGCTCACGATCGGCAGGGACAGGCTCACGATCGGCAGGGAGTGGCTCAGGATCAGAAGGGGGCAGACTCATGGTCGGCACGGGATGGGCTCAATATCAGAAGGACAGGCTCACAATCGGCAGGGGATTAGCTCACGATCAGAAGGGGATGATATGACTCAGGCCAGAGAGCGGCTCCGGCCCGGGGCTTCAGGGTCTCCCCGGGCTCCGGCAGAGGCAATCGTCCAGGGACCGCATGACCATAAGGGTAGGGCAG
Source organism: uncultured Gaiellales bacterium (assembly GCA_964497425.1). Classification (GTDB taxonomy): domain Bacteria; phylum Actinomycetota; class Thermoleophilia; order BMS3ABIN01; family BMS3ABIN01; genus BMS3ABIN01. Next base: position 390 of record CAZCCR010000050.1, read on the forward strand.
GAGGTGGACGAGGCGGGCCTCACTGCAGGGAATCAAGCAGGCGGTCCAGCATCTCTTCCACCAGGGCACGGTAGGACGGAGCGGCGTCGTACGGGGAACTCTCCTCCAGGTCGGCGCGCCTCACCTCCTCACTGAAAGGCAGGCAGCCCATCACATCGTACCTGCCGGAGAGTTCATGGCAGAAAGCATCGTCGGGTCCCGTTGCCTTGTTCACCACCAGTTTGAGGCTGGTGATGCCGATATCGGCGGCCAGGCGGCTGATGGCATCCGCCGTATGGACGCTGCGCCTGCCGGGCTCCACCACCACCAGCATGGTGTCGACGCCCCTGGCCGTGGCGCGCCCCAGATGTTCGATGCCGGCCTCCATGTCGACGATGACAGCGTCATCCTCATTGAGGATGAGGTGGTTGAGCAGAGACCTGAGCAGAGCGGACTCAGGACAGATGCAGCCCGAACCTCCCTTCTTCACCGTGCCCAGCCGCAGGAGATGGACTCCATGCGCCTCGACCGAGAGCTCGGCGGGGATATCGTCCACCCGGGGGTTCATCCTGAACACGGGCGCCTGGCTGCCGGGAGCGGCGCCGGTGCGCTCCTCGACCAGTTGTGGCATCTCGGCGATAGGGACGATGGCATCGGCGGTAGCCGGGTCGAAACCGATGGCAGCCGCCAGGTTGGCGTCCGGGTCGGCATCCACGGCGTAGACCCGGTTGCCCCGGGCCGCCAGCAGGCGGGCGATGGTGCCGGCGACGGTGGTCTTGCCCACGCCGCCCTTGCCTGTCACTGCCAGTTTCATCATCTCAAATCACTCCTGTCATCAACCAACCAACCGGGGAAGGCGGACTGATCCGCAGGATGGATCATATACCGCTCTGTGTAGTGGGACAAAGGAACAGCCGGCCCATGGATCACTTATACCCCCTCCCTGAGATGCCGCCGCTTTTTTTGAACAACATTAATCAGATTAATGATTATTATGCATCATGCAATAAATTCAATTTGGAGTAAACTACTTACACATTATTAGTATCTTGGATGCGACCAGGGGTAAGGGGACAGGAAAGGTTCTAGGGTACCAGACGCGAGAGATCGGGCCGGCTGTCACGATAAGAGCAGTCCCAGGTGGAGACAGCGGCCGCTCCCTTCTGATCCGGTATTCAAGCCGTTGCGCGTTGCGCGGGCCTTGTATCAGGCAGGTTGGCAAGAGCAGCGGCGGTTCCTCTGGCCGACGGCGCTCCAGAGGGAGGTGCTATCGGGTTCACCAATATGGATGGATGTGACATCGTCGCGGAAACTTCGTACAATTGAGTAGTGAAGAACGGAGTTTCTGCAAACCTGAAAGCAAGGAGCAATCAAAGATGAAAGCTGGAAGCTCTCTCGGTAGCGGGCCGTGGGGAAGGCGGATAGCGGCGATAGCCGGGATGGTTGCACTACTGATCGTTGTGGCTCTCTTGGCAGGCGGATGCGGTGAAGACCAGGAAGAAGGAACTACGGGCTCCCAGCTAGATGGGACGGGAACATCAGGCGGCGCCTCCAGTGTCGCCGATGTGGGGTCGGCCGGTGGAGCATCGACAGCCGGTGAACAGAAAGACGTGATGGTCGACTATTCCTGGGACCAGTGTGTGGAGGACATGGGCTTCCGCTACGCTGACGAAGCGGTGGCGGACAGGGTCTGCGAGGCCATAAGGGCTGATTACAGCGATCAGCAACATGCGGACCTGGACACCATCCTGCCGGCGGTGGAGGCAAAGGAGAACGTCTCGCCCGACCAGGGCGGCGGCAACGGTAATACCGGTGGTGGAACCGGCGGTGGGACCGGCGGTGGGACCGGCGGTGGAACCGGCGGCGGGACCGGCGGCGATTCCGGCGGCTGGGGCGAGATAGAGATACAGGTGCCGCCGGGGCCGTAAGCGGGCGCGGCAACTGTAAAACATGGGGATAAGGGAACAGATGTCAAACAGGCTCGGTAAAGGTATCCTGGAGCGGCTGGACGGCGCCCGTCTCAACGCCGCCACTTACCGGGTGCACGGCCTCGATACCACTGTTTACGCCGACAACCATCTGCTTGCTCTGGCCATCCAGGATTTCCTCAGGTCCTTCCGCGACATGCCGGCCGGCGAGTCCGACATGGAGTTCTATCTGCTGACCATGGAAGAAGGTGACGACCGTGGGTACGGGGTGGGCGACCAGGCCGGCGAGGGCGAGTTGCTGTATGACTGGCAGGTACTCAGGTACCGCAGCCAGGGGCAGCTGCGCTATCAGGAGGTGCCCGGCGGTGGTTCGGTGATAGCAGACCCCGAAGGGGGCCTGGCCGTTGCTTTCGTCGATTCAGAGATAGCCGCCTGCTCGTGGTCCATCGCCCATGTGATCTTCTTCCCCATCTGGGCGCAGATGCTCAAGGCCCGGGGTATATTCCCGGTCCACGCCGCCGGCCTCGAGCGCGACGGCATGGGCATCCTATTCCCCGGCAGGAGCAACTGCGGCAAATCCACCCTGGCCTTTCACCTGCTCCGGCACGGCTACAAGCTGCTGGGGGACGATACCATCTTCATCCGCCGTGGTGAAGCGGCGCCGGAACTGCTCTTCTTCCCGGAGGAAGTGGATGTGTGCGCCGAGACGGTGGACCTCTATCCTTCACTGGCGCTGGCGCGCAACCTGACTGAGGACCGCTGGCAGCCCAAAGCCCGGGTCAACCTGAACGAGATAGGGCCCAACTCCGTCGTGGAATCGTCACCGGCGAGGCTGCTGATATTCCCCGTCATCGCCTCCGACGGAAAGACCCGTTACGAACGGGTCAACCCCACGGAAGCGCTGGCGGAACTGATTCTTTACGCATTCCTGTTCATGGACCCCGAGACCAGCAAGGAGAACTTCTCGCTCCTGGCTGGCCTGGTGCAGTCCGTGAGATGTTATCGCCTCTATATGGGGCGCGACGGCACCGAGCTTGCCGCTGCCGTCGACGAGATAGCGGCCGCGGTCTGAGCCGGACCGTACGAGCGGCCGGGCAAGCGCCTTGACAGGCCAATAACCGGTAAGGGACGGAGGAAGCCCGAACCGTATATTGGAGGGACTGGGTGGGACCAACCTGACAATCAAGCCAGTCTCGAAAATATAAAACGAAGGGAGGGAAAACAGATATGCAGATAAGCTCAAGAATGTACTTCAGGATAGCGGTGGTCTTCCTGGGGCTGCTGCTGGCGCTGGGAGTGTTCCTGGCTGTCAGCGGCGCCACGGAGAAGGCCAGTGCCCTGGACGCGACGGAGTGGGCCAAGGTGAAG
>CAZCCR010000051.1:0-3222 GCA_964497425.1 uncultured Gaiellales bacterium
CTGGAGGTGGTGTCGATGTCGGGTAGCAACGCGCCCAGGGCGGCGCAGGCGAAGGTGGCCGGCGTGGGTGGCGTGCCGGTGAGCAGGCCGGCGAGGGACGCGGCCAGGAGGCCGAAGGCGATGTGTGTCGGGGCGAGCATGGCCAGTGGCAGGCAACTGATGCCGGCACCGACACAGGTGGCTGATGCCGGATAGCTCATGGCGGGTGGTAGATGGCTGGTGGGCATAGTGATCAGTGTCATGTTATGCGTGCGACTGTTGGAAGGCATCGTTGAGTTCACGAGCAGGGTCGTGAGTCGAGTTTGATTGGTGATTTGGCAGGCGGTTGCTCCTTTCCCTCCAGTCGATGTATAATACATCTATCGTGAGCATCGTCCTTCGTATCATCATTCGCCCATTGGAAAGGCAGGATGCGGCACTATCAGGTTAGTCTTGAGGAAATGGCGTGAAAACTCTGGAAGAGATGCCGGTTGCCGGGTACGAAGCAGCCATAGAGCGGTTCATCGAGGAAGCGGCCCACTGGGATGGCTCGCTGCCGGTCGAAACTTTTCTCGAAGGCTGGGAAACGATCGAGCAGCGCGGGACGGTTCTGGAGATCAAGGCGCAGGTTGTGCATGATCGCCTGGTATTGATGGCCCCGTCGGAGAGTCCATTGGTGGTGCAAGACAGCCGCATCCAACTGGAAGATGGCCGAGAGGTGGTCATTGAGTTAGTGCCGGCCGAAACAGCAGCCGGGTCGCCACGCCGCTGAGGAGATTGCTGTGACCACAATCGTCAAAGAAGTCCAGCTTGAGTTAACCCCGACGGATATCGTGCGGGCCATTCGTGCCCTCAGCCGCGAGGAGCACGACGAATTGATACTGGAAATCCAGCGGTTGTTGATCGAACAGGACACAGATGTGCTGGATCTCGTCCCCTTTGTTCTGCTGCCGGGAGCCGCAGAACCGGAGCCACGGCCGGAGTTACCTCCTGATACCCCGGAGGGTGATCGGGAAGCGCTGGCAGCCGTGGACGATTTCTGTGAAATGTTCCCGATCTCCGATCTCGAGTTGGCTCGTTGGATTGCCGAGAGCGAGGAAGCAGGTCTGTTTGGGGGGAGTTGATGCTTCTCTCGGAGATACCGGCCGGTTCCAGGCTGCTCTGCGATGCTAACGTCATGGTCTATGGGATGCTCCAGGCTGAGCCCTTCGCTGCCGTCTGCCGGGCTTTCCTGGAACGGGCTGCGCGTCGAGAGATCACCGTTTACATCGCTGCCTCTTCGGCGGCTGATGTGATTCACCGGGCTATGGTCAGCGAAGCGATTACCAAATTTGGCCTGGAACCCAGGAAAGCGGTCTCCTATCTCAAGGCTCATCCTAAAGCGGTGCGAGAGTTACAACAGTACAGAAAAGTGTTACCCGACCTTACCCGTTTTCGGGTCATGATCCTGGATGTGACTTACCGAGAAATTCATGGCAGCCGGCGCCACCGAGACGATCACGGCCTCCTCACCGCTGACTCGCTACTCCTGGCTGTGATGGCGCGGCATAAGCTCAGGGATTTGGCAACCAACGACGAAGACTTCCAGCGTGTGCCGGGTATCCGTGTGTGGGCGCCAGATTAACAAGGGTAGCTCAGTTTCAGGCATCTGAGCGAGGAAGCGGGGCAAGGTTGAGCACGCGCCAGGTGCTGTGTCTCCTCCCAGTTCGACGGACGGGTTGGCGTGATGTGTCATATCTCTTGTACAAAGGATGTGATGCGCAATGGGCGTAACGATTCTTCCCACCAGCGAAGTGCGCGACAAGATTGCCTCGGTCTTGAAGAGGCTGCGGGAGACGGGCGAGCCGGTGTTCATCACACACTACAGCAAAGCGGAGGCGGTTCTCCTTCCGGTCGAGCGCTACAACGCCATGATGGACCTGCTGGAGGATCGGGAGGACGAGCTGGATACCGCCCTGGGACGCCGGATTCAGGAAGAGCGACAGGCCTATGCGCGTGGTGAGGGGCGTGACTTCGAGTCCTTCGTAGCAGAGATCGAGACATGACGTGTAGATGAGCATCTGTTGGTGATCATCCTCGCCGTTCTGCATCGTCGAGAGGCGTATCGCTAAACTTCTCCCCCTTCTCCTCACTTTGTTCCCCTTTCTCCTCCTCCCCCTATCTCACCGAGCGGCAGCTCACCGCCGGCGTGGCGGGTTTCGCGTTCGCGGACTTTGCCCATCCACAGGCGCTCGGCGTGGTCGTCCACGATGACCACCTCGCCGGTGTTGCGGACCTGCTTGAGGTAGACCTTGAGGTCGCCCCGGATGTAGGTCTGGCCCAACCGGGAGACGGCGGTCAGGTCCTCCTGGGCGGTGAGCTTGTGGATGACCAGCAGGTCGCACTGAGACAGCAGGTCGGCGTCGATGGCGCCGGGCTGCTGGGAGACGGCCACCAGGGACAGGCCGGGTTGCCGGCCCTCCTTGACCCAGCGGATGAGGACGTCCTTGGCGATGGAGGCGCGGCCGGTGGGCACGAACTGGTGGGCCTCGTCGATGAGGAGCCAGACGCGGCGTTCCAGAGCGATGAGGCCCAGTTCTTCCTCGCGGCGAGCGCGGATGCGCTGAGCGAAGAGGTCGCGGCAGAGGAGGGCGACCAGCAAGTTGCGCAGGCCGTGGAGGCCGGGGTCGATGATGGAGAGGTCGAGAATGTTGATGTGGTCCTCCTTCAACCCTTTCTCCAACTCCCCATCCTGAGCGAAGAGGCCCCACTGGTCGGCCATGTCCAGGCGGTTGATGAGGGCCTGGCGGGTGACGTCGGCCGCCTGGCCGTCGGACTCCACTGCCTGCATCAGGTCTTTGATAGAGAATGGAGAATGGAAGGGGGAGGAGGGAGAATGGATCTCTTCTTCCCCACTCCCCTGTCCTTTCTCCATTTTCCCCCTTCCACCCTCCATCTTCCCCTTTCCCCTTTCTCCCTTCCTTTTCTGGCAGTTGCGGACGGCGCGGTAGAGGCAAATGCCCAGGGGCTGGCTCATGGAGATGTTGAAGAGTTCGCACCAGGCTTCGGCGGAGAGGGCGGCCGGGTCGAGGGAGATGCGGTTGATCTGGACGCCGAGTTCCCGCATACGGGCCAGGGCGCGGGGGGAGTAGCGTTCGGCCGGGTCGCCGGGCACGAGGATGTTTACTTTGATTTCGGATTTCGGATTGCGGATTGCGGATTTAGCTCCCGAAGAAGCCAAATCCGAATTCCGAATTCCGAATT
>CAZCCR010000052.1:0-3132 GCA_964497425.1 uncultured Gaiellales bacterium
CGAATCCTATCCATAATACTTTAGTATGATTCTGACTTGCGAAAAGTATGATATTTTCGAGCCTGTCAGGCGGCGCAGCCGGCCATTTGTGTAAGGATGCCCCATGAAATAAGATTATGCGGGTCCGGGCACGAGAGAGATGACCAAGGGGGTTGGGCTGTCCATCACGCCTCGCAGATTATTCATCAGGATCATCCTGGTGCTCCTGTCGTGTCTGGCAGCGGTACGGCTGGCAGGCTTTGGCCTGCGTTTCAGCACCGAGGCGCTGCAGATGGACTTTTCCTCGTATTTCACCGCAGGTGAATCCCTCAACCATGCCTTTTCCCCCTATGTGAACCTGCTGCCGGAGGAGCCGGGCCTCTGGGACGGCATCGACCTGTTCCAGCACAGCCGTTTCCTCTATCCGCCCCTGGTCGCCACCTTCTTCCGGCCCATCGCCCTCATCCCATACGCCATCGCCAAGTTCGGCTGGACCATGCTGACCCTGCTGCTGACCGGGGTGGCCATGGCGACCGCCGCCTCACTGTCGAAGATCACGCTCCGCTTCGAATCGGTCATGGTCATAGCCATCTTCACCATGCTCTTCCATCCCCTGCTTACCCATCTGGAGCGGGGACAGATAGACATCATCACCTTCACGCTGTTGATGCTGGCCCTGGCATGGATGGTCAAGCGGGAGAGAAGCGATCTGGCCGGCGGAGCGGCTGCCGCCGCCGCCACCCTGTTCAAGCTGCACTGCGTGTTCATCGTCCCCTTTCTCTTCCTTCGGAAGCGGGGGAAGGTGTTGGCCGGCTATGCCGGCGGCGTCATGCTGATACTGCTACTGAGCCTGGCGTTCAACGGCTACGGGCAAAACCACGACTACGTCTTCAACCAGATGCCCCGCATCGCCGTGCACGGGGAGATCGGCCCCGAGGAGACCAGGCTGGATCAGCGTTATCTGGAAGGGCGGGAGCTGGGAGAGAAGGGCGGCAGGCAGTACGAACCGGAGGGCTTCTCCTTCACCGCCAACGCCACCCTGATACGGCCGCTGCACAACACCTTCAGGAAAGCAGCGGAGCTGACAGGTCTGCCGTCGCCCGGCATGACCGCGGTGGCGATGCTGGTCTTCACGGCGCTCTTTTCCATCATGGCGCTTTTCCAGTGGCGCTTCCGGGACAGGTTCGACCGCTTCACCGCCATGCAGGAGTTCGCCTACTGGCAACTGGTGCTGGTGATCATCCTGCTCAGCAGCCCGCTGACATGGGTGATGAACACCATCTGGCTCATGCCGGTGGCGGTGATAATCATCTACTGGAGCCATGTGGTCAACACCCGCACGCAGGCGGCGTTCCTTGCGGTCGGCGTCATCGGACTGCTGCTGGCGGCCCTGCCGGACCCGGGAGGATTCCCGCTGCTGATCCCCTATGGCTCCATCCTGGTCCGGCACAAGTACGTCCTGGCGGAGCTGCTCATCCTCGTCTCGCTGCTCTCTTTCCTCACCGGTTCCTTCGGGGAAGAGGAGGGCCGGCCGGCTGCCATCAGGCAGCACTCTTCACTCCTTGATAATCCAGGAACCTGACACGGAGAGATTCCCATCTCCTCTCGGCCAGCTCACAAAAACCGATGAGCAGGGGCAGGCAGAGCGCCGTCAGGATGATGCTCAGGGCCCGGTAGGGCTCAAGGATGCCGATCAACGCCAGAATCTGAAAGAACGAACCATGGAAGATATACAGGGAATAAGAGCGCTTGCCCAGGTAGCCCACGGGTCCCGAGAAGGGCAGTGACGGGCCACTGGCGAGGGAGAGGAAAAAGAAAGCGGACAGCACCAGGAAGAAGGAAAGCTCGATGAGGTGAGTGGCCCGGTGCAGGCTCACCTCGTCGTAGCGGAGGAAGACAAGGTACACCACCAGCAGCACCGCAGACGCATGGAAAGCACGCAGGCTCCTCACTCTCTCCCCGTAACGCTTCAGAACAGGAGGGAACATCATCCCCAGGGAGAAGAGCATTACGTTGCCGAGCGGGATACCCCGGTATAGGAAGACATAGGGCCGCTTGACCGGTATCTGGCTGATACTCTCCAGGCCGGTCAATGACGGAACCAGCAAGAACCCCGACAGCAGTACAAGGCCGGACAGCGTTATCAGCAGAGTGAATCTCCTCACGCCAAGTCTTCGCAGAAGCAGATAGACCAGAGGCGCAAAGATATAGCACTGGACTATGGCTGTGACGAACCAGAGTGGGGACTCGAAGTGGGGCAGCAGGAGGATGGCGGAGACGATGTCTCCAATGCTTTGCAACTGCACATCCGAATCCAGTGGCTTGACTATCTGGATGATCACAAGGGCCAGCCAGTACAATGGGTAGATGCGCGTAGCCCTGTCCCACCAGTATCTCAGTATCACGCTGGTTCTGGGACCGCTGCCCAAGAACCTCCGTTCAAAGGAGATGTAAGCGCTGTAACCGGCGATGAGGAAGAAGATGCCGATGAAGGCGTTGGCATAATTGTTGAGCCAACGCAGATAGAAATCAGGGGCATACAGATAGGCGAAATGCGACACCAGCACAAGTGAGATGGCCACACCTTTGAGAAAGTCGACCAGTTCCCAGCGGCCTGCCTCAGTCGTTGCCGGCGTCATCTTGTCTGTCGAGGGTAGAAAACAGTACTAATAATGATTCTCCATGCCTTATTCATATTAACAGCAGGTCCGTAATCTGACAATGCCGCCGCTCCTTCAGCTTCGTAGGAGAAGGGGAGCGGGAGGGAACCGGGCGCCTCCATCGCCGAATCGCCGGGACGGCTCCAGGCGGCAGGCTCTCGCCGGACGGGGTCCGAGCAGGTCAGAACAGCTTCTCGTCTGCGGGGGAAGGCGACTGAAGCCCTAGGTGCTCGCAGGCCAGGCGGGTGACGATGCGGCCGCGGGGGGTGCGCTGGATAAGGCCGCGCTGCAGCAGGTAGGGCTCGTAGACGTCCTCGTTAATCACCTGTCGATTGCTCTTGAAGATCGATTTATTGAAAGATTCGGGGAAGTTGTGGAACGGACCTGCGTCCTCCGCCCGTCGAATCAATTCTCGGGCCGAATAGATCCGGCGCGGCTCTTTGCCTATCCCCCTCGCCCCCCTCTCCAGCGGCTCGGCCCGCCTGAGCCCCTT
>CAZCCR010000053.1:0-3089 GCA_964497425.1 uncultured Gaiellales bacterium
CCGGACTACAGGTACGCTCCTCCCGTACTGTTTATCCGCCCTCTTCCTCCTCGACGATAAAGGTCGAACCTTGCTCCTGGACCGTGCCGCCGTCGCTGCCGGCCGCCGTGGTTGAATAGCTGTAGGTACCGGGGGGCGATGGTGACTGGCCCTGGGCCGCCCAGTTGGTCGTGCCGTCGATCGTGGGACCCTCTATCAGCTGAACGGTGTATTCCCCTCCACCGGCAGTATTGACGATGTACATCGTCACACTTACCGCGTCGCCGCTGACACCGGCCGTATAGGCCATGGCCTGGCCGGGTGTGGAGCGGTAGGGCGTTACTCTCTGCTCGACTATCCGCAGCGATAACGGGGCTTCTTCAACAGGCGCGGGAGCACCGCCATCCTCTTCGTCAGGCGCGGCCTGTGGCGGCGCCGGCTGGTTCGGCTGCTGCCCGGCTGAGTCGGGCTGGGACTGCAGGGAATCGCCGGTAGTGGCGGAGTTCCCTGCCGAAGCCGCTCTTCTCTGCTGAAAAGCATCTCTTCTTCTTTCCACGCAGCCGCGGATCAGCAGAATCACGAGTATCGCGACCGCAACAAAGACAACGATGCCGATCATCACCTTCCACAGGCGATTAGAGGAGCTCATTGTTTCCTCCTTTTTTTTAGGAACGCCGCCGGAAAACCGGAGCCGGTGGAACAAAGAGCGCCTCTTGATGAATCAGCGCCGCTTTTCACAGGCGAAACATGAAACCAGGGAAGAACCCTCAGCCTGATCTTCCTGAAGATTATCCATGTCGCCGGGCATCTTTGCAATAACAGATGGGATTCAAATAGGGTTGCATCCACTAGCTTGCCATTCATGAAGCCGTGCTGGAAACTGTTCGAGTCGGTCGAATAAACAGTTTCCTGCAAGGCCCGCAAGGAGTGCAGGCCGGAACTTGAGGCGATGCTGTGGAATGCCTGGATAGCGCGGCATTGACAATAGCGCGACGGCGTCGCTCGCCGCACCCTCGCTAACCCTCCCCGGTCGCATCCTCTATCATCTCCAGGAAAGCAGCGACTATCTCAGGGTCCCACTGACTGCCTGCTCCCTCCTTCAACCTGTCTGTGGCGACATCATGGTCCATGGCGTTACGATAGGCGCGGCTGGAGGTCATGGCGTCGTAGGCATCAGCCACAGCCAGGATCCTGGCCCCCCGGGGTATGTTCTCCCCCCTCAGTCCACGGGGATATCCGTTTCCGTCGTAGCGTTCATGGTGACCTTCGACGATGGGGACCACGTCCCGGAGGAACCCCAGGTAGTTCACGATCTCCCCGCTCTTGCCCGGATGCCTTTTTATCTCGGCAAACTCCTCCGGGCTGAGCTTGGCGGGCTTCAGCAGCACCGAATCGGACACGCCGATCTTGCCGATGTCGTGCAGGTCGGCCGCCTTCTTGAGCCTTGCTGTCTCCTCGTCGTCCATCCCCAGCCTGCGGGCCATGGATACGGCGTACTGACCCACCCTCTCGGTATGGCCGGCGGTGTAATGGTCCCTGGCCTCCAGGCTCGCTACCAGGGCCCGGGCCATGTCAAGATACCCCCGCTCCAGTTCTTCATAAGTCTCAGCCACCTTCTTGCGCATCCTGTTGAACTCGTCCGCCAGCGGACCCATCTCCCGGTCATGGATGTGGGGAACAGGGGTGGAAAAATCCCCTTCGGCCATCCTCCGGGTCGACGAGACCAGCCGGCGAACGGGCCTGGATACGAAGCGGCCCGCAACCAGTGTGATCACGGTAACGATCAGTGCCGTCAAGATGATGATCAACTCCATCCCCTTCCGGAGTGATGCAAGTGAACCGAGAAAGGATGAATGGGGGATGGCGGTCATCACCGTCCATCCTGTACCGGGAATCCTGCTGAAGGCGGACTCATAGGTCTCGTCACTTATCTCCAGCCGGTGGACAAAGGTATCGCCGGTGCTCTTGCCTTGGATCACCGCCAGGATATCCGGATAACCGGTTGCTTCGATCACTTTGATATCCTCCCCGTAGTGCTGCTCCTCCAGCAGGGCATCTATGGTCTCATCGGGCAGCGGCGCCCATGCCTTGTATACCAGGGTCTCATCTGTACCATGGCCGATACGCACACCGTATTCGTCAGTGAGGATAGCCACCGACCCCGGTCCGCGATGCGCGCTCTCCTCCCTGAGCGGCTCCCAGAGGCTTTCAGCGTCTACCACGATTACCGCCGCCTTGACTACACCGCCCTTACTGTCGCGCACCGGCGCTGAATAATAGACGACTTCCTGCCCGTTTTCACGCGAGGGAGGCGAGGTATATCTTCCGCCGGCGGCCGCCTGCTTCACAAAGGGCCGATTGCCATAGTAAAGGCCCTCATCGCCCGAGGTCGAGATTGTCACCCTGCCGGTCGCCGTATCAACCAGGAAGATGGCGTCGACATCTGCATGCATGGAGAGGAAGGTGTCCAGGGTGGCCACAAGTCTCTCGGCAGACCCCGTCCCCAAGGGATCATCCGCGTATCTTTCGACGGCGTCGTTCCCGGCGATGGCGCCGGCCTCCGCGAGATGGCTGTCTATCATCCGGCCGATGACATCCGCCTCTTCCGCAGTATGGGCGGTCAGGTCGTTGCGCTTGCTTTCCAGCATGAGATGATTGGCGGTCAGCTGAACAAAATAGCTGGCGACGAGCAGGGGCACCAGCGAGATGACCAAAGTCATCACAAGCATCTTGGCGCTCAGCGACAAGGAACTGGCGCGGATTATCATCCTCTTTACCATCGCCCGCCCTGTTCAAGGGTAAGGAAAAATGCTGTCTGATGCCGGTTGATCCGGTAGTTATTATATGTGGTAACTGAGCGGCTGGGAAGAGACGCTGCTGGTTGAATCCGGCTTTCGTAATCGCGTATATCCGGTATCTTTGCCCCCGGGTAAGCTGCGTGTAGCGCCTTATAAGTGCTCCTTCGACTTCGACGTCTCCAGAAGCACTGATACTACCGAAGTTAGTCCCTTAAAAACGGCTGTCAGAGTTGCACATAGGAACACATAGGAATTGAATTCAGGTTATCCGCAACAGCGGTAATCATGCTTCAATTCAGATGTTCGATCTCG
>CAZCCR010000054.1:0-2749 GCA_964497425.1 uncultured Gaiellales bacterium
ATTCGACGCGATTGCGGCCCATTTCCTTGGCGCGGTAGAGGGCGGAGTCGGCGTGGCGTATAAGGTCATCGGGCGCGATGGCGCCGCTGCTGGTGGTGGCGACGCCAAGGCTCACGGTTATATGCTCCGGCGGCTGTTCTTCTTCATAGACGAACGCGGCTGACGCCACCTTGCTTCTGATGCGTTCGGCTGCCTCCAGCGCCGCTTCCGCGTCAGTATCGGGCATGATGACCAGGAACTCCTCGCCGCCGAAACGAATGGCCACATCAACCTCGCGGATCTCAGATTGCAAAAGAGCGGCAAGCCGTTCAAGCAGCTGGTCGCCGGCGTTGTGACCGAAGCTGTCGTTGAAATCCTTGAAGCGGTCCAGATCGAGCATCGCCAGTGAGAGGGGGGAGCCGCTACGGCGTATGCGGGCCATATTCCTGTCCATTTCCATATTCATCATGGCGCGGTTGCCCAGGCCGGTCAGGGGATCGTGTAGCGACTGCTCACGCGCCTCCTCGAACAGGCGCGACTTCTCGATGGCCAGCGCCAGCTGATCCGCCAGAGTCTCCAGCAGTTCCTGCTGGCGCCGTTCCAGTCTGGTGTCGGAGGGGAGGTAGAGATAGAGTACACCACTCACGAACTCGCCGGTCCTGATGGGGATGATGACGTGGCCGTGGACGGGCATGTCTGGGTAGCTGATGCTGTGTCGCGGGTCGTCATGGCAGTTGCCGGAGATGATGGTCTCGCCGGTCTCGGCGGCTATACCACAGAGACACTGGCCAAGGCGCAGGTCGCGATGCAGTTCAAGGAACGTTTCCGTGGCGCCTTTGTGGGCCACGAGCCGCAGCCGGTCACCCTCACGCAGGAAGATCCCTCCCTTGTTCTCAACGGAAAAGAGATCCATGCCCGTTATGGTTTCCAGCACCTGCCCCAGCAGCCGGGAAAGGTCCAGTTCGCCGCTGATGCGCCGGGCCACTGTGTAGAGGATATCCAGGTCGGCCCTGGTCTGTTCGGCTGCCTGTTTCTCCTCTCTCAGTTGCTGTTCCAGCCTCCGGCGAACACTGACATCATGGATGATGCAGGTGGCGGTCGCCTGCTCACCCCGTCCCAGGTAGCTCACGGAGATGTCGACGGGAAAGGTGGAGCCATCGCTGGTGATGCCGGTCATGGCGCGGGCCTGATAGCCGGCTGGTGCTGCTGAATCCGTGGGCTCACCCATGTTTCCTATCAGGGAGGCGGCATGACGCTCCCGCTCCGACGGCGTCACCAGTTCCTTGCAGCTCCGTCCGACAAGTCGGCCGCGGTTGTAGCCGAAGAGCCGTTCCGCCGCCCGGTTGGCGTAGGTGATGACTCCGTCGCGCCCGAAGGAAATGATCCCGTCCGGGGCTGACTCCGTGAGCTTGCGGTAGCGCTCCTCGCTGCGGTGAAGCGCCAGCTCCGCCCGCTTGCGCAGCAGCGCTTCCTGGATGGCGGGCGCCAGCAGCCCGACCGCCTCCAGTTCCTCTTCGCCATAACCGCCCTCCCTGTTGGCCAGGGCTACCAGCCCCACTGTCTCCCCGTCACGGATCAGCGGCACGCCCAGGAAGCAGTCGATCCGCGGGTGTCCCTCGGGCGTGCCGATGCTGTCGGGCTCGGCGGCGGGATCGTTGATGAGCGCCGGCCTGCCAGTGGAGATCACCCGGCCCCAGAAGGAGCGCATCTCCATGTCCCTCAACAGCCGCATCGCCTCGCCGCGCTTCCCCATGCGGCAGGCTTGCCAGCCGGTATCTGTCATGGCGATGGTGTCCAGGCGGCCCTGCTGGTTGACTTCGCCCAGGAAGCCGAAGGCGCTGCCGGTGAGGGTTTGGGGAACCTCGAGGCAGGTAGCGGCGAGCTCTTCCTCATCTCTTGCCGTCAGGCCCAGCCTGAAAATGCGGGAGACACCGTCGTGGATGACACTGTGGCGCCTGAGTTTCGCCTCATAGGCGGTGTGGGTAGAGATATCCCTGGCGATGTGGATGGAGCCGTTGACATTGCCGTCCTCGTCGAACACAGGGGTCGTGGTCACAAGGAGCACACCTGCCCCTTACATTGGGACATCGGCGCTCTCTGCGGCTCCAGTCGCGAGGGTGCGGCTGTGAGGGCAATGACTGGGCGGCTCGTGGGCACAGTGGAAGACCCGGTAGCAGTATTTGCCGATAAGCTCCTTCTCGCTGCTGCCCAGGTAGCGGGCCAGAGCGGGATTCACCCTAAGCAGGCGGAAATCGGCGTCGTGCACCGAGATGAGGTCGCTGCTGAAGTTGAATACGTCGTTCCACCAGCCTTCCGCCAGCCTCATGGAACGGGACAGGCGAAAACGCTCCAGCGCACAAAGCAGCGCCCGCTCCAGCAACGGCGGATTCAGCTGGCTTTCCGGCAGGAAATCCTGGGCCAGGTGGTCCATGGCTCTGATGTTCTCATCGGGTGTGCCGTCCGGCGCCAGAACCAGGAATGGGGCTTTTTGCGCGTACTTCCTGATACTGGCCAGGATGGCCCCGAAATCGCTGTCAGGCAGGGCTGAGGAGACCAGCACTGCATCGATACCGTCGGCTTTCAGCAGTCCCAGCCCCTCACTGAGGCTGCCGCTCTGGTGCACCCTGTATGGGCCTGTGCGCGCCTCCGCCAGCATGGCCCTGACGGCCTCGGCTCTCTGAGGGTCGCCATCCAACAACAGTATTTTACGGGGTTTTTTCGCGGAAGACCCGACCATTTGCACTTATGCCCGCTACGGCCCGCAATAAAA
>CAZCCR010000055.1:0-1829 GCA_964497425.1 uncultured Gaiellales bacterium
CTTTGCCATTCGTTACGCATCCGGAAGAAGGCTGTGGGCAGTTGAAGGAACCGGCAGTTACGGAGCAACCCTTTTGGTTCATCTTCTCGAGCAGGGAGAGTGGGTGGCCGAGATGGATCGTCCCAGACGGCCAGCAAGAAAGAACGGAGCCAAGTCCGATGAGATTGATGCGGTGCTTGCCGCCAGGGAGGCGCTTTCCCGCAGGCACCTGGCGCAGCCGAGACGCCGTGGCAAGCGGGAGGCGATCCGCGTGATGCTCACAACCAGAGAGAGTGCCGTGCTCTCCCGCACGCGGTCCATATGTCACCTAAAGGCCACGGTGGTCAGCGCCCCCGAAGGGTTGCGTAACGCCCTAAGAAAGCTATCAACTGACGACCTGCTTTTGCGTGCGAGTCGGCTCCGGACCAATACTGCTCAAAGTGCCGAACATCGGGCAACGGTTATGGCGCTGAGGGCCTGCGCCCGACGGGCACTGGCTCTCGAAGCAGAGGCAAATGACCTTGAGTCCCAGATCGAACTGCTCGTCAAACAGCTGGCGCCGCAGCTGCTTGCCGAACCGGGAGTTGGCGTCATCAGCGCCGCTCAGATTCTTTGCTCATGGTCCCACCCGGGGCGAATCCGCTCCGAGGCGGCTTTCGCTTCACTGGCAGGCGCCTCTCCCATTCCTGCTTCATCTGGACAAACCGTCCGCCATCGCCTTAACAGAGGTGGAGATCGCCAGCTAAACCGCGCTCTGCATACTATCGTTCTTTCCCGGCTTGCAATCCATGATGAAACCAAGGCATATGCTGCCAGGCGTGTTCAGGAAGGCAAAACGCCGCGTGAGATCAAGAGATGCCTGAAACGATATTTAGCCAGAAGGATATTTCGTCTTCTGGAGGGTGCCTCGCAGGCAGCTTGACAACCATAGAAGCATCCTGGCCGTAGCCATCGGTATGGCCGCCATCAATAAACGTATTCAGGCCAAATTCACTACCTGTGCCGATATGGTGGATTCGCTCACCAAGGCCGCCGAGGTCGGCAGTCTGCAGAACCGGCTAAAGGTCTACTCGAAACCAAGCCTGCTGATCATCGACGAGATCGGCTTCCTGCCCCTGGGAGCCTCCCAGGCCAATCTGCTGTTCCAGGTGATTTGCCGTCGCTATGAGAACAACTCGATCATTCTGACTTCGAACAAAAGCTACGGCGAGTGGGCCGAAGTCTTCTCCGGCGATGGCGTCATCGCTTCGGCGATCCTGGATCGCTTGCTGCATCACTCGACAACTATCTCGATCAAGGGCCAGAGTTACAGGCTCAAAGACAAGAGAAAATCAGGAATCCTGGGAAAAAACGAGGGCTAGGGTGGGTCAGTTTTCAATCGTCACAGGTGGGTCAGTTTTCGATCGTCATTGACACAAGGCCGCGCTGGTCCTTCACCTTTACCCGGTTCCCCTCGCCGTCGTAGGCGTAAAGGAGGGAGGCGCCGGTGGGATCGGTGCTCTGCCCGAGCCGGCCCAGCTGGTCGTAGCTATATGAGGTCGTGTGATTGTTGGGGTCAGTAGTCGATAGCAGGCTGTCTGCCGCGTCGTAGGAATAGGTGGTGGTCCTTACCGTACCGCCCTCGTCGGGTTCACTTACCGTGGTCAGCCGTCCCAGGGCGTCGTAGCTCCTGGTGGTGGTGTTTCCCGCCGGGTCGGTCACCGCAATCTGGTTTCCCTCCTCGTCGTAGGCGTAGGTGGTGATGTTGCCCTCGGGGTCGGTGGCAGCGGTCATGCGGTTGTTCCTGTCAAATGTAAGGGAACCTCTGAACAACGCATCAAATAAACCGGATCAGAACCGCCGTGAGATGT
>CAZCCR010000056.1:0-1550 GCA_964497425.1 uncultured Gaiellales bacterium
GGCCGAGAGCCGCGAGGGCTTCGGCACCAGCATCAGCTTCAGCCTGCCGCTCTGACGGCGGCCGTCTCCCGATGATTCCGAATCATCATTCAGGCCCGCTCTTCGTCCCCACCTTCCCACTCCCCGGTAACGGCCGTCTCCCGGTAGCTCCCGACCATCATTCAGGTTACTCGTCGTCCCTGTCCCCGGCACCTTCCGTTCCACGCTCTTCGCCCCCGGTTTCCTGCTCACCCTCCTCCGGCGGCCCTTCCACCTCCTTCAGTTCGAAGTAGTAGCCGAAACCGTACCGGGTCTGGATGAAGGTCTGACCGGGGATGGCGTCAGCCAGCTTCTGCCTGAGCCGCTTGATGAAGACATCGACCGAACGGTCGCCGTGCAGCATGTCGTAGCCCCAGACGCTGCGGTAGATATCCTCCCGGGACAGGGGCCGGGGAGCCTGGCGCGCCAGCAGATGCAGGATGGCCAGCTCCTTGGGGGTCAGCCCCAGCGGCTCACCGCCGGTGTAGGCTTCGCGGCGCTCCGGGTCGATGAGCAGGGGGCCGGCCTTGACGGTGGCCATATGGGCCCGGGAGTCAAGCTCACCGGCCCGCCTGAGGTTGGCCTTCACCCGCGCCACCAGTTCCGCCATGCCGAAGGGCTTGACCAGGTAGTCGTCGGCGCCCAGGCGCAGCAGCTCCACCTTGTCCAGCTCGGCGGTGCGGGCGCTGCAGACGATGATCGGCAGGTCGAAGCCCTCGTCGCGCGCCTTGCGGCAGAACTCCCAGCCGTCCATGCCGGGCAGCATCAGGTCCAGGATCAACACCCCCGGGCTCTCGCGCCGGAGCAGCCTCAGGCCCTCCAGGCCGTCCGCCGCCAGTAGCACGCGGAATCCCTCCTTCTCCAGGTGGAACTTGATGGCCTCGGCGATGCTCTCGTCGTCCTCGACGATCAGGGCCAGGTAGGTCTTTTCCGGAGCCTTCTCCATGATTCGATTCTATCAGAGCGGAGAATGTATCCTTGTCTCGCTCGCTGCCAATGTTTCCAACTTACAAATTGAAGATTAAATCTTCAATTTGACATGTAGCCGTATTTCTTTGACAGCGGGCTTCTCTGTTACCTGCTGCGCATACTGGATGCCGAGAGCTTTTTAACTCACCGGGGAGAGGTACGATCCTTGAAAACATTCTCATAAGTCCTCCCCATCTTGACAATCGCTCGTGGCAGGACTAATTTAGGGAAAGCAAAGCCGAGACCCGTTAGGTGAGGCTCCAGCACATATACAGGCCGTTGCCCGGAAAGGTCCAAAGACCCCAACGGGTAGGACAGGCATTATCGGATTAAGGTTCTGCCCAAAACGGCTGAGCGCCCCGCCAGGAGGCGGGGGTACTCTACGGTGTGTTGTGCCAAAGCTTGGACGAGTTGGGGAAGGCCTTGCCTGCCGGTGTGGTGAGATGTTATCGGGCAGCCGAGACGTAATCTGTCCGCCGAGACGTCATCTGACCGCCGCCGGAAAGACGCGCGCGCAGACCTTCCCGCCCGGGAAGGTTTTTTATTTGTCAGGAGGTGATATC